>NZ_JBIAFD010000009.1:0-338198 GCF_042869095.1 Streptomyces sp. NPDC007264
GGGAAGTTCGGCAGCGTCGACAGGTCGTTGCCGAACGACGCCGTCTCCGAGGTGAAACGGTCACCGGTGAGCTGCATACCGTCACCGGAATCACCTGCGAACCGGATGATCACCCGGTCGAGCTTGCGCACGTCCTTCGAACCGGCCGCTTTGCGCTGTTCCCCCACGACGGCACCGTCCGCCTGCTCCGCTGGACTGCTGACCTGGCTGGTCACTGAACTGGACCTCCCTCGAGGCGGCTGTCTGGGAGCGGCCGTCCCACCGGCCTTCCCAGGATCAACCCTACGTCGGTAAGGGTCGCCTTCCCTCGGCCGTTCGCATGATGGACACGAAGATGAGACGAATCGGCGCCCTGAGTTGTGATGATGTGCCCGCCCTCCGACGCTGCTTCGGAGGACGCTCCCTGCTCGCCCTTCGGTTCTGGTGCCTGGGGAGTGCCGGGCGGTTCCGGGGCCGCGTCCCGGTGGCCCGGACCGCCGTGGCGCCCGGCGATCCGGGGCCGCGGTGGGGGCCGGCGCGGGCCCGTCGGGCGGTCGGCCCTCGGACGTCGCACCCCGCTGTCTGACACAGTGTCAGCCGGTCATGAGTTGAGGTAGGTGAGGACGGCCAGAACACGCCGGTGATCCCCGTCACTCTGGGACAGGCCGAGCTTCAGGAAGATGTTGCTGACGTGCTTCTCCACGGCTCCGTCGCTCACGACGAGCTGCCTGGCGATCGCGGAGTTGGTACGCCCCTCGGCCATCAGCCCCAGGACCTCCCGCTCCCGCGGGGTGAGTGCGGCGAGCACGTCCTGCTTGCGGCTCCGCCCGAGCAGCTGCGCGACGACCTCGGGATCCAGCGCGGTGCCTCCCCGGGCCACCCGCACCACGGCGTCCACGAACTCTCGCACCTCGGCGACCCGGTCCTTGAGCAGATAGCCGACGCCGCGGCTGGAACCGGCCAGCAGTTCCGTGGCGTACCGCTCCTCCACGTACTGCGACAGGACGAGCACCCCGAGTCCGGGGTGAGCCTTGCGCAACCGCACGGCGGCCCGGACCCCCTCGTCCGTGTGTGTCGGCGGCATCCGCACGTCGGCGACGACCACATCGGGCAATTCGCCGCGGTCCGCCAGCTCGGTGATGGTCTTGATGAGCGCTTCTCCGTCCCCGACACCGGCGACGACATCATGCCCGCGGTCTGTCAACAGCCGGGTCAGGCCCTCCCTGAGCAGCACTGAATCCTCGGCGATGACCACCCGCACCCTGTCCTCCACGATCCTCGGCCCCCCGAGCCTTCCTTTTCAGGCCGTGCGTCCTGTGCGTCCGGCGGTGTCCTAGGCGGCCGGTCGTCCTGCCGCCTCTTCGGCACCTCAGTATCGCGCGATCCCCGAAGGCGCACCGGGCCTGTGGATAACCCCGGTGTGTCCGCGGGGGCCGGGCCGGGCGGGGAGGGCGGCACAGCCGGAGGAAGGAGGAAGGAGGAAGGAGGAGGAAGGTAGAGAGGGGGAGAGGTGGGTAGGGAGGGGAATGCTGTGGAGGAGGCCGGAGGCGGAGGCTGGAGGTCGCACCGGTGCCGTAGCGGTGCCGTACCCGCGGCACGGCGGCGCCCCCGGCCCCTGCGGATGTGGCCCCTGCTGACGGACGGACAGGCGCACAGCCGAAGGGCCTGGGGCGGCTCCTCAGGACGGCCAGGGGCGCGCAGTGCACGCAGGGCCCGTCAGGCCGACCGCCACGGCAGCTCGGCGGTGATCCGAGTCGGCCCTCCGGCCGGCGAGTCGATGACGAGGATCCCGTCCACCGCGTCGAGCCGCTCCGCCAGCCCTGCCAGGCCCGACCCGCCCGAGGCGTCCGCACCGCCCACCCCGTCGTCCGTCACCTGCAGCAGCAGCCTGTCGTCCATCCGCCACACATCCACCGAGGCCCGCGACGCCTGCGCGTACTTGCTGACGTTCTGCAGCAGCTCCGACACCGTGAAGTAGGCGATGCCCTCGATCGCGGGCGCCGGCCGTGACGGCAGATCCACATCCACCTGCACCGGCACGGTGCACCGCGACGCCACCGCCGACAGCGCCGCGTCCAGCCCCCGGTCCGTGAGCACCGCCGGATGGATCCCGCGCGCCAGGTCCCGCAGCTCCTGCAGAGCCGTCTTCACCTCGCCGTGCGCCTCGTCCACCATCCGAGCCGCCGCCTGCGGATCCTCCGCGAGCTTCTCCTTCGCCAGACCCAGATCCATGGCCAACGCCACCAGCCGAGCCTGCGCCCCGTCGTGCAGGTCCCGTTCTATGCGCCGCAGATCCGCCGCCGCAGTGTCGACCACCACGCCGCGGTCCGACTCCAGCTCCACCACCCGCGTCGCCAGCCGCGACGGCCCGAGAAGCCCGTGCACCAGCAGTCGGTCCACCGTCGTCAGCCCCCGCACGATCCACGGCGTGGCCAGGGTGAACAGCAGTCCCACCAGCGCGGTCACCGTGATCTCGAACGGGTTGTCGAGGTAGATGTGGTGGGTCTCGTCGCCGTACAGCTGGATCCCGCCCTGACCGGCGTACGCGGGAAACACCCAGAACCACAGCGGGTACGTCAGCAGTGCCCACCCGGTCGTCCAGAGGCTCACCCCGACGGAGAAGGAGAACGTGGCCCACGGGAACTGCACCACCGTGTACAGCATGTGCCGCCACGACGTCCCGCTCTTGAGCATTGCCCCGACCCATCCCATGGGCCCGCTCCGCCCGCCCGGCACCGGCACCGGCTCCGGGGCGGCCACCTCCAGCCCCAGCAGCGCCCGCGCCCGCACCCGCTCCAGCGCCCCGAACCCCCGGCACCCCGCGAGCGCCGCCGCGAGCAGCGGAACGCCGACGAACGTCACCAGCAGCCCGGCCCCCAGCGAGAACATCGTCACGCTGAAGGTGAACATCATGATGCCGATCGGCAGGCTCAGCAGCAGGTAGCAGAACTCCTTCCAGCTGCGCGCCTCGATCGGCGCCCGCAGCGCGGCCGGAAGGCGGTGCGTCCGCCCCCGGGCGCCCTCGAATGCGGGGCGGTCCCACTCTCCGTACCCCTGCCCGTACTGCGTGGCCATCGGCGTCGTCCGTCCCCTCGTCGTCCACCCCGGCCGGCCTTCCCGACCGGCCCCGGCTCGTGTCTCCACCCTGCTGTCCCCGGGCCCGCCCGGCCATGGAGCGGGTCGGCGTCTTCAACCGGGGGTTTTCCCCACCCCCGTATGCCGGGACGGGGCATCGCACGCCCCTACCGTCGGCCGTGCCCCGGTCGCCGGTCCTCGTCTTCCCGGTCCCGCCACGGCAGCTCCGCCGTGATCGTCGTGGGGCCGCCCATCGGCGAGTCGACGGCGAACAGGCCGTCGACGGCGCCCAGCCGCTCCGCGAGCCCCGCCATGCCGCTGCCGCCGTCGAGGCGGGCACCGCCGCGGCCGTCGTCCCGCACCTGGATGAGCAGCCGCTCGTCCGCACGCCACACGTCGACGGAAGCGGCTCCGGCCCCGCTGTGCTTGCTGACGTTCTGCAGCAGCTCGGACACCGTGAAGTAGGCGATGCCCTCGATCGCCGCGGCCGGTCTCGCACCGAGGTCCACGCTCACCTTCACGGGCACGGTGCAGCGCGCGGCCACCGACGACAGTGCGGCGTCCAGACCGCGGTCGGTGAGGACCGCCGGATGGATGCCGCGCGCGAGATCCCGAAGCTCCTGCAGGGCCAGCTTCACCTCGCCGTGCGCCTCCTCGACCATCGCGGCCGCCGAGTCCGGGTCCTCGAGCAGCTTCTCCTTCGCCAGCCCGAGGCCCATCGCCAGGTTCACCAGCCGGGCCTGCGCGCCGTCGTGCAGATCGCGCTCGATACGCCGCAGATCCGCCGCCGCCGTGTCCACGACGACCCCGCGGTCGGATTCCAGTTCGGCGATGCGCCGCTCCAGTTCGTCGGAGGGGGACAGCAGACCGCGCACCATCGCACGGTCCACATTGGTCAGCCCGCGGGCGATGAACGGCAGCACCGGCCAGAGGAGGAACAGCGACACGAACGTCACCGTGAAGGTGAGGATCCCCCAGGGCAGCCGTATGGCGTCGTACAGGAGCGTCCGCCAGCCCACCGGGTCCCTCAGCGCCATCCACAGCCACGGGAAGATCCCGCCGGTCCGGCGCAACGGCAGCGGGCTCGGCTCCTCCACCCGCACCCCGAGCAGCGCCCTGGCCCGTGCCCGCTCCAGCTTGCCCAGTTGGCGCGCGCCCAGCAGCCCCGCCGCCAGCACCGGGAGGCCGACCACGGTCACTGTCAGCCCCGCACCTGTGCACAGCACCGTCACCGCGTAGACGAATCCGACCAGCGACGCCGGGAAATTTGCGAGCAGATGCGCGATCTCCCGCCAGGTGTGCCCCTCCAGGGCGAGACGCGCGGGCGGCGGGCTGTCGCCGTCCTGGGTGCCGGGGCTCGTGATGCGCCGGGTCATATCCGCCGGCCTCGTTCGTTCATGTCCGCCAGCCTGCCGCGTGGCGCCGCCCGACGCCATGAGGCGGGCCTCCGAGGAATCACTGGGGCAAACCCCACCCTCACGGGATCCGACCGCCCCCAGGCGTGACGGGCTGCTTACGCTCTCTTTAGGAGGGCCTAGACTCCCGTGCGTACAGATCGTCGAACACAAGGTCCACCAAGGTCACGAGGTCAGGGAGCGAGGAGCTGACGTGCCGGATCCGACCGCCGTCGCTGTCATGGCGGAGACCGGGAGCGCGGAGACTGGAAGCGTGGGAACCGGGAACGTGGGAACCGGAGGCGTGATGACCACCGGGAACGCCCTCGCGTCCGGCTACTTCCACTCCTATTCCGTCGTCGGGCTGCTCGCCGTCGTCGGCGTGCTCTTCGTGGCCGTGGCCTTCGGCGCGGGCCGCCTGCTGCGCCCCGTGGTGCCCACCCCGGAGAAGCTCCTGACGTACGAGTGCGGCGTCGACCCCGTCGGCGAGGGCTGGGCCCACACACAGGTCCGGTACTACGTCTACGCGTTCCTGTACGTGATCTTCGCGGTCGACTCGATCTTCCTCTTCCCGTGGGCGACGGTCTTCGCCGATCCCCGGTACGGCGCGACCACCCTCGTGGAGATGTTCGTCTTCCTCGGTTTCCTGGCCGTGGGGCTGCTGTACGCCTACAAGAAGGGCGTCCTGTCATGGACGTGAACCCCTCGACCGCGTCGGCCTCCCAGGCGGTGCCGCTGCCGGAGCCGAAGCGGCTCGGCGTGCTCGCCCGCCTGGCCCCCGAGCCGATGAAGGTGGTCCTGAACTGGGGCCGCCGCTACTCGCTGTGGGTCTTCAACTTCGGCCTCGCCTGCTGCGCGATCGAGTTCATCGCCGCGTCGATGGCCCGCCACGACTTCATCCGCCTCGGGGTCATCCCGTTCGCGCCCGGCCCTCGCCAGGCGGACCTGATGGTCGTCTCCGGCACCGTCACGGACAAGATGGCCCCGGCCGTCAAACGCCTGTACGAGCAGATGCCCGAGCCGAAGTACGTCATCTCCTTCGGCGCCTGCTCGAACTGCGGCGGCCCCTACTGGGACTCGTACTCCGTCACGAAGGGCGTCGACCAGATCATCCCGGTGGACGTGTACGTCCCCGGCTGCCCGCCGCGGCCGGAGGCGCTGCTCCAGGGCATCCTCAAGCTCCAGGAGAAGATCGCCCGCGAGTCGCTCGGAGAGCGGTACGGCTCGTCGCGGCCGTCCACCGCCGCCCTGCAGAGCGGTCTGGTCCGGCCGCCGTCCGCGGCTTCCGCCCCGGAGGCCGGCTCTCCGGCGGAGCCGGGCCCGGGTCCGCTGCAGGGGGAGGGGCGATGACCGGCATCGGCTGGCTGCCGGCACCGGCCGAGGAGCTCTTCGGTTCCGAGGCCGCGGCCGAGGAGTCCTACGAGGTCCTCACGGTCGACGTGCCGCCGACGGCCTGGATCGCGGCGCTCCGGGTGGCGCGCGACGACCTGGGCTGCACCTACTTCGACTGGCTGAGCGCGGTCGACGAACCAGGCACGGGCCTGCGCGTCTCGGCCCACGTGGTGGCCCTGTCACCGGTCCGTCGCCTCCTCCTGCGTACGACGGTCCCGCACGAGGTCCCCGTCCTCCCCTCCGCGGTGGCGGTCTACGCGGGCGCCGCCTGGCACGAACGGGAAACCCACGAGATGTTCGGCGTGACCTTCGAGGGCCACCCGGGGCTGGAGCACCTGCTCCTGCCCGAGAGCTTCGAGGGCCACCCCCTGCGCAAGGACTTCGTGCTGGCGGCCCGAGTCGCCAAGGCATGGCCCGGCGCCAAGGAACCGGGGGAGTCCGACCACGGCGGCCCCAAGCGCCGCCAGATGCTGCCCCCGGGCGTCCCCGACCCCAACGAGTGGGGGCCCCTCAAGGGCCAGCTCCCGCCGGCCCCGGCCCGCCCGGCTCGCCCGGCCCGAGCCGCGGGCGAACGGCCGGTCCGCCGCCCCCGGACGGCAGCCGAGGGCTCGGCGAGCCAGGCCCCGGCCGAGGGCGCCACCACGGAGGCCGGCTCGGCCGCCCCGGGCACCCCGGCCGCCCCGGGCACGCCGCGCCGCGCGCGCAGTGTGTCGGAGGGTTCGGCCTCGCAGCGCAGGACGGCGGCCGACGCGGGAGCCCCGGCTCCGGCCGGGCCGCGTCGCGCACGCAGTGCGTCCGACGGTTCCGTCTCGCAGCGCGCGGCCGCTCCGGCGCCAGAGGGCACGGCCCCCGGGCCCCGCACCGCACCGAGCAGCTCGGACGCGCCCTGGCACCACGCCCGCCCGGCCTTCGACGAGCACGAGCCCACTCCCGGCAGCGGCCCCGAACCGGAGGCCGGGGCGGCCGCCACGGATGAGACCGGGGCCCAGCCGGGCCCGGCCCGCCGTGAAGCCGCCCCTGGCGACGGCGAAGCCGCCGGCTCTGGCGAAGCGGCGGGCCCCGGTGAGGCGGCCGGCTCTGGCGAAGCGGCGGGTCTTGGCGAAGCCACCGACCCTGATGAAGCTGCCGGCCCCGGCGAAGAAGACCGCGGCCCCGGCCAAGACCACAGCCACGCCGAAGCCCGCAGCCCCAGGGAAGACCGTGGCCCCGGCGAAGCCCGCAGCCTCGGGGAAGCCCGCAGCCCCGGCGAAGACCACAGCCTCGGGGAAGACCGTGGCCCCAGGGAAGACCGCGCCCCCGGCGAAGCCCGCGACCCAGGTGAAGCCCAGCCCGGCGACGCCGGGCCTCCCGGGGCCGCGTCCTCTGACGCAACCCCCTCCAGGCACGAGACCGCCACCCCCGACGACCCCACCGGAGGCACGCAGTGAACGGCGCACTCGACGTCGCCCTGCGACTCCTCGTCGTCTTCGTCGTCTTCCTCACCTTCCCCCTGATCGTGGGCCAGACCGAACACAAGGTCATGGCGCACATGCAGGGTCGCCTCGGCCCGATGTACGCCGGCGGGTTCCACGGATGGGCCCAGCTCGTCGCCGACGGCGTGAAGTTCGCGCAGAAGGAGGACATCGTCCCCGCGGGCGCGGACCGCCGTATCTTCCAGATGGCCCCCGCCGTCGCGCTCCTCCCGTACCTGCTCGTGCTCCTCGCGATCCCGATCGGTCCCGGTGAGGGTGCCGTCGGCCAGGTCATCGACGCGGGCATCTTCTTCGTCCTGGCCGTGATGGGCGTCGGCGTCCTCGGCTCCCTCATGGCCGGCTGGGCCTCCGCCAACAAGTTCTCCCTCCTCGGCGGCCTGCGCACGGCCGCCCAGCTGCTCGCCTACGAACTTCCGATGCTGCTGGCCGCCGCCTCGGTGGCGATGGCGGCGGGCACCGTCTCGCTCCCGGGCATCGTCGACGCCTTCGAGTGGTGGTGGCTGCCCTGGCAGATCGTCGGCGCGATCGTCTTCTTCGTCGCCGGCCTCGCCGAGCTGCAGCGGCCGCCCTTCGACATGCCCGTCGCCGACTCGGAGATCATCTTCGGCGCGTACACCGAGTACACCGGTCTCCGCTTCGCCCTGTTCCTCCTCGCCGAGTACGCCGGCATCGTCGTCCTGTGCGGGCTGACCACCGTCCTGTTCCTGGGCGGCTGGAACGGCCCCTGGGGCGCCGACGGCCTCGGCTGGGTCTGGACGCTGCTGAAGACCGCGATCCTCGCCTTCGTCGTCATCTGGCTCCGCGTCACCTACCCCCGGCTGCGTGAGGACCAGCTCCAGAAGCTCTCCTGGACGCTCCTCGTCCCCCTCTCACTCGCCCAGATCGCCCTCACCGGCATCGTCAAGGTGGTGATCTCCTGATGTCCCGCCCGTCGCCCGGCCACCGGCCCGCAACGACGCCCTCCGGGCGGTCCCGCCTGTCGATTCCCGGCTCCGGTCTGGCCAAGGGCCTTGCCGTCACTCTCCGCACGATGACGAAGAGGTCCGTCACCGAGCAGTACCCGGACGTCCAGCCCGACCTCCCGCCCCGCAGCCGCGGCGTCATCGGTCTCTTCGAGGAGAACTGCACGGTCTGCATGCTGTGCGCCCGGGAGTGCCCGGACTGGTGCATCTACATCGACTCCCACAAGGAGACGGTGCCGCCCGCCGCCCCGGGTGGCCGCGAGCGCAGCCGCAACGTCCTGGACCGCTTCGCCATCGACTTCTCCCTCTGCATGTACTGCGGTATCTGCATCGAGGTGTGCCCCTTCGACGCCCTGTTCTGGTCCCCGGAGTTCGAGTACGCCGAGACCGACATCCGCGACCTCACCCACGAGCGCGACAAGCTCCGCGAGTGGATGTGGACGGTGCCCGCCCCGCCCGCCCTCGACCCGGGCGCCGAGGAGCCGAAGGAGATCGCCGCCGCCCGCAAGACCGCCGAGAAGCTGGCCGCCGCCCAGGCCGCCCCCACCGAACCGCAGGAGGGGGCGTCATGAGCCCTGCCTCCACCGTGCTGCCCACGGCTGCCGCCGGGACACACGGTTTCCTCTCGCCGACCGGCGTCGAGGTGGTCTTCCTCCTCGTCGGCCTGGTCACCTTCGGCGCCGCGCTCGTGACCGTGACCACCAAGCAGCTGGTGCACGCGGCCCTGTGGCTGGTGGGGGCGCTCGGCGGCCTCGCCGTCGAGTACCTCCTGCTCACCGCCGAGTTCATCGCCTGGATGCAGGTCCTCATCTACGTGGGTTCCGTCGTCGTCCTCCTCCTGTTCGGCCTCATGCTCACCAAGGCGCCCATCGGCCGCTCCCCCGACGCGGATTCCGGCAACCGCTGGGCCGCCCTCACCGTGGCCGTCGCGGCCGCGGCCGCCCTGGTCTGGGTGGTGGTCGACGCCTTCCGCACGACCTGGATCGACCTCGACGGCCCCGCTTCCGGCTCCACCGAGGTCACCGGCGCGAGCCTCTTCCAGAACTGGGTCCTCCCCTTCGAGGCCCTCTCCGTCCTCCTCCTCGCCGCTCTGGTCGGCGCGATCGTCCTCTCCCGCAAGAAGAAGGCGGACGCGGCCACCGCCCCCGGCGCCCCGGCCGTTCCGGGCAGCCGGAGCGAGAAGGAGGGCATCCGCTGATGCACCTCGTCTATCCCGCCGTGCTCTCCGCCCTCCTCTTCTGCACGGGCCTGTACGGGGTCCTCGCCCGCCGGAACGCGATCCTCGTCCTGATGTCGGTCGAGCTGATGCTCAACGCCGTCAACCTCGACCTCGTCGCCTTCGACGTCTGGCTGAGCAGGGCCGCCCGCGAGACCCTGCACTCCGGCCAGGCCCTGACCCTGTTCACCATCGCCATCGCCGCCGCCGAGATCGGCATCGGCCTCGCGATCGTCCTCGCCGTCCACCGCAACCGCGGCACCTCGGACATCGACCGACTCCGCGACACCGCCGAGGGCCGCGAAGGCGACACCCCTGCGGCCGAGAAGGCTGAGGCCACCGCGTGACCACGACCACCCTCGCCGTCCTCGTTCCTCTCCTTCCGTTCCTGGGCGCCGCGGCCGGCCTGCTGCTGGGCCGCACGGCCCCCGGCTTCGTCCGCCCGCTCGCCGTCCTGCCGACCCTCGCGGCGCTCGTGCTGGCCGTGCTCGTCGCCGCCCGCCAGGGCGCCGGCCAGGCCCTCGACGCGGCCACCGAGCTCACGCCCACCGGCTCGGTCCCGATCGAACTGGCCCTGCACATCGACGGCTTCGCGGCCCTCGTCGCCGTCCTGGTCGGCGTCGTCGCCACCTGTGTGCAGATCTACTCGACGGGCTACCTGCACGACGACCCGCGCTACCCCTCGTACGCGGCCCTCGTCTCCCTGTTCACCTCCGCGATGCTCCTGGTCGTCTACTCCGGCGACCTGATCGTGCTGCTGGTCGGCTGGGAAGTGATGGGCATCTGCTCGTACTTCCTGGTCGGCCACTACTGGGAGACGCCCGAGGCCCGTGCCGCCTCCATCAAGGCATTCCTGGTCACCAAGCTCGGCGACGTCCCCTTCCTCATCGGGCTGTTCGCCCTGGGCACCGACGCAGGCTCCTTCCGCATCACGAAGGTCCTCGGAACCGTCGCGAGCGGCGGACTGCACCACCCGACCCTCGTCGCCCTGCTGCTCCTGGCCGGAGTGGCGGGCAAGTCGGCGCAGTTCCCGCTGCACACCTGGCTCCCCGACGCGATGGCGGGCCCTACTCCCGTCTCGGCGCTGATCCACGCCGCGACGATGGTCGCCGCCGGTGTCTACTTCATCGCCCGTCTCCTCCCGGTCTTCGAGGCATCCTCCGCCGCGATGGTGGTCCTCGCCGTCATGGCCGCCGTCACCATGGCGGGCTCGGCCCTGGCCGCGCTCGCCCAGGACGACATCAAGCGTGTCCTCGCGTACTCGACGATCGGACAGCTCGGCTACATGAGCGGTGCCCTCGCCGTCGGTGACCGCGGTGCCGCCGTCTTCCACCTCCTCGCGCACGGCGCCTTCAAGGCGCTGCTGTTCCTCGCCGCCGGCGTGATCATCCACGCCTCCGGCACCAACTCGCTGGCCGCGATGTCCCGTATGAAGGACCTTCGGGTCCGCGTTCCCGACGCCTACTGGACGATGACCGTGGCGCTCCTCGCGCTCGCCGCCATCCCGCCGTTCGCCGGCTTCTTCTCCAAGGAGTCCGTCCTCGGCGCCGCCGAGCACGTCGCCACCGGACACACCGAGCACGCCCCCGGCGCGGCGGGCTGGATCGTCCTCGTCGTCGGCATGGTCACGGCCCTGCTGACCGCCGCCTACGCGTGCCGCCTGTGGCTGCTCGCCTTCCGCGGGCACGGCGCCGAGGCCCCCGACCACGGCAGACAGCCCCTCGTCATGAACACCGTGCTGTGGGTGCTCGCCTTGCCGTCGCTCGCGTTCGGACTGGCGTACCGCGTCCTGCCCGACTGGTTCGGCGGCGGCGACCTGACCCCCACGCTGACGACCTCCGTCCTCGGCACCGGCCTCGCCCTGACCGGCGCCCTGGTGACGTACGCCGCCTGGCGCCACACCACGGCGCTCGCGGGGCGGGTGGCCCTGGGCGCCGTCGCCGCCCATCCGGCGGCGGACGCCGGTGCGGTCGAGTCCGAGGCCATCGCGACCCACGCGCCCGCGTACGGCGGTGTGGCCCAGGCACCCGATCCGGCGGACCCGGGCCGCCTTCTGCTCGGCCCGCTGCACCGCCACGCGGCCGTCGGATTCCACCTGGACGCGGTCTACGACGCGCTCTTCGTCCGTCCGGTCAGGGCCGGAGCGAGCCTCGTCCGGTTCCTGGACCGCGAGGTCATCGAGACCTACGTACGCGGCGCGGCCGCCCTGCCCCGCCTGCTCGGCGCGGCGGTACGCCGCGCACAGACCGGCAATGTGCAGACCTATGTGAGCGCGCTGCTCGCCGGCACCCTCGTCCTGGCGGTGGCCGCCCTCCTCGTCGCCACGGGAGCGTGAGCAGGCGTGATCGATATCAGCGAGTCCGTGATGCAGTTCCTTCTGGCATTCATCGTCGTCGCGCCGCTCCTCGGCGCGCTGACCGCCCTCCTGCCCGCCCCGCCCGGGCTGAAGGGGAAGTCACCCGAGCAGGCCGTGCTGCGGCACGGGGTGACGGTCACCGGCGCCGTGCTCATCGCGGCGATCGTCCTCGCGCTCGGCTTCGACCGCGACCACCCGTCGACGATGCAGGCCACGACCGACATCAGCTGGATCCCCGCGCTCGACGTACGGATCCACCTCGGCACGGACGGCATCTCCCTCCCCCTTCTGGTCCTGACCGCGCTGCTGACCTTCCTCTGCGCGCTCTACTCCTTCTTCAAGATGCCTTCGGGCCCGTCTCCCAAGGCATTCGTCGCCCTGCTGCTCGTCCTCGAGTCCGGCACCCTCGCGGCCTTCGCCGTCCTCGACCTGCTGCTGTTCTTCCTCGCGTTCGAGATGGTCCTCATCCCGATGTACTTCCTCATCGCCCGCTGGGGCGGCGAGGGGCGGACCCGGGCGGCCTGGAGGTTCATCCTCTACACGCTGCTCGGTTCCGTCGTCATGCTGCTCGGCCTGCTCCTGATCGGCATCAAGGCGGGCACGTTCGACATGGTGGCACTCGCCACTGACAACGGCCGGTCGCTCCCCACATCCGTGCAGGTCACCGCGGTTCTGGCGATCGGGATCGGGCTCGCGGTCAAGACGCCGATGTGGCCGCTGCACAGCTGGCTGCCCGACGCCCACACCGCCGCGCCCACCGTCGGTTCGGTCCTGCTGGCCGGTGTGCTGCTGAAGATGGGTACCTACGGGTTCGTCCGCATTCTCCTGCCGGGGGTGCCGGACGGCTTCCACACCTTCGCGCCCTACCTCGCCGCCTTCGCCGTCGTCGGGGTCATCTACGGGTCACTCGCCTGCCTGGCCCTCGTCAGACGGGGCGCGAAGGGCGACCTCAAGCGGCTCGTCGCCTACTCCTCCGTCGGCCACATGGGCTTCGTGCTGCTCGGCATCGCGACCGCGACCCCCACCGGCGTCAACGGGGCCCTGTTCGCCAACATCGCCCACGGCCTCATCACCGGCCTGCTCTTCTTCCTGGTCGGTGCCCTGAAGGACCGCACGGGCACGACCGACCTCGACACCTTGTCCCTCCCGTCGCCCGGCCCCCACCCCTCGACGAGCGGCTCCACCGCGCCGGACGGTCTCCGGACCGGGGCCGCCCTCTACGGCAAGGCGCCCCGCCTCGGCGGCCTGCTCGCCTTCGCCGCCGTCGCCTCGCTCGGGCTGCCGGGACTGGCCGGGTTCTGGGGCGAGATGCTGGCGATGTTCGGTGCCTTCAGGCCCGCCGCCGGCCTCAGCCGCGCCGCCTTCCTCACCTTCATGGCGGTCGCCGCGTTCGGCACCCTCCTCACGGCCGCCTACCTGCTCATCGTCGTGCGGCGCGTCTGCATGGGCGCGGTGCCCCAGGAAGCCCCGAGGCTCGCCGACGTCCACACGTACGAATTCGCGGCCTGGACGCCGCTCGTCGTCCTCACCGTCGTCGCCGGCCTGTGGCCGAAGGCACTCCTCGGCCTGACCGACCCGGTCGTGCAGCAGCTCCTCGCAGGAGGCACCCGATGAGCTCCCTGGTCCAGTCCGTCGACTGGCTGTCGATCGCACCGCCCACCATCGCCGCGGTCGCCGGACTCGTCGTGCTCGTCGCCGACCTCTTCCTCGCGGATCGGAAGAAGGCCGTCCTCGGCCGGCTGTCCATCGCCGGACTGGCCGCAGCGGCGCTCATGCTGCTGCCCCTCGTCGACGCCGACCGCGCCACCTTCTGTCTTACGGGCGATCCGCAGGTCTGCAGTTACGTGGCGGACCGCTTCACCCTCGTCATCCAGTTCCTGGTCCTCGGCGGCGCCCTCCTGGCGGCCCTCCTCTCCGTCACCGCCCTGAAGGACGCCAGGAAGGAACTTCCCGAAGGGGAGTTCTGGTTCCTGCTGCTGTCCTCGGCGGCCGGTGCGGCCCTGCTGCCCGCCTCCCGTGATCTGGCGACCCTCGTCGTCGCCCTGGAGGTCGCCTCCCTGCCCGCGTTCGCGCTCGTCGGCATACGGCACGGGGACAAGCGCTCCTCCGAAGCGGCCCTGAAGTTCTTCCTGTCGTCCGTCACGGCGACCGCGGTCAGCCTCCTGGGCATCAGCTTCGTGTACGCCTCCACCGGCACCCTCTACCTCACCCAGGTGGCGGAACGGATCCAGCACGTGGAGAGCCCCCTCCACACGCTCGCCCAGGCGGGCGTCGTGCTCACCCTGGTGGGCTTCGCCTTCAAGACGGCCGCCGTCCCGTTCCACTTCTGGGTGCCCGACACCTATGTGGGCGCACCCCTGCCGGTCGCCGCCTACCTCTCGGTCGTCGGCAAGGCGGTCGGCTTCTCCGGCCTGATCCTCGTCACCGTGGTCGCCCTGCCCTCGTACGCGGACGTCTGGGGCCCGGCGCTCGCCGCCCTCGCCGCCCTCACGATGACCGTCGGCAACGTCGGCGCCCTCCGGCAGCAGGCCACGCGCGCATACAGTGCCGTACGGCTGCTCGCCTGGTCCTCCATCGGCCAGGCCGGCTACCTCCTGGTCCCGATCGCCGCGGCCGCCTACTCCGAGGACGCGCAGAAGTCGATCGGCTCCACCGTCGCGTACGCCCTGATGTACGCGGTGGTGAACCTCGGTGCCTTCGCCGTGGCCGCCCTCGTGGGCCGGGGGAAGACCCTCAACCGTGTCAGCGACTACCGCGGCCTGTACGCGTCGAATCCCCTCGCCGCCCTCCTCCTGGCGTTCTTCCTGCTCTGTCTGGCGGGCCTCCCGCCAGGCGTGATCGGCCTCTTCGCCAAGGTCACCGTCTTCTCCGCGGCCGTCGACGCGGGCCTGGGCTGGCTCGCCGTGGTGATGGCCGCCAATGTGGTGATCGCGCTCGTCTACTACCTCCAGTGGACGGCCCTGCTCTTCCGCGCCTCCGAGGGCGAGCCGGAGAAGCAACGTGTTCCGGCCCCGCTCACCGCGGCCCTCACCCTGACCGCGGTCGTGGGCATCGTGCTCTCCGGAGCGCCCCAGTTGGTGCTCCGCTTCTCGGCCACGGGCCTGTTCTGACATCACCGCTCACGGCTCGCCGGACCTGGCGGGACGGGCGTCTCACACGCACGGGAAGCGTCAGGCGCGATAGGTGGGGACACCGGGACGGGGCCGGAGCCGTCACCCGGAAGGCTCACGCGCCGTGATGCGCGCACAAGGGAACTTGCGCTGCTCGCCTGGCGTTGACCAGTGCGGGAGGGTCCACTGAGAAGTGGAGTCAACAGTATTCGCAGACAAAGGGTTCCCCTGCCGCACCACTTGGAGGGCGTACCGTGCACCGCCGGCACAACGGGCTCAGGACCGCAGTACTCCTCGGGGGACTGTCCGCACTCATCATCGTCATCGGCAGTTTCTTCGGGCGTACCGGCCTGATCGTCGCGGTCCTCATCGCGCTCGGCACGAACGCGTACGCGTACTGGAACAGCGACAAACTGGCTCTGCGCGCGATGCGGGCCCGCCCGGTGAGCGAGTTCGAGGCCCCTGACCTCTACCGCATGGTCCGCGACCTGTCCAACCAGGCCCGCCAGCCCATGCCCCGCCTGTACATCTCGCCGACGGACGCGCCGAACGCCTTCGCGACCGGCCGCAACCCGCGCAACGCGGCCGTGTGCTGCACCGAAGGCATCCTGCGGATCCTCGACGAGCGCGAACTGCGCGGTGTCATCGGACACGAGCTGAGCCACGTCTACAACCGCGACATCCTGATCTCCTCCGTAGCGGGCGCCCTCGCCTCGGTGATCATGTTCCTGGTGAACTTCGCCTGGCTGATCCCGGTCGGCCGCTCGGACGACGACGACGGCCCCGGCATCCTCGGCCTGCTGCTGATCATGATCCTCGGCCCGCTGGCCGCGACCCTGATCCAACTCGCCATCAGCCGCTCCCGGGAGTACGAGGCGGACGCCTCAGGCGCCCAGCTGACCGGTGACCCACTCGCCCTCGCCGGCGCCCTGCGCAAACTGGAGGCGGGCACCAGGCAGCTCCCGCTCCCGCCCGAGCCGCGCATCGAGACGGCGAGCCACATGATGATCGCGAACCCCTTCCGTCCCGGCCAGGGACTCTCCAAGATGTTCTCCACACACCCGCCGATGGCGGAGCGCATCGCCCGGCTCGAGCAGATGGCAGGTCGACACCCGTGAAGACAATCCTGAACGTCATTTGGCTCGTGCTGAGCGGCTTCTGGCTGTTCCTCGGCTACCTGTTCGCGGGCGTGCTGCTGTGCATCACCATCATCGGCATCCCGTTCGGCATCGCCGCGTTCCGTATCGGCCTCTACGCGCTGTGGCCCTTCGGCTATACGACGGTGGAGCGCCGTGACGCGGGTGCGCCGTCCTGCGTCGGCAACGTCCTGTGGCTGGTCCTGGCGGGCTGGTGGCTGGCGCTCGCCCACATCGCCACGGGCATCGCGCTGTGCCTCACGATCATCGGCATCCCGTTCGGCATCGCCAACTTCAAGCTCATCCCGGTCTCGCTGTTCCCCCTGGGCCGCGAGATCGTGCCGACGGACCAGCCTTTCGCGACCCGCTGACGGGCGGTACCCGCCGCCCGCGAGGAGGCCCGCGGAACGCGGCGGCATCCTCCGGCCCGGGGGATCCGAGGGTTTTCCACAGGGCTGCACGCCTGTCGGTGGCGCCCTGCATCATGAACCCATGACCGAGACGGAGCAGTTGCCGGACAGGGTGGCGGTGCAGGCCCGCAACACCCGCCCCCGGAGCCGGCCTTCGCCTCCCGAGCCGGTGGAGGAGGCCGCGATCGCCCGCGCCGAGGCGGTCCTGGGCTTCTCCCTGCCCCCGCCGCTCGCCGCGCTGTACACCGCACGGCGCGGCCGCGGGGAAGGCCGTCGGGGCACCGTGGACGCACCGGGCGCCCGGCGACCGCGGCCTCGCTACCGGGAGGCAAGCCGGCGGCGCACGCCGTACGCCACCACGCCCAGCAGCAGCACGCCCGCGCCCACGCCCACCGACACCCCCGGCAGCGCGAACGCCAGGGTCACGCAGCCGAGGAGCCCGAGCGCGGGCAGAGCACGTGACAGCGGCGCCGAACCAAGCGTCCAGGCGGATGCGTTGGCGATCGCGTAGTAGGCCAGCACCCCGAAGGAGGAGAAACCGATCGCGCCCCGCACATCCACCGTCGCGGCGAGCGCGGCCACCACGGCGCCCACGGCGAGTTCGGCCCGGTGCGGCACCTGGAAGCGCGGGTGCACGGCGGCCAGGGCCCCCGGCAGATGCCGGTCGCGGGCCATGGCCAGCGTCGTCCGCGAGACGCCCAGGATGAGCGCCAGCAGCGAGCCCAGCGCGGCTACCGCGGCGCCCACCCGCACCACCGGCGCGAGCCCGGACGCACCCGCGGCCCGCACCGCGTCGGCCAGCGGCGCCGCCGCCCGCCCCAGCCCCTCCGCACCCAGCACGGAAAGGACGGCGACAGCCACCGCCGCGTACACCACCAGCGTGATGCCCAGGGCGAGCGGGACGGCCCGCGGGATGGTGCGTGCCGGGTCCCGTACCTCCTCGCCGAGGGTGGCGATCCGGGCGTACCCGGCGAACGCGAAGAAGAGCAGGCCCGCTGCCTGAAGCACCCCGCCCGCACCCCCGAAGCCCCCGCTGCCCAGCAGGGAGGCGTCGGCCGCCGCGGACCCGAGACACACGACGACCACGGAAGCGAGGACGGCCAGGACCACCGCCACGATCACCCGCGTCAGGAGGGCCGACTTCTGCACGCCGCCGTAGTTCACGGCGGTCAGCGCCACCACGGCCGCCACCGCCACCGCGTGCGCCTGCCCGGGCCAGACGTACGCCCCCACGGTGAGGGCCATCGCCGCGCACGAGGCGGTCTTCCCGACCACGAAGGACCAGCCCGCCAGATACCCCCAGAAATCCCCGAGCCGCTCGCGCCCGTACACATAGGTGCCACCCGAGGCGGGGTACAGGGCCGCCAGTCGTGCCGAGGACGTCGCGTTGCAGTAGGCGACCACGGCGGCGACCGCGAGCCCCAGCAGCAGCCCCGAGCCGGCCGCGCGTGCCGCGGGGGCCAGCGCGGCGAAGATTCCGGCCCCGACCATCGAACCGAGCCCGATGACGACGGCGTCCCCGACCCCGAGGGTTCTGCGCAACACCACGTCACCCGGCCGCTGCTCCCCGGACTGCGTCATGAGCCGCACCTTACCCACCGCCGCAACCGGCGGCCGACGCCGAGACGTCCTCCCCGGCAGCGACGCGCCGACACGGCGATGAGCGCCGGCCGGCGGCGCCGGTGCATGCGCACAGGTTCACCGGAGCAGGAGTACGGCACAGGCACAGCACGGAGAGGCAGGATCACGGCATGGGCATGGTCAGCTGGATCATTCTGGGGCTGTTGGCAGGCGCCATCGCCAAGTTCCTGCTGCCGGGCAAGGACCCCGGCGGCCTCATCGGCACGACCCTCATTGGTGTCGCGGGCGCCTTCATCGGCGGCTGGATATCAGCCCGCTGGCTCCACCACCCGATCACCAAGCACTTCTACGACGGACCCACCTGGGCGGCCGCGATCGGCGGCTCGCTGGTGCTGCTGATCGTCTACCGCGTCCTGTTCGGCGACTCACGCCGCTGACCGCACCTCCCCGGCTGCAGCCGACAGCGCACACGGAAGGGCGGGCGCCCGCACTCCGGGGCGCCCGCCCGTCCTGCGCGAGCGAGGGACCGGCACCCGGAGGCACCGCCCGACCACCCGCGACCGGTGTCGAACGACCTACCGGTAGTTCACGAACTGCAGCGCGAAGTCGAAGTCCTTGCCCTTCAGGAGGGCGATCACGGCCTGGAGATCGTCGCGGCTCTTCGAGCTGACACGCAGTTCGTCGCCCTGAACCTGAGCCTTGATGCCCTTCGGCCCCTCGTCGCGGATGATCTTCGCCACCTTCTTCGCGTTGTCCTGGGAGATGCCCTCCTGGACCGACGCGAAGATCTTGTACTCCTTGCCGGAGAGCTGCGGCTCGCCGACATCCAGCGCCTTCAGGGAGACGCCGCGCTTGACCAGCTTGGACTGGAGCACGTCGAGGACGGCCTTCGCCCGCTCCTCGGAGTTGGCCTGCATCAGGATCTTGTCGCCGGACCAGGCGATCGAGGCGCCGACGTTCTTGAAGTCGTAGCGCTGCGAGATCTCCTTGGCGGCCTGGTTGAGGGCGTTGTCGACCTCCTGCCGCTCGACCTTCGAGACGATGTCGAAACTGGAGTCGGCCATGTCCTGTGGCTCCTTGTATCGGGATGGATCGGGGTGCGTTTCGGCGTGCGGGAGCGCGGCCGCCTGGCCCGGCGTCGATCCCGGGCCGCATCCGGATAAGCCTAGCCACCTCGCCCCCTCCGAACGCCGATCTATCGGGTGGCGGAGCACCCCCCCGCATCAGGTATCGTTTACGTCGTTGCCAGGGAGCACCGCCGAAAAGCGGCCTCCGAGGCGACAACCCTTGGCGGTGTGCCCGAGCGGCCAAAGGGAGCAGACTGTAAATCTGCCGGCTCAGCCTTCCCAGGTTCGAATCCTGGCGCCGCCACTTTCATGGGAATCGGCCCCCGACCAGCATGTCTGGTCGGGGGCTGGTCTCATTTCCGGTCATGCCCTGCGGTCAGGGGCGGGCGTCGCCGCGCTCGTGGTGCGATGCCGTGACCTTGATCACGTGGCCGCCGGAGGGCGGGCAGGGCCTGGGGCCGACGGCAACCGCCGCGGGTTCTCGAAGTCGTTGGGTCACCCGGCTCGTCCGCGGGACGTCTTCCGGCGCGGCTCGGCGCGGGTGTCCGATGCGCTGGTTAGCTGATGGTCGGTCAGCTCCCTGGCGAATGAGGCGGACATGGGTGACGTGAACGAGGCGAACAAACAGGTCATCAGCCAGTTCCGGGCGCAGGGCGGGGTCGTGGGAGGGCCCTTCGAAGGCAAGCATCTGCTTCTTCTGCACACCGTCGGCCGCCGTACCGGCCAAAAGCGCGTGAATCCCTTGGTGTACGCGGCCGACGGGGACGGTTTCCTGGTCTGCGGCTCCTCGCGTGGCGCGGAGAAGGACCCGGCGTGGGTGGGGAATGTCGCCGCCATGAGCGAGGTGACCATCGAGGTGGGCGAGCGCGTCCTCAGGGCGGCGCCCACCGTCGTCACCCCCGCGTCGCCCGAGTGGGAGCGCCTCTACGGGATCTGGTCGGCGTACTGGCCCGCCAGCGCGCAGTACGAGGCCAGGACGTCGCGCAAGTTCCCTGTGGTGAGGCTGGAGCCCGTCGTATCCGGCGACTGAACCCGTGCCGCCCCGCTGCCGGACCGCATCCTGCCGGGGCCGGCCGGGCTCTCGTACGCTGAGGGCATGTCGTCGCGCCGCAGGAACTGCCCCGAGTGCCGTCGGGACATCGCCGTCGTCGCGGGGCGGTTCGCGCGGCACGACCCGCCGGGTGCGCGGAGCACCGGGGTGCTCGTCTCGTGCCCCGGATCCCGCCGGCTCGCCGAGGCCGACGCCACGCAGCCCGCCCTCGACGGGTACGCCCCGCCGGAGTTCCCCGGGCAGCTCCCTCTTTTCTGAGCCGTCCCCTCGGTGAGCGGCTCGCCGGGTGCGCCCCGTCGCGTCAGCCACGCCGCCGCGCAGACCAGGGCGGTGACCGACGACCTCGTCCTCTCCGGTCAGGGCACATCACGCCCTCGGGGCGGTCGAGGTGACGGGCCGTCGGCCGGGCTGTCGTCGCCGACGGCCCGTCAGCCTCGGCCGGGAGAGCGGGGTGACGGTGAGTGCCGCCGGGACGGCACGTGCGGCTCAGTTCCCCGCCACCGACTTCACCGCCACCGACACCGGAGTCGAACCACTGATCAGCTCCAGGGTCAGACCGGCCGTCGCCGGTGTGTCCACGAGTTCCGCGAGGACGGCCGCCACGTCGTCGCGCGGGATCGAGCCGCGTCCCGTGTGCGCCTCCAGGCGGACCAGCCCCTTGCCGGCGTCGCTGGTGAGCGAGCCGGGGCGCAGCACCGTCCACTCGAGGGACTTGTGGGCGCGAACGTACGCGTCGGCCTCGCCCTTGGCACGCAGATAGACGTCGAAGACCTCGTCGCCCGGGTGTTCCGGGTCCGCGCCCATCGACGAGACGACGACGAACCGGCGTACGCCCGCGCGTTCCGCCGCGTCCGCGAACAGGATCGCCGCGTCCCGGTCCACCGTGTGCTTGCGGGCCGCGCCGCTGCCGGGGCCCGCGCCCGCCGCGAAGACGGCCGCGTCGGCTCCCTCCAGGTGCGCGGCGACCTCCTCGGCGGACGCGGCCTCCAGATCGCACACGACCGGCTCGGCGCCGGCGGCCCGCAGATCGCCGGCCTGTTCCGGGCTGCGGATGAGTCCCGCGGCCTCGTCACCGCGCGCGCTGAGCAGGCGTTCCAGCCGTAGCGCGATCTGACCATGACCACCAGCGATGACAATGCGCATGGTTCCGACCGTACGCCCGGACGGGACCCTTCGCCGTGCGACGTCCCGCACGCCCCACGGCAACCGGCGCGCACGACCACTCCACTTCCGCCACCCCACTTCCGCACCCCGCTACCGCCACCCCACTTCCGCACCCCGCTACCACCACCCCACTGCTGTCACGCACCTCCACGCCCTGCCACCACGGGCGCACCCCGTCGTCGCGCACCGGCGCGGGCCGCCCTCACGGCGGCTGGACCCGCCCCTGCCGTGGCAGGTCCAGCGCCACCGCCGCCGAACTGCAGTACTCCCGCACCGCGCTGGTACGGGCCACCACGCGCCCCCGGTGCACCACGATGCGGCTGTACGCGAGCGACAGCGCGCCCGCCAGCCGGTCGCCGCGCACGGCGAGCAGTTCCGCCGGGAAGCCCGCCTCCACGCGCACCTCGGGCAGCCCGAGCGCGGCCCGCGCCGACGCGCTCACCGTGTCGTAGGCGTCCTCGGGGCGCAGCCCGTACCGCGAGGCCAGCAGGTACGCGGCCTCCAGCGGATCGCCGCGCCCCACCGGGTTCGACACGTCCCGGAGCGTTCCGCTGCCCGCCGCGACCCGCACCCCGGCCGACCGCAGCAGCCGTACCGGGGCCGTGTCACGTCGCTCGGCGCTGCCGCAGCCGCCCTGCGGGAGGCAGACGACCGTGACCCCGGCGGCGGCGAGCTGGTCGGCGGCGCGCGCGGCCGTGTCGGCCGGAAGGCGTCCGAGCCCGCCGCACGGCCCGAGCGTCACCCCGGGGCGCAGCCCGCCCGCCATCGCCGCGACCCGGCCCAGACGCGCCGGGTCGTCGGCGTCCGTGTGCAGGTCGACCGGGCAGCCGTGCTCGGAGGCCAGCTCCAGGACCGCCTCCACGTACCCGATCGGATCGGGGTCCGTGTCCGGGCAGCCGCCCACCACCGTCGCGCCCATCTTCACCGCGTCCCTCAGCATCGCCAGCCCGTCGGCCCCGGCGGCCCCCGTCAGCACCCGCGGCATCGCCACCGCCGTCAGCTCGGCGAGCCCGTGCAGGGAGCGCCGCGCCCGCAGCACCGCGGCCAAGGAGTCCAGCCCTTGGACGTCACCGATGCGCACGTGCGAGCGCAGTACCGTCGCGCCGTGCCCGAGCTGCAGCAGCGCGGCCTCGGTGGTGCGGCGCTGGACCTCATCGGCCTCGTAGGAGACCGGCCCGTCGCCGTCCGCGGACAGGGCCGTGTCGCCGTGGGCGTGGGGCTCGACGGGGGCCGGCAGAAGCAGATGGCCGCGGAGATCGACGCGCGCGCCCACGGCCCCCACCACGAGACTGCCGGCGGTGCCCACCGCCTCGATGCGCCCGCCGCCCAGCCGCACGTCCACGGTCCGGCCGTCGGTGAGCCGCGCCCCGCACAGCAGCAGGGGGGCCGAGTCGGAGGAACCCGACGACGAGGACGAGGAGGGGGGCGGCTGCGGGCAGCTGTCGGGCATCGCGCTCCTGTGGCTCGGGGCGGCTGCGCACCAGGGGCAAGATCACGCAGAGTGAGTCGAGCCTAGGGTGGCGACCCGTCCGGGGCGGGGAGGAGCGCAATAGTCGTACTGGTGTGGTGTTCTGCGGTGGGTCGTGGTGGACGGGTGTGGCGGGCTCCCTATGGCGTGGCGGAGGCCGGGGACGGAGAGCCGAGGGCGGACGCACGTCCGGTGACAGGGAGTGAGGGGACGGAGGCGGTGACCGGGCCGGAGGCCTCGGTGGCTGCTGTGGCCTCCGGAGCGGGGGAGCGGCGGGGAAACGCCCGGGACGGCACGGGGGACAGGCCGGGGCGGGTGCCGTGAAACGGATTTGGGGGAACGGCGGGCGACCGTGTAATGTCTTCATCGCTCGCCCCAATAGCTCAGTCGGCAGAGCGTCTCCATGGTAAGGAGAAGGTCAACGGTTCGATTCCGTTTTGGGGCTCTGGTGTGAGAGGTGTCCGCCGTGAGGTGGGGACCGATCGCATCGCAGCGGTGTAGCTCAGTCGGTAGAGCAAGCGGCTCATAATCGCTGTGTCACCGGTTCAAGTCCGGTCACCGCTACTCACAGTAGCCGATTGCGGGGTCGGTCCTTCGATCGGCTACTCTTTCTTGCGTTAATCGTCTATCCGCCGTCAAGGAGCACTCACGTGGCTGCCACCGACGTCCGCCCGAAGATCACGCTGGCCTGCGTGGAGTGCAAGGAGCGGAACTACATCACCAAGAAGAACCGGCGCAACGACCCGGATCGTCTTGAAATGAAGAAGCACTGCCCGCGTTGCAACGCGCACACCGCGCACCGCGAGACGCGATAACTCAGGCTCGTTCACGAGGCCGCCCCCAGCAGCCATGGGGGCGGCCTCGCGGCGTTGTATCGGCCGGTGGAGCGGCGGGGGCCCTTCCGACGGCCGCGGCCCCGGCCGTCCCGGCCGGCCGCCGCGTGGGGACCGGGCGTGTCGGCGCGCCCGGTGGCTCGCCCCTGGCCGTACGCCTGGAGAATGAGGGCCCGAACGGGGAAACCCGCTGAACAACCAGGAGGTGCCGAGCCCATGGCGCTCGACCAGTCCTTCGTGGGGCGGTCCTACCCGCCCACCGCCCCGTACGAGGTCGGCCGGGAGAAGATCCGCGAGTTCGCGGAGGCGATCGGAGACGCCAACCCGGCCTACACGGACCCGGAGGCCGCCAAGGCGCTCGGCCACTCCGATGTGATCGCCCCGCCGACCTTCGTCTTCGCGATCACCTACCGGGCCGCGGCCCAGGTGGTCCAGGACCCGCAGCTGAGGCTGGACTACAGCCGGGTGGTGCACGGCGACCAGAAGTTCCGCTATGCGCGCCCGGTCCGTGCCGGCGACCGCCTGAGCGTCACCTCGACCATCGAGTCGATCAAGTCCATGGCAGGCAACGACGTCGTGGACATCCGCGGCGAGGTGCACGACGAGGCCGGCGAGCACGTGGTGACCGCCTGGACCAAGCTCGTGGTCCGGGCGCCGGAAGAGGAGGCGTGAGCCGGATGACCGCGAAGATCACATATGACAGCGTCGAGGTCGGCACCGAACTGCCGGCGCAGACCTTCCCCGTCACCCGTGCCACGCTCGTGCGGTACGCCGGCGCCTCCGGGGACTTCAACCCGATCCACTGGAACGAGAAGTTCGCCAGGGAGGTGGGCCTGCCGGACGTCATCGCGCACGGCATGTTCACCATGGCCGAGGCGATCCGCGTGGTGATCGACTGGGTGGGCGACCCGGGCGCGGTCGTCGAGTACGGGGTCCGCTTCACCAAGCCCGTCGTCGTCCCGAACGACGACCGGGGCGCCCTCATCGAGGTCGGCGGCAAGGTGGCGGCCAAGTTCGACGACGGGACCGTCCGCGTCGACCTGACGGCGACGAGCGCCGGGCAGAAGGTCCTGGGCGTGTCGCGAGCGGTCGTACGGCTGGCCTGACCGGACCCGGACCCCGGTCAGCCGGTCACCCCGGTCACCCCGGTCACCCCGGTCACCCGGTCCACGACGGGAGCGGTCGCCTCCAGGGCCGGGGCGGGGCCCGAGCGTCCCGTCCGGCTCGGTGGCGACGACGGCCCCGCCGGTTCTCCGGCGGGGACACGTCACGCGCTGCGTGGCCGTCGGTGGCGTCTCGTAGTCTTGGCGCGTGCAGGAACTCCACGACGCCCCGCTCGCCCCGCTGACCACCTTCCGGCTGGGCGGCCCCGCGACCCGCCTGATCACCGCCACCACCGACGCCGAGGTGGTCGCCGCCGTCCGCGAGGCCGACGACTCCGGTACGCCGCTGCTGCTGATCGGCGGCGGATCCAATCTGGTCATCGGCGACAAGGGCTTCGACGGCACCGCCCTGCGCATCGCGACGAAGGGCTTCTCCCTCGACGGGACGCGGCTGGAGCTCGCCGCCGGCGAGGTGTGGACCGACGCCGTCGCCCGCACCGTCGAGGCCGGTCTGGCCGGCATCGAGTGCCTCGCCGGAATCCCCGGCTCCGCGGGCGCGACCCCGATCCAGAACGTCGGGGCGTACGGCCAGGAGGTCTCGGCCACGATCACCGAGGTGATCGCCTACGACCGCAGGACGCGGGAGACGGTCACGATCCCGAACACCGAGTGCGCCTTCTCGTACCGCCACAGCCGCTTCAAGGCCGACCCCGGGCGCCATGTCGTGCTGCGCGTCCGCTTCGCGCTGGAGGACGCCCAGGGGCTGTCCGGCCCGCTCAGGTACGCCGAGACGGCCCGCGCCCTCGGCGTCGGGCCCGGCGAGCGCGTGCCGCTGGCAGCCGCCCGCGAGACCGTCCTGAAGCTGCGCGCCGGGAAGGGCATGGTGCTGGACCCGGAGGACCACGACACCTGGTCGGCGGGCTCCTTCTTCACCAACCCGATCCTCACGGACGCGGAATTCGCCGCGTTCCGCGCGCGGGTGAGGCAGCGGCTGGGCGAGGCCACGGAGCCGCCCGGGTACGCCGCGGGCGACGGTCGCACCAAGACCTCCGCGGCCTGGCTGATCGACAAGGCGGGCTTCACCAAGGGATACGGCACCGGACCTGCCCGTATCTCCACCAAGCACACCCTCGCGCTCACCAACCGCGGCGGCGCCACCACCGAGGACCTGCTCGCCCTGGCCCGCGAGGTCGTGGCGGGAGTCCGCGAGGCGTTCGGGGTCACCCTGGTCAACGAGCCGGTGACGGTGGGCGTGAGCCTCTGAGGCGGACACCGTCTGCGCAGGTGAGGCCGTCCGTCGCCCGGCACGGACGCTGCCGGGCGGCATCTCCGCGGCCCCGGCCCCTCGCGACGGTCCCGCCGGATCCCCCCGGCGCCCGGGTCGGCCGGTCCGGGCCGTCGGGGTCCGGGCCCCGTGGTCCACGCCGCAGCAGTCGGCCGCGTCGGTGCGCCGAAGACGTCAGGCGGCCGGGCCGTCGAGCCAGTCGTCCACTCCCGCCAGCAGCTTCGCCCTCACGTCTTGGGGGGCCGCGGAGGCCCGCAGCGACTGCCGCGCCAGTTCCGCCAGTTCCGCGTCCGTGAAGTCGTGGTGGTGGCGGGCGATCTCGTACTGGGCCGCCAGGCGGGAGCCGAACAGCAGCGGGTCGTCCGCGCCCAGGGCCAGCTGCACACCCGCCTCGAACAGCGTCCTGAGGGGGACGTCCTCCGGCTTCTCGTAGACGCCGAGCGCCACGTTCGACGCCGGGCAGACCTCGCACGTCACGCCCCGTTCCGCGAGCCGCCCGAGCAGGCGCGGGTCCTCCGCCGCGCGCACCCCGTGACCCACCCGGTCCGCGACCAGGTCGTCCAGGCAGTCGCGCACCGACGACGGCCCCGCCAGCTCGCCGCCGTGCGGTGCCGACAGCAGCCCCCCGTCCCGGGCGATCGCGAACGCCCGGTCGAAGTCGCGGGCCATGCCCCGCCGCTCGTCGTTCGAGAGCCCGAAGCCCACCACTCCCCGGTCCTGGTAGCGCACCGCCAGGCGCGCCAGCGTGCGGGCGTCCAGCGGGTGCTTCATGCGGTTGGCGGCCACCACGACGCGGATCCCGAGGCCCGTCTCCCGCATCGCCGACTCCACCGCGTCCAGGATGATCTCCAGCGCCGGGATCAGACCGCCCAGCCGCGGTGCGTACGACGTCGGGTCCACCTGGATCTCCAGCCACCCCGAGCCGTCCCTGAGGTCCTCCTGCGCGGCCTCCCGCACCAGCCGCTGGATGTCCTCCGGCTCCCTGAGGCACGAGCGCGCCGCGTCGTAGAGCCGCTGGAAGCGGAACCAGCCCCGCTCGTCCGTCGCCCGCAGTTTCGGGGGCTCCCCGCTGACCAGTGCCTCGCTCAGTGCCTCGGGCAGTCGCACGCCGTACTTGTCGGCCAGTTCCAGCAGGGTGGTGGGCCGCATCGACCCGGTGAAGTGCAGGTGCAGATGGGCCTTGGGCAGGTCAGAGACATCACGTACGCGCTCCATCCCAGGATCTTGCCGTACGCCCCGGTCGTGCCGGTACCGCTTTCCCCGAACGTGGTCTTGCTCGCACGTCCAGGCGAAAGAAAGAGAAAAGCGGGCCGCCTCCCCTCCGGGGGAAGCGGCCCGCGGCGTCCTCGCGCGGGGACGCTCAGTCCTTGGCCTCCGCCAGCAGCTTCTGGATCCGGCTCACGCCCTCGACCAGGTCCTCGTCACCCAGGGCGTACGACAGCCGCAGATACCCGGGGGTGCCGAACGCCTCGCCCGGGACCACCGCGACCTCGGCCTCCTCCAGGATCAGCGCGGCCAGCTCCACCGTGTTCTGCGGGCGCCTGCCGCGGATCTCCTTGCCGATCAGCGCCTTCACGGACGGGTAGGCGTAGAACGCGCCCTCCGGCTCGGGGCAGACCACGCCGTCGATCTCGTTCAGCATCCGCACGATCGTGCGGCGGCGGCGGTCGAACGCCTCGCGCATCCTCGCGACGGCCTCCAGGTCGCCGGAGACGGCCGCCAGCGCCGCCACCTGGGCGACGTTGGACACGTTCGACGTGGCGTGCGACTGGAGGTTCGTGGCCGCCTTCACCACGTCCTTCGGGCCGATGATCCACCCGACGCGCCAGCCCGTCATCGCGTACGTCTTCGCGACGCCGTTGACCACGATGCACTTGTCGCGCAGCTCGGGCAGGACCGCGGGCAGCGAGGTGAAGGTGGCGTCGCCGTACACCAGGTGCTCGTAGATCTCGTCCGTCAGCACCCACAGGCCGTGCTCGACCGCCCAGCGGCCGATCGCCTCGGTCTCGGCGGCGCTGTAGACCGCGCCGGTCGGGTTCGAGGGGGAGACGAACAGAAGGACCTTGGTCCGGTCCGTGCGTGCCGCCTCCAACTGCTCGACGGAGACGCGGTAGCCGGTCGTCTCGTCGGCGACGACCTCCACCGGGACACCGCCGGCCAGCCGGATCGACTCCGGGTACGTCGTCCAGTACGGCGCCGGGACGATCACCTCGTCGCCCGGGTCGAGGATCGCGGCGAACGCCTCGTAGATGGCCTGCTTGCCGCCGTTGGTGACGAGGACCTGGGAGGGGTCCACCTCGTAGCCGGAGTCGCGCAGCGTCTTCGCGGCGATCGCGCTCTTCAGCTCGGGCAGGCCACCGGCCGGCGTGTAGCGGTGGTACTTGGGGTTCTTGCATGCCTCGACGGCCGCTTCGACGATGTAGTCCGGCGTCGGGAAGTCGGGCTCACCGGCGCCGAAGCCGATCACGGGGCGCCCGGCGGCCTTGAGGGCCTTGGCCTTGGCGTCCACGGCGAGGGTGGCGGACTCAGAGATCGCGCCGATCCGGGCGGAGACCCGGCGCTCGGTGGGAGGGGTTGCAGCGCTCATGGAACCCATCGTTTCAGACCGGAAACCGCTCCGACACCCCGGTTTCCCCTGTGGGCCCGCGCGGCCGGTGCCGACGGGGCCGGTGCCACCGGGTGTGTCCGGTGCGGGGCGCCGCCGGCGGTGGCCGGGGAGCGGGCCCACAGGGAAACCGGGCACATGTGTTCGGCCGTTCACGACGGAGGGGGCGGTGGACCGGGCGGGAGGCGGCGCCGCTCCGGACATTCGTCCGGATCCGGGTGGCGGCCTGGCCGATCTTCCAGGGACAAAGCCCTTACGGGCACTTTCTGTTCGACGCCCGGCCGCGGACCACGTACACTCTCACCTCGTTGGCCTCCAGCGGCCGCGGCCGTGCCGGTGCACACCGAGCACCCGGTCGGATGCGGTACGTTGGGGTACACACAAAGGGTCGTAGCTCAATTGGTAGAGCACTGGTCTCCAAAACCAGCGGTTGGGGGTTCAAGTCCCTCCGGCCCTGCTACACACTCCCCACCAGGAAGTGTGCGCACAGTACGTATGTATTGCACCGCCGTGCGGCTCCACCGGGCGCGGCACGGCCACGACCCGGGAATCAGGTGAGGACGAGTGACGGACGCCGTGGGCTCCATCGACATGCCTGACGCCCAGGACGAGGTGCAGGATTCGAAGAAGAAGTCCCGCAAGGGTGGCAAGCGAGCCAAGAAGGGCCCGCTGAAGCGCCTTGCCCTCTTCTACCGCCAGATCGTCGCGGAGCTCCGCAAGGTCGTCTGGCCGACGCGTAACCAACTGACCTCGTACACCACCGTGGTGATCTTCTTCGTTGCGATCATGATCGCCCTGGTGACCCTGATTGACTATGGGCTCAACCACGCCGCCAAGTACGTCTTCGGCTGAGCCGAGAGCGAAGGACGCCGAGGTGCTCGGCGTCCCTTTCGCGTGTTCCACCCCCATGTATCCAGGAAGAAGCAGCCACCGTGTCTGACCCGAACCTGAACGACGCCATGGAGCCTCGCGGGGAAGCCGCCGAGTCCATGGACGACGAGCTCGACATCGTCGAGGGCGCGGACGAGGTCGACGAGGCCGAGGCTGCCGAAGCCGCCGCGGGCGAGCCGGCCGAGGAGGCCGCCATGCACACCGTGGACGAGGACGAGGGCGCGGCCGCCGAGGGCGAGGCCGAGGAAGAAGCCGAGGCCGAGGAAGAGGCCGAAGCCGAAGCCGAGGAAGAATCCGAGGCCGAGGCCGAGGAAGAGGCCGAAGAGGAGCCCGCGCTCGACCCGGTCGAGAAGCTCCGCGAGGAGCTGCGCGCCCTGCCCGGCGAGTGGTACGTGATCCACACCTACGCCGGCTACGAGAAGCGGGTGAAGGCCAACCTGGAGCAGCGTGCCGTCACGCTGAACGTCGAGGACTACATCTACCAGGCCGAGGTCCCCGAGGAAGAGATCGTCCAGATCAAGAACGGCGAGCGGAAGACCGTCAAGCAGAACAAGCTGCCCGGTTACGTCCTCGTCCGCATGGATCTGACGAACGAGTCCTGGGGCGTCGTCCGCAACACCCCCGGCGTCACGGGCTTCGTGGGCAACGCCTACGACCCCTACCCGCTGTCCCTCGACGAGGTCGTCAAGATGCTCGCCCCGGAGGCCGAGGAGAAGGCCGCCCGCGAGGCCGCCGAGGCCGAGGGCAAGCCCGCGCCGCAGCGCAAGGTCGAGGTCCAGGTGCTGGACTTCGAGGTCGGCGACTCGGTCACCGTCACCGACGGCCCGTTCGCCACGCTGCAGGCGACCATCAACGAGATCAACGCCGACTCCAAGAAGGTCAAGGGCCTCGTGGAGATCTTCGGCCGCGAGACGCCGGTCGAGCTGAGCTTCGACCAGATCCAGAAGAACTGATCACCTTCTGGCACCAAAGCCACCGGGCCAGGTCAGACGGGCTGTCACAGCCTGCCTGACCTGCTCGGTTTTTGGCCGCACAGGGATTCCCGTTAGGGTTGTGCGGTTGCCTTCGGGCACTTCCACGCCCTCGGGCACCAGGAAAAACGAAACGGAAACGGGAGAGGACCCGGAATGCCTCCCAAGAAGAAGAAGGTCACGGGGCTCATCAAGCTCCAGATCCAGGCCGGCGCGGCCAACCCGGCCCCGCCGGTCGGCCCGGCGCTGGGCCAGCACGGCGTCAACATCATGGAGTTCTGCAAGGCCTACAACGCCGCGACCGAGTCGCAGCGCGGTTGGGTCATCCCGGTGGAGATCACGGTCTACGAGGACCGCTCCTTCACCTTCGTCACCAAGACGCCGCCGGCCGCGAAGATGATCCTCAAGGCCGCCGGCATCGAGAAGGGCTCCGGCGAGCCGCACAAGACCAAGGTCGCCAAGATCACCGAGGCACAGGTCCGCGAGATCGCCCAGACCAAGATGCCCGACCTGAACGCCAACGACCTGGACGCGGCCGCGAAGATCATCGCCGGCACCGCCCGGTCCATGGGCGTCACCGTCGAGGGCTGAACCCGCCTTCGTGGAACCATGCGGCCGTCACGGTCGCACGTGGCAGGGCCTGCTCGGCCCGTACCACGACTCCTTCAGAACCCACAGGAGCAGTTGTGAGCAAGCGCAGCAAGGCTCTCCGCGCTGCGGACGCCAAGGTCGACCGGGAGAAGCTCTACGCCCCGCTCGAGGCCGTCCGTCTCGCCAAGGAGACCTCCACGAGCAAGTTCGACGGCACCGTCGAGGTCGCCTTCCGTCTGGGTGTCGACCCGCGCAAGGCCGACCAGATGGTCCGTGGCACCGTGAACCTCCCGCACGGCACCGGTAAGACCGCCCGGGTCCTGGTCTTCGCGACCGGTGACCGTGCCGAGGCCGCTCGTGCCGCGGGCGCCGACATCGTCGGCGCCGACGAACTGATCGACGAGGTGTCGAAGGGCCGCCTGGACTTCGACGCCGTCGTCGCCACCCCGGACCTCATGGGCAAGGTCGGCCGCCTCGGCCGCGTGCTCGGTCCCCGTGGCCTCATGCCGAACCCCAAGACCGGCACCGTGACCCCGGACGTGGTCAAGGCCGTCAACGACATCAAGGGCGGCAAGATCGAGTTCCGCGTCGACAAGCACTCGAACCTGCACTTCATCATCGGCAAGACGTCGTTCGACGACTCCAAGCTGGTGGAGAACTACGGTGCGGCGCTGGAGGAGATCCTCCGTCTGAAGCCGTCCGCCGCCAAGGGCCGCTACATCAAGAAGGCCGCCATCACCACCACGATCGGCCCCGGCATCCCGGTCGACCCGAACCGCACCCGCAACCTCCTCGTCGAGGAGGACCCGGCCGCCGTCTGAGACCGACGGCAGCCGCGGGCACGCGCAGCTGACGACGGGCCCCGCACCTTCCGAGGTGCGGGGCCCGTCGGCGTTCCGCGACGGACCCACACGCCGTCGCGGCGGAGGGTGCGTGCCGTTTCCCCGTGCCGGAGTTAGCGTGAAGATCACCAGAGCGCACGAGGGGGAACGGATGAGGGACAGGGTCGTGAGGCGGGGGATCCTGCCGATCGCGGCGGTCGCCGCGCTGTGCACGGTGGCGGCGTGCACCTCCTCCGGCGACGCCGATTCCGGCAAGGGCCCCGCGCAGCCCTCCGGCGGGCGCGGCGGCCGCGCCGACGCCCGGTCGGCGGCCGCCCTGCGCGCCGTCGAGAAGGCCACGAGGGGGGCCGGCTCCGCGCGGATCGAGTCCTCGACGACCATGGGCGGGATGCTCTCCCTGACGACGGACGGCACACTCGGCTGGTCCGGCGGCTCGGTGGGCACCCTCCGCATCACCTGCACCGGCGGCCGTCTCGCCGAGTCCATGCACCAGCTGAACAGCACGTCCATGGAGGCCAGGCTGCTGCCCGACGCCTACTACGCGAAGGTCGGCGCCACCTTCGCCCGCCGGCTGCACGGCAGGCACTGGATCAGGTACGCCTACGACGACCTGGCGGCCCTCCCGGGCGGCTCGGGCACGCACCTCAAGGACCAGTTGCGCAGCACCGCCCCCCTCCAGCCGGTCAGGCTGCTGCTCGCCTCCGGGGACGTGCACCGGGTCGGCCTGGAGACGGTCCGCGGCCGGCGCACCACGCACTATTCGGGCACGGTCGTGCCCGCGGCCCTGACCGGCGAGTACGCCGCCGCCCTCAGGGCGCAGCTCCAGCAGGCCGGGGTGACCACGGAGACCGTCGACCTCTGGGTCGACGACCACGACCTGCTGGTCAAGAAGGTGGAGCGGGGCGAGCTGTCGAGCGGGCGGCTGTCCTCGACGGCGTACTACCGCGACTACGGGGTGAAGGTCTCGGCGCACAGGCCGCCGGCGGGGGACTCCGCCGACTTCACGGAGCTGATGGACACCCGCAGTCCGTAGGCGCCCGCACACCCGCGTCCGGCGGCCGGCCCCGGCGTCCCACGGAAATCGCGGGTCCCGCGCGACCCGGGCGGGGTACGCTCGCGGTCTTGCTGTGAATCGTCCATGTGTTCCTTGGGGGGAATCATGAAGAGTGCCGTGCGCGGCGCGATGGAGCGTGGAGCGGTGGGCGCGGTGCTCGGGGCCCTGGTCCTGGGCGGGGGAGCCGTCGCCTGTACGAAGGGTGGCGCGCAGGAGCCGCGGATGACGCCCGCCGCGGCCGTGGCCGCGGCCGCGAAGAACGCGGACGCCGTCACGTCCCTGCACTACCGGATGAAGGGCACGGTCCCGGGCGCGGGCCGGGTCAGCGGCGAGGCCGCGATGCGAGTGAAGCCGCCCGCCATGAGCATGAAGATGACGGTCGAGGACCAGGCCGTCCACGGGCCGGTCGAGATCCGGCTCGTCGGCAAGGCGATGTACGTCGGCGGGGGCGCCGAGGCCGCCAAGGAGATGGGCGGCAAGAGCTGGGTCAAGTTCGACATGGCCACCCTGGGCATGGACAAGCGGCTGAACAGCGGTGAGCTGGGCGGCGGCCGGACCGGCCAGAACCCGGCCCAGGAGTCCACCTTCCTCACCGGCTCCAAGAACGTGAAGAAGGTCGGCACCGAGACCGTCGACGGCGTGCGGACGACGCACTACAAGGGCACGCTCACCCTTGCCGACCTGCGCGCCTCCCTCAAGGGGGAGGACAGGCAGACCCGTGAGCTGCGGGAGAAGAGCCTCAAGCAGTACGAGGAGATGGGCGCCGACACCATCACCATGGACATGTGGATGGACGGCGGCAACCGTGCCAAGCAGTTCCGGATGCGCAGCGATGCCGCCAAGGGCCCGCTCGACATGACCATCACCTTCCTCGACTTCAACAAGCCGGTGACGGTCACCGCCCCGCCCGCCCGGGACACGGTCGACCTCGGCGACATGATGAAGGGCGCCGCACAGGGCTGAGTGCCGGGGGGACAGCCCCCGGCAACGGCGCCCCGGGAACGGATTTGCCTGACGGCGATCCGTTCCCGTACTCTCCAACAGAAGCCAAAGACCGCTGGTCGTTGCCGTGCGCTCGTTCGAGGGCGCGGTGGCCGAAGGATCCGCTGAACTGCGGACGACCCGCGCAGGTGACCGTGGAAGAGCTCCTGGAGTGCGCGCGTCCTTCGTGTGTACGACCGGTCGAGTCCGCCCCGTGCGCCTGCGCCGGGGCGTTTCGTTTTCCCCAGTCCTCCTTCGGGTCCGCGCGGTCCGAATCACCCGGAAGGAGGCCGAGGCTCTATGGCGAGGCCCGACAAGGCTGCCGCGGTTGCCGAACTGACGGACATGTTCCGCAGCTCCAGCGCCGCCGTGCTGACCGAGTACCGCGGTCTCACCGTGGCGCAGCTGAAGAACCTGCGCCGATCGCTCGGTGAGAACGCCCAGTACGCCGTGGTGAAGAACACGCTGACCAAGATTGCGGCCAACGAGGCCGGGATCACGACGCTGGACGACCTGTTCAACGGTCCGACGGCGGTCGCCTTCGTCACCGGTGACCCGGTGGAGTCGGCGAAGGGTCTGCGCGACTTCGCCAAGGACAACCCCAACCTCGTCATCAAGGGCGGTGTCCTTGACGGCAAGGCGCTGTCCGCCGACGAGATCAAGAAGCTTGCGGACCTCGAGTCCCGCGAGGTTCTGCTCGCCAAGCTGGCGGGCGCCATGAAGGGCAAGCAGTCCCAGGCTGCCGCGCTCTTCCAGGCGCTCCCGTCGAAGCTCGTCCGCACCGTGGACGCGCTGCGCGCCAAGCAGGCCGAGCAGGGCGGTGCCGAGTAACTCGGCTCGCACATTGACCGCCGCTCGACGCGGCGGTCGCCGCGGGCCGCACGCCCGCCGACATGTACACACGGCACCAGCCGAATAAGTGGAAGGATCGCCCGTCATGGCGAAGCTCAGCCAGGAAGACCTGCTCGCGCAGTTCGAGGAGATGACCCTCATCGAGCTCTCCGAGTTCGTGAAGGCGTTCGAGGACAAGTTCGACGTCACCGCCGCCGCCCCGGTCGCCGTGGCCGCCGGTGTCCCGGGTGCCCCGGCCGCCGAGGTCGAGGAGGAGAAGGACGAGTTCGACGTCGTCCTCACCGGTGCCGGCGACAAGAAGATCCAGGTCATCAAGGTCGTGCGCGAGCTGACCTCCCTCGGCCTGAAGGAGGCCAAGGACCTGGTGGACGGCGCCCCGAAGCCGGTCCTGGAGAAGGTCAACAAGGAGGCCGCGGAGAAGGCCGCCGAGTCCCTCAAGGGCGCCGGCGCCTCCGTCGAGGTCAAGTAGGACCTCCGCGGGGTCCGCACCGGACTCACGGGTCCGACGGGACCCACGGGGCCGTACGGGGCGGTACGCCCCCTGCGGCCCCTCCGCGAGCACCGCTCACAGTTCACCCGGATGCCGGACCGGGACCCCATGGGTTTCGGACACGGCTCACTCGTAGGGCTGTAACGCGAACGCGGTGAAGAGCGATCATCCATCCGGGTGGTCGCTCTTCGGCGTTCCGGGGGGTCGGGCGGCGGCTGCCTTGCGGCCGTCGCCGCGGGGAGTATGGTGATCTTCGTCGTGCCTCCGAGGGCCCCGGTGACAGGTCGCAAGTGACGATGGCAGCACCCGGTTCGGGCGAGGAGGGCCTTGACGAACTGCACGCAGCGCGCAATTCTCAGGACGCGTCGTCACAACGATCCGGAATCCGAGGCATGGATCGGCGACGAAGAGGGCAGTATCGATGTGCATCGAGGGCGTGGCTCGCCGCAGGTGTTGAGGGACAACGAAGGACTCCGTCGTGAGCCTGCAAACCCGCACTGGACATCAGTGTGCCAAGTGGCTACACTGACCCTTTGCGCTGCCTGTTAGCTGCCTCCTGCCCGTCACCAGGAGACACGCCCCTCGCTCGAGCATCGACGATGATGAGTCTCCGACCTGGGACTTCCATCTCTGTGCCCGGTGGGGACCGGTACGCGCGTAGTGAGTCCGAGCCCTCGGAAGGACCCCCTCTTGGCCGCCTCGCGCACTGCCTCGACCGCGAATACGAACAACGGCGCCAGCACCGCCCCGCTGCGCATCTCCTTTGCAAAGATCAAGGAGCCCCTCGAGGTTCCGAACCTTCTCGCGCTGCAAACCGAGAGCTTCGACTGGCTGCTCGGCAACGACGCGTGGAAGGCTCGCGTCGAGGCGGCTCTGGAGTCCGGTCAGGACGTCCCCACCAAGTCCGGCCTCGAGGAGATCTTCGAGGAGATCTCCCCGATCGAGGACTTCTCCGGGTCGATGTCGCTGACGTTCCGCGACCACCGCTTCGAGCCGCCGAAGAACTCGATCGACGAGTGCAAGGAGCGCGACTTCACGTACGCCGCGCCCCTCTTCGTCACGGCCGAGTTCACCAACAACGAGACCGGCGAGATCAAGTCCCAGACCGTCTTCATGGGTGACTTCCCGCTCATGACGAACAAGGGCACCTTCGTCATCAACGGCACCGAGCGTGTCGTGGTGTCGCAGCTGGTCCGTTCCCCCGGCGTCTACTTCGACTCGAGCATCGACAAGACGTCCGACAAGGACATCTTCTCCGCCAAGATCATCCCGTCCCGCGGTGCCTGGCTGGAGATGGAGATCGACAAGCGCGACATGGTCGGTGTCCGCATCGACCGCAAGCGCAAGCAGTCCGTCACCGTCCTCCTGAAGGCGCTCGGCTGGACGACCGAGCGGATCCTCGAGGAGTTCGGCGAGTACGAGTCCATGCGCGCCACCCTGGAGAAGGACCACACCCAGGGCCAGGACGACGCGCTGCTCGACATCTACCGCAAGCTGCGCCCGGGCGAGCCCCCCACGCGTGAGGCCGCGCAGACGCTGCTGGAGAACCTGTACTTCAACCCGAAGCGCTACGACCTCGCGAAGGTCGGCCGCTACAAGGTCAACAAGAAGCTGGGTGCGGACGCCCCGCTCGACGCGGGCATCCTGACCGTCGAGGACGTCATCTCGACGATCAAGTACCTGGTCAAGCTGCACGCGGGCGAGACCGAGACGGTCGGCGACAGCGGCCAGACGATCGTCGTCGAGACCGACGACATCGACCACTTCGGCAACCGCCGCCTGCGCAGCGTCGGCGAGCTCATCCAGAACCAGGTCCGCACGGGTCTGGCGCGTATGGAGCGCGTCGTGCGCGAGCGCATGACCACCCAGGACGTCGAGGCGATCACGCCGCAGACCCTGATCAACATCCGGCCGGTCGTCGCCTCCATCAAGGAGTTCTTCGGCACCAGCCAGCTGTCCCAGTTCATGGACCAGAACAACCCGCTGTCCGGACTGACGCACAAGCGGCGTCTGTCCGCGCTCGGCCCGGGTGGTCTGTCCCGTGAGCGGGCCGGCTTCGAGGTCCGTGACGTCCACCCCTCGCACTACGGCCGCATGTGCCCGATCGAGACGCCCGAAGGCCCGAACATCGGTCTGATCGGCTCGCTCGCCACCTACGGCCGGGTGAACGCGTTCGGTTTCGTCGAGACCCCGTACCGCAAGGTCGACGAGAACGGTGTCGTCACCGAAGTGGTCCACTACCTCACGGCCGACGAGGAGGACCGGTTCGTCATCGCCCAGGCGAACGCGCCGCTGACCGACGACCTCCGGTTCGCCGAGGCCCGCGTCCTGGTGCGCCGCCGTGGCGGCGAGGTCGACTACGTCGCCCCCGAGGACGTGGACTACATGGACGTCTCGCCGCGCCAGATGGTGTCGGTCGCGACCGCCATGATCCCGTTCCTCGAGCACGACGACGCCAACCGCGCCCTCATGGGCGCGAACATGATGCGCCAGGCCGTTCCGCTGATCCAGTCGGAGGCCCCGCTCGTGGGCACCGGCATGGAGTACCGCTCCGCGGTCGACGCCGGCGACGTCGTCAAGGCCGAGAAGGCCGGCGTGGTCCAGGAGGTCTCCGCGGACTACATCACCACCGCCAACGACGACGGCACGTACATCACGTACCGCCTGGCCAAGTTCGCCCGCTCCAACCAGGGCACCTCGGTCAACCAGAAGGTCGTCGTCAACGAGGGCGACCGGGTCGTCGAGGGCCAGGTCCTCGCCGACGGTCCGGCCACCCAGAACGGCGAGATGGCGCTCGGCAAGAACCTGCTCGTGGCGTTCATGCCGTGGGAGGGTCACAACTACGAGGACGCGATCATCCTGTCGCAGCGCCTCGTGCAGGACGACGTCCTCTCCTCGATCCACATCGAGGAGCACGAGGTCGACGCCCGTGACACCAAGCTCGGCCCCGAGGAGATCACCCGGGACATCCCGAACGTCTCCGAGGAGGTCCTCGCCGACCTCGACGAGCGCGGCATCATCCGCATCGGTGCCGAGGTCATCGCCGGTGACATCCTCGTCGGCAAGGTCACCCCGAAGGGTGAGACCGAGCTGACCCCCGAGGAGCGTCTGCTGCGCGCGATCTTCGGTGAGAAGGCCCGTGAGGTCCGTGACACCTCGCTGAAGGTGCCGCACGGCGAGACCGGCAAGGTCATCGGCGTGCGCGTCTTCGACCGCGAGGAGGGCGACGAGCTGCCGCCGGGCGTGAACCAGCTGGTCCGCGTCTACGTGGCGCAGAAGCGCAAGATCACCGACGGTGACAAGCTCGCCGGCCGCCACGGCAACAAGGGCGTCATCTCGAAGATCCTGCCCATCGAGGACATGCCGTTCCTGGAGGACGGCACCCCGGTCGACATCATCCTCAACCCGCTGGGCGTGCCGTCCCGGATGAACCCGGGACAGGTCCTGGAGATCCACCTCGGCTGGCTCGCCAGCCAGGGCTGGGACGTCTCCGGCCTCGCCGAGGAGTGGGCGCAGCGCCTGCAGGTCATCGGCGCCGACCAGGTGGAGCCGCGCACCAACGTGGCGACGCCGGTCTTCGACGGTGCCCGCGAGGACGAGCTGGCCGGTCTGCTGGAGCACACCATCCCGAACCGCGACGGCGACCGCATGGTGCTCCCGTCCGGCAAGGCGCGGCTGTTCGACGGCCGTAGCGGTGAGCCGTTCCCGGAGCCGATCTCGGTCGGCTACATGTACATCCTGAAGCTGCACCACCTGGTCGACGACAAGCTGCACGCCCGCTCGACCGGCCCGTACTCGATGATCACCCAGCAGCCGCTCGGTGGTAAGGCCCAGTTCGGTGGCCAGCGGTTCGGCGAGATGGAGGTGTGGGCGCTCGAGGCGTACGGCGCCGCGTACGCCCTCCAGGAGCTGCTGACCATCAAGTCCGACGACGTCACCGGCCGCGTGAAGGTCTACGAGGCCATCGTCAAGGGCGAGAACATCCCCGAGCCCGGCATCCCCGAGTCCTTCAAGGTGCTCATCAAGGAGATGCAGTCCCTGTGCCTGAACGTGGAGGTGCTGTCCAGCGACGGTATGTCCATCGAGATGCGTGACACCGACGAGGACGTCTTCCGCGCTGCGGAGGAGCTCGGCATCGACCTGTCCCGGCGCGAGCCGAGCAGCGTCGAAGAGGTCTGACGGGAGTCCGGCGGGCCTTGCACCATCAGGGCCCGCCGACCCCCAGGCCCCCGTATCAGACCAAAGACTCACAACCCTGAGAGGGATTGACGCATAGTGCTCGACGTCAACTTCTTCGACGAGCTCCGGATCGGCCTGGCCACCGCTGACGACATCCGTCAGTGGAGCCACGGCGAGGTCAAGAAGCCCGAGACCATCAACTACCGCACGCTCAAGCCCGAGAAGGACGGCCTCTTCTGCGAGAAGATCTTCGGCCCCACCCGGGACTGGGAGTGCTACTGCGGCAAGTACAAGCGCGTCCGCTTCAAGGGCATCATCTGCGAGCGCTGTGGCGTCGAGGTCACGCGTGCGAAGGTGCGCCGTGAGCGGATGGGCCACATCGAGCTGGCCGCCCCCGTCACGCACATCTGGTACTTCAAGGGCGTTCCGTCGCGGCTGGGCTACCTGCTCGACCTCGCCCCGAAGGACCTGGAGAAGGTGATCTACTTCGCGGCGTACATGATCACGTACGTCGACGAGGAGCGCCGCACCCGCGACCTGCCCTCCCTGGAGGCGCACGTCTCCGTGGAGCGGCAGCAGATCGAGAACCGCCGCGACGCCGACCTGGAGGCCCGCGCCAAGAAGCTCGAGACCGACCTGGCCGAGCTGGAGGCCGAGGGCGCCAAGGCCGATGTGCGCCGCAAGGTGCGCGAGGGCGCCGAGCGCGAGATGAAGCAGCTGCGCGACCGCGCGCAGCGCGAGATCGACCGCCTCGACGAGGTGTGGACCCGGTTCAAGAACCTCAAGGTCCAGGACCTCGAGGGCGACGAGCTGCTGTACCGCGAGCTGCGTGACCGCTTCGGCACGTACTTCGACGGCTCGATGGGTGCCGCGGCGCTGCAGAAGCGCCTGGAGTCCTTCGACCTGGAGGAGGAGGCCGAGAGGCTCCGCGAGATCATCCGCACCGGCAAGGGCCAGAAGAAGACCCGTGCCCTCAAGCGGCTGAAGGTCGTCTCCGCGTTCCTGCAGACGTCCAACAGCCCCAAGGGCATGGTCCTGGACTGCGTGCCGGTCATCCCGCCGGACCTGCGTCCGATGGTGCAGCTGGACGGTGGCCGCTTCGCGACCTCCGACCTGAACGACCTGTACCGCCGTGTCATCAACCGCAACAACCGTCTGAAGAGGCTCCTGGACCTCGGTGCCCCGGAGATCATCGTCAACAACGAGAAGCGCATGCTTCAGGAGGCCGTTGACGCCCTCTTCGACAACGGCCGGCGCGGCCGCCCGGTCACGGGCCCCGGCAACCGTCCGCTGAAGTCCCTCAGCGACATGCTGAAGGGCAAGCAGGGCCGTTTCCGCCAGAACCTGCTCGGCAAGCGTGTCGACTACTCGGCGCGTTCCGTGATCGTCGTCGGTCCGCAGCTGAAGCTGCACCAGTGCGGTCTGCCGAAGGCGATGGCGCTGGAGCTGTTCAAGCCGTTCGTGATGAAGCGCCTGGTGGACCTGAACCACGCGCAGAACATCAAGAGCGCCAAGCGCATGGTGGAGCGCGGCCGCACGGTCGTGTACGACGTCCTCGAAGAGGTCATCGCCGAGCACCCGGTTCTGCTGAACCGTGCGCCCACCCTGCACCGCCTCGGCATCCAGGCCTTCGAGCCGCAGCTGGTCGAGGGCAAGGCCATCCAGATCCACCCGCTCGTGTGCACCGCGTTCAACGCGGACTTCGACGGCGACCAGATGGCCGTGCACCTGCCGCTGTCCGCGGAGGCGCAGGCCGAGGCCCGCATCCTGATGCTGTCCTCGAACAACATCCTCAAGCCGGCCGACGGCCGCCCGGTCACGATGCCGACCCAGGACATGGTCCTCGGTCTGTTCTTCCTGACCACGGACGGCGAGATGCGCGACGTGAAGGGCGAGGACCGCTCCTTCGCGTCCGTGGCCGAGGCGATCATGGCGTTCGACGCCGGAGAGCTCTCGCTCCAGTCGCGCGTGGACATCCGCTTCCCGGTGGGCACCATCCCGCCGCGCGGCTGGACCCCGCCGGCCCAGGAGGAGGGCGAGCCGGAGTGGCAGCAGGGTGACACCTTCCGGCTGCGCACCACGCTGGGCCGTGCGCTCTTCAACGAGCTGCTGCCCGAGGACTACCCGTTCGTCGACTACGAGGTCGGCAAGAAGCAGCTCTCGGAGATCGTCAACGACCTCGCCGAGCGCTACCCGAAGGTCATCGTGGCGGCGACGCTCGACAACCTGAAGGCGTCCGGCTTCTACTGGGCCACCCGTTCCGGTGTCACCGTCGCCATCTCCGACGTCGTCGTCCCCGAGGCGAAGAAGGAGATCGTCAAGGGCTACGAGGCGCAGGACGAGAAGGTCCAGAAGCAGTACGAGCGCGGTCTGATCACCAAGGACGAGCGCACCCAGGAGCTCATCGCGATCTGGACCAAGGCGACCAACGAGGTCGCCGAGGCGATGAACGAAAACTTCCCGAAGACCAACCCGATCTTCATGATGGTGAACTCGGGCGCCCGAGGGAACATGATGCAGATGCGTCAGATCGCCGGTATGCGCGGTCTGGTGTCCAACGCCAAGAACGAGACGATCCCGCGTCCCATCAAGGCGTCGTTCCGTGAGGGTCTGTCCGTGCTGGAGTACTTCATCTCCACGCACGGTGCCCGTAAGGGTCTGGCGGACACCGCTCTGCGTACCGCCGACTCGGGTTACCTCACCCGTCGTCTGGTCGACGTCTCCCAGGACGTCATCATCCGGGAGGAGGACTGCGGCACCGACCGCGGCCTCAAGCTGAGCATCGCGGAGCGCGGCGCCGACGGCGTGCTGCGCAAGGCGGAGAACGTCGAGACGTCCGTGTACGCGCGCTGCCTCGCCGAGGACATCGTGGTCGACGGCAGGGTGCTGGCCCCGGCCGGCACCGACCTGGGCGACGTGCTCATGGACGAGCTGATCCTCCAGGGCGTCGACGAGGTCAAGACCCGCTCGGTCCTGACCTGCGAGTCCGCGGTCGGCACCTGCGCCATGTGCTACGGCCGCTCGCTGGCCACCGGCAAGCTGGTCGACATCGGTGAGGCGGTCGGCATCATCGCCGCCCAGTCCATCGGTGAGCCCGGCACCCAGCTGACGATGCGTACCTTCCACACCGGTGGTGTGGCCGGTGACGACATCACCCAGGGTCTGCCGCGTGTCGTCGAGCTCTTCGAGGCCCGTACCCCGAAGGGTGTCGCCCCGATCTCCGAGGCGTCCGGCCGCGTCCGGATCGAGGAGACCGAGAAGACCAAGAAGATCGTCATCACGCCGGACGACGGCAGCGACGAGAGCGCCTACCCGATCTCGAAGCGCGCCCGGCTCCTGGTCAGCGAGGGCGAGCACGTCGAGGTGGGCCAGAAGCTCACCGTGGGTGCCACCAACCCGCACGACGTGCTGCGCATCCTGGGTCAGCGTGCCGTCCAGGTCCACCTGGTCGGCGAGGTCCAGAAGGTCTACAACTCGCAGGGCGTGTCGATCCACGACAAGCACATCGAGATCATCATCCGGCAGATGCTGCGCCGCGTGACGATCATCGAGTCCGGCGACGCCGAGCTGCTGCCCGGCGAGCTGGTCGAGCGCTCGAAGTTCGAGCAGGAGAACCGTCGTGTGGTCCAGGAGGGCGGCCACCCGGCCTCCGGCCGTCCGCAGCTGATGGGTATCACCAAGGCCTCGCTGGCGACCGAGTCGTGGCTGTCGGCGGCGTCCTTCCAGGAGACGACCAGGGTCCTCACGGACGCGGCGATCAACGCCAAGTCCGACTCCCTGATCGGCCTCAAGGAGAACGTCATCATCGGTAAGCTCATCCCGGCCGGTACGGGTCTGTCCCGCTACCGCAACATCCGGGTCGAGCCGACCGAGGAGGCCAAGGCCGCGATGTACTCGGCCGTCGGCTACGACGACATCGACTACTCGCCGTTCGGCACGGGCTCCGGCCAGGCCGTGCCGCTGGAGGACTACGACTACGGTCCGTACAACCAGTAAGCGGGCAGCTTGAGTCGAAGGGCGGTCACCCCCGGGGTGGCCGCCCTTCGGCGTATCGGGTGCGGAGCCGTGTCCCCGGTTCAGCGGTTGAGCCCGGGATACGGCCCCAGTGCGCTCAGCCGGGTGCGGTGGTCGGGGTGCGCGGACAGCAGCCGGGCCAGGGCTCCGGGCTCCGGGCTCCTGGAGCTTCTGTCCCCGTGCGACGGCGGCCGCCTTCGCCGCGGCCTCTTCGGCCTGGAAGTGGTGCACGACCTCGGCCGGCTCACGGGCGAAGCCGAGCTCGGCGGCCTGCTGGTCGGCGCGCAGCTCACCGCGCCGGCCCGCATAGGCGAGGAGGTCGCCCAGGCGGCCCGGCCCGGCAGCGAGTACCAGTGGCCGAGGAGGCCGGCCCACGCGTGGCCGCCGGTGTGGGGGCCCAGTTCATGGGCGAGCACGGCGGCCAGGTTGCTGCTCGGGATCCGGTCGAGGGAGTACGTGGTGACGCCGACGACATGGCCGGCGACCGCCACCGCGTTCAACTCGTCGCTGTTCTCCACCATCAGCTCGTAGGTGTGCGGCTCGATGCCCGCGCGGGCGGTCACCTCGTGCCAGACCGGTTCGAGGCGAGCCCGCTCCTCGGGCGTCGGGAGCCGGAGCTTGAGCACGAACCGGGCGAACGCCAGCTCGGCGGGCCGGTGGAAGACGAGCAGGCCCGAGGCGAGCCAGGCCAGCAGCACGACCGTCCCCACGAGGTCGTCGAACATCCCGAGCGCGATCGAGCTGACCAGGGCCAGGCTCACCAGGAATCCCGGCACCTGCACGGCCAGCCGTCCTATCGCGGTGGCGTCGGCGCCGCGCTGGTGCTCGGCGACATGGACCCGGGAGCCGCGGTGACGGTAGTCGAGGTCGTCCGGCGCCGGCCCGGGCACGGGGGCGCCGACGGTGGGCGTCGCGGAGGGCACGGGAGGGACGGCGGACTGCGCCGGTACGGGCGTGCCGACCTGCGGGGGGGGTGCCGGGGTACGGCGGGGGCGCACTGCCCGGGTACGAGGCTGCCGGGCCTGGGTGGGCTTGTGCGGTGCCGGGGTACGAGGCTGCCGGGCCTGGGTGGGCTTGTGCGGTGCCGGGGTACGAGGCTGCCGGGCTCGGATACGCAGGGGCCGGGTACGGGGGTGCCGTCGGGCCCGGGTACGGGGGGCCGGCGGGTGCTGCGTTCGCCGTGGCCGTGGCCGGGCTCGGGCCAGGGCAGGCCGGGAGCGGGTCCGGAGGGGCGGGGGGTGCTTTCGGGGTGGGCCGGGCCCGGATTTCCGGGGGCGTCGGTGCCGGGGCTCGGGCTCGGATCCGGGAACCGCGCTTCCGCGGGGTACTGCGGTGGTTGGGACATGGTCGGGTTCCTTCGTGTACGGGGACGTCAGCCGATGAGCGGGCCGGCGGGGAGCAGCAGGGTGCCGACGCAGAAGGCGATCAGGCCGGTACGGATCCATCGGTGCTTGGACGCGGCGATCCGGCTGGTCTCGGTGAGGGCGGCGAGCAGGGCGGCTGCGGGGGCGCGGTCGGTCTCGGCGAGCACCTCGGCCAGCCGGCCCTCGCGTACGGCCTGCCGGATGTCGCCGAGGAGCAGCGCGACCAGCGACAGGGCCAGCGCGGCTGCCCCGGCCCACCACACGGCGGCTCCGGGGGCGGACAACCGGCCGGGCGACCAGTGCCGCCCGGCCAGCAGCCCGGTGAACACCCCCGCGGTCATGCCCAGCGCCGCCACCAGGACGGATGCCTTGCTGTCGGCCCGGGCGATCTCCCCCCGCAACTCGTCGAGCAGCCGTTCCGCGGTCCGGTTGTCCTGGGCGGTGACGGTGTCCGGCGCGGTCACGCGGACCCCGCCTCGGGCGAGCCCCACGAGTGGGCTCCTGGCGCGGGCGGTACAGCGGGCGCGGGTCCGTCGGAGACCGGCGGTACGGGCGGTACCGGCGGTACCGGCGGTACGGATGGCGGGGAGGCGTCTGGGGTGTGTACGCCGCCGGCTCGTACGCCCCGGCGTGCGGTACGCACGGCTGCCGGTCGCCGTACGGCGGAGGCGGTGCCTGGGGCGCCGGCGGTATCCGGCCGTTGTCGGGTGGCCGCGGGGCTCCGCCCGGGGGCAGTGCCTGTGCGTCGGACGCGGCCCGGGGCGCCTGCTGCCTGATCAGGTCGTCGACGGACCGCAGGACGGACCGGGCCGACTCGGCCTTCTGGAAGTCCTCCAGCATGTCCCCGGCGATCAGCTCCAGCTCCTTGCGGATGACGCCGAGCTGATCCGTCTGCAGGGTGTTGATCACCATCCGGGTGTCACCGGGATGCGCCGCGAGGTGCAGCGCCCAGGCGCCCACGCCGCCGTGCTGGCGGTGGTACTGGTAGAAGGCGATCTTCCGGGCGATCAGCTCCTGCGACTGCTGCTCGCGCAGCACCTCCAGCTCGTGTTCGAGCTTTGCCCGGCGCACCCGGAACTCGTGCTCGGGGTCCAGCATCTCCGACTCGTACCGCAGGCTGCGCTTGCGCCGACGGTGCTCGATCGCCTCGTCGTCCGGGCGCAGCCGTACCGCACAGGTGACGTTCAGCCCGGTGCCCACGGCGAAGCGGCCCTCCTCGACCGCCTGCTGGACGGCCCGTTCGGCGGCCGGGCTGTCCTCGATCGGAAAGCGCCGGGTGACCGGGCGTGCCAACTGCTGCAGTTCACGGGTGAGTCGGGTGGACACGTCCCGCTCGCCGCTCGCGACGAAGGCGGTCGGATCCGCCACCCGCCAGGTCAGGTCGGCGGTGGCACCGAAGGAGAACGCGTCGTCGTCGCTCGGCAGTTCGAGTTCCAGCTGGACCGGATGGCTGCCCATGTCCACCTCGTAGACCGAGGTGTAGCGCCGGGTCGCCGCGTCCGTGCGGCTCGGCCGGTGCGGCGGCAGATAGGCGTCGTACGAGCCGCCCGAGGTGGCGAAGACCAGAGCGTGGTCGATCGCGCCCACCTGTCTGCGGGCCGTGTAGTCGAACCGGGAGATCGGGCGCACGGTGAGCACCGGGTCGATCAGGGTGGTGTGCCGGTCGGCCTGTTGCTGCTGTTCCGGCGGCCGGCGGAACTCCGCCATGGGTCAACTCCTCGTGTACTGGGGTGGTTTCAGTGGGTGGGGGCCGGATGCAGTACCGCGAGAAGCCGGTCCGCCGGCGACGGTCGCGGGCCGCCGTCCTCGGCGCGCATCGTGCGCAGCCCGTGGTCGAGGCGCTTGCGGCCGTCCGCGGTGACCACCAGCGCGGTCAGCAGCGGTTCCAGGGCGAGGGCGGCATCGGCACGGCGCCCGGCGACGTACACCCAGGTGTGCAGGGCGTCCAGGGCCGCCCGGGTGTGGGTGCGGTCGTTCAGCGCGGTGCGCCACAGGGTGGCCAGGTCGCGGGCCGCGTCCGCCTCGTACATGCCGGTCTCGGCGTACCAGCCGACGAGCGCGCCGTCCTCGTCGTTGTCGCAGGCGCGTACGAAGGCGGCCAGCGCGAGGTCGCGGACCGCCGGGGTGTCCAGGTACAGCAGCCGTACGAACTCCGCCAGTACTTCCCCGCGTCGGGGGCCGGCGGAGAGCAGCAGGGCCGCGGACTCGGTGAGGTTGTTGCGCTCCGCCTGGCTGCTGGTGTCGGCCCGGGCGCGGGCGGCGAGCGCGTCGAGCGCCGGTCCGGCCAGGTCCGGGCGGAGCGGCGCGAGCAGGCCGAGGGCGCGGATGGCGGTCCAGCGGCGCGCCCAGTTGCCGTCGTTGCACCACTGGCCGAGCAGCCGCAGCACCACGGGTGCCCCCAGCAGCTGGGCCGGCGTGAGCGTGTTCGCGGCGGTGACGCGGCGGCCCGGGGAGCGGGAGGTGACCCAGCCGTCGACGAGCAGCGCCATCGTGGAGGGCAGGTCGGCGTCGGCGAGCAGCGCGGCGGCGGCCGCGGCGCGGGTGCGCACCAGCGGACGGCCGTCGCGGGCAAGCTGCTTCAGCCACTCCACCACCGCCGGGCGTGCCGAGGGGTGACCGGTCCACAGCTCGGTGAGCAGGACCCTCGGGATGCGCTCGTCGAGGAAGCCGGCCATGAACTGCGGGACCGGCCCCCAGTCGGTCGGCTCCTGCCGCACCTCCCCGTCGGCCCGTGCGAGCGTCAGCCGGTCCTCGGCGGCCGGCCCGAACACCGGTATCTCCGGAGGCAGTTCGGGGTGCTGCAAACGCTGGAAGTGCACGAACAGCTTGTCGGCGGGCTCGGCCGCGAGGACGTACGGGGCCTGGTCGAAGACGGCGAGCGAGATGAGGAACGCCTTGTCCCGCAGCCCGGTCGCCGGGTCCCCGAGCCAGTCACGGCACTGCTTCTCCACCGCGGACTGCCCGAAGTCCGCGAGCCGCGCCGGCGCGCCCTGGCTGTCGTCGTAGGCGGCCAGCGCCGCGGCGAACGCGGATACCTCGGCCGGACGGCGGTCGGCTGCGGACAGGAAGGCGGCCACCGGTTCGAGGGCGAGGAGGGCCTCGACGTCGTCCGGTCTGCGTCTGACGAGCAGGGCCCGTACGACGTCCCGGGCGCTCGGCGGCGTCCAACGGCAGGGCGTGACGCCGGGCAGGTGCGGTGAGTTCTCGACGGTGACGACGAGGTGGCCGTCCACCGCGGCGAGCTGGCCGCGGGCCGCGAACAGATGGGTGTCCCGTAACGGCCGGTTGCGGCTGAGGGCGAGGTCGCGCAGGACGTGCCCGCCGGGCCGGGTGAGCCGCGCGCTCAGGGCCGCGGGCGCGGTCTCGGGGCTCAGGGCGTGGACGGCCGGGACGCCCAGCCGGTGCAGCAGCATCTGCGCGGCGGCGTTGCGGCCCGTGGCGTGTGCGCCGGAGAGGACCAGCACCCGCTCCACGCGCAGCCGCTCCAGGGCGGATGCGAAGGCGGGGCCCTCGGCGAAGGCCTCGGCGAGTTCCCTCAGCCGCTCCGGGGGTATCTCGCCGGAGGCGTCCGGGGCGGCGGACGCCGGGCCGTGGTGGTGGATCTCGGTCCTGCCGCCCATGTAGGCATCGCCGCCGACCCGCCCGCCGGACACACCGTGCTGGGCGCCGCCCACCAGGCTGCCGCCGAAGGCCGTGCCCTCGCCGAGCATGAATCCGGGGGTGTGCGCGACCAGTTCCCGCTGGGCGGCCCGCGCCTCCGGGGCGAGCTCCTCCTCCGGCCCGGGGCCGTGTCGGCGGGCTGCTGTTCCGGCGGCTGGGCCGGCTGCCTTCCCGGCGGCTGGGCCGGCTGCTTCCCCGCCGGCTTTCCCGCCGGACGGGGCATCGCCTCGGTCAGCAGGGTGGCGCCGGTGGTGGCCGGGGCGTGAGGACGGGTGACCCACTGGAACTGTGACCGTGTGCACAGACGGCTCCCGGGCCCCGGCTCTCACTCCGCCGACTCCGCGCTCACTCCGCCGACTCCGCGCTCACTCCGCCGACTCCGCGCTCACTCCGCCGACTGCGCGCTTACTTCGCCGACTCCGCTCTCACTCCGCCGACCTCGCCCGTGCGATTCTGCGCAGGACGTCGGGCTGAAGGATCACCAGGGCCCGGCGCCCGGTGAGCACCACCCTGCGCTCCCGCAGCTCTTTGAGCAGCCGCTGCACCATTTCGCGGGAGGCCCCCACGGACCCCGCGAGTTCCTGTTTGCTCAGCGGTACGGAGAGCTCGATGCCGTCGTCGGTGCGGCGGCCGTGGGTGCGGGCGAGGTCGAGCAGCAGGGTCGCGAACCGCTCCTTGACGTTCATCGAGGCGAACTCCGGACGGCGCCGGTCAGCGGCGCGCGTGCGGTCGGAGGCGAGGCCGAGCAGGGCGAAGGAGGCGGCGGGGGAGCGAGCCAGGAAGTCCGTGAAGCGTTCGCGCTGGACGGCCACGGTCCGCACCTGCTCCAGCGCGGTCACGGTCGCCGACCGGGTGCGTCCGGTCAGCGCGGCCGACTCGCCGATGATGTCGCCGGGGCCCCGCAGCGCGAGCAGCGCCTCGTATCCGTTGGCCGCCGCCGCCGTCACCTTCGTCCAGCCCGACAGGACGAACAGCACGTGCGAGGACGGCTCGCTCTGGTGGAGCAGGACGACGCGGGGCGCGAAGGACAGCTCATGGCCGAGCGCGAGCAGTGCGGCCCGGTCCGCCTTCTCCAGCCCCCGTCCCCTGGCACAGCGACCGCTCAACGTACAGCCACGGGCGGTGCGAGAGCGGAACGAGTGGGACCCCCATGGAAGGGCCGCATAATGGAGGAAGAGAACCGGGACAAGTCCGGCACGTCGGGGTGAGCTCCATTTGTTTTGACCGAAGTCCGTGAGGTAGGTACGCTCAGACCTTGTGCCTGGGGTGTGCCCTGGCTCTTGTGCGTGCCTTGAAACCGCACGGGGAGCCTTCACCGGCCACCGTAATCTGCGCCTCTTTCTGCCTGGCGGCGGGAGTCCGCGGGATTCGACACACCCGACCGCGTGGGTCGGCGACGTTCCAGGTTAGCTGTACCCATCGGCACACAGAAACCGGAGAAGTAGTGCCTACGATCCAGCAGCTGGTCCGCAAGGGCCGGCAGGACAAGGTCGAGAAGAACAAGACGCCTGCACTTGAGGGTTCCCCTCAGCGCCGTGGCGTCTGCACGCGTGTGTTCACGACCACCCCGAAGAAGCCGAACTCGGCCCTGCGTAAGGTCGCGCGTGTGCGTCTGACCAGCGGGATCGAGGTCACCGCCTACATTCCGGGTGAGGGACACAACCTGCAGGAGCACTCCATCGTGCTCGTGCGCGGCGGCCGTGTGAAGGACCTGCCGGGTGTTCGCTACAAGATCATCCGCGGCTCGCTCGACACCCAGGGTGTCAAGAACCGCAAGCAGGCTCGCAGCCGCTACGGCGCCAAGAAGGAGAAGTAAGAATGCCTCGTAAGGGCCCCGCCCCGAAGCGCCCGGTCATCATCGACCCGGTCTACGGCTCTCCTCTGGTGACCTCGCTGATCAACAAGGTGCTGCTGAACGGCAAGCGCTCCACCGCCGAGCGCATCGTCTACGGCGCCATGGAGGGTCTGCGCGAGAAGACGGGCAACGACCCCGTCATCACGCTCAAGCGCGCTCTCGAGAACATCAAGCCGACCCTCGAGGTCAAGTCCCGCCGTGTCGGTGGCGCCACCTACCAGGTCCCGGTCGAGGTCAAGCCCGGCCGTGCCAGCACCCTGGCGCTGCGCTGGCTGGTCGGTTACTCCCGCGCCCGTCGCGAGAAGACCATGACCGAGCGGCTGCTCAACGAGCTCCTCGACGCCTCCAACGGCCTCGGTGCCGCGGTGAAGAAGCGCGAGGACACGCACAAGATGGCCGAGTCCAACAAGGCCTTCGCGCACTACCGCTGGTAGTCGCTACCCCATCGAGACCGAGAGAAGACTGAAGCCTTATGGCTACCACTTCACTTGACCTGGCCAGGGTCCGCAACATCGGGATCATGGCCCACATCGACGCGGGCAAGACGACCACCACCGAGCGGATCCTGTTCTACACCGGCGTTTCCTACAAGATCGGTGAGGTCCACGACGGCGCTGCCACCATGGACTGGATGGAGCAGGAGCAGGAGCGTGGCATCACGATCACCTCTGCTGCCACCACCTGTCACTGGCCGCTGGACGACGTCGACCACACCATCAACATCATCGACACGCCGGGGCACGTCGACTTCACCGTCGAGGTGGAGCGCTCCCTGCGTGTGCTCGACGGTGCCGTGACGGTGTTCGACGGCGTTGCCGGCGTCGAGCCCCAGTCCGAGACGGTGTGGCGTCAGGCGGACCGCTACGGCGTTCCGCGCATCTGCTTCGTCAACAAGCTCGACCGCACCGGCGCCGAGTTCCACCGCTGCGTCGACATGATCTCCGACCGTCTGGGCGCGCAGCCGCTGGTCATGCAGCTGCCGATCGGTGCCGAGGCCGACTTCAAGGGCGTCGTGGACCTGATCCGCATGAAGGCCCTGGTGTGGTCCGCGGAGGCGACCAAGGGCGAGATGTACGACGTCGTCGACATCCCGGCCACGCACACCGAGGCGGCCGAGGAGTGGCGCGGCAAGCTGCTCGAGGCCGTCGCGGAGAACGACGAAGAGCTGATGGAGCTGTACCTGGAGGGCGAGGAGCCCACCGAGGAGCAGCTGTACGCGGCGATCCGTCGCATCACCATCGCGTCCGGCAAGAGCACCGGCACCACCGTCACCCCGGTGTTCTGCGGCACCGCGTTCAAGAACAAGGGCGTCCAGCCCCTGCTCGACGCGGTCGTGCGCTACCTGCCGTCCCCGGTCGACATCGAGGCCATCGAGGGCCGCGACGTCAAGGACCCGGAGACGGTCGTCAGGCGCAAGCCGTCCGACGAGGAGCCGCTGTCCGCGCTGGCGTTCAAGATCATGAGCGACCCGCACCTGGGCAAGCTCACCTTCGTCCGGGTGTACTCGGGCCGCCTGGAGTCCGGCACGCAGGTGCTGAACTCGGTCAAGGGCAAGAAGGAGCGCATCGGCAAGATCTACCGCATGCACGCCAACAAGCGTGAGGAGATCGAGTCGGTGGGCGCCGGCGACATCGTCGCCGTCATGGGCCTGAAGCAGACCACCACCGGTGAGACGCTGTCCGACGACAAGAACCCGGTCATCCTGGAGTCCATGGACTTCCCGGCGCCGGTCATCCAGGTCGCCATCGAGCCCAAGTCGAAGGGCGACCAGGAGAAGCTGGGCGTCGCGATCCAGCGTCTGGCCGAGGAGGACCCGTCCTTCCAGGTCCACTCGGACGAGGAGACGGGCCAGACCATCATCGGCGGCATGGGCGAGCTGCACCTCGAGGTGCTGGTCGACCGCATGCGCCGTGAGTTCAAGGTCGAGGCCAACGTCGGCAAGCCGCAGGTCGCGTACCGCGAGACGATCCGCAAGGCCGTCGAGCGCGTCGACTACACGCACAAGAAGCAGACCGGCGGTACCGGTCAGTTCGCCAAGGTGCAGATCGCGATCGAGCCGCTCGAGGCGGGCGACACCTCGTACGAGTTCGTGAACAAGGTCACCGGTGGCCGCATCCCGAAGGAGTACATCCCTTCGGTCGACGCCGGTGCGCAGGAGGCCATGCAGTTCGGCATCCTCGCCGGTTACGAGATGACCGGCGTGCGCGTCACCCTGCTCGACGGCGGCTACCACGAGGTCGACTCCTCCGAACTGGCGTTCAAGATCGCCGGTTCGCAGGCGTTCAAGGAGGCCGCCCGCAAGGCCAGCCCCGTGCTGCTCGAGCCGATGATGGCCGTCGAGGTCACCACGCCCGAGGACTACATGGGCGACGTCATCGGCGACATCAACTCCCGTCGTGGCCAGATCCAGGCCATGGAGGAGCGTGCCGGCGCCCGCGTCGTGAAGGGCCTGGTTCCGCTGTCGGAGATGTTCGGCTACGTCGGCGACCTCCGCAGCAAGACATCGGGTCGCGCGAGCTACTCGATGCAGTTCGACTCCTACGCCGAGGTTCCGCGGAACGTCGCCGAGGAGATCATCGCGAAGGCCAAGGGCGAGTAACGCACCCCGTTCACACGCTTTAGGCTTGACACCGACCGCCGGGGATCCGATCCACGGCCGAGACCCCGGGTCTCGGGCTCCGGAGAGAACCCCGGCGGGCGGCACCCCAGCAAAGATCACCTGGCGCCGATGAGTAAGGCGTACAGAACCACTCCACAGGAGGACCCCAGTGGCGAAGGCGAAGTTCGAGCGGACTAAGCCGCACGTCAACATCGGCACCATCGGTCACATCGACCACGGTAAGACGACCCTCACGGCCGCCATTACCAAGGTGCTGCACGACGCGTACCCGGACCTGAACGAGGCCACCCCGTTCGACAACATCGACAAGGCGCCCGAGGAGCGCCAGCGCGGTATCACCATCTCCATCGCGCACGTCGAGTACCAGACCGAGTCGCGTCACTACGCCCACGTCGACTGCCCGGGTCACGCGGACTACATCAAGAACATGATCACCGGTGCCGCGCAGATGGACGGCGCGATCCTGGTGGTCGCCGCCACCGACGGCCCGATGCCGCAGACCAAGGAGCACGTGCTCCTGGCCCGCCAGGTCGGCGTTCCGTACATCGTCGTCGCCCTGAACAAGGCCGACATGGTGGACGACGAGGAGATCCTGGAGCTCGTCGAGCTCGAGGTCCGTGAGCTCCTCACCGAGTACGAGTTCCCGGGCGACGACGTTCCGGTCGTCAAGGTCTCCGCTCTGAAGGCGCTCGAGGGCGAGAAGGAGTGGGTGGACTCCGTCCTCAACCTGATGGCGGCGGTCGACGAGTCCATCCCGCAGCCCGAGCGTGACGTCGACAAGCCGTTCCTGATGCCGATCGAGGACGTCTTCACCATCACCGGTCGCGGTACGGTCGTCACCGGCCGTATCGAGCGCGGTGTCCTCAAGGTGAACGAGGAAGTCGAGATCATCGGCATCAAGGAAGAGAAGACCAAGACCACGGTTACGGGCATCGAGATGTTCCGTAAGCTGCTGGACGAGGGTCAGGCCGGTGAGAACGTCGGTCTGCTGCTCCGCGGCATCAAGCGCGAGGACGTCGAGCGCGGCCAGGTCATCATCAAGCCGAACACGGTGACCCCGCACACCGACTTCGAGGCGCAGGCGTACATCCTGTCCAAGGACGAGGGCGGCCGCCACACGCCGTTCTTCAACAACTACCGCCCGCAGTTCTACTTCCGTACGACGGACGTGACCGGCGTGGTGACCCTCCCCGAGGGCACCGAGATGGTCATGCCGGGTGACAACACCGAGATGAAGGTGGAGCTCATCCAGCCCATCGCCATGGAAGAGGGCCTGAAGTTCGCCATCCGCGAGGGTGGCCGCACCGTGGGCGCCGGCCAGGTCACCAAGATCCTCAAGTGAGCTTCCTCGCCTGAGGGTCGGCATCCGGCCTGAAAGGGCCCGTACGACATCCGTCGTACGGGCCCTTTCGCGTGTTCCGGAAGCATTCGGACTCGCGGTCCTGGATCCGCTCGGTCGCCTGCGTAGTGGATACGCACGCAGTTGAGTAGCAGTGCTCATGTGTCCGCTTCCGGCCCGCGGTTGGGTGGAGGTCATGCCGGACACCACACAGAGCGGCACCGCGTACCGGGCGTGGATCGCGCCGCTGATCGCGACCGTGCTCACCCTTCCCGCGAGCCTCTTCGCCTTCGTCTTCGCCGGACTGACGCCCATGGCCTGCGACTCCTGCAACGGAGCGGAGGCCGACCGGTTCACCGCGGGCTTCGACACCGCGTACGCCGTCCTCCGGGTCGGTCTCGGCGTCGCCTTCGTGCTGCTGCTGGTCGGCTGGTGCCTGCCGTGGAGTGCACGGAACGCCGTCCCGCGCTGGGTCCTCGCCACCCTCGCACCCTGCACGGTTCTGCTGTCGCTTCTGGTGTTCGCGTCGATGGTTCCCTGGCCGAGCTAGTGCCGGGGCACTAGTGCCCCGGCCGGGGTACTGGGCTCCGGGGCCGGGCGTGGGGAGCGGGCCCCGGGCTCCTCTCTCCGAGCCGGCTGTCCCTGGTCCGAACGTGGCTCGGCGGTGCGGTCCGAGGGCGTGAAGGTGCCCTCCGGAGTCGTTTCGGGCTTGGTGTGGAGGATCTCGCGGGCCTGCTCCGCGGCGCGGGCGGTGCTCTCGGAGACGAAGTCGAGGAAGCGGGCGATGTTCTCGAAGCGGACGCCGGCCGGGGTGCGGGGGCCGAGGACGCCGGCGCCCTGCCGTGCGATCTGGACGATCTGGGCCATGGCCCGGGCGCTGGCCATCATCGACTGGTACATGACGTCGTCGTCGACGACATAGCGCTCGCGGCGGCGTTCGTCGCGCTCCCGGCGGACCATGCCCTGGCTCTCGAGGAACGCGATCGCCTTGGAGACGGACGCGGGGCTGACACCGAGGCGCTGGACGAGTTCGGCCGCGGTGAGGCTGCCGGTGTCGGTGAGGCTGAGGGCGGCCATGACCCGGGACATCATCTTGGGCATCCCCGACTGCATCATGGCGGTGGTGAACGTCTCCTCGTACGCCCGGACCGCTTCGGCGTCACGCCCGTGGGCCTGCGCGGGCGCCTTCGTGTCCCGGGGCGCGGCCTGCCGGCGGCGGCGGGCGCGGTGCTCGGTGGCACGGTGGGCGAGGTCGGCGCGGTAGGCGGTGGGGCCGCCGTTGCGCAGGACCTCACGCGTGACGGTCGACGTCGGGCGCTTCAGGCGTCGGGCGATCTCCGCGTAGGCGAGTCCGTCGGCCAGTCCCAGCGCGATCTGCTGACGTTCCTGCTGGGTGAGCCTGCCTCCCGGCATCGCGGTCTCCTCCGTGCTTCCCGTGCGCGCTCCCTGACGGCCTGTGCCACGCCCAGCTTAGCGTTCGCTTCATCTCATTGCAATAAAACGAGTGCGCCCCATTGCATTGATTCGCAGAGCCATTGCAACAAAATATTCTGGCTGACCTGCATGAATGCTCTTCATTCGCAATGAACTAATTGCGGATTCCTTGAACGCAACGTAGCGTTTTCCATATGGAAAACGACAAGCCGAAGGAGAGCACGATGCAGAAGTTCGACACCCCCGCTCCGATCTCCACCGTCCTCGACATCCCCGCAGGGGAGATACGCTTGATCGCCGCCGACCGCAGCGACACCACCGTCGAGGTTCTGCCCTCCGACGCCTCCACGAGCCGCGACGTCAAGGCGGCAGAGGAGGTGCGGGTCGCCTACGGCGAAGGCGTCCTGCGCATCGAGGTCCCGGAACCGAAGAAGCGGATTCTCGGACACTCCGGATCCGTCGAGGTGACCGTGCGGCTGCCCGCCGGCTCCCGTGTCGAGGCCAAGGCGTCCTGCGGCGAGCTGCGGGGCGTGGGACGGCTCGGCGACGTCGCCTTCGAAAGCGCGCAGGCCACGGTCAAGCTCGACGAGGCCGGCAGCGCCCGTCTCGTCCTCCAGGACGGTGATGTCACGGTCGGCCGCCTCACCGGGGCCGCCGAGATCAGCACCATGCGGGGCGACCTCACCGTCGACGAGGCCGCGCGCGGCACCCTCACGCTGCGCACCGAACAGGGTGACATCACCGTCGGTGTCGCCCGGGGGACCTCCGCCGCCCTCGACGCCGGTACCTCCTACGGCCGGATCCACAACGCCCTCAAGAACGCCGACGCGGCGCACGGCCTCACCGTCCACGCGACCACGGTCCACGGCGACATCACCGCCCGCAGTCTCTGACCCCCGCGGCCTCTCCAAGGGAGCACCTCTCATGACCAACTGGGCCATCGCGGCGAACGGGCTGCGCAAGTCCTTCGGCGACAAGACCGTCCTCGACGGCATCGACGTGGCCGTTGCGGAGGGAACGATCTTCTCCCTGCTCGGCCCGAACGGCGCCGGCAAGACCACCGCCGTCAACATCTTCTCCACCCTCGTCTCCCCCGACCCCGCCTCCGGCCGGATCCTCGTCGGCGGCCACGACCTCGCCACCGACCCGCAGGCGGCCCGCGCCGTGATCGGTGTCACCGGTCAGTTCTCCGCCGTCGACGGCCTGATCACCGGGGAGGAGAACATGCTTCTCATGGCGGACCTGCACCACCTCCCCAAGCGCGAGGGCAGGCAGACCACCGCCGAACTGCTCGAGCGCTTCGACCTCACCGAGGCTGCGAAGAAGCCCGCCTCCACCTACTCCGGCGGAATGAGGCGCCGCCTCGACATCGCCATGACCCTGGTCGGCAACCCACGGATCATCTTCCTGGACGAGCCGACCACCGGCCTCGACCCGCGCTCCCGCCACACCATGTGGCAGATCATCCGTGAACTCGTCACCGACGGCGTCACCGTCTTCCTCACCACCCAGTACCTGGAAGAGGCCGACGAACTCGCCGACCGCATCGCCGTGCTCGACGACGGCAGGATCGCCGCCGAGGGCACCGCCGAGGAGCTGAAGCGGATCGTCCCCGGCGGACACGTCCGCCTCCGCTTCGCCGACCCGTCCGCGTACCGGGGCGCCGTCTCCGCACTGCGCGAAGTGACCCGGGACGACGAGGCGCTCGCGCTGCGGATCCCCAGCGACGGCAGCCAGCGCGACCTGCGCGCCGTCCTCGACCGGCTCGACGCGGCCGGCGTCGAGGCCGACGAGCTGACCGTGCACACCCCCGACCTCGACGACGTCTTCTTCGCCCTGACCGGCGGCGCCGACGTCCCCCGCCAGCCGAACCAGCCGAACCAGCCGAAGGAGGCTGCCCGATGAGCTCCCTGAGCCTCGCCGTACGCGACTCGGCCACCATGCTGCGCCGCAACCTCCTGCACGCCCGGCGCTACCCGTCCCTCACCCTGAACCTGCTGCTCACCCCGATCATGCTGTTGCTGCTCTTCGTCTACATCTTCGGCGGCACCATGAGCGCGGGCATCGGCGGCGGCAACCGCTCCGCCTACATCGCCTACATCGTTCCGGGCCTGCTGCTGATGACCATCGGTTCCACGACGATCGGCACCGCGGTGTCCGTCTCGAACGACATGACCGAGGGCATCATCGCCCGCTTCCGCACGATGGCGATCCACCGTGGTTCGGTGCTCTTCGGACACGTCGTCGGCAGCGTGCTGCAGGCGATCACCAGCGTGGTCCTCGTCGGCGCCGTCGGCGTGGCCATCGGCTTCCGCACCACCGACGCCACCCCCCTGGAATGGCTCGCGGCCGTCGGACTTCTCGCGCTGGTCGCCCTGGCGTTCACATGGATCGCGGTCGGGATGGGCATGAGCAGCCCCAACGCCGAAGCCGCCAGCAACAACGCGATGCCGCTGATCCTCCTGCCCCTCGTCTCCAGCGCCTTCGTCCCGGTCGACGCGATGCCGGGCTGGTTCCAGCCGATCGCCGAGTACCAGCCGTTCACCCCCGCCATCGAGACGTTGCGCGGCCTGCTCCTCGGCACCGAGATCGGCGCCAACTGGTGGATCACCATCGTCTGGTGCCTCGGTCTCGCCGTCCTCGGCCACAGCTGGTCGAAGGCGCAGTTCGACCGCGACTCCAAGTGACCGCCATGACGGCGTGGGCCGTCTCGGAGCCCGGCGCTCACCGCAGGGTCGGCACCTCGCCCCCCTCGGCCCTCGTGAGCGTGACCCCGGTCAGGCCGTGCAGTCGGCGTGCCGCGACCGCCGCGAGGTGGTCGGCGGGCGGTGGGGTGGGGCCCAGGCCGATGGCGTAGCGGGTGGGGGCGGTGGAGAAGGGGCGGGGCCAGGCGTGGCAGTCCGGGGCCGCCTCCGAGAGATCGGTGACGAGGGCCCGCATCCTGCCCCGCGCCCGTCCCTCGTCCGCACCCGGGGCCACGGTCACGACCGCCCAGGCCGCGTGGCGGCGGTGCAGCGGGGGAGGGACGAGCAGCTCGGCCCACGGGTACGGGTCCGCGGTCGCGTCCAGTACCTCCCAGGCGCGGAACAGCTCCTGGGTGATCAGGTCGCGCATGCCCGCCGTGACCTGGTCCGTGCAGGGCCGCACCGGGGCGGACGGGGTCATGACGGTGAGGGGGAGGGGCCGGGGCGCCGCTTCGCCCGCGGGAGCCACCGGGTGGCGCCAGTCCCAGGCCGCCCACGTCGCGAAGAAGTGCCGCAGCAGATCGTCCGGGGGCAGATCGCCGGCCTCGTGCGCGGTGCGGCCCGCCAGGACGCACCAGGCCAGGTCCGGCAGGCCCCCGAACGGCGCCGAGTCCAGACCCCGGGCCTTCGCCCAGCCCTTGACCTGCCTGGCCAGCCGGGCGAAGGCCGACCCGTGTGCGCCCGCCGAGGCGAGCACCGCGTCGGCGTCGCTCACGGCGCTGAGCCCGATCGCCGCCGCCTCGCCCAGCTCGGTGCGGAGGTGCACCGCCTCGGCGGGGTCCATCGAGCCGGTGGCGACGACGACCAGGTCCACGTCCAGCCCGTCGAGCCGCAACCGCAGGCCGGGTACGCGTGCCCCGACCACCTCGCGCACGTCCGTGGCCTCCCGCAGCGCGGTGCTCAACCGGGCTCGTACGGTGGCGGGTCCGACCGTGCCGGGCAGTACCGCCACCAGGTCCAGATCGGCGCCGGGCAGCGCGCAGCCCATGCGCCGGGAGCCGACGACGTGCACGACACCCTCGCCGAGCGTGTCCTCGATACGGCGGGTGACCCGCTCGGCCACGGCGGTGTCCGCGGCCATGGAGGTGCCGGCGGCCGTGGCGGTGTCCGCGGGGGCGACGGTGCCGGCGGCCGTGGCGGCCTCGGGTCCGGGCCGGGCCCCGTCCGATGTGGCCTCGGGTCCGGGCCGGGCCCCGTCCGATGTGGCCTCGGGTCCGGGCCGGGCCCCGTCCGATGCGGGCTCCTCCGTCCAGCGGACCTCTCCCGTTCCCAGCGCCACCGTCCCCCGTACCCGCATCGGCTCGTCCCCGCGCCGCGACAGCAGCGCCAGCTCGCCGACCCTGACCGGCATCGGTGCGAGCCGGTCCGCGCAGGCGGCGGCCAGGGCGTTCGGGTCGGTGGTGCGGCCCAGGCTCAGGTGGGGGGTGAAGCCCGCTCGGCGGCCCCGGCAGGTGGGGAAGCGGCGCACGAGTGCCTGGTGCAGTTCGGCCCACGGCTCCTCGCCCCCGGCCGCGGGGTCGAGCCACACGGTGGCGTCGTCGCGGTGGCCGAACCAGTGCACGCCCTCCAGCCGGGCGTCGAAGGGAGCCGTGGGGGTGGTCGCGAGCACCGCCGCCGCCTGCTCGAAGGCGTGTTCCGGTACGAATCCGAAGAGCAGGTTCACATGCGGAGGCCAGCGGTGGATCTGCGGGTCGTGCTCCCGGCGGATGTCCTGCAGCGGCGGCCACAGCTCCCGGGGCGGGATCCACGCCAGCGCCGTGCGGGGCGTAGGCCGTGCGTCGAGACGGCCGAGGGCATCCGCCTCCGGCGCGTCCGATGTCATCTCGACCCGCACGGCGTAGTGATCGGAGATGTACAGCCCCTCCGCCGTGGGCACGTCGCCGTACAGCTCGGCCCGGCGCACCCGCAGTCCCGCCCCGCGCAGCAGCACCCGGTCCAGCCGGGACGCCCGGCCGGTCAGGGACGAGACCGCGGCCAACGGGTTGGTGCCGGGGTCGAAGGTCGGGGTCGTGTCGTCGCCGTGCGCCTCGCTCCACGCGTCCCGCATCCCCAGTGCCGTCTGCGGTGTGTCACCGCCGTCGTTGAAGTCGCCCATCAGGACCAGGTCGGCATCCAGGCCCGCCAACCCCTCGGCGATCCGGGTCAGTTCGGCATCGCGTCGGCCCGCACCGTCGTCGGTGTGGTCGCTGCTCAGATGCGTCGCCATGACGACGAGGGGACGCGTGCCCGCCTCCACGACGAGGGCGCTCACCGCCTTGTGCGGGCCCAGTTCGTGGAACGCGGCCTCGCGGACGGGCAACCGGCTCAGGAGCAGCAGTCCGCATTCCTCCGTGTCCGGCCCCTGCGGGTCCGTCCCCAGCGTCCAGCTCTCCCGCACCCACGGCTCGCGCAGCAGCAGGTCGGCGAGGTCCGCCTCGACCTCCTGCAAGGCGATCACGTCCGCATCGGCGTCGCGCAGGGCCCGCAGCAGCGCGGGTCTGCGCCGGGCGCTGTCGATGCGGTCGGCGTCGTAGCGGTCCCAGAGGGTGTTCCAGGTCAGCACCCGCACACCCCCGAAGCCCCCCGCCGGGCCGGACGCGCCCCCGTTCGGCGAGCGGGTGGGCGCCCATTCCCCGCCGTCCCACGCGTACGGCGTACGGGCCGTGAAGAACGGTGCCCGCAGCAGCCGGGCCTCCCGTACCCGCCCCGCCTCCGTCGCGTCGATCCGGTCGACACCCGTGGTCCTGTCCCACACCGTCTCGCCGTCGGCCTCGAAGAACAGCACCCGGTGCCACGGGATCTCGCCTCCGGGCACGAACGCGGGCAGCGGAACGCGTTTGGGCGCGGCCCCGCGCTGGAGGATGCCCAGCACGAAGCGGGCCGGGTCGAAGCGCGCGTCCCAGCGCACCCGGTGGTAGATCTCCTCGCTCGTACGCACCGGTCAGACCTCTTCCTCGACGGTTCCGCCCGCCCCGATGTACCAGGTGCGATGAGCGTCGCCGGGATACGGCGGGCGGAAGCGGCGCAGCTGGGCGGTGAGCACCTCGGGCGGCACCGGGTGCTCGCGGCGGGCGTTGCGCCGTATCAATTCTTCCTCGTCGACCAGGACCACGGCGTGTGTGATCAGGGCGTCGTGGCGGTGGGCCACCGCATGCACGAGGGAGCGCTGCTGCCGGGTGAGGGACGTGGCGTCCCACACCACGCTCCCCCCGAGGGCCAGCGCCCTGCCCAGCCGGTCGAGCCCCTCGCGCAGGACCTCCTGGTTGGCCCGCTGGTCGGCGCGCTCACCGCGCGCCGCGCGCAGCTCGTCCAGGGAGACGTACGCGTCCACGCCGGGGAGCGCCCGCGCGAAGGTGCTCTTGCCGCTGCCGGCCGGACCGACTGTCTGGACCAGCTTCGGGAAGGCGCCCGACCGCCGGCGCCAGGTCGCGGCGACGGCCTCCGCCACGCCGGCGATCCGCCCCTCGGCGTACGCCCCGCGCGCCTCGGCCCGGCACCGGACGGCGACGTCGGCCGGCAGATCGGCGAACGCCTCCCGCAGCGCGCCCTCGTCCATGGCCGTGACGTCCTCGGCGTGCAGCGCCGACCACTCCACCTGCTCATGTGCCTCGTCCGTCTCCGCGGTGGCCCGGGCGACAGCGTGCAACAGCCCCAGGTCGGCGGCGCAGGACATCCGCACCAGACCGGGCCGCCGCTCCTCGTCCGGATACGGCCGGTGCAGTGCCGGGTGCAGCCCCACGAGATCGGCGACCCGGCGCGCGAGCGGCATGCCCGCCACCCCGGCGAGGCGCGCCGCGAGCCGCGCCCGCCCGACCCGGTGCAGCAGCGCGGCCAGTACGCCGGCGAGCCGGTCGTCCCCCGTCCGCTCCACCGGATCGAACCGGAGGGCGGCCCGCGGGTCCCCCTCGCCGGGCAGCCCCACGGCCTCCTCCAGCGCCGCCGCCTCGACGGCCGCCCCGGAACGCACCGCCCACAGGGCGGCCCCCGGTCCGAGCCCGTTCTCGACGACGGCCGCGTGCATCCAGTGCGTGTCCGTGCGTACATGCCCGGCCCGCACCCACTTGGCCACGCGCTGCCCGAACTCCTCCCCGCCGAACCCGTCCACGACCCGGACGACGTAGCCCTCCTGCCGCGCGGGATCCTGCCGCAGGGCGCGCAGCACCCGCTCGTCGAACAGACCCCGCCACAGCACCCGCGGTACGGGAACGCCGAGCCCCCGCAGGAAGGCCACCGTCGGATCCCAGGCCAGGCAGCGGCCGCCCTCGTCCCACACCGAGAACCCGTAGAACCAGCTCTCCAGGGCGTCGTACGCGATCGAGTGGCGGGCGTACATGTTCTCCCCGCACACCCGCCAGCCCTCGGGTATGGCATGGCCGATGCGCGCCTGGAGCGCCTTCACCCAGGTCCGTGAGGGGTGGTGGGCGGAGTCGAGCGACCGGGCGTGCAGGCCGTCCGCGTACAGCGTGGTGTTCTCGCCGTCGAGCTTCTCGGTGACGACGACCTCGCGGCCACGCAGCCCCGACAGGTCGGTGACCCTCAGGTCATCGGCGGTCGCGCCGGGGGACCAGGGCAGATGCCGGGTCCGTGGATAGTGCGTACGCATGATGAACGTTCCCCCGTGACAGCCGACGTACCCGATCAGCGTAGGAGCGGGCGGCGGCGGGGGGCGAGCGGATTACGTGCGGTGCGGGTGGCGGCGGGCCGCGACCGGACGCTCGGCGGAGCGGGAGAGTTCGCAGCCGCGTCCTGCGTCCTGCCGGTCGGCCTCGCGGTCAGTCCGCGGTTGCGAAGACGTTGCGCTCCACCACGTCGGTGAGAACGCGGGCGGCGGCTCGGAAGTCGTGGTCGTCGTGCAGGACGACGAGCCCGTGATGAGCGGCCGTGGCACAGACCAGCCAGTCGACCGTGGAGAGGCTCTGATGCTGCCCCCGCTGGGCCAGCCGGTACTGGGCTCCCTCGATCCAGCGCCAGGTCCCCTTGGGGACCGGAACATCCGGGTACAGATCGGCGAACATGCCGGTCATGTGGTCGTACTCGTCGAGGTTCCGCGCCGACTGGAGGAACTCGGTCCGCTGCGCGGCACACGACCCGATGGCCCCTTCGTCGATCTCGTGGGCCCAGAGATCATTGAGCTTACGGTCGCGCTGGAGCCGCCAGACGGCGGTCGAGTCGGCGAGATAGCGGATCACGGTCAGGCGACGCCCTTCTCTGCCCGGTCCCCGTCAGCGGATCCCTTCTCCGCCGCGTGGCGGCGCCAGAATCCGTCTTCGTCCCAATGCTGGGCGCGCTCCAGATGGCGCAACCGTGCCTCTGTGCGCCGCCGACGCTCGGCGTACTCACGCAACGCCAGGTTGACCATCTCCTTCTTGGTCTTCGCGCCGGACAGCCTCATTGCGTCGGCAAGAGCCTCGTCGTCGATGTCGATCTGAGTGGCGGACATGGTGTACCTCCACGAGATGTGCTTCATACAAAGCTATCCAATCTTCCATACATCGGCGATCCTGTCCGAGGACCCCGTGCCCCAGGACCCCGCCACTGTCGACGCGGCCCAGCTCCCGGGGTGCGCGGGCCCTGATCGGCTGCCTCCGGGAGGCAGTCGCGGCAGTGGCCGGGCTCGGGTGAGCGGAAGGCGCGGTCGCAGCCGTCGCAGGTCTGGCGGGGGTGCCGGGCGGGCGGCGGTTCGGCCGGTGTGCGGAACGGGGGCGGAGGCGGCAGCTGGGTGGTGAGCCGATGGGCGAGGAGGGCGGCGGGACGGCGCGGGCCTTCGGGAGGCAGGCCGGTGGTGAGGACACCGCGTACGGCGGCGGGTGGCACGTCGCGTTCGAGCCAGGCGACGACGCCTGGGGCCAGGTGGGCCGTGTCGCAGGCGCTGAGCAGCAGGTGGGGGTCCTGGCGGTGCAGGGTGGCGAGGAGGTCCGTGGCCGTCCGGAGGAGGGTGGGGGAGAGGAGCGCCGGCCGGGGGACCGGGGGGAGCGGGTGCTTCTTGCAGGGCGCGCGGGGCTTCCTGCTCGGCGGGTGCTCCTCCTGGGCCGTCTTCGCCTCGGCGGGGGCGGGGGCGGGGGCGGAGGCGGGGGCGTGGTGGCGTGTCGGCTTCGGCTGGTTGCAGCTGATCGTGCGGGTGACGATCCGGCCGGTGGAGGTGCGTTCGCGTACGCGGCGCAGGTAGCCGTGGGCCTCCAGTTCGCGCAGCCCGGTGGCGATCCGGCTGCGTCCCTCCGGGAAGCGCTCGGCGAGCGTCCTGATGTCCACGGGCGCGTTGCTCGGCAGGGACTGGATGTGCACGGCCAGCGCGATGGCGACCAGTGACAGCTCCGGGTGCTGGGCCAGGTGGTTGCCGATCACCGTGAAGCGGGAGGTGTGGCGGGTGTTGTCGTGGGTGACGCCGTAGGTGCCCCGGCGGGCACGCGTGCGTGGATTCGCCCGGGAGTGGGGTTCTTGCACGGCAACGGCTGACTGGGCGTGCGGGGGCACGCTAGGGTTCTCGGTACCCATCGGGAAGCTCTTTCTTCCTCGGTGGCCAGGCCCTCGATCGGGATCGCTAGTCCCGGCCGGGGGCCGATGCATTTTTGCGGTTGTTTGCGCTGAGAGTAGGGGACTTGAGGGCCGCGAAATCCAGCCGAGCCGTGGATGTTCACCCGCCCGAGTGAGCGTGGGCCTCGGGCGGGAGGGGTGGGCTTGGCGGGTTCTTTCTCCCTCACGTTCCTTGGGAGAAGGAGCCGTCGGGACCGGGGCCCGTGGGGGCGGGTTCCGGCGGTGCGCAGCGCAGTTCCGCCCACACCGTCTTGCGCGGGAAGCGGTCCTCCCGCACGCCCCAGCGGTCCGCCAGCGCGTCCACGAGGAGCAGGCCGCGGCCGGACTCGGCGCCGGGGGCGGGCTGTTGGAGCCGGGGGAGACGTTCGCGCCGGGTGTCGGTGACCTCGATACGGAGCGTGCCGTCGACCATGTAGAGGGTGAGGCGGAAGTCCCGGCCCGGGACACGGCCGTGGGTGACGGCGTTGGCCGCCAGTTCGGCCACGATGTGGCGCGCGGCGTCCGGCGGGATTCCCCAGCTGCGGAACTGTGCGTCCGCGAGGAGGCGGGCGAGGCGGGCACCGCGGGGTGTGGACGACAGCAGCACGCTGAAGTGGGGGAAGTGGGACGCCGGTTCGGCGGTCCTGGGCTCGGCGATTTCCTGATTCACGTCACTCAGCGTGGCCGTTCCTGCCTACCGTGAAGGGTGACCGAGTGGATGCGTACGGTGACTGTCCGGCGTTTGTCCGGTGCTGTCCGGGCTGTCGGGGCGGTTGGTACGGGCAGGGCGCAGCGGTACGGCGCGGGACGACGGAGGGGCGCGCATGTCGGTGGACGGTGAGGCGGTACGGGTCCGGGACGAGGCGGACGAGCCGGGGTGGGAGGTGGATCCCGACGACGAGTGGGGCGTGGCGGTCATCGCCACTGTGGGGCGGCAGTTGAAGCTGCGGCGGGAGGCGGTGGGGATGCGGGCCGCCGAGTTCGGTGCGGCGGTCGGGTATGGGGAGGACCTGGTCTACAAGGTCGAGGGCGGTAAGCGGATTCCTCGGCAGGAGTACCTGGACAGGGCCGACAAGGTGTTGGGGGCGGGCGGGCTCATCGCGGCCACCTGGGAGGACGTGAAGAGGGTCCGGTATCCGAAGAGGGTTCGGGACCTCGCGAGGCTGGAGGCACAGGCGGTCGAGCTCGGGGTGTACGTGTGCAACAGCATCAGCGGGTTGTTGCAGACGCCGGACCACGCCCGTGCGCTCTTTCAAGCCGCGCAGCCGCCCTACTCGCAGGACGATGTTGAGCGCATGGTGGCCGCTCGCATGGCCCGGCGGTCGATCTTCGAACGGGACCCGGTCCCCTCCATCAGCTTCGTGCTCGAAGAGGCGACGCTGCGGCGGGAGGTCGGAGGCACAATGGTGTGGCGACAGCAGCTCGAACGTCTGCTGGAGGTGGGGCGGTTGCACTACGTCACACTTCAGGTGATGCCGACGAAGACCGACGCTCACCCCGGGGTGGACGGCAGGATCGAGATGCTGAAATTCGCGGATGGGACGGCCGTGGGTCGCTCCGATGGTGCCCACAACGGCCGACCGACCTCCGACCCGAAGCAACTGCGCATCCTTGAGCTGCGGTATGGCACCATCCGGGCGCAGGCTCTCACGCCCCGGGAGTCGCTGGCCTTCGTCGAGCAACTACTGCTGGGAGAGACATGATGCGCAAGGCATCCGCCGGGGACACCTCCGAACTGGCGTGGTTCAAGAGCAGCCACAGCGACGGCACCGACGGCGAGTCCTGCGTCGAACTCGCCGTCACCTCCGGCACCGTCCACGTCCGCGACTCCAAGAACGCCGAAGGCCCCCGACTCGCCCTCACGCCCGGCGCCTGGGCGCACTTCGTGACGTACGCGTCGCGGAGCTGACCTTTCGGCCGCTCCCGTCGCGCCCGGGTTCAGCCGGTCTTCGGCCGCGCTCGGACCATGGACAAGTCGGGGCCGGACCTTCGCGACGGCGCCGAAGTCGTCGTCCACCTGGACCAGGGGCAGGCGGTGGTGTGCGGCGACCAGGGCGCGTCGACCCGCCGTGCGGCAGCCGCCGGACGGCAGACGTGTCGGTGAGACGGGTCACGCTCCGGGGCGGGTGATGCCGACTGCCCGCGAGGAGGGCGGGTCTCGGATGCTGGACACCCCGACCCCGCTGGTCTCGGGTTTTTACCAATGGATGACAATTGGGTGCCGGTCGCTCCGGGGGACGCTCCGAGGGCGGCCTGGTTCCGCGCGCGGCGACGGCGCCGAGCGCTCGCCCGCCGTTGCCGGTTCCCGTGCCGGTCGCGGCCGTGCCGGAAGGGCTCCCGTGACGAACCGGCCCGATGCCCGCATCTCACCGACGCTGCTGTCCTCGTCGGCTTCGCTCGACATCCTGCGGACCGAGATCGAGCACCGCAATCCGGCCCAGCCGGAGTTCCACCAGGCCGTGCGGGAGGTGCTGGAGACGCTCGCGCCCGTGTTCGCGTCCCGGCCGGAGTACGCGGAGCCGGGGCTGCTGGAGCGGCTGTGCGAGCCGGAGCGGCAGATCATCTTCCGGGTGCCGTGGCAGGACGACCAGGGGCAGGTGCACGTCAGCCGTGGCTTCCGGGTCGAGTTCAACAGCGCGCTGGGGCCGTACAAGGGCGGTCTGCGCTTTCACCCCTCGGTGAACCTGGGCGTCATCAAGTTCCTCGGCTTCGAGCAGGTGTTCAAGAACGCGCTGACCGGGCTCGGCATCGGCGGCGGCAAGGGCGGCAGCGACTTCGACCCCCATGGGCGTTCCGACGCGGAGGTCATGCGGTTCTGCCAGTCGTTCATGACGGAGCTGCAGCGGCACCTCGGCGAGCACACGGACGTTCCGGCCGGTGACATCGGGGTCGGGGGCCGGGAGATCGGTTACCTGTTCGGGCAGTACCGGCGGATCACCAACCGCTGGGAGGCCGGCGTCCTGACCGGCAAGGGGGCCGGGCGGGGCGGCTCGGCGATCAGGCCGGAGGCGACCGGGTACGGGAACGTGCTGTTCACGGAGGCGATGCTGCGCGTGCGCGGTGAGGAGCTGGCGGGGCAGGCGGCCGTCGTGTCCGGGGCCGGGAACGTCGCCATCTACACCATCGAGAAGCTGCACAGCCTCGGTGCGAACCCGCTGACCTGCTCGGACTCCAGCGGCTACGTCGTCGACACCAAGGGCATCGACCTCGACCTGCTCAAGCAGGTCAAGGAGGTCGAGCGCGGCCGGGTCAGCACCTACGCCGAGCGCCGGGGTGCCTCCGCGCGGTTCGTGCCCGGCGGGCGGGTCTGGGAGGTCCCGGCCGACATCGCGCTGCCCTCGGCCACACAGAACGAGCTGGACGACAAGGACGCGGCCGTCCTGATCCGCAACGGGGTGAAGGCCGTGTCCGAGGGCGCCAACATGCCGACGACGCCCAAGGCCGTGCGGCTCTTCCAGGAGGCCGGGGTGGCGTTCGGGCCCGGCAAGGCGGCGAACGCGGGCGGGGTCGCGGTCAGCGCCCTGGAGATGGCGCAGAACGCCGCTCGGATGAGGTGGGCGCCGGCCCGGGTCGAGGAGGAGCTGGCGGGGATCATGACCGACATCCACCGCACCTGCCACGAGACCGCCGACCGCTACGGCGCCCCCGGCGACTACGTGACCGGCGCGAACATCGCCGGCTTCGAACGGGTCGCCGACGCGATGCTGGCCCAGGGCGTCATCTGACGTTCACACCCTGCGCCTGGGCGCACTTCGTGTCGTACGCCTCCTGCGCCGCTACGCGCCGAGCGGCGGGCCGTCGTCGGGCTATGCGGTCACCCGTGGGTCCGTGCTCGTGAGGCGCTGCCAGACCGGATGGCCCGCCGACGAAGCCCAGCGGTGGGCCAGGGCGAGGCCCAGTGCGCCCGCCAGGGCCAGTGCCGGGAGCGGGAGGTAGCCGGTGAGGTGGGATGCCGTGCCCGTCAGGACGGGGAGCGCCGTCGCGGCGGCGGCCGTGTAGAGGGCGACGATCAGGAGGCGGCCGGCCGGGGTCGTACGGCAGACGCCGGACCAGTCGCGGGCCGCCGTCGACCGGTCCGTGGCGGACAGGCCGCTGTCATGGCGCGGGGTGAGGAGGCCGACCTCCTGGCGTGAGGCCGTGAAGTGGAAGATCCGGCCGTCGGGGGCCACGAAGACGCCCGGTACGGCCTTGTCGCCGTCGGTCATCCGCCAGCGGCGGGCGAACAGCAGCCGTCCGCCAGCCCTGCCGAACTCCGCCGCAAGGGCCGGGATGTCGGACTTCGGCACCCGCAGATCCAGATGGCGCCGCCGCCCCGTCTTGGCCCGCAGGGAGCACGTGACCTCGACCTTGGTGGTGCCCGCGCGGGAGCCGACGGTCGTGTGCTCCTTGCGCATCGCCGTCAGGGCGGTCACCTCCACCACGTACACGCGGCCCTCCGCCGCGTCCTCGGCCAGCAGCCGCCGGGGACCGCGCCCGGTGAGCTGGAAGCCCACCGCGGCTGCCAGGGCCATGCCGGTCACGGGCACGGCCAGGAGGTACGGCCCCAGGAAGGACGGGGGCCGCGGGGTGTGGACGTACGCCGTGACGTCGGTGCTCTCGTCCACCCAGCCGCCCAGCTCCGCGTGTCCGGGGGCGTACAGGACCGACACCTCGCGACCTTCGAACGGCGGCCTGGCGACGATGCCGCGGTCCACGGACAGGGCGGTGCCGTCGGGCAGCTCCGCGGTGAAGGACGCGTACCAGTAGGCGCCGTTGAACCGTCCGCCCGAGACGCCCACGTCGGTTTTCTCCTCCGCCGTGATGCCGGTGACCTCGGCCGTCGCCACCCGTGCGCCCGCCTCCCGGAGCGCCGCGATCGTCCTGGCCTGCGGGCCGTCCGGCTGCCAGGCCAGGATCTGGGCGGCGACCAGCGCGCAGACGGCCAGGGCCAGCGCCAGCCGGCCGCCCAGCGGGGCCAGGGGCGTGCGGGGGAGCACGCCCGGGACGGGGAAGGCGTCCCCGTCGGGCTTCGCCAGAGGCGGGCCGATCACGGGTGCCCTGAAGGTCGCCGCCACCCAGCCCAGGCCGCAGACCAGGGCGAACGCGAGGGCGGCGAGCAGGTCACGGCGAGGCGTGGGGGCGCCGTAGCGGAGGAGGGGCAGCAGGGCGGCCAGCGCCGCGGAGACCAGGGCTGCGGCGCCCCAGCGGCGGGTCCAGACAGTGGATCTTCGCATGGGGCGATACAAGCGCTTGGACGACGGCGTGAACAGGGCCCCGGGGCCTCACCTCGACGGCCCCCGCGCCGTGCCCCGACTCCCGGTTTGACGCGTGCCCCGCCGCGGGTATCCTCTCCGGCCCGATTGGCCAGCCCCCCGTCCGCTGTGGCAGACTAGCAGGGTTGCTCGGTCGAGCGTTGATGCTGCGCGCCTCCCGCCGGGAGGACCGGAAGCGAGTCCCACAGTACTCGTCGCCCTAACTGCCTCACGGCAGCGCTGGGGCGGACGTACGGGAATCTTCCGGGAAGTGTGGGCGCGGCGCCGGCCAGGCACCCGGTGGGCTCTCGCCCTCGGTCTCACGGTTCCGGAAGGGCCCGTGTTCCCCCGGCAGGGATGTTCGATCAAGGGACATCTGTGTCAGCGGGAGCGCGACACGCCCGACCGCGTGGGTCGGAGAAGGCGGACGGGAACACCGGGTTCCAGAGCGTGAGCAGAGACAGGACTACGAAGTAGCCATGGCGGGACAGAAGATCCGCATCCGGCTCAAGGCCTACGACCACGAGGTCATCGACTCCTCGGCGAAGAAGATCGTCGAGACGGTGACCCGTACCGGTGCGTCGGTCGCGGGCCCGGTGCCGCTGCCCACTGAGAAGAACGTGTACTGCGTCATCAAGTCGCCGCACAAGTACAAGGACTCGCGCGAGCACTTCGAGATGCGCACGCACAAGCGCCTGATCGACATCCTCGACCCGACCCCCAAGACCGTCGACTCTCTGATGCGACTCGACCTGCCGGCCGGTGTCGACATCGAGATCAAGCTCTGAGGCCGGTGATCTGAAGAGATGGCTAAGCAGATCAAGGGCATCCTGGGCGAGAAGCTCGGCATGACGCAGGTCTGGGACGAGAACAACCGTGTCGTCCCCGTGACCGTCGTCAAGGCCAGCGCGAACGTCGTGACCCAGGTTCGTACGAACGACGCCGACGGCTACGAGTCGGTCCAGATCGCCTTCGGCGAGATCGACCCGCGCAAGGTGAACAAGCCCCTCAAGGGCCACTTCGCCAAGGCCGACGTCACCCCGCGCCGTCACCTCGTCGAGATCCGCACGTCGGACGCCTCCGAGTACACCCTCGGCCAGGAGATCACCGCCGAGGTGTTCGAGGCCGGGCAGAAGGTCGACGTCACCGGCAAGAGCAAGGGCAAGGGCTTCGCCGGTGTCATGAAGCGTCACAACTTCAAGGGCCTCGGCGCCGGTCACGGCACCCAGCGCAAGCACCGCTCCCCCGGCTCCATCGGTGGCTGCGCCACCCCGGGCCGCGTGTTCAAGGGCGTCCGCATGGCGGGTCGCATGGGCAACGAGCGGGTCACCACCCAGAACCTGACCGTCCACGCCGTTGACGCGGAGAAGGGTCTGCTGCTCATCAAGGGCGCGGTTCCCGGTCCGAACGGCGGCCTCGTCCTGGTCCGCACCGCGGCCAAGGGGGCCTGAGGTAACCGATGAGCACTGTTGACATCCTTTCGCCGGCGGGCGAGAAGGCCGGTACCGTCGAGCTCCCCGCGGAGATCTTCGACGTTGAGAAGGTCAGCATCCCGCTGATCCACCAGGTCGTCGTCGCGCAGCTGGCCGCTGCCCGCCAGGGCACGCACAAGACGAAGACGCGGGGCGAGGTCCGTGGTGGCGGCAAGAAGCCGTACCGCCAGAAGGGCACCGGTCGCGCCCGCCAGGGCTCGACCCGCGCGCCGCAGTTCGCCGGTGGTGGCGTCGTGCACGGTCCCGTGCCGCGCGACTACTCGCAGCGGACCCCGAAGAAGATGAAGGCCGCGGCCCTGCGCCACGCCCTCACCGACCGGGCCCGCAACAACCGCATCCACGTCGTCTCCGACGTGGTCGAGTCGGACATCTCCACCAAGGCCGCCAAGGCTCTCCTCGGCAAGATCAGCGAGCGCAAGAACGTGCTGCTGGTCGTCGAGCGCGAGAACGAGAAGGCCCTGCTGTCCGCTCGCAACCTGCCCCAGGTCCACATCCTGGAGCCGGGCCAGCTGAACACGTACGACGTGATCGTCTCGGACGACGTGGTCTTCACCCAGGCCGCTCTCGAGTCCTTCGTCGCCGGCCCGAAGGCCAACGACACCGAAGGGAGTGACGCCTGATGGCCACGCGTCACCCGAGCATCGCCTCGAAGGCCGCCAAGGCCGCCAAGGCCGCGCGCGTCGCCAAGGCGAGGCGCCACGCCGCCGAGGGCAAGAACACCGTCGTCACCCCGCCGAGCAAGGCGTACACGGACCCCCGTGACGTCCTGCTGAAGCCGGTGGTGTCCGAGAAGAGCTACGCGCTCATCGACGAGAACAAGTACACGTTCATCGTCGACCCGCGTGCCAACAAGACCCAGATCAAGGAGGCCGTGCAGTCGGTCTTCTCGGTCAAGGTCACCGGGGTCAACACGATCAACCGCCAGGGCAAGCGCAAGCGGACCCGCACGGGCTTCGGCCAGCGCGCCGCCACCAAGCGCGCGATCGTGACCCTCGCCGAGGGCGACCGTATCGACATCTTCGGCGGTCCGACCTCCTGACGGAGGTCCGGATCGTCCGATATCGGACGAGGACTGAGAAATGGGTATCCGCAAGTACAAGCCGACGACTCCTGGCCGTCGTGGCGCCAGCGTCGCCGACTTCGTCGAGGTCACGCGGTCCACGCCGGAGAAGTCGCTGGTCCGCCCCCTGCACAGCAAGGGTGGCCGTAACAACTCGGGCCGAGTGACCGTCCGCCACCAGGGTGGTGGCCACAAGCGCGCCTACCGCGTGATCGACTTCCGTCGTCACGACAAGGACGGCGTGCCGGCGAAGGTCGCGCACATCGAGTACGACCCCAACCGCACCGCGCGCATCGCGCTGCTGCACTACGCGGACGGCGAGAAGCGCTACATCCTCGCGCCGCGTGGCCTCAGCCAGGGCGCCCGCGTGGAGAACGGTCCCGGGGCCGACATCAAGCCGGGCAACAACCTGGCCCTGCGCAACATCCCGGTCGGTACCACGCTGCACGCCATCGAGCTGCGTCCGGGCGGCGGTGCCAAGTTCGCCCGCTCCGCCGGCGCGTCGGTGCAGCTGCTCGCGAAGGAGGGCTCGATGGCCCACCTGCGCATGCCGTCCGGTGAGATCCGTCTGGTCGACGTGCGCTGCCGCGCCACCGTCGGCGAGGTCGGCAACGCCGAGCAGAGCAACATCAACTGGGGCAAGGCCGGCCGCAAGCGCTGGCTGGGCGTCCGCCCCACCGTGCGTGGTGTGGTCATGAACCCTGTCGACCACCCGCACGGTGGTGGTGAGGGCCGTACCTCCGGTGGCCGCCACCCGGTGTCCCCGTGGGGTCAGAAGGAAGGCCGTACTCGTTCTCCCAAGAAGGCGAGCAACAAGTACATCGTCCGCCGCCGCAAGACGAACAAGAAGCGCTAAGGACGGGTTGAGATGCCTCGTAGCTTGAAGAAGGGACCCTTCGTCGACGACCACCTGATGAAGAAGGTGGACGTACAGAACGAAGCCGGTACCAAGAACGTCATCAAGACCTGGTCCCGCCGCTCGATGATCGTCCCGGCCATGCTCGGCCACACGATCGCGGTGCACAACGGCAAGACCCACATCCCGGTGTTTGTCACCGAGTCGATGGTCGGCCACAAGCTCGGCGAGTTCTCGCCGACGCGCACCTTCCGGGGTCACGTCAAGGAAGACCGGAAGTCGAAGCGCCGCTAGTCAGCGGGGTGAATGACCATGACAGACACTGAAGGGACAAGCATGGAAGCCAGGGCCCAGGCGCGGTACATCCGCGTCACGCCCATGAAGGCCCGCCGCGTGGTGGACCTTATCCGTGGCATGGCCGCCACGGAGGCTCAGGCGGTCCTGCGTTTCGCCCCGCAGGCCGCGAGCGTGCCGGTCGGCAAGGTGCTGGACAGCGCCATCGCCAATGCCGCGCACAACTACGACCACACCGATGTCGACAGCCTCTTCGTCTCCGAGGCGTACGTCGACGAGGGCCCGACCCTGAAGCGGTTCCGTCCGCGTGCCCAGGGTCGTGCCTACCGGATCCGCAAGCGGACCAGCCACATCACCGTGGTCGTCGCCAGCAAGGAAGGAACCCGGTAATGGGCCAGAAGGTAAACCCGCACGGGTTCCGGCTCGGTGTCACCACCGACTTCAAGTCGCGTTGGTACGCCGACAAGCTGTACAAGGACTACGTCAAGGAAGACGTCGCCATCCGTCGGATGCTGACGTCCGGCATGGAGCGCGCCGGCATCTCCAAGGTCGAGATCGAGCGCACCCGTGACCGTGTCCGCGTGGACATCCACACGGCGCGTCCGGGCATCGTCATCGGCCGCCGCGGTGCGGAGGCCGACAAGATCCGCGGTCAGCTGGAGAAGCTGACGGGCAAGCAGGTCCAGCTGAACATCCTCGAGGTCAAGAACCCCGAGACCGATGCCCAGCTGGTCGCCCAGGCCGTCGCCGAGCAGCTGTCCTCCCGCGTCTCCTTCCGCCGCGCCATGCGCAAGAGCATGCAGTCGGCGATGAAGGCGGGCGCCAAGGGCATCAAGATCCAGTGCGGTGGCCGCCTCGGCGGCGCCGAGATGTCCCGCTCGGAGTTCTACCGCGAGGGCCGTGTGCCCCTGCACACGCTCCGCGCGAACGTGGACTACGGCTTCTTCGAGGCCAAGACGACCTTCGGCCGCATCGGTGTGAAGGTCTGGATCTACAAGGGCGACGTGAAGAACATCGCCGAGGTCCGCGCCGAGAACGCCGCCGCCCGTGCGGGCAACCGCCCGGCCCGCGGTGGTGCCGACCGCCCGGCCCGTGGTGGCCGCGGTGGCGAGCGGCGCGGTCGCAAGCCGCAGCAGGCTCCCGCTGCCGAGGCCCCCAAGGCCGAGGCCGCGCCCGCCGCTCCGGCTGAGAGCACCGGAACGGAGGCCTGACCGACATGCTGATCCCCCGTAGGGTCAAGCACCGCAAGCAGCACCACCCGAAGCGGGACGGTGCGGCCAAGGGCGGCACGCAGGTTGCGTTCGGCGAGTACGGCATCCAGGCGCTGACCCCGGCGTACGTGACGAACCGCCAGATCGAGGCGGCTCGTATCGCCATGACCCGCCACATCAAGCGTGGCGGCAAGGTCTGGATCAACATCTACCCGGACCGCCCGCTGACCAAGAAGCCCGCCGAGACCCGCATGGGTTCCGGCAAGGGTTCGCCGGAGTGGTGGATCGCGAACGTCAAGCCCGGTCGGGTGATGTTCGAGCTGTCCTACCCGAACGAGAAGATCGCCCGTGAGGCGCTGACTCGCGCGGCCCACAAGCTGCCGATGAAGTGCCGGATCGTCAAGCGCGAGGCAGGTGAAGCGTGATGTCGGCCGGTACCAAGGCGTCCGAGCTGCGCGAGCTGGGCAACGAGGAGCTTCTGGCGAAGCTCCGCGAGGCCAAGGAAGAGCTGTTCAACCTCCGCTTCCAGGCGGCGACCGGACAGCTCGAGAACCATGGCCGTCTGAAGGCGGTCCGCAAGGACATCGCGCGGATCTACACCCTGATGCGCGAGCGTGAGCTGGGCATCGAAACGGTGGAGAGCGCCTGATGAGCGAGAAGAACGTGACTGAGCAGACTGAGCGCCATGCACGCAAGACCCGCGAGGGTTACGTCGTCAGCGACAAGATGGACAAGACCGTCGTCGTCGCCGTCGAGGACCGTGTGAAGCACGCGCTGTACGGCAAGGTCATCCGCCGTACCAGCAAGCTCAAGGCACACGACGAGCAGAACGCTGCCGGCGTCGGCGACCGCGTCCTCCTCATGGAGACCCGGAAGCTGTCCGCCTCCAAGCACTGGCGCATCGTCGAGATCCTGGAGAAGGCGAAGTAACCAAGCGGGGGCCCGGCCCCCCGCTGCCCCGCCGGGGGCACCGTCCCAGCCCTCGGGCCGGGGCGGGCGCCCGGCAGGGTTTCGCCCGACCGGACATCCCCGCGGCCTGCCCGTGGGGCCATACCGCCGCCCCGGCAGGGGCTCCGTGAGTCGACTCGCGGAACCCCCGTCGGCCCACCGGCCGGCCGGGGCGGACCACCTCGTCCCAAGGGAAGACCCGCGGGGCGGACCGCCGCCCCTGCGGGGCCCGCAGATCGACCTGCGGATCCCGGTGGGAGAAGCAATTCCTGCGGGAGCAACCCGCAGGACAGTTCCGCCAGGCTCTCCGGCCCAACCCGGAGGGAACCGGCAGACGATCAGGAGATAGACGTGATCCAGCAGGAGTCGCGACTGCGCGTCGCCGACAACACGGGGGCGAAGGAAATCCTTTGCATCCGTGTGCTCGGTGGCTCCGGTCGCCGCTACGCGGGCATCGGTGACGTCATCGTCGCCACCGTCAAGGACGCGATCCCCGGTGGCAACGTGAAGAAGGGTGACGTCGTCAAGGCGGTCATCGTTCGCACCGTCAAGGAGCGCCGCCGTCCGGACGGCTCGTACATCCGCTTCGACGAGAACGCCGCCGTCATTCTGAAGAACGACGGCGACCCTCGCGGCACCCGTATCTTCGGCCCGGTCGGCCGTGAGCTGCGCGAGAAGAAGTTCATGAAGATCATCTCGCTCGCGCCGGAGGTGCTGTAAGCATGAAGATCAAGAAGGGCGACCTGGTCCAGGTCATCACCGGCAAGGACAAGGGCAAGCAGGGCAAGGTCATTGCCGCTTACCCGCGCGACGAGCGCGTCCTGGTCGAGGGTGTCAACCGGGTCAAGAAGCACACCAAGGCCGGCCCGACCGCTCGCGGTTCCCAGGCCGGCGGCATCGTGACCACCGAGGCCCCGATCCACGTGAGCAACGTCCAGCTCATCGTGGAGAAGGACGGCCAGAAGGTCGTCACGCGTGTCGGCTACCGCTTCGACGAGGACGGCAACAAGATCCGCGTTGCCAAGCGGACGGGTGAGGACATCTGATGGCGACCACCACCACTCCGCGTCTGAAGCAGAAGTACCGCGACGAGATCACCGCGAAGCTGCGTGACGAGTTCAAGTACGAGAACGTCATGCAGATCCCGGGCCTCGTCAAGATCGTGGTCAACATGGGTGTGGGCGACGCCGCCCGCGACTCCAAGCTGATCGAGGGCGCCATCCGCGACCTCACCACGATCACCGGTCAGAAGCCGGCCGTCACCAAGGCCCGCAAGTCCATCGCGCAGTTCAAGCTGCGTGAGGGCCAGCCGATCGGTGCCCACGTCACGCTCCGTGGCGACCGCATGTGGGAGTTCCTGGACCGCACCCTGTCGCTCGCGCTCCCGCGCATCCGCGACTTCCGCGGTCTGTCCCCCAAGCAGTTCGACGGCCGGGGCAACTACACCTTCGGTCTCACCGAGCAGGTCATGTTCCACGAGATCGACCAGGACAAGATCGACCGCGTCCGGGGTATGGACATCACCGTGGTCACCACGGCGACCAACGACGCTGAGGGCCGCGCGCTCCTCCGTCACCTCGGCTTCCCCTTCAAGGAGGCGTGAGCGAGATGGCGAAGAAGGCTCTCATCGCGAAGGCTGCCCGTAAGCCCAAGTTCGGTGTGCGCGGCTACACCCGCTGCCAGCGCTGCGGCCGTCCGCACTCCGTGTACCGCAAGTTCGGCCTGTGCCGCGTGTGCCTTCGTGAGATGGCTCACCGCGGAGAGCTGCCGGGCGTGACCAAGAGCTCCTGGTAACAACCCACTTGGGTTGATCCAGGGCTCTCGGTAAGCAATGGGCCGGCAGGCGGCCCGCCCCACATGCCGTAGGCTTGGGGGGTTGGGCGTCTGCCGCCCGTACGACTTACTACGCCGTAGGTCCACCGCGCCGCACCCGTCCCGTCTCGGATCGGGGAGAGGGATGGCGCACCAGGAAACCCCGGCGAGAGAGGCCGAAGGCCAATTCATGACCATGACTGATCCGATCGCAGACATGCTCACGCGTCTGCGGAACGCGAACTCGGCGTACCACGACACCGTGGGGATGCCGCACTCGAAGATCAAGTCGCACATCGCGGAGATCCTCCAGCAGGAGGGCTTCATCACGGGCTGGCGCGTCGAGGACGCCGAGGTCGGCAAGAACCTCGTCCTGGACCTGAAGTTCGGCCCCAACCGTGAGCGCTCCATCGCGGGCATCAAGCGGATCTCCAAGCCCGGTCTGCGGGTTTACGCGAAGTCCACCAACCTGCCGAAGGTGCTCGGCGGCCTCGGCGTGGCGATCATCTCCACGTCCCACGGGCTCCTCACCGACAAGCAGGCCGGCAAGAAGGGCGTAGGCGGAGAAGTCCTCGCCTACGTCTGGTAACGGAAGGGAACGGAGGAAACAGCTATGTCGCGCATCGGCAAGCTCCCCATCGCGGTTCCCGCCGGCGTGGACGTCACCATCGACGGCCGTACGGTCGCGGTCAAGGGCCCCAAGGGCGAGCTGACCCACACCGTCGCCGCGCCGATCGAGGTCGTCAAGGGCGACGACGGCACCCTCCAGGTGACGCGCCCCAACGACGAGCGTCAGAACAAGGCCCTGCACGGCCTGTCCCGCACGCTGGTGGCGAACATGATCACCGGCGTGACCCAGGGTTACGTGAAGAAGCTCGAGATCAGCGGTGTCGGTTACCGCGTGACCGCCAAGGGCTCGAACCTGGAGTTCGCGCTCGGCTACAGCCACCCGATCACCGTCGAGGCGCCCGCGGGCATCACCTTCAAGGTGGAGACCCCGACCCGTTTCCAGGTCGAGGGCATCGACAAGCAGAAGGTCGGCGAGGTTGCGGCCAACATCCGCAAGCTGCGCAAGCCCGACCCGTACAAGGCCAAGGGCGTCAAGTACGAGGGCGAAGTCATCCGCCGCAAGGTCGGAAAGGCGGGTAAGTAAGCCATGGCATACGGGCAGAAGATCCTCAAGGGCGACGCCTACAAGCGCGCCGCGATCAAGCGCCGCCACATCCGGATCCGCAAGCGGATCTCCGGTACGGCGGAGCGCCCCCGTCTGGTCGTGACCCGCTCCAACCGCCACATCGTGGCGCAGGTGATCGACGACCTGAAGGGCCACACCCTGGCGTCGGCGTCCACGCTGGACGCGTCGATCCGCGGTGCCGAGGGCGACAAGTCCGCGCAGGCCAAGCAGGTCGGCGCCCTGGTCGCGGAGCGTGCCAAGGCCGCCGGTGTCGAGGCCGTCGTGTTCGACCGTGGTGGCAACCAGTACGCCGGGCGCATCGCCGCCCTGGCGGACGCCGCCCGCGAAGCCGGGCTCAGGTTCTGAGTCGCCGTAGCTAGCGGAATAGAGAGAGGTAAATCCAATGGCTGGACCCCAGCGCCGCGGTGGCGGTGCCGGTGGCGGCGAGCGGCGGGACCGGAAGGGCCGTGACGGCGGCGCTGCTGCCGCCGAGAAGACCGCGTACGTTGAGCGCGTCGTCGCGATCAACCGCGTCGCCAAGGTTGTGAAGGGTGGTCGTCGCTTCAGCTTCACCGCGCTGGTCGTGGTGGGCGACGGTGACGGCACCGTGGGTGTCGGTTACGGCAAGGCCAAGGAGGTGCCGGCCGCCATCGCCAAGGGTGTCGAGGAGGCCAAGAAGCACTTCTTCAAGGTCCCCCGGATCCAGGGCACCATCCCGCACCCCATCCAGGGTGAGAAGGCTGCCGGCGTCGTGCTGCTCAAGCCCGCGTCTCCCGGTACCGGTGTGATCGCCGGTGGTCCGGTGCGCGCCGTGCTCGAGTGCGCCGGTATCCACGACGTGCTGTCGAAGTCGCTCGGCTCCGACAACGCGATCAACATCGTGCACGCGACCGTGGCGGCCCTCAAGGGCCTGCAGCGTCCCGAGGAGATCGCGGCCCGCCGCGGTCTGCCGCTCGAGGACGTAGCCCCCGCGGCCCTGCTGCGTGCTCGTGCCGGGGCGGGTGCGTGATGGCGCAGCTCAAGATCACCCAGGTGAAGTCGTACATCGGCAGCAAGCAGAATCACCGTGAGACCCTGCGCTCGCTCGGCCTGAAGCGGCTCGGCGACGTGGTCGTCAAGGAGGATCGCCCCGAGTTCCGCGGCATGGTGCACACCGTCCGCCACCTCGTGACGGTCGAGGAGGTCGACTGATCATGGCGGAGCAGAACCCGCTCAAGGTCCACAACCTCCGTCCCGCCCCGGGCGCCAAGACCGCCAAGACCCGTGTCGGTCGTGGTGAGGCGTCGAAGGGTAAGACGGCCGGTCGTGGTACCAAGGGCACGAAGGCCCGCTACCAGGTTCCGGAGCGCTTCGAGGGCGGCCAGATGCCGCTGCACATGCGCCTCCCGAAGCTGAAGGGCTTCAAGAACCCGTTCAAGACCGAGTACCAGGTCGTGAACCTGGACAAGCTCGCCTCCCTCTACCCCGAGGGTGGCGAGGTCACGGTCGCGGACCTGGTCGCCAAGGGTGCCGTTCGCAAGAACAGCCTCGTCAAGGTGCTCGGCCAGGGCGAGGTCTCCGTGGCGCTGCAGGTGACGGTCGACGCCGTCTCCGGCTCCGCCAAGGAGAAGATCACCGCCGCCGGCGGTACCGTCACCGAGCTCGTCTGAAACCTTCAGGCGCCTCGATGATCTGAACGATCCCGACCGGGGATACCCCACATATGGGGTATCCCCGGTTGGTCGTTCCAAGGGGAGCGGTGCCGCCGGTAAGGTGGCTTGGACTGCCAACTTCACGGAGTGCCGCGGTACGGGCACTCGGGACGGCAGTCGACCGTTACCCAAGTCGTTGTTCAGTCGGAACTCAAGACCGTCACCCTTGACGCAGTTGCGCGGGGGTCGCAGGAGGCACCGTGCTCACCGCGTTCGCCCGGGCGTTCAGGACGCCCGACCTGCGCAAGAAGCTGCTCTTCACGCTCGCCATCATCGCGGTGTACCGGGCCGGTACACACATCCCGATCCCGGGCGTCGACTACAAGAACGTCCAGACCTGCATCGACGTGGCCAAGGGCAACCAGGGCCTGTTCGGCCTGGTCAACATGTTCAGCGGCGGCGCGCTGCTGCAGATCACGGTCTTCGCGCTGGGCATCATGCCGTACATCACGGCGAGCATCATTCTCCAGCTGCTGACCGTGGTCATCCCGCGCCTGGAGGCCCTGAAGAAGGAGGGCCAGTCGGGCACGGCGAAGATCACGCAGTACACCCGGTACCTGACGGTGGCGCTGGCGATCCTCCAGGGCACCGGTCTGGTGGCCACCGCCCGCAGCGGCGCCCTGTTCCAGGGCTGCCCGGTGGCGACCTCGATCGTCCCGGACCAGTCGATCTTCACCACCATCACGATGGTCATCTGCATGACCGCCGGTACGGCCGTCGTCATGTGGCTCGGTGAGCTGATCACCGACCGCGGCATCGGCAACGGCATGTCCATCCTGATGTTCATCTCGATCGCCGCGACCTTCCCGTCCTCGCTGTGGGCCATCAAGAAGACGGGCACCCTGGCCGGCGGCTGGATCGAGTTCGGCACCGTCATCGCGGTCGGACTGGTCATGGTCGGCCTGGTGGTCTTCGTCGAGCAGGCGCAGCGCCGCGTCCCCGTCCAGTACGCGAAGCGCATGATCGGCCGCCGCTCCTACGGCGGCACGTCCACGTACATCCCGCTGAAGGTGAACCAGGCGGGTGTGATTCCCGTCATCTTCGCGTCGTCGCTGCTCTACATCCCGGCACTGGTCGCTCAGTTCTCGAGCGGTAACTCGGCCTGGAAGACCTGGGTCCAGCAGAACCTGGTGAGGGGCGATCACCCGATTTACATCACTATGTACTTCTTGCTCATCGTGTTCTTCGCGTTCTTCTATGTGGCGATCTCGTTCAACCCCGAGGAAGTCGCCGACAACATGAAGAAGTATGGTGGCTTCATCCCGGGCATCCGGGCCGGTAGGCCCACCGCTGAGTACCTCTCGTACGTGCTCAACCGGATCACCTGGCCGGGTTCGCTGTATCTGGGCCTGATCGCTCTCGTACCGACAATGGCGTTGGTTGGTTTCGGGGCAAACCAGAACTTCCCCTTCGGCGGGACCAGCATCCTGATCATCGTGGGTGTCGGTCTCGAGACGGTGAAGCAGATCGAGAGCCAGCTTCAGCAGCGCAATTACGAAGGGTTCCTCCGCTGATGCGAATCGTCCTCGTCGGGCCGCCCGGCGCCGGCAAGGGAACGCAGGCCGCGTTCCTCGCCAAGAACCTGTCGATCCCGCACATCTCCACGGGCGACCTGTTCCGCGCCAACATCAGCCAGCAGACGGAGCTGGGCAAACTGGCCAAGTCCTATATGGACGCGGGCAACCTGGTTCCCGACGAGGTCACGATCGCGATGGCCAAGGACCGCATGGAGCAGCCGGACGCCGAGCACGGCTTCCTGCTCGACGGCTTCCCGCGCAACGTGTCGCAGGCCCAGGCGCTGGACGAGACGCTCGGCACCGAGGGCATGAAGCTCGACGCGGTGCTCGACCTGGAGGTCCCCGAGGACGAGGTGGTCAAGCGCATCGCGGGCCGCCGTGTCTGCCGCAACGAGTCGGCGCACGTCTTCCACGTCGCCTACAAGGCGCCGAAGCAGGAGGGCGTCTGCGACCTCTGCGGCGGCGAGCTGTACCAGCGGGACGACGACTCCGAGGACACCGTGCGCAAGCGGCTGGAGGTCTACCACACGCAGACCGAGCCGATCATCGACTACTACAAGGCGCAGGGCCTGGTGGTCACCATCTCGGCGCTCGGCAAGGTCGACGAGATCACCGAGCGTGCGATGGAGGCGCTCGGCCCGAAGGCGGACGACAAGTAGTCGCACGTCGGCATCACTGCCGCTCTCCGGCCGCGGTTCCCCGAGGGGACCGCGGCCGAGCCGTGGGCGGACAGCGAGCGTCCGGCCGCCCGTATCGTTGATGTAGTCCGCTCCCTCTCCGGTCCAGAAAGGCCGCAGCCCTCATGGTGCAGATCAAGACTCCCGAGCAGATCGCCAAGATGCGTGAGGCCGGGCTGGTGGTCGCGGCGGTGCACGCGGCCACGCGCGAGGCGGCCGTGCCGGGTGCCACGACGAAGGATCTGGACGAGGTCGCGCGCAAGGTGCTCGACGAGCACGGCGCGAAGCCGAACTTCCTGGGGTACGGCGGCTTCCCCGCGACCATCTGCACCTCGGTGAACGAGGTCGTGGTCCACGGCATCCCGTCCGACGAGGTCGTCCTCAAGGACGGCGACATCATCTCCATCGACGCGGGCGCGATCGTGGACGGCTGGCACGGCGACGCCGCCTTCACGGCCTTCGTGGGCTCCGGTCACGCTCCGGAGCTGGTCGAGCTCTCCCGGGTGACCGAGGAGTCCATGTGGGCCGGCATCGCGGCGATGAGGCAGGGCAACCGGCTGGTCGACATCTCCCGGGCTGTGGAGACGTACATCCGCCGGCAGCCGAAGCCGGGCGGCGGGCGCTACGGGATCGTCGAGGACTACGGCGGGCACGGCATCGGCACCGAGATGCACATGGACCCCCACCTGCTGAACTACGTGGACCGGCGGCGCGGCAAGGGGCCGAAGCTGGTGCCCGGGTTCTGTCTCGCCATCGAGCCGATGGTGTCGCTCGGGACGCCGAGGACGCGCGTCCTGGAGGACGACTGGACCGTCATCACCACCGACGGCACCTGGTCCTCGCACTGGGAGCACTCGGTCGCGCTGACCGAGCAGGGCCCGCTGGTCCTCACCGCGCCCGACGGGGGCAGGGCCAAGCTCGCCGAATACGGCGTCACGGCCGCCCCCGACCCCCTTGCATAGTGATCTCGGGTGTGGGGCAGACTTCCCCGATTCGTCTTTCCAGGGGCCCTGACGTAGACTGACTCGTCGGCTCTCGTGCATTCGCATGTCCGCATGCGGGGCGCGCGGCCGATCAAGGTAGTCGATTCGAAGGGCGAAGCGTGGCCAAGAAGCAAGGTGCCATCGAGATCGAGGGCACTGTCGTCGAGTCTCTGCCGAACGCCATGTTCAAGGTCGAGCTCCAGAACGGCCACCAGGTCCTGGCACACATCAGCGGCAAGATGCGCATGCACTACATCCGCATCCTCCCTGACGACCGGGTCGTGGTGGAGCTGTCTCCGTACGACCTGACGCGTGGCCGGATCGTCTACCGCTACAAGTAGATCTTGCCCTTGCCCCGTCCGACGGGGTGGTGGCACTGACCCGGAGAACCTCACATCCCATGAAGGTCAAGCCGAGCGTCAAGAAGATCTGCGACAAGTGCAGGGTGATCCGCCGTCACGGCCGGGTCATGGTCATCTGCGAGAACCCGCGCCACAAGCAGCGCCAGGGCTGACGCACGACCGCACCCTCTGCGACTCGCAGGGATTCGCGCGACGCGAGCAACATGTTCATACGCAGGGCCCGGGCCTGATCCCTCAGGTCTGACACCCCCGGTTCGGAGGCCGGGGACCCAGTTCGTACCTCGTACGGCGGCTGGGAACCGGTTCTGCGGAAGACCTCCGAAGATCAACTGGAGCCATTGAATGGCACGCGTTTCCGGTGTTGACATCCCGCGCGACAAGCGCGTGGAGGTCGCCCTCACCTACGTGTTCGGCATCGGCCGGACGCTGTCCCAGCAGACGCTGGCCGCCACCGGAGTGGACCCGAACACCCGTGTTCGTGACCTCTCCGAGGAGCAGCTGGTCGCGATCCGCGAGTACGTCGACAACAACGTCAAGACCGAGGGTGACCTCCGTCGCGAGATCCAGGCCGACATCCGCCGCAAGGTCGAGATCGGCTGCTACCAGGGCCTGCGGCACCGTCGCGGTCTTCCCGTCCGCGGCCAGCGCACCAGCACCAACGCCCGTACCCGCAAGGGTCCGCGTCGCGCCATCGCCGGCAAGAAGAAGCCGGGCAAGAAGTAGTCCGCAGCGGACACCTGTCCACGGTCTTCGCTGTAGGACCGACCACCTCCCTAGGAGATAGAGGATGCCCCCCAAGGGACGTCAGGGCGCTGCCAAGAAGGTGCGCCGCAAGGAAAAGAAGAACGTCGCTCACGGCCACGCGCACATCAAGAGCACGTTCAACAACACGATCGTCTCGATCACGGACCCGTCCGGCAACGTGATCTCCTGGGCCTCCGCCGGCCACGTCGGCTTCAAGGGCTCCCGGAAGTCCACGCCGTTCGCCGCGCAGATGGCCGCCGAGTCGGCCGCGCGTCGTGCCCAGGAGCACGGCATGCGCAAGGTCGACGTCTTCGTGAAGGGCCCGGGTTCCGGTCGTGAGACCGCGATCCGCTCCCTCCAGGCCACGGGCCTCGAGGTCGGCTCCATCCAGGACGTCACCCCGACCCCGCACAACGGCTGCCGTCCGCCGAAGCGCCGCCGCGTCTGACGCACGGCCTGCCTGGCAGGAATCGGGCGGTACGCTCCGTGTTCGGTTCGTACCGCCCGTACCCTTGCAGTACCGCACCCTTTCGGTGCGGCTCCGTAGGGCGTCATATAGCGGGCGCCCACGACTGAAGGATCTGATCCACACATGCTGATCGCTCAGCGTCCCTCGTTGACCGAAGAGGTCGTCGACGAGTTCCGCTCCCGGTTCGTGATCGAGCCGCTGGAGCCGGGCTTCGGCTACACCCTCGGCAACTCCCTGCGTCGTACGCTCCTCTCCTCGATCCCGGGTGCGGCGGTCACGTCCATCCGCATCGACGGCGTTCTGCACGAGTTCACCACCGTGCCGGGCGTCAAGGAGGACGTCACCGACCTGATCCTGAACATCAAGCAGCTGGTCGTCTCCTCCGAGCACGACGAGCCGGTCGTGATGTACCTGCGCAAGCAGGGCCCGGGTCTCGTCACCGCCGCCGACATCGCGCCCCCGGCCGGTGTCGAGGTGCACAACCCCGACCTCGTCCTCGCCACGCTCAACGGCAAGGGCAAGCTGGAGATGGAGCTGACCGTCGAGCGCGGTCGCGGTTACGTCTCCGCCGTGCAGAACAAGCAGGTGGGCCAGGAGATCGGCCGTGTCCCGGTCGACTCGATCTACTCGCCGGTTCTCAAGGTCACCTACAAGGTCGAGGCGACCCGTGTCGAGCAGCGCACCGACTTCGACAAGCTGATCGTCGACGTCGAGACCAAGCAGGCCATGCGTCCGCGCGACGCCATGGCGTCGGCGGGCAAGACCCTGGTCGAGCTGTTCGGCCTGGCGCGCGAGCTGAACATCGACGCCGAGGGCATCGACATGGGTCCGTCCCCGACGGATGCCGCCCTCGCCGCCGATCTGGCACTGCCGATCGAGGAGCTGGAGCTCACCGTCCGCTCCTACAACTGCCTCAAGCGCGAGGGCATCCACTCGGTGGGCGAGCTCGTGGCCCGTTCCGAGGCGGACCTGCTGGACATCCGCAACTTCGGCGCGAAGTCCATCGACGAGGTCAAGGCGAAGCTGGCCGGCATGGGCCTGGCCCTGAAGGACAGCCCGCCCGGATTCGACCCGACCGCCGCCGCGGACGCCTTCGGCGCCGACGACGACGCGGACGCCGGGTTCGTCGAGACCGAGCAGTACTGATCGTCACCGGCGGGGCGCGGGGTCTCCCGGCCCCGCCGGCCAGACCTCCGGGTTCGCCCGGATCTCCGACGGGCGACCGCCCGCTCGGATACTGACCCCGGTACCTGACACGGCCGGGGCAGACACCTAGGAGAAACACGATGCCGAAGCCCACCAAGGGTGCCCGCATGGGCGGCAGTGCCGCGCACGAGAAGCTGATCCTCGCGAACCTCGCGAAGGCGCTGTTCGAGCACGGCCGTATCACCACCACCGAGGCGAAGGCCCGCCGCCTGCGCCCGTACGCGGAGCGTCTGGTCACCAAGGCGAAGAAGGGCGACCTTCACAACCGCCGCCAGGTGCTCCAGGTCATCACGGACAAGAGCATCGTCCACACGCTCTTCACCGAGATCGGCCCGCGCTACGAGAACCGGCCCGGTGGCTACACCCGCATCACCAAGATCGGCAACCGCCGTGGCGACAACGCGCCCATGGCGGTCATCGAGCTGGTCGAGGCGCTGACGGTGCAGCAGAAGGCGGTCGGCGAGGCCGAGGCGGCGACCAAGCGCGCCGTCAAGGAGACCGAGACCGCGAAGGCGGAGGAGGCCACCGAGGCTCCGGCCGTGGAGGCCGCCGAGGGGTCCGAGGACGCCTGAGGCACCGCCGCACGCTGAGCGGGTCCGCCCTTCGGGGCGGGCCCGCTTTCGCGTCTCCGAGAGGATGCCGTACTGAGAGGATCGCCTTGTGAGTGACGAAGTACAGCCCGGTGACGTCCGCATCCGCCTCGACCTCTCCTACGACGGCAGCGGCTTCCACGGCTGGGCCAAGCAGGCCGGTGGCAGGCGGACCGTCCAGGCGGAGATCGAGGACGCCCTGCGCACCGTCACCCGGGTCCGGGACGCGGCCTGCGAGCTCACCGTGGCCGGGCGCACCGACGCCGGGGTGCACGCGCGGGGACAGGTCGCCCATGTCGATCTGCCGCGGGAGGTGTGGGCCGAACACCGCGGGAAGCTGCTGAAGCGGCTCGCCGGGCGCCTGCCCAAGGACGTGCGGGTGTGGGCCCTCAGAGAGGCGCCCAGCGGCTTCAACGCCCGTTTCTCGGCGGTCTGGCGGCGGTACGCGTACCGGGTCACCGACAACCCGGGCGGAGTCGACCCGCTGCTGCGGGGCCATGTGCTGTGGCACGACTGGCCGCTCGACGTCGACGCCATGAACGAGGCGGCGCGGCCGCTGATCGGCGAGCACGACTTCGCCGCCTACTGCAAGCGGCGCGAGGGCGCCACCACGATCCGTACGCTCCAGGAGCTGAGCCTGGCGCGCGGCGACGACGGGATCATCACCGCCACCGTCCGGGCGGACGCCTTCTGCCACAACATGGTGCGGTCGCTGATCGGGGCGCTGCTGTTCGTGGGGGACGGGCACCGGGCGCCCGACTGGCCGGGGAAGGTGCTGGCGGCCGGCGTACGGGACTCGGCGGTGCATGTCGTACGGCCGCACGGGCTGACCCTGGAGGAGGTCGGCTACCCCGCCGACGAGCTGCTGGCCGCCCGCAGCAGGGAGGCGCGGAACAAGCGGTCGCTGCCGGGAGCGGCCACGGGCTGCTGCTGAGCGGTGGGCCGGCGGGCCGGCGGGCCGGCGGGTCCGGTCCGGTGCTCTGTCGCCGAGCGGTGGCCCGGCGCGTCCGGTGCTCTGCCATCGAGCGGCGGCCGGCGTGCTCAGCGGTCCCTCCAGTCCGCGGTGAGCCCCGACAGGGCCGCCGCGGCGGCGTCGGCGTCCTTGCCGTGTCCGCGTGCGCCGGGGGCGAGCTCCACGTGCACGAACTCCGCGTGCTGCCGCTGCGCGCTACGGCCCTGGACGTTCGTGGTGCCCTCCACCGGGCACCGCGCCGACCACGCCCGGCACACCCGTAGCCCGTGGGCCTCCATGCGGTCGGCCAAGGCGGAGGTCTCGTCGAGCACGCTCCGCGCCGCGCCGGTGGACACCACGGCCTCGTAGGGGCGCTGCGACGTCCTGGCGAAGCCGTGCAGTTGGAGGCCGGGTACGCCGCGCCTCTGGAGTTCCACGATCACGGTGTGGAAGGCGCTGTCCTCGCGGTGGGAGACGTCCGCGGCACCGTTCCGGCCCGCTTTCCGGTGGGCGCCGGCCATGACCAGCGCTCCGCCGGGGGTGTCCTCCAGCAGCCGTACGCCCAGCAGTTCCGTGTCCCGGTCGGCCACGGGGTGCGGCACCTGGACGCTCCAGCGGAGGGCCGAGTCCGCGTTCAGATACAGCCGGCCCCAGTGCTCGGCCACGCCGGACCGGACGGCGGCGATCTCGTCGTATCTGCGGCCCGAGGCGGTGTCGGTGAGGCGGGTGATGCCCAGACCGACGTCGGCGAGCAGCCGTTCCGCGTCCTTTGCGTGCCCGTCCAGGAGGCGCCCCACGCCCTGGGCGATCCGCTCGCGCTCGCCGCGGTCCGGCGGTGTGTAGTTCCCGCCGGGCGTGAACCGCGCCGTGTACGCGAGGATCCGGCTCCGCAGGTCGACCAGTTCCCGGGAAGGCGGAACGGAACCGTCCGTGGCGCCGTGCGTCGACGTCCGGCAGCCGAACAGGGCGAGCACGAGCCCGAAGAGTGTGAATACGGTAAGGAAATGTGATCGCTTCGTGATGGCAGAGTTCCTGATAGTTGTGTGGTGCATGTGAACATTACGCGGTGACATTTCGTGAACCTCTCCGCATGGGGCGTACGGTAGCCCTGATCGCGCTCGCCGCACTGACCGCCGGGTGCACCTCGGGTGCTGCCGCGTCGTCGGTGAAGCCGGGCGGACGCTCGTTCACCGTCGCCGCCGCCGGGGACATCCTCATCCACCCCGAACTGGTCGAGCAGGCCGCGAAGGACGCCAAGGCGACCGGCGAGGGAGAGGCCGGACTGGACTTCGGGCCGCTGCTCGCCGGGGTTAAGCCGATCATCAGCAAGGCCGACCTGGCGATCTGCCATCTGGAGACGCCGGTCGGAAACCCCCGGGGCCCCTTCGAGGGCTATCCGGAGTTCCTCGTCCCGCCGCAGATCCTGGGGACGTTGAAGGATGTGGGGTACGACACGTGCTCGACCGCCTCCAACCACACGTTCGACCACGGTCTCAAGGCCGTGAAGCAGACCTTGGACGCGATGGACGAGGTCGGACTCGGCCACACCGGCTCCGCGCGCACCCCTGCCGAGGCGAAGCGGATCAACATCCGCGAGGTCAACGGCGTCAAGGTCGCCCACCTGGCCTTCTCCTGGGAGTCCTTCCTCAACCCGACGCCCGGCAAGGAGCGGTGGGCGTTCAACCGGATCGGCACCGAGGAGATCAAGAAGGCGGAGACCCGCGCCCGCAGGCTGGGGGCCGAGGTGGTGATCCTCACGCTCCACTGGGGTCTTGAGCACTACAACGAGCCGAGCGTCCCGCAGCTGCAACTGGTGGAGCGCGTCACCAAGGAGACCGGGGTCGACCTGGTGATCGGCCACCACCCCCATGTGGTGCAGCCGATCCAGAAGGTGAACGGCACCTGGGTCGCCTTCAGCCTGGGCAACGAGGTCGCCCGCCACTCCTCGCCGACGGGACTCACCGAGGAGGGCGTGATCGGCTGGTTCACATTCCGGGAGACCGCGGACGGCTGGGACGTCTCCGCCCGCTACCGCACGACGTTGGTGGACATTCCGCCCGAGGTGGAGGACGGCGACAAGGCGCCCGACGGCGCGGTCACCGACCACCGGGTGGTGGATGTGCGGCACATGCTCGACGAGCCGGGAGATCTGCCCCCGGACCGCATCGCCCGCTACCAGCTCGCGGCCGACCGCACCCGCGGCTTCCTCTACAACCGGGGAGCTCCCGGCGGCGACGGGCTGAAGGAACTCACGCTGGAGCGTGATTAGCGCCACTGCGTAGTTCGGGCCCCGCGTACAACCTCGGCGCCCGTGACGAGTCTGTCAGGAAAAGACTCGATCACCCCCGTTTGCCAGCGGTCCTCCCCTGATGGGCGCTGCGCACCCGTACAGGTCGGAGAGGTAGACCACCGGTGACATCCACCCTTGCCGAGCGCCCCCGTGGGAAGGGCCGGCGGCGCAGCCGCAGACGAGCGGACATGCCGCTCCTTGGCGGCATACGTCCCCCGATCGCCCTGCTGTTCGTGCTCACGCTGGCCCTCGCCGGGCTGACCGCCAAGGTGCTGGGACCCATCGGTGACCAGGTCGTGCCGAAGGCGGTGCTGGCGTCGCAGCAGCACTTCGCGGAGGACGGCGCCATCGCCCTGCGGGCCTCGGTCGACGAGCGGGTCGCCGACCTGGACCGCACCGCGACCGCGCTGAACGCCGGCTCGCCGGTCCAACCGGAACACGTGCTGTCCGACCTGGGGAAGACCTACCAGAAGTGGACCGGCACCAGCGTCCTCGACCTGGAGAGCGGCAAGGTTCTCGCCGCCCGAGGAGAAACGATTCCGCTGGCCTGGCTGACCAAGGACGTGCTCACCGGGGACAAGGCCCTGGTGCCCCGCATGGTGCGGCTGGAGACCGGTGAAGTACGCCTGATGACCATGGCGGTCCTGTCCTGGAAGGGACAGCCGCAGCAGCTGCTGATCGCGTCCAACAGCCTGGCCGTGCCCTCCATCAACCTGGGGCCGTTCCGCTCCATGGCGGTGGTGGCCCGAAACGGTGAGGTCCTCGCCGTGGCCGGCTTCGAGCAGGCCGAGGCGCTCAACTCCGACCAGGAACGCGAGGAACTGGCCTTCCTGCAGAAGCAGATGACCGACCTGTCCGCCCGGGCGGCCGACCTGTCCGAGCGGAACCCGGTCAGCACCAAGGAGCCGGGCTCCCGGGGCTACCCCGGCGTCAGCGGCACCCTGCTCGGCAAGGAGTACAACGGCCGCGTGGCCACGGCGGGTTACGCCTCCCTCGCCTCCGCCGACCCCGAGACGAAGCAGAGCGCCGGCGCCGGACTCGGCCTCACCGTGGTGGCCCTGCTCCCCGTGGTCCGGCAGCAGGCCGTCGAGCAGGGCCGCGAGCTGTACGGGCTGCTGGCCGCCGGGGCCCTGGTGGCGCTCGGACTGCTGGCGGTGGCCGTGCTGTGGACGACCGTGCAGCGGCCGCTGCTGCGCCTGTTCCTGGAGGCCCGCAGGCTGGCCAGAGGCGATCTGACCCGGCCGGTGGCAGTGCCCCGGTGGGGTGAGGCCGCACGCATCGGCTCCGCCCTCGAACAACTGCGCGGGCAGTTGCGGGGTGAGGGCGGCCCCGCCGATCCCGGACAGCGACGGAAGTCACGGTTCGGGGTGCGCCTGCCGCTCGCCCTGACGGCCGTACTGCTGCTGCTGTGGTGCGTACCGGTCGGCCTGCTGCTCAACCGCACGGACGCCTCGGTCAGCGTCCCCGCCTCCATGGTCAACGACCAGCGCGACCGCACCGACCTGATCGCCGACCGGGTGCGCAGGGCGCTCAACGAGGCGCACGCGGACGTCGTCTCGACGTCCCGCCTGATCGGCGGGAACGCCGACGACGAGACGGTCCGCGCCCTGCTGGAGACCACGCTGCGCGACCACCCCCGCTACGCGACCCTGTACCTCGTGGCCGAGGACGGCACCGTCTCCCTGCACGCCGGGCAGGAACCGCACGCCGCCTGGAGCCGCGGGAAGGATCTTCCGTTGATCAGGGTGGCGGGCAGGGGCGGCAAGAAACCGGTGGTCCAGGCCGGGGCTCCCGTCCCGGGAAGGAAGGGACTGACCCTGGTCGGCGAGGTGCGGGTGGAGTTCCTCAACTCGCTGCTGGACCGGCCCGGGCTCGGCGAGGTCCGCGTGGTGGACTCCCAGACGCTGACCATCGCCGGCAGCGAGGGCTTCCTGGCCTTCGAGAGGCTGCCGGGCGACACCCTGCCCGAGCTGGTCAGGGCCGGAAACGTACAGGTCGGCGCGGGCCCCGTGGAGAACGGGCTGCTGATACGCGAGGGACGGGCCGTGACCGTCGCCGCCGCGGCCCCCTTCTCCGGGGGCGGCGAGGCCGCCGACATCGGCTGGAGCGTCGTCAGCTGGCAGGGCGCCAAGCACTTCCAGATCACCCCCTACGTGCGGGAGGACCGCAGCGTGCTCGCCGGGATGCTCGGCCTGGCCGCGATCGTCGTCTGCCTGGGCTGGGTGCACCTGGTCGTGGCCCGGCCCATGCGGAGCCTCGCGTCCGGCGCGGAGAAGCTCGCTGACGGTGATCTCAAGACCGTGCTCTACCCCCGCTACCACGACGAGGTGGGCGCCGTCGTGCGCAGCCTCGAACTGCTCCGCCAGCAGTTGCAGGCCCGCAGGCAGAACCAGGCGCGCCCGTACGCCGAGCCCCGGCCCGCCGCCCAGGAAAGGTGACCCGCTGTGCTCTATCTGTACTTCGTCCTGCTGGCCGGCGGTGTGTCCCTGCTCGTCGCGGGCATCGTCGAGCAGCGCAGGCACTACGCCAGCCTGCACAGCATCCCCTCGCGGGTGCTCGTCAACGGGATCCGCGGCAAGTCCTCCATCACCCGGCTGTGCGCGGGCGCCCTGCGCGGCGGCGGCCTCGTCACCGTCGCGAAGACGACGGGGACGGCCGCACGGTTCGTCCACCCCGACGCGACCGAGGAGCCGGTCTACCGCAAGTTCGGGATCGCCAACGTGGTGGAGCAGATCGGCATCGTCCGCAGGGCCGCCGCGTACCGGCCCGACGCGCTGGTCATCGAGTGCATGGCCGTCATGCCGGCCCTGCAGGAGGTGAACCAGAGCAAGCTGATCCGCTCGACGATCGGCGTGCTGTGCAACGTCCGGGAGGACCACCTCGCCGAGATGGGCCCCACCCTGGACGACGTGGCACGGTCGTTGTGCCGCTCCATGCCGGAGAACGGCATCTGCGTCACCGCGGAACGGGAACGCTTCCACATCCTCCAGGAGGAGGCGGACGCCCGGAACTGCCAACTCGTCTACGCGGACCCGGAATCGGTCTCCGACAGCGAGTTGCGGGGATTCAGCTGGTTCACCTTCAAGGAGAACGTGGCGATCGCACTGGTCGTGGCGGAGCTCCTCGGGGTGGAGCGGCAGGTCGCCCTGCAGGGCATGTACGACGCCCCGCCGGACCCGGGCGTGCTCTCCGTGGAGCGCTGTCTCACACCCGACGGCAAGCGGCTCGCGTTCGCCAACGTCTTCGCGGCGAACGACCCGGAGTCCACCCTGATGAACATCAACCAGCTGCTCGACCTCGGAGCGATCAGCCGGCCGCTGAACGTCGTGATCAACTGCCGCCCCGACCGGGTCGAGCGCAACGGGCAGATGGGCCAGATCGTCCCCGAGCTGCGGCCGGACAACGTCTTCGTGATCGGGCACCCCGCCAGGAGCGCCATCGACGCCATCCCCGCCGAGTGGCGCGACCGGGCCGTCGACCTGGGCGGGGAGCGGCGGTCGGCCGAGGAGTTCATGCCCGCCCTGTTCGACCGCCTGCCCGCGGACTCCTCCCTCGTGGCCATCGGCAACATCCACGGACAGGGCGAGGAACTCCTCGAGTACCTGGCCGAGCTCCCGGCGGACGAGACGCCCGCCGCGGCGAGTGAGCGCACCGGTGCCGTCGTTCCGCCGTCCCAGTCGCTGCTCCTGGACCCGTTCGCCTCGTATCCCGCCGCCTGGGAGGAGCGGTACCAGGCCTCCCGGACCCAGGAGATACCGATCGTCGGGTATCCGGGCCACGCCGGGCAGGAGGGGGCGTACACGGCTCCCGTCCAGGAGGCCGGCCGCCACGACGGCTACGGCGGCACCCCGCCCCCCTCGGCCGACAGCGGCTGGCCGCCGCGTTCCTGACCCCCGTGAGCGCGGCGGTGGCCCCCGGGCCCGACCGCCTCGTCCCAGACCTCGCACGCCTGCCGGAGACCCCGTTGACCACCGCCACCCTGACCCCCGAGATGGCCGCCCTGGGCATCGCCATAGGACTGTTCTTCTCGCTGCTCTGCTATCTCACCACCAACCTGTCGCCCGGCGGCATGATCACGCCGGGCTGGCTCGCCCTGACGCTCATCGAGGACCTGCAGCGGGCAGCGATGGTCGTGGGCGTCACGGCACTGACCTACGCGGGCACCAAGGTCATGCAGCGGCTGGTGATCCTCTACGGCAAGCGGCTGTTCGCCGCGGTGGTGCTGCTGGGCGTGCTGCTCCAGGCCACGGTGATGATCGTGCTCTCCCTGGAGTTCCCGCTCATGTACGGCAACCAGACGCTCGGCTTCATCGTGCCCGGTCTGATCGCCTACCAGATGGTGCGCCAGCCCAAGGGGGCCACTCTGCTGGCCACGGGCACCGTCTCCCTCATGGCCTACATCGTCGTCGCCGGGGGCCTGCTGCTCGGCGTCATGCCCACCGTCTGAAAGCCGAGGACACAACGATGGCAGCAAAGAAGAAGTCGCGGCCGGTCGTCTCGGCGGCCGTGGTGCTGACGCTGGTCGCCGCGTCCGGATACCTCACCCTGGAGCTGCGGAAACGGGATGATCAGGGGATACCGCAGATCACGAACGTCGGCGTGCTGGACGGCTCCGGGCGCTCCGGCGGGGCGTCCGAGAAGGGCGAGGAGCACTGGACCCGGCTGGACAACCCCGCACGCTCGGTGCTGCGCGGGGCCGACGGCCGGATCAAGGCCGTGCTCACCGACGGGGCGCGCACCGCGACGCTGACCGGGCCGGCGCGCACGTTCGGGGAGCCGACGTCGACCAGGTCCAAGGTGTCCACGACGGACTGGGTCCGGCTCATGCCCGAGCCCTGGTCGAAGGGGTCGGAGGACAAGCGCTGGTTCAAGGAGTGGTACACCGAGTACGCGGACAGCAAGGAGGACGACCTCTTCGCCACCGCCTTCCAGTACGTGCAGGACGCGCCGGTGAAGAAGGACGCGCAGGGCGTCGCCTACGCGGGCGACGCGAACTTCGGTCCGCTGAACACGACGGGTGCCGAGGGCGGCGACCTGCGCCTGGAGCAGTCCGACTTCTACGACTACCTCGGCCTCCGGTATCCCTTCCGGGACGGGACGGTCGGGGAGCCGGAGGCCGTACGCGCCCGGTCGGTGGACTGCTCGGGGTTCATCCGTCTGGTGATCGGATACCGCGCCCGCTACCCCCTGATGGCCACGGACGACGCGGGCGACGGCCTGCCGCGCACCGCCAACGGGATGGCCCGCTCGAACGAGGGCGTCGACATACTGCCGCTGCACGGGATATCGGCGCAGGACCGGCCGACGGCCATCGATCAGCTGCAGCCCGGGGACCTCGTCTTCTTCAAGCTCGACACCCGGACCGGGCAGCGGCTGGACCACGTGGGCATGGTGCTCGGCTACGACACGGAAGGCCACCTGATCTTCGTCTCGAGCCGTGAGGAGGTCAACGGCCCGACCATCGGCGACCTGGGCGGTGTGTCCCGGCTGGACGGCAACGGCTACTACGCGAAGACGCTGCGCAGCGCCAAGCGGCTGTGACCTGCGGCCGGGGCCGCGACAGGGCGGGCGGGCCCGGTGCGGGGGCGCCGGTGCGGATGGCCCTGATGCGGATGGCCCTGATGCGGGCGGGCCCGCTGCGGGCGGCCGTACCGCGTGCGCGCGCCGCCGGGAGCCCCGGGCCCCCGGCGGTCACCGGTTGGCCGCCGCCGACGCCTGCGCCTCGCCGCGGCGGCGTATCTGGCGGAACGCGAACTCCGCCAGGTCGTCGCCGGCCGCGAAGACCTTCGCGTCCTTGGCCGTCACGTCCTTGCCGCCGGTGAAGCCGGCGAGCGTGAAGTACGCGTAGCGGCCGTAGGAGTTGGTGGTGGAGCGGCAGACCGTCGTACGGCAGAACGTGGGCACGCCCTGACCGGTCAGCGAGGTGAGGATGCTCCTGCCGTCCGCCTGCTGCTTGGCCTTCGTCGCCTGGGCCGCGGTGTCGAAGAGGGCCACGCCGACCGTCACCGCGACGCCGTCCTTGGTGTAGCTGGCGCGCATGAGGCGGGTGCAGCCGTTCTTGGTGAGCACCGCGGGCAGCGTCCCCCGCACGGCCGACGCGCACTTCGCCGTGGAGGCGGTGGGGCCCTTCTTGTAGACGTTCGTGCCCATGGTCAGCTGGGTGCCGGGGAAGAGCGTGTTCGCGCTGATGGGGGCGGTGTCCTTCGCCGCGCTGGAGATGAAGTCCATCGGGTCCAGCGGGGGAGGGGCCGAGGTCGGCGCGAACGAGGGATCGGCGTCGGCGCTCTGACTGGGGATGCCCGCCGTGCCCGGCAGCTCACGGGTGGGCTTGCCCGACGCGCCGGTGTCGCCGTTCGCCGACACGACCGCCATGGCGACGGCGGTGCCCACCGCGACGGTGGCCAGGGCGCCGCCCAGGATCAGCAGCAGGCGGCGGCGCCTGTTGCGCGCCTCCGAGGCCTCGGCGAGCGCGGCCCAGTCCGGGGTGGCGCCCTGGCTCCCCCACTGGTGCTGCTGGGAACTCGGTTTCCAGGGATCCCACTGGGGCTCCCCCTGCCCATAACTCATGCGGCGCATCTTAGACGGGGCACGGGCCGCCCGGTGCGGCCCCCAGGGCCGGAAAACCAAGGGCGCCGAGGCTTTGACGGGCCTGTACGGGAATCTCCCCCTCCGCCCCTGTGCGGTCGTCCGGGGCGGTGTCGTCCCGTTCGCCGGCACCTCCCGTCCGCGGCCGGGCACGGGGGGTGACACCCGTGGTGCTCACGGGGCGGCGGCACCGTCGTTTTGACCCGTACGGGCGCTCCCGTTATTCTGGCTGTTCGTTATGTGTATTGGCTTGCTCATTCTCACGTGAGGGGCCCTTACACCGGTCCACCGGGCCGATGACCAGCGACCAGCACGCGGCTTGCGTCACCGCAGTGCGGTCAGGGCTGTCGTGATCGTCTTCGGTGACCTTGTCAGGAACCTCACTGAAGAAGCGAAGGCTACGAACCGTGCGTACGTACAGCCCCAAGCCCGGCGATGTGACGCGTCAGTGGCACGTCATCGACGCTCAGGACGTCGTCCTGGGCCGTCTGGCGACCACCGCCGCCACCCTGCTGCGCGGCAAGCACAAGCCGATCTACGCGCCCCACGTGGACACCGGCGATTTCGTCATCATCATCAACGCCGACAAGGTCCACCTGTCCGGCAACAAGCGGACCCAGAAGATGGCCTACCGCCACTCCGGCTACCCGGGCGGTCTGCGCGCGGTCCGCTACGACGACCTGCTGGCGAAGAACCCGGAGAAGGCCGTGGAGAAGGCCGTCAAGGGCATGCTCCCCAAGAACACCCTGGGTCGTCAGATGCTCTCGAAGCTGAAGGTCTACTCGGGCGACCAGCACCCGCACGCAGCCCAGCAGCCGGTGCCGTACGAGATCAGCCAGGTCGCGCAGTAAGTCCGGCCACCCCCTAAGACTGAAGAGAATCTGAGGAGAATCGTGGCCGAGACCACTGCCGAGCAGCCGCTCGAAGAGCTTGACATCGACAGCTACACCACCGAGACCGAGGTCCCGCTGGAGGGTGAGTACACCTCCGAGTCCCTCGCCTCCCGCTTCGGTGAGCCCCAGCCCGCCGCCGGCCTGGGCCGCCGCAAGAACGCCATCGCCCGCGTCCGGATCGTTCCGGGCTCCGGAAAGTGGAAGATCAACGGTCGCACCCTCGAGGACTACTTCCCGAACAAGGTGCACCAGCAGGAAGTCAACGAGCCCTTCAAGGTGCTCGAGCTCGAGGGCCGCTACGACGTCATCGCCCGCATCGCCGGTGGCGGTGTCTCCGGCCAGGCCGGTGCGCTCCGTCTCGGTGTCGCCCGCGCGCTGAACGAGGCGGACGTCGACAACAACCGCGGCCCGCTGAAGAAGGCCGGCTTCCTGCGCCGCGACGACCGCGCGGTCGAGCGGAAGAAGGCCGGTCTGAAGAAGGCCCGCAAGGCGCCGCAGTACAGCAAGCGCTGACGCGTCCCGCTGGTCGCGCAGGTGTCCGCGCCTGCCGCAAGCACGCATCGCCCCGGCAGCACGCTTTGTGCCGCCGGGGCGGTTCGTTTACGGGGGATGGTTGCTTAACACGGGCTTATGGAGCAATTCCGGCGGTCCCGGAACCGGCGGCAGGGGATAGGTCCTGAAGGCAAGGTCCGGGTGACCCATGTACGTAACCGGTCGCTGTCCGGACACTCGGCATGAGCCGCACATTCGCAGCAAGTTCGGAGGACAGACAGTGGGACGACTCTTCGGCACGGACGGCGTGCGCGGTGTCGCCAACGCGGACCTGACGGCCGAGATGGCACTCGGCCTCTCCGTGGCGGCGGCCCACGTGCTCGCCGAGGCGGGCACCTTCGAGGGCCACCGGCCGACGGCGGTCGTCGGGCGGGATCCCCGCGCGTCCGGGGAGTTCCTGGAGGCCGCCGTGGTCGCCGGTCTCGCCAGCGCCGGAGTGGACGTGCTGCGCGTCGGCGTGCTGCCCACCCCGGCCGTCGCCCATCTGACCGGCGCGCTCGGCGCCGACCTCGGCGTGATGCTCTCCGCCAGCCACAACGCCATGCCCGACAACGGCATCAAGTTCTTCGCCCGCGGCGGGCACAAGCTCGCCGACGAACTGGAGAACCGCATCGAGGCCGTGTACGAGGAGCACCGCACCGGCGCCCCCTGGGACCGGCCCACGGGGTCCGGGGTCGGCCGGGTGACGGAGTACGACGCGGGCTTCGACCAGTACGTGGCCCACCTCCTGGACGCCCTCCCGAACCGGCTCGACGGGGTCAGCGTCGTCCTCGACGAGGCGCACGGCGCCGCCGCCCGGGTCTCGCCCGAGGCGTTCACCCGCGCGGGCGCGCAGGTCGTCACGATCGGCGCGGAGCCGGACGGGCTCAACATCAACGACGGCTGCGGCTCCACCCATCTGGACCGGCTGCGCGCGGCCGTCGTCGAGCACGGCGCGGACCTCGGCATCGCGCACGACGGCGACGCCGACCGCTGTCTCGCCGTGGACCACACGGGCGAGGAGGTGGACGGCGACCAGATCCTGGCCGTGCTGGCGCTGGCGATGCGGGAGCGTTCCGCGCTGCGTTCCGACACCGTCGTCGCGACCGTCATGTCCAACCTCGGCTTCAAGCTCGCCCTGGAGCGCGAGGGGCTCACCCTCGTGCAGACCGCGGTCGGCGACCGGTACGTCCTGGAGGAGATGAAGGACAAGGGCTACACGCTCGGCGGCGAGCAGTCCGGCCATGTCATCGTCCTCGACCACGCCACCACCGGTGACGGCACGCTGACCGGCCTGCTGCTGGCGGCGCGGGTCGCCGAGACCGGCCGTACGCTCAAGGACCTCGCGTCCGTGATGGAGCGGCTGCCGCAGGTCCTCGTGAACGTTCCGGACGTCGACAAGTCCCGGGTCGCGTCGTCCGCGGACCTGTCCGCCGCCGTCGCCGAGGCCGAGCGGGAGCTCGGCTCCACCGGGCGGGTCCTGCTGCGTCCCTCGGGCACCGAGCCGCTGGTGCGGGTGATGGTCGAGGCCGCCGACATCGACCAGGCCAGGTCGGTCGCGGGGCGGCTGGCGGACGCGGTGAAGTCGGCCCTCGGCTAGGCCCTGTCGTTTGGATCAGGCCGGCTGTGGGTCCCGGCGCCTTCCGGCCGACCCGAGCGGGGTCCGGTGCGTGCAGCTGCAAGGCGGAGGAGGGCGCCGACGCGGAGCGTCGGCAACCGACGACAACGCCGCAGATGTGCGTGCCGGACCCCGCGACGCCGGGATGATCCAAACGACAGGGCCTGCTAGGCCCTGTCGCCGGGTCGGGACGCTTTCGGTTGGAAGCCCCCGGCCCTGCGGGCCCGTTCGCGCTGCCTGGCCCAGAGCCACTTCTGGGCCAGCAGGGTGAGCGCGCCCGCCAGGACGATGCCCAGCAGGTTCAGCAGGAGCTGTTCGGTCGAGCCCCACGCCTGGCGGTAGTCCTCGTAGGCGAAGGCCACGGCCGCGTTCGCCGCCGCCGGGACCGTGGTGACCGAGATGGCGACACCGATCAGCGCGCCCGACTTCGCCGACGTCAGTGAGAGCGTGCCGGCGATGCCCGCGAGCACCGCGACGACGAACGAGAAGGCGTCCGGACGGTAGATGAAGTTGGTACTGGGGCGTTCGGCGTCCAGCTTGACCCGGCTGAACAGTTCCAGCGCGTCCATGAAGTAGGTGAAGCCGACCGTCACCAGCATGGCCGCCGCGAAGCCCACCAGCAGGGCCACCAGCGAGCGGACGGCCAGCCGGGGCACCCGCCGCACGAGTGCGGTGCTGAGCCCCGCCAGCGGGCCGAACTCCGGCCCCACCGCCATCGCGCCCACGATCAGGATCGCGTTGTCGAGGACGACACCGCAGGCCGCGATCATCGTGGCGAGCGTGAGGAAGGCGACGTACGTGACCGACAGCGTGGACTCCTCGTGCGTCGCGTCCGCCAGGTGCTCCCACAGCACCGCGTCCGCACCCTCGCCCGGTGCCTCCTGCTCGGCCTTCTCGGCCCGCCGGGACAGGGACAGGTCGATGTTCTCGACCGCTATCGAACCGGTCTCGTCCAGGCCCAGCTCCCTGAGCCGGCCGATCAGTTCGTCGCCCGACTCGCGCGCGACGTCGCACATCACGACGTCCCCGGCGGGATTGCGGGCGGCGCCCGGCAGCACGACGAGGTGGGCGGTTCCGACCGTCCGCTCGATCAGACGCACCACGTCGTCGGTGTGCTCGGCCGGGGCGATCAGGCGCAGATGCAGCATGACGCCCTTTCTAACAGGCCGCCCCGGCCGGCGGACCCGCGGTCCTACAGCTTGCGCAGGCTGAGCCGCTGCACCTTGTGGTCCGGGCCCTTGCGCAGGACCAGGGTGGCACGGCCCCGGGTCGGTGCCACGTTCTCCAGCAGATTGGGCTTGTTGACGGTCCGCCACATCGTGCGGGCGTAGTCCAGCGCCTCCTCCTCGGAGACCTGGGTGTACTTGCGGAAGTACGACGACGGGTCCTGGAAGGCGGTCCGCCGGAGCTTCCTGAACCGGCTCAGGTACCAGCGCTCGATGTCCTCGGCGCGGGCGTCGACGTACACGCTGAAGTCGAAGTAGTCCGCCAGACCCACGCGGGTGCGGCCGTCCTTGCCGGGGAGGGCGGGCTGGAGCACGTTCAGGCCCTCGACGATCAGGATGTCCGGGCGCCGGACCGTGAGCTTGCGGTCCGGGAGGATGTCGTAGATCAGGTGCGAGTAGACGGGCGCCGTCACCTCGTCCTTGCCGGCCTTGATGTCGGCGACGAAACGGGTGAGCGCACGGCGGTCGTACGACTCGGGGAAACCTTTCCGCGACATCAGCCCGCGGGCCTGCAACTCCTTGGTGGGCAGCAGGAAGCCGTCCGTGGTGACGCGTTCCACGCGCGGGTGTTCCGGCCAGCGGGAGAGGAGGGCCTGCAGGAGGCGGGCGGCGGTGGACTTGCCCACCGCCACGGACCCCGCGACGCCTATCACGAACGGGGTGCCGGACTGGGAGCGCCGCTCGCCCAGGAAGGTGTTCAGGGCGCCTCTGAGCCCGTTCGTGGCCTCCACGTACAGATTCAGGAGCCGGGACAGCGGCAGATAGATGTCCCGTACCTCGTCGAGGTCGATGACATCGCCCAGGCCACGCAGCTTCTCGACCTCCTCGGCGGTCAGCGGCAGCGGCGTCTTGTCGCGCAGCGCGCTCCACTCGGCACGGGTGAGGTCTACGTAGGGAGTCGCCTCCGGCCTGGACCGGTGGGCGCTCCGGGGCATCGAGGAGACCGGAGAGATCACAGTTCATTGTGAACGGAGTTCGCCCTGTGCGGCGGGTGGAGTCCGTCACGCCGTACGGGCCCCGGGGCCCGTGGATCACGGAGCCGTCACGGTTGGGTACCGGCCGCCCCACTCATGATCAACACCAGTGGCATGATCCCGTAAAGTCCGGGCAAAGCCGGGGGATCACCGCGGCACACCCGAGAGAAGAGAGCTTCCACCCGTGAGACCCATCGCCGTCCGCCGCGCGGCCCTCGCCGCCTCCGCCGCCGCCCTCGCCCTCCTCGCCACCGCCTGCGGCGGCTCCTCCGACGGCGGCGACAAGGCCGACGAGGGCAAGGGTGCCCAGGCCGGCAAGACCGCCGCCGCCACCCCGGCGGCCGCGAAGGCCCTGACCGCCGCCGAACTGGAGAAGGCCGCGCTCACCCAGCAGGACGTCAAGAGCGGCACCGTCGCCACGAAGGTGCCCGCGAAGGACGACATCGCGCAGGACCAGGTGAAGGCGGACGACGGGGCCTGTGCGCCGCTCGCGTTCCTCCAGTCCGGCACCTACGTGGGCAAGCCCGCGGCCACGGTCAAGCGCGCCTGGACCGGCACCGCGAAGAAGCCCGCCGCGAACGCGAACCCCGAGGACGCCATGCTGGCGGCCCTCAACACCCCGAAGGTCCAGCTGACCCTGGCGTCCTACGAGAACGGCGGGGCGGAGCAGGCGATGAAGGACCTGACCGCGGCCGCGGGGAAGTGCGCCGGAGGCTTCTCGTACACGGCGGCCGGCGAGAAGACCAAGGACGTGAAGGTGACGACGACCACGGCGCCCGAAGGGGCGGACGAGGCGCTCGCGCTGACGCTGATCGTGGACGCCGAGGAGGGCGTGAAGGTGCCGGTCAAGGCCGTGGTCGCCCGCAAGGGCTCCACCCTCGTCCTGCTCCCCGCCATCAACCTGGCCTCGGCCGTCTCCGGCAAGGACTTCGCCTTCCCCACGGAGATCCTCCAGGCGCAGCTCGCGAAGCTGGCCTGACCCTCCGAAGCCGTCCGGCCCCGGACCCCGGCCGATCGGTTCGGCCGCGGGGTCCGCGGTGTGACGGACCCCGGGGCGGGGCGGACTCCCGGGGCGGGCCCTGCCATGCCGCACGCGGCAGGGCCGGACCGGCTCCCGGGGCGGAGCCGGATGCGCTTCGGCGGCAGGGCCGGGGCCGGACCGGCGGCCGGACCGGCTTCCGCGGCGGAGTGGGACAGGCTTCCGCGGCGGAGCCGGATGCGCGTCCGCGGCAGGGTCGGACCGGCGGCGGAACCAGGCCGGACCAGGCCGGCGCCTGAACCAGGCCGGACCGGGCCGGCGGCCGAACCAGGCCGAAGCGGGCCGGCGGCCGAACCAGGCCGGACCGGGCCGGCGGTTGAAGCGGCTCCCACGGCGGAGCCGAACCGGCTTCCGCGGCAAGGCCGGGACCGGAGGCCGGGGCCGGGACCGGGGCCGGGCCGGAGCCCGTCCGGCACGTACCCCTTCGTACCCCGGTGGGAATTTCCGATTTCGGGCACGCGGCGGCGGATTCGGGCGCCGTCCGGCACGTAGGCTGCCCCGCATGTGCGGAATCGTGGGATACGTGGGACCGCAGTCGGCACTCGACGTGGTCGTGGCGGGACTGAAGCGGCTGGAGTACCGGGGCTACGACTCGGCAGGCGTCGCCGTGCTCGCCGACGGCGGCCTGGCCGCGGCCAAGAAGGCCGGCAAGCTGGTCAACCTGGAGAAGGAGCTGGTCGACCGGCCGCTGCCGGCCGGCACCACCGGTATCGGGCACACCCGGTGGGCCACCCACGGCGCCCCGAACGACGCGAACGCCCATCCGCACCTCGACAACGCGGGGCGCGTCGCCGTGGTCCACAACGGGATCATCGAGAACTTCGCCGTGCTGCGGGCCGAACTGGAGGAGCGCGGCCACACCCTCACCTCCGAGACGGACACCGAGGTGGTCGCGCATCTGCTCGCCGAGGAGTTCTCCGCGACCGCGGACCTCGCGGAGGCGATGCGGCTGGTGTGCCGGCGCCTGGACGGCGCGTTCACGCTGGTCGCGGTCCACGCCGACGACCCGGACGTGGTGGTGGGCGCACGGCGCAACTCGCCCCTCGTGGTGGGCGTCGGTGAGGGCGAGGCGTTCCTCGCCTCGGACGTGGCGGCGTTCATCGCCCACACCCGCTCGGCGATCGAGCTGGGCCAGGACCAGGTGGTGGAGCTGCGCCGGGACGGGGTGACCGTCACGAACTTCGACGGCCGCCCCGCCGACGTCCGCTCGTACCACGTCGACTGGGACGCCTCGGCCGCCGAGAAGGGCGGCTACGACTACTTCATGCTCAAGGAGATCGCCGAGCAGCCCAAGGCGGTCGCCGACACCCTCCTGGGCCGGATCGACGCGGCGGGTTCGCTCACGCTCGACGAGGTGCGGATCTCGACCGCCGAACTGCGCGAGGTCGACAAGGTCGTGATCGTGGCGTGCGGGACGGCCTTCCACGCCGGACTGATCGCCAAGTACGCGATCGAGCACTGGACGCGGATCCCCTGCGAGGTGGAGCTGGCCAGCGAGTTCCGCTACCGGGACCCGATCCTCGACCCGCGCACGCTCGTCATCGCCATCTCGCAGTCCGGCGAGACCATGGACACCCTGATGGCGCTGCGGCACGCCCGCGAGCAGGGCTCGAAGGTGCTGGCGATCTGCAACACCAACGGATCGACGATCCCGCGCGAGTCGGACGCCGTGCTGTACACGCACGCCGGCCCCGAGGTCGCGGTCGCCTCGACCAAGGCGTTCCTGACCCAGCTCGTCGCCTGCTACCTGGTGGCCCTGTACCTGGGCCAGGTGCGCGGCACCAAGTGGGGCGACGAGATCCAGGCGGTCATCCGCGACCTGTCGAAGATCTCCTGCGAGGTCGAGCGCGTCCTGGAGACGATGGAGCCGGTACGGGAACTGGCGCGCTCGCTCGCCACGAAGAACACGGTGCTGTTCCTGGGCCGGCACGTGGGCTACCCGGTGGCGCTCGAAGGCGCCCTCAAGCTCAAGGAACTGGCGTACATGCACGCCGAGGGCTTCGCGGCGGGCGAACTGAAGCACGGCCCGATCGCCCTGATCGAACAGGACCTTCCGGTCGTCGTGGTGGCGCCGTCGCCCCGCGGGCGCTCGGTCCTACACGACAAGATCGTGTCCAACATCCAGGAGATCCGGGCGAGGGGCGCGCGCACGATCGTGATCGCGGAGGAGGGCGACGAGGCGGTGGTGCCGTACGCCGACCATCTGATCCGCATCCCGGCGACGCCGACCCTCCTCCAGCCGCTCGTCGCGACCGTGCCGCTCCAGGTCTTCGCCTGCGAACTGGCCACGGCGCGCGGCAACGAGGTGGACCAGCCGCGGAACCTGGCGAAGTCGGTGACGGTGGAGTAGGGGCCGCTGATGTGCGCCTCGTCACGACGTCGGGGCCGACCCGAACCCGCCGGTTACCGGCCCGCGAGGCGGCCGCGACCGACCGGGTGACGGGACATGGATCAGCCGTGGCACCCGGTGAAGTCGGTGACGGTCGAGTGGGTCCCGCCTTTCAGAGCGTCGACGAAAGCGGTGAAGGTGTCGGCCGGGAAGGAGAGGGTGGCCCTGGCCGGGGCCTTGGAGTCGCGGACGGCTATGCGGGTGCGGCGGTGCGCGATCTCGACGCAGTTGTTCCCGTCGCCTCCGCCGGAGTAGGACGACTTCCGCCAGTTGTCAGGGGTGCTCACGGGGTGCCTCACAGCTCCTTGGCCAGCCGGTGGATGAAATCACGCGACCGTTCCGGGTCGAGCGATACGACCTCTACTTTACGGAAGAGCGTTCGAAACACGTCCAGTTGTGCTTCAGCGTCGATGAAGGTGGTCCCATGCGGCGCGTCACGCACCGCCGTGTCCAGCTTGGGTACAGCCCCGCCCGCCAGCATCATGGCGCTCCAGGCTCCGCCGAAGCCGTCCAGATCAAAGGGGACGACGCGCACGGTGACGTGGGCCGCTTCGGAGATCTCCAGCATGCGGAGCAGTTGAGCGCGTGAAGAGGCGCGGTCGCCTACCCGGATACGCAGCGCAGCCTCGTGAACCAGGGCTTCGTACCGGACGGGGTGGACCCCCTCGATGACGACCTTCCGCGCCATGCGGTGGTTCACTCGCAACTCCAGTTCACCGGCCGGGAGTTCCGGGACTCCGTACGAGAAGACGGCCCGGGCGTAGTCCTCCGTCTGGAGAAGACCGGGGATGTGCAAGAACTCCACGTCCCGCCGGTATGTGGAGTGGTACTCCAACTCGGCGATGTCCAGGAACGGTGTCGGCAGTGAGCCCCGATACTCCTCCCACCAGCCGCGTGTCCGGTCGGTCGCCATCGCCACCAGGGCCGAGACCAGCGTCTCGTCGGTGCAGGCGTAATGAGCGGCGAAGCGTCGTACGCGGTCCTCACTGACGCCCGCGATCCCGGCCTCGACCTGGCTCATCTGAACGGAATTGGTTCCGAGCAGCGCGGCGGCTTCGCGTGCCGAGAGGCCTGCTGCCTCGCGAAGTTTCCGTAGCTCAGCGCCCAGGCGTACCTGGCGTGCCGTGGGCTGCCGTCTGGGCGGCATCGCTTCCTCCTCGACTGCAACCGCCTTGGCGCAGCGACTCGTTCGGGGGTCAGGGTACGCGATCCGCTTGCTCTGGAAGAAATTTATGCCCTACCGTCGGTGACGCACCGGAAGCGCACCGTTCCGTCCTCCCGTGACGGCTGCGGCAATGCCACCGCCTGCCCCGGAAACCCACCCCCACCAAGTGGAGCTCACCCATGCCCGAAAACGAGTCCGAACCCTGGGAGTACTGCCTGTACATCCCCAACGACCTGCGTGCCGTCACCGTAAGCCGCCGCACCCTCCGCCTGATCCTCACCATGCACGGCCTGATCCGCCTGGTGGACACCGCCGAACTCCTCGCGGCCGAGCTGGTCTCCAACGCCGTACGTCACACCAAGGGCCCGGCGGCGCTCCGTGTGCGCTGGGCGGCGGGCGTGCTGCGGATCGGGGCGTGGGACGCCGACCCCGAGCCGCCGGAGCCGCCCGTCCCGCTGGAGCGGGCGGCCGAACTCGAGGAGGGACGCGGGCTGGCGCTGGTCCGGGCGTGCGCCGATCTGTGGGGCTGGCAGCCGCTGGCCAGGGAGGGCAGTCGAGGCAAGATCGTGTGGTGTGAATTGACTGCCGCGGCTTGATCGTTTTTTCGCCCCTCGAAAGGGTGAACGCACCCGTTCACCCGGACAGCCCATTCCTTGATCCGCATAGGTTGCGCACATGGTCACATCAGCTCACGAGGGCATGCACCGCATTTTCCAGGAGCGGCCCGAAGTCCTGGCCCCCGTTTTCGGATTGCTGGGCGTCCCGTTAGTCGAAAAGGCGACCGTGGACGCCGTCACCACCGACGTGACGGAGGCCCGGCCGCTGGAGCGGCGCGTGGACACCGTGCTGCGTGTCGGCCCCTCCGACGGCGAGGACTTCCTGCTCGCCATCGAGTCGCAGTCGGGCAAGGACGAGGCCAAGGCGTCGAGTTGGGCCTACTACGTCGCCTTCCTCCAGGCGAAGTTCCGCCTGCCCGTGCTGCTTCTCGTGGTCTGCCAGGACGGGGCCACGGCCAAGTGGGCGGCCGGCCCCTTCGACTGCGGCGCGCGGGGCTGGACGGCTCAGCGGACGTATCCGCTGGTCGCCGGGCCGGACAACGTGCCGAAGATCGCCGACGTCAGAACCGCGGTGAAGAACCTCGCACTGGCGGTGCTCTCCGTCCTGGCGCACGCCCGCAGCGCCGACTGTGACGCCATAATGGAGACAATCACAGCCGCCATCGAGAAGGTGCGGGAAACGGACCCGGAGACCGCCGACTACTTCCTCGACTTCCTGGAAATCAGCCTGGGTAACACCCCAGCCGGACAGAAACTGAAGGAAATCATGTCGTTCGTCAGCTACTTCCCTGGCCGGGGGACGGTCCGCGAGAGGGCCTACCTCGAAGGCAAGACCGAAGGCAAGACCGAAGGCAAGGCCGAAGGCAAGGCCGAAGGCGAGGCCAAGGGAGTCCTGCGCGTGCTGGAGGTGCGCGGCCTTCCGATCTCCGGCGACGTCCGCGAACGCATCACCGCCTGCATGGACCTCGACCGCCTCAACGACTGGCTCGACCGGGCCGGCACCGTGGCATGCGCGGAGGACCTGTTCGCCGAGGACCCGGAGGCGGGCGGCTCCTAGAGAGTTCGCCCGGTCGCCGGCACAGGACAGGCACGGGCCCGGACGGCAAGGAGTGTTCCGGGCCTTCCGGCGCTGCCGGACGCTGTGCGGAAATCCCGCGACGGTTGCCGCGGGCCGTGCCAGTGTGAGGGCGTGGCACAGATCGAGACGGCAGATGTGTTCGCGGCCGGACGCCGCGGTGGGGGCGGGAGTCTCTACGCGTACCGGGTGCGTGGGGTCGGCCGCAGTGCGGTGGTTCTGTGGATCGGTGGCGGGGATGACGAACCCGATCAGGTGCTGACGTCGCCGGAAGGCGAGCACTGGACGGTGCCGGTGTTCATGACCGTTCGACAGGCGCGGGCCTATGCGAGCCGGCGGGGGCGGAGGCCGGCCACTGCTGAGGCCGGCACGCTGGAGCTCGCCCGTGTTCAGCATTGGCTGGAGGACCCGGTGCACCGGCGCGTCCCCCCGGGTGCGGTGCTGGAGGCGTGGAACTTCTTCGAGGATCTGGCCCGGGGGCTCGGCGAGGTCGACCGGTTGCCCCGGCAGGGAGCGGTGCTCAGCGGCGCCTACGAGAAACTGTTCGGAGGCGAGTGCGCCGCATGGACTCCCGACGAGCAACGCGCGGTACTGGACCTGATCACGGCCGGGGTGGAGCTGTGGGACTCCTGCCCGGTGATCGTGAAGCCCCGCTCGAGCGTTGTGGCTCGCTGAGGGCTTTTCCAGGACTTCGAAGTGGGGTGGTCGGTCCATCGTCGACCGACGTGACGACTGCGGTCGGCGCGGTCACCGGCTCATGCACCGCTCAGCCTCGAAGCCCCGCCTTCTCGCTGCCTCGACCGGAGAGTCGGTCCATGTGCCGGCTGGACGTCCCGCCGGAGCGCTAGAAGGGCACCGTCTTGGTCACCCTGCCGTGCTTGTCGGCCTCGAGGTAACCGCCGGAGTCGTGCGCGTTGGTCAGGTACACGGCCATGCTGGCGGGGGTGTTGAAGATGGAGTTCGGCTGGTTCACCAGCAGGTAGCGGGATTCGATCTTGTCGACCTTGAGCTTCTTCTCCGCCTCGGCGAGCAACGCGGGGACCTTGTCCCAGTCGAAGTCGTCCAGGCTCACCGGCTGGTCCCCGCCTATCAGCTTGCTGCTGATGATGCCCTTCTCCACGCCCGTGCCGGGGCGGTAGGTGTACGTGTCGTACTCGGTCGCGCTGCCCTTGACCATCAACGAGGCGGAGACGTACTCGGGATACACCGTGAAGTCGCCGAAGCGGTCCCGGCCGGTCTCCTTCTTGAACGCCTTGATCGCGGTGCGGATGCCGTCCGGGGTGAGCAGGTCGGTGGTCTTCGACTGCCCCGACTCGTCGCCGGCCGGGTCGCCGCCGGCCGGCGCGTTCGCCGTCGGTCGCGTCGGCGAGGAACTGTGGGAGCCCGGGGACTGCGCGAAGAAGTTGTCCGGCAGCAGCTTCGGCACCAGGACACCGCCCAGCACGAGCACGGTGACGGGCAGCGCGACCGTCGCCCAACGCCTCCGGCGGACGGGGGCCACGGGCAGCTTCGTCGGCGCCGGCACGGCCTCCTGCGGCGGCGGGAACATCGGCGGCGGTCCGAAACCGATCGAGGGAGTCGCAAGGGAGGCCGGGGTGGTCCCAAGGGAGGTCGGGGTGGTCATCGGGGAAGACGTGGCGGTGGTGCCGTGGCGCACGGGCGGTGGGTGCAACGCGTAGGAGGTGGTGGGTTCCTGACGCCCCTCCGCCACGGCGGCCAGCATCCGGCCCAGCATCTCCGCGTCCGGCCGCGCCGCCGGGTCCCGTACGAGGACCCGCATCAACGTCTCCCGCAGCGGTCCGGCGTTGACCGGCGGCGGCACCTCGTCGTTGAGGACCGCCGCGAGGGTGGCGAGCGTCGTACCGCGACGCAGCGGGTGCTGGCCCTCGACGGCCGTGTACAGCATCATCGCCAGCGACCACAGGTCCGAGGCCGGGCCGTCGTCGCGGCCGGCGACGCGCTCCGGCGCCATGTAGTCGGGCGTTCCGATCACCGAACCGGTGGCGGTGAGCGCGGTCGCGTCACGGATCGCCGCGATGCCGAAGTCCGTGAGCACGGGGCGGCCGTCGGGGTGCATCAGCACGTTGGCGGGCTTGACGTCCCGGTGCTGGATGCCGACGTCGTGCGCGGCCCGCAGTGCGGCCAGCACCCCGAGGCCGATCCGCGCCGCCTCCGCCGGTGCCATGGGCCCGCGGGCCAGGACGTCGGCCAGCGAGCCGCCGCTGACGTACTCCATCACGATCCACGGGTAGGAACCCTCACCACCGTCGAATATGTGATGGATCGTGACCACGTTCGGGTGGTTGATCCTGGCCAGCGCCCTGGCCTCGCGCAGCACCCGCTCCCGCAGCATCCGCGCGCCGTCCGGGTCGTATTCGGCCAGGTCCCGATCGGGCGGGCGGACCTCCTTGACGGCGACGGTCCGATGGAGCATCAGGTCCCTGGCACGCCAGACCGTCCCCATCCCCCCGCTGCCGAGCCGTGCTTCCAGTTCGAACCGCCCGTCGACGACCCGTCTGCCGCCGCTGCCCACCTCGCTCATGCGCGGCAGCATAATTGCCCGCGCCGACAAGGGCGGCGCCGCTCCGTCCGATGAGGTCCGGAGGCTCCCCCGGCCCGGCCCGGCCGACCGCCCGGCGGGCGCCGGCCAGACCATAGGGTGCTTCGTATGAGCATCATCGGGGTCGGCATCGACGTGGCCGAGATCGACCGGTTCGCGGCGTCGTTGCGGCGCACGCCCGGGCTGGCCGACCGTCTGTTCCTGCCGAGCGAGTTGTCGCTGCCCAGTGGCGAACGGCGCGGTGTCGCCTCGTTGGCCGCGCGGTTCGCGGCCAAGGAGGCGGTGGCCAAGGCCCTCGGCGCGCCCGTGGGGCTGCGCTGGACCGACGCCGAGGTGTACGTCGAGGACAGCGGGCAGCCGCGGCTGCGCGTGACGGGCACGGTCGCGGTGCGCGCCGCCGAACTCGGCGTCCGGTCCTGGCACGTGTCGCTCAGTCATGACGCGGGCGTGGCCTCCGCGGTGGTCGTGGCGGAGGGGTAGGTCCGTCCGCGGCACGCGCCGGTGCGGGAGACTCGACGGTATGCGTACTGCGTACAGCGTGGAGACGGTGAGGGCGGCCGAGCGTTCGCTCATGGCGCGGCTTCCGGAGGGCGCGCTGATGCAGCGCGCCGCCGCCGGACTGGCCGCGGCCTGCGCCCAGGTGCTGGGACGGGTGTACGGCAGCCGGATCGTGCTGCTGGTCGGGAGCGGGGACAACGGCGGTGACGCCCTGTACGCCGGGGCGCGGCTGGCGCGGCGCGGCGCGGGGGTCACGGCGGTGCTGCTCTCGCCCGCACGGACCCACCCGGAAGGGCTCGCGGCCCTGTGCAGGGCGGGCGGCACCGTGGTCCCGGCGGACGGGACAGGACCGGCGACGGCCGCCGAGGAACGGATCCGGAGCGCCGACCTCGTCATCGACGGCATCGTGGGGATCGGCGGCAGGGGCGGGCTCCGGCCGGATGCCGCACGGCTCGCCGCGCTCGCCGAGCGGTCGCGCGCGGCCGTCGTCGCCGTCGACCTGCCGAGCGGTGTCGAGGCCGACAGCGGCGAGGTGCGGGGCGCGGCGGTACGGGCCGACGCGACCGTCACCTTCGGCACGCACAAGCCGGCGCTGCTCGTCGACCCGGCCCGGGACCACGCCGGGTCCGTGCGCCTCGTCGACATCGGGCTCGACCTGCCCGAGGAGGCCGACCTGGAGGCGCTGCAGCACGCGGACGTGGCGGCCCTGCTGCCGACGCCGGCGGCCGAGAGCGACAAGTACCGGCGTGGGGTGGTCGGCATCGCCGCCGGGTCCGCGCGCTACCCCGGTGCGGCCGTGCTCGCGGTGGCGGGGGCGCTGCGGGGCGGGGCCGGGGCCGTGCGGTACGTGGGCCCCGCCGGGAGCGCGGTGATCGCCCGCTTCCCGGAGACCCTTGTCTCCGACCGGGGGCCCGCGAAGGCCGGGCGGGTGCAGGCATGGGTCGTGGGGCCGGGCGCCGGGGACGACGCGTCGGCCGTTGCGGAGGTGCTGGAGGCGGACGTTCCCGTGCTCGTCGACGCGGACGGACTGCGGCTGGCCGACCGGGACGCCGTACGGGGACGTGGGGCGCCCACGCTGATGACCCCGCACGCGGGGGAGGCCGCCGCGCTGCTGGGGGTGTCGCGCGACGAGGTGGAGGGCGCCCGGCTCGCGGCCGTGCGGGAGCTGGCGGCGCGGTTCGGGGCGACCGTGCTGCTCAAGGGCTCCACCACGCTGGTGGCGGATCCGGGGGGCGGCCCGGTGCGGGTGAACCCCACGGGTACGCCGTGGCTGGCGACGGCGGGTAGCGGGGACGTGCTGTCCGGGCTGGCGGGCTCACTGCTCGCGGCCGGGCTGTCGGCGCGGGACGCCGGGAGCGCGGCGGCGTATCTGCACGGCCTCGCGGGCCGCTACGCGGCGGACGGCGCACCCGCGGGGGCGCACGACGTGGCGAACGCGCTTCCGGAGGCGTGGCGGGACGTGCGGGCTGAGCGGGCGGTCGCGGGGCGGGGCAGGACGTTCCAGGGCTGAGCGGGCGGTTGCGGGGTTGAGCGGGCAGTTGCGGGGCGGGCGGTTGTGGGGCAGGACGTCGCGGGCGCAGTCACAGGGGCCTCGCGGCGCTCTGAGAGACTGGGGTGCGATGACTTCCTTCGAGACAGCTCCCCTTCGCGCCCGCGCCGAGATCGACCTTGCCGCCCTGCGGGCGAACGTCCGCGCACTGCGCGCCCGCGCGTCCGGCGCCGCGCTGATGGCCGTGGTGAAGTCGGACGCGTACGGCCACGGCGCGGTGCCGTGCGCCCGCGCCGCCGTCGAGGCCGGTGCCGAGTGGCTCGGCACGGCCACCCCGGAGGAGGCGCTCGCGCTGCGCGCGGCCGGGCTTCCCGGACGGGTCATGTGCTGGCTGTGGACCCCCGGCGGCCCCTGGCGCCAGGCGATCGAGGCCGACGTCGACGTGTCCGTGAGCGGCCTGTGGGCCGTCGAGGAGCTGCGTGAGGCGGCGGCCGCCGCGGGCACGCCCGCCCGTGTCCACCTCAAGGCCGACACCGGTCTCGGGCGCAACGGCTGCCAGCCCGGGGACTGGGCCGAACTGGTCGCCGAGGCCCTGCGCGCCCAGGCCGACGGTCTGATCACCGTGGTCGGCCTCTGGTCGCACTTCGCCTGTGCCGACGAGCCGGGCCACCCCTCCGTCCGGGCCCAGCTCGTCCGCTTCCGCGAGATGGTGGCCTACGCCGAGGGGCAGGGCGTACGGCCCGAGGTGCGCCACATCGCCAACTCGCCCGCCACGCTGACCCTGCCGGAGGCCCGTTTCGACCTCGTCCGGTCGGGGATCGCGGTCTACGGCATCTCGCCCAGTCCGGAGATGGGCACCGCGGCCGACTTCGGACTGCGCCCCGTGATGACGCTGAAGGCGTCGCTCGCCCTGGTGAAGCAGGTCCCCGGCGGTCACGGCGTCAGCTACGGGCACCTGTACACCACGGCCGGCGCCACCACCCTGGGCCTGGTCCCCGTCGGCTACGCGGACGGCATCCCGCGCCACGCCTCCGGTACCGGCCCGGTCCTGGTGGACGGCAAGCTCCGCACGGTCGCGGGCCGGATCGCCATGGACCAGTTCGTGGTCGACCTCGGTGGCGACGAGCCTCCGCCCGGCACGGAGGCGATCCTCTTCGGCCCCGGAGACCGCGGCGAGCCGACCGCCGAGGACTGGGCGCAGGCGGCCGGAACCATCGCGTACGAAATCGTGACCCGGATCGGAACCCGCGTCCCGCGCGTCTATGTGAATGTGAACCCGGAACAGAATGGGTAACCCACACGGGTGAACCTGGGGAGACCCACCGCACAGCAGGAGCGGAGCCCCGGGCGAGGAGGGACGGGACGTGAGCGAGAGCGGCGCCGAGGCCGCGGAGGCCGCCGCGGGGACGGCCGCGTCCACAGCGGGCAACTGGCGCATCGCCGGCATCGCCGGCGCCGCGCTGGGCGTGGTGGCGGCGGGCGCCGCCGCCGGTGTGGCGATAGAGCGGATGACGGTCGGCCGCGGCATGCGCAAGAAGGCCCGGCTCGCCCTCGACTCGACGGGCCCGTACGGCACCCTGCGCGGCACACCGGGCAAGGCGTACGCGGACGACGGCACCGAGCTGTACTTCGAGATCGACGACGTCGAGCCGGAGGGCGGCCCCGCCCCGCGCCGCCGGCGGCTCTTCGGGCGCAAGGCCCCCGCCCCCGTCACCGTCGTCTTCAGCCACGGCTACTGCCTCAACCAGGACTCCTGGCACTTCCAGCGGGCCGCGCTGCGCGGCGTCGTGCGCACCGTGCACTGGGACCAGCGCAGCCACGGCCGCTCCGGGCGCGGCATGGCCCAGGCCGACGGCACCCCCGTCACCATCGACCAGCTCGGACGCGACCTCAGGGCCGTGATCGACGCGGCCGTTCCCGAAGGGCCGATCGTGCTCGTCGGCCACTCCATGGGCGGCATGACCGTCATGGCACTCGCCGACCAGTACCCCGAGCTGATACGTGACCGGGTCGTCGGCGTCGCCCTCGTCGGCACGTCGTCCGGGCGGCTCGGCGAGGTCAACTTCGGACTGCCCGTCGCGGGCGTCAACGCCGTGCGGCGCGTCCTGCCCGGCGTGCTGAGGGCGCTCGGCCAGCAGGCCGCGCTGGTGGAGAAGGGCCGCAGGGCCACCGCCGACCTGTTCGCGGGGATCATCAAGCGGTACTCGTTCGCCTCCCGGGACGTGGACCCGGCCATCGCCCGGTTCGCCGAGCGGATGATCGAGGGCACGCCGATCGACGTGGTCGCCGAGTTCTACCCGGCGTTCAGCGACCACGACAAGACGTCGGCGCTGGCCCGCTTCGCCGACCTCCCGGTGCTCGTGCTGGCCGGTCTGCAGGACCTGGTCACCCCGAGCGAGCACAGCGAGGCGATCGCGGATCTGCTGCCGGACGCGGAGCTGGTGCTCGTGCCGGACGCCGGGCACCTGGTGATGCTGGAGCACCCCGAGGTCGTCACGGACCGCCTCGCCGACCTGCTGATGCGCGCGGGCGCGGTCCCGGCAGGGGCTACCGTGGTTGGTTATGGAAGCACCAGCACCGCACGGCCCGGCTGAGGGGTCCGATCCGGGCGTCACCACCGAGTTCACCGTCAGCTCCCCCGAACAGATGAAGGAGCTGGGGCGCCGCCTGTCCAAGCTGCTGCGCGCCGGCGACCTCGTGCTGCTGAACGGCGAGTTGGGAGCGGGCAAGACCACGCTGACCCGCGGGCTGGGTGAGGGGCTCGGGGTGCGGGGCGCGGTCACCTCGCCGACCTTCGTCATCGCGCGCGTGCACCCGTCCCTCGGCGGCGGTCCGCCGCTGGTCCACGTGGACGCGTACCGCCTGGGCGGGGGCCTGGAGGAGATGGAGGACCTCGACCTCGACGTCTCGCTGCCGGAGTCCGTGGTCGTCGTGGAGTGGGGCGAGGGCAAGGTCGAGGAGCTGACGGAGGACCGGCTGCACGTCGCCGTCCACCGGGCCGTCGGGGACACGGCCGACGAGGTGCGGCACGTCTGCCTCACCGGCATCGGCGCGCGCTGGGCGACCGTCGACCTGGGCGTACTGTCCGCCTGAGAGCCGTCACCGCGCGGAGCGGTCGCCGCTCCGGTTCCCCACGCGTGTCCGTACGACACGTCCACGCCGGCCCTCCCCAGCCGGCCTACCGACCACCTTCGGCCAGGCGTACGACCACCCGGCCCGGCATACCGACGATCCCCGGCCAGGCATACGACCACCCGGCCCGGCATACCGACGATCCCCGGCCAGGCATACGACCACCCGGCCAGGCATACGACCATCCCCGGCCCGGCCCACCGACGATCCCCGGCCCCGCATACCGACAAGCCGTCGGCAAGATGTTGCGTCGCAGGTGCGCGGCGTGGTCACATGGGAGTCAGCCCGTGGTTAGGTCTGCCTAACCCCACCCGCCCCCGTGACACCAGGAGGCGTCCATGCCGGCTTCCGAACGAGACGAGGCGCCGCCGCGCGCGGCGACAGGAGCGGCCGGGGCGGCCGGAGTGCCGATGCGGGACCTGCTGGCGGCGTGCGCCGCGGCGAAGGCGGTCTCCACACCGCCGCGGCCCCCGGCGGCCGGGACGCCACGGACGACGCCCGCGACCGACGAGCGGCGCAGGGCGGCGTAGCCGGAGCGGAGCCGCGCGTCGGGCGCGGCCGGTGCCAGGTGCGCCGGTCCCGTGCCCGGCGGCCCGCTACTCGGTGACGACGACCGTGGTGCGGAGCGTCGCGAACTCCCACATGGCGGTGCCGTCCACACGGGACTCGCGGATGCCGCCCAGCTTCTTCGAGGTGTCGGGCTTGGGCGTCGAACCGTCGACCGCCGCACTGAAGCCGATCACCGCGCCCTGGTGGGTCGCGAACCGCACGATGTGCTCGACCGGCCTGCCGTCCGACCCGACGGAGACGGCGGAGCGGGAGGTCACCGCGTACCTGCCCGGCAGGGGATCCACCGTCCCCGGCGTGACCTTGAACGTCCGCTGGACCTTGCCGTCCGCTCCCACGAGCCACACCCGGTCGGTGCCGAGCGCGTACACGACCCGTTCGCCGGAGCCGGAACTCCCGGGCAGCGCCTGGGGATTCCTCTTGGCGGGCGACTTCGGCGCGGTGGTGGACGGCGACTTCTTCGGCTGCGGCCTGCCCAGCGTGTCGGGCACGTGCGCCGACGCCTGATAGGCGAGGACACCGACCGCGACGACGGCTGCCACGGTGAGCCCGGCCACGAATCCCGAGCTGCTCCTAGCCACCTGTGCCCACCTCTCGACCCCGCGCGACGCGCGGAGGTACTCGTCACCCGTGTCCGACCCGCACGACGTACCGATACCTTGATCGAATCCTTCGTACGCCGTTGCTGTGACGGTAGCAGCAGGCACCGGCCGGACCGGGTCGGCCGTGCGCAGGGCCCGGGCGCCGTAGGCTGTTTGCGTGCTCTTGCTCGCTCTGGATACCGCCACCCCGGCCGTCACCGTCGCCCTCCACGACGGCACCTCCGTCGTCGCTTCCTCGATGCAGGTGGACGCGCGCCGGCACGGGGAACTCCTGCTGCCCACCGTCGACCGCGTCCTCGCCGAGGCGGGCGCGCGGCTGGACGCCGTCACCGGCGTCGTCGTGGGCGTGGGCCCCGGCCCCTACACCGGTCTGCGCGTGGGACTGATGACCGCCGACACCTTCGGGCTCGCCCTCGGCGTCCCCGTGCACGGCGTGTGCACGCTCGACGGCCTGGCCTACGCCTCCGACCTCGACGTGCCCTTCGTGGTGGCCACGGACGCCCGCCGCAAGGAGGTCTACTGGGCGCGGTACGACAACGCCCGCACCCGGGTCACCGAGCCCGCCGTGGACCGGCCCGCGGACATCGCGGAGAGTGTCGCCGGCCTGCCCGCCGTCGGCGGCGGCGCGCTGCTGTATCCCGGCACGTTCCCGCAGACGCGCGAGCCCGAGCACGTCTCGGCGGCCGCGCTCGCCTCCCTGGCGGTGGAGAAGCTGGCGGCGGGCGAGGAACTGGCCGCCCCCCGCCCGCTGTACCTGCGCCGCCCCGACGCGCAGGTACCCAAGAACTACAAGGTGGTCACCCCCAAGTGACCAAGCCCGTGACACCCGTGACACCGGTGACGCCCGTACTGCGCGAGATGCGCTGGTGGGACATCGATCCCGTGCTGGAGCTGGAGAAGGACCTCTTCCCCGAGGACGCCTGGTCGCGGGGCATGTTCTGGTCCGAACTGGCCCACTCCCGGGGCCCGGAGGCGACCCGGCGCTACGTCGTGGCCGTCGCGGACGAGCGGATCGTCGGGTACGCGGGGCTGGCCGCCCAGGGCGAACTGGGCGACATCCAGACCATCGCCGTCGCCCGCGGCCACTGGGGCACGGGGCTCGGCGGGCGGCTGCTGACCGAGCTGCTGCGGGCCGCGACCGCCTTCGAGTGCGCCGAGGTGATGCTCGAGTGCCGGGTCGACAACGTCCGCGCGCAGAAGCTCTACGAGCGCTTCGGCTTCGAGCCCATCGGGTTCAGACGCGGCTACTACCAGCCGGGGAACGTGGACGCCCTGGTGATGCGCCTGACCACCGCGCCCGGCGGCGGCACCGCCGCGGGCTCCCCCTCAGCACAAGGAACCGAGAGCAATGGCTGACGAACCCCTGGTCCTGGGGATCGAGACCTCCTGCGACGAGACCGGAGTCGGCATCGTCCGCGGCACCACCCTCCTCGCGGACGCGGTCGCGTCCAGCGTCGACGAGCACGCGCGCTTCGGCGGCGTCGTCCCGGAGGTCGCGAGCCGGGCACACCTCGAGGCGATGGTGCCCACCATCGAGCGCGCGCTGAAGGACGCGGGCGTGTCGGCGAGGGACCTCGACGGCGTCGCGGTCACCGCGGGGCCCGGTCTCGCCGGCGCGCTGCTGGTCGGCGTCTCGGCGGCGAAGGCGTACGCCTACGCGCTGGGCAAGCCGCTGTACGGGGTCAACCACCTCGCCTCGCACGTCTGTGTGGACCAGCTGGAGCACGGTGCGCTGCCGGAGCCGACCATGGCGCTGCTGGTGAGCGGCGGACACTCCTCGCTGCTGCTGTCCACGGACATCACGTCGGACGTGCGGCCGCTCGGCGCGACCATCGACGACGCGGCGGGGGAGGCGTTCGACAAGATCGCGCGGGTGCTGAACCTCGGCTTCCCCGGCGGTCCGGTCATCGACCGCTACGCACGGGAGGGCGACCCGGAGGCCATCGCGTTCCCGCGCGGTCTGACGGGGCCGCGCGACGCGGCCTACGACTTCTCCTTCTCCGGTCTGAAGACGGCCGTGGCCCGCTGGATCGAGGCGAAGCGGGCGGCGGGGGAGGAGGTGCCGGTGCGGGACGTGGCGGCCTCCTTCCAGGAGGCGGTCGTGGACGTGCTGACCAGGAAGGCCGTGCGGGCCTGCAGGGACGAGGGCGTCGACCATCTGATGATCGGCGGTGGCGTGGCCGCGAACTCACGCCTGCGGGCGCTGGCGCAGGAGCGGTGCGCCGCGGCCGGGATCCGGCTGAGGGTGCCCCGCCCCAAGCTGTGCACGGACAACGGCGCGATGGTGGCGGCGCTGGGCGCCGAGATGGTCGCCCGGGGCCGCCCGGCGTCGGCCTGGGACCTGTCCGCGGACTCGTCGCTGCCGGTGACGGACCCGCATGTCCCGGGGCACGGGCACGGGCACGACCACGTCCACGAGGTGAGCAAGGGGAACCTGTACTCGTGAGAGTCGCGCTGATGTGGGAGGCGCGGGCCGCGGCCGGACGGGCCGAAGACCTGCTGGCCTGGGCGAGGGAGCAGGAGCTGACGCCCGCGCCGCTGCGCCGGGAGACCTTCCGCGCCCCGCAGGACCGCGTTCTCGTCATCACCTGGTGGGACGCGGACCTCGCCGCCGACCTTCCCGACCTGCCCGACCCGGACGGGGAGTTGGCGGCGCGGCCGGTGCACCGGTGGCGGTTCGAGTCGGTGGACTGCACCTGAGCCCTCGGCCGGGAGCCTCTCCGGGTGAGGGAGGGCCGGCACGGTCGCCCTCCCCCCGGGTCCGGCTCACCGCCCTGCCGGCACGCACTTGTGGGCGTCGCTGAGGTGAGGCGGCCGACGACCGGGAAAATTCCTTGAAGGTCTTCCGCGGCTCGTGTCGATCCGCACCGCCACCGTTCGACGCAGGGGTGGGAGACCGGGAGAAGCCCGGTCCCGTACCACGGGAGTCACCATGCCGCGTTACATGTCCCTCGTGCGCATCGACGAGACCACCGCGCCCCCGGAGGGCCCCAGCCCCGAGATGATGGAGCGCATGGGGGAGCTCATCGAGGAGATCACCAAGGCGGGGGTGATGCTCGACACCGCCGGCCTGACGCCGACCGCGCAGGGCACGCGGGTGCGCTGGGAGGGCGGGAGGATCTCCGTCACGGACGGGCCGTTCACCGAGTCCAAGGAGGTCATCGGCGGCTACGCGATCATGCAGTGCAAGGACCGTGCCGAGGCGATCGAGTGGGCCAAGCGGTTCCTGAAGGTGCATGAGGAGCACTGGACGGTCACCTGCGAGGTGCGCGAGATCGCCGAGGGCTGATCACGGCGGTTCCCGGCTCCGTCCGCCGCCCTCTTCCGCGCCGCCCCTGTCGTCGGGGAGCGCGGGGCGGCGGACGCCGTCGGGCGCGCTCCTCGTCACCATCTCGGCCAGCTGGCCGCAGGCCAGCTCGATCTCCGCATGGGTCTGGTTGCGCTCGGTGACGGACGCCGCCAGCACCAGCGCGGTGAGGGCGGCGGAGGCGTTGAACGCCTGCAGGGTGATCATGGTGGTGAGCAGGTCGTGACCCTCGAACGGGCCCGAGCGCTGAGCGGCGGCGACGACCGCGAAGACCGACACGGCGAGCGCGCAGGGAGCGGCACCCGCCAGCTGGAAGCGGAAGGCCGCCCAGATCAGCAGCGGGAAGGCGAGGAACATGAGCGGCACCTCGGAGGTCTCCAGGACGCCGGCGCCGAGGGTGGCCGCCACCAGCAGTGCTCCCTCGCACCATCGTGACGCCCGGACCTTCCCCGGCCGGTGCGCCGAGCGCAGGACGAGCAGCACCGGCGCGACCACCAGGACGCCCATCGCGTCACCGGTCCACCAGACCGACCACGTCGGCCAGAACCCGGCGGGGGGCAGCGCATCGGCGAGGAGCAGGGTGGTGCTGCCGACCGTGGCGCTGACCAGCATGCCGGTGAACGCGCCGAGGAGGATGAGCGCGAGCGCGTCCCGCAGCCGGTCCATCTCCGGACGGAACCGGACGCGGCGCAGCAGTGCGTACGAGCAGAGGAGGGCGAGTGTGTTCCCCAGCGTGATCGCGAGGACGGCGGGGACGGACGGCCCGAGCGCGATGTTGACCAGGAACGCGCCGATCGCGATCCCCGGCCAGATCCAGGGGCCGATCAGGAGCAGCCCGGCCAGGGCGATCCCGGTCGGCGGCCACAGCGGGGTGACCTGGCCGCGCACCAGCTGCTGCAGCAGCCCCAGCCGGGCCGAGCCGTAGTACAGCGCGGTGACCGCGCAGATCTTCAGCGCGGCCACGCCACCGCGCCGCAGCCTCTCATGCCGCGCGACAGTCATCGGGAGTCTCTCTGTCGGCTTCGTCCCGTAGTCCATCGTCCGTCGATCGCGCGTGTTCCACCATGTCACCGGCGAATGCCCGGCTACGAGGCGGCCGCCCGGCCGGTCGGCGGGGTGCGCAGGGCGAGGATCGCCATGTCGTCGTGACCGTCGCTGGGGTGGTGGTCGGCCAGCGCCCGGACGAAGTCCTGCAGCGGCAGCCCGGCACGGGCCGTGGCGAGAGCGGCGAGCTCGTCCAGGCTCTCGTCGATGGGGTGGCCGGGGTGTTCGACGAGCCCGTCGGTGAAGAAGACGACGGTGCTGTCCGGGGGCAGCGGGCGGGTGTGGTCGGGGCGGGGCAGGTCGGGGTCCACCCCGAGCGGTGGCCCGGGCTCGGCGAACAGGTACTCCGCCGTCCGGCCGGGGGTGAGCAGCAGCGGGGGGACATGGCCCGCGGTGCTCCAGTGCAGCCGCCAGGCGGGGCCGTCGGGTTCGATGCGGGCCAGGTTGGTGGTGGTGACGGGGTTGTCGGTGATGGCCTGGAGGGTGCGGTCGAGCCGGGTGAGGACCGCACTGGGCGGACTGCCGCGGTCGAACAGCAGGGCACGCAGCATGTTGCGGGTGGAGGCCATGGCGGCCGCGGCGTGCAGATCGTGGCCGACCACGTCGCCGATGACGACCGCCACCACTCCGTCGGGCAGCAGGATGGCGTCGTACCAGTCCCCGCCCACCCGGCTGGGCTGGGCGGCGGGCCGGTAGATGGCCGCGGCGGTGAACGGCCGCAGATCGGGCAGGGTCGGCAGCAGGAGCCGCTGGAACTGCTCGGACCCCGCACGCACCCGCTCGAACAGGCGGACGTTCTCGATCGCGATGCCGGCGGCACTGGCCAGGGCGACGACGATGTCCTCGTCGTGGACGTCGAAGGGCCGGCCGTCGCGTCGCTCGCAGAGGTAGAGGTCGCCGTAGACCGCGCCGCGGACCCGGATGGCGACCCCGAGCAGGCTGCCCATGTGCGGATGGCCGTGGGGGAACCCGATGGAGGCCGGGTGGCCGGAGATGTCCTCGATCCGCAGGGGGCCGGGGTGGTGGATCAGATACCCGAGGACGCCTCGGCCGCGCGGCAGGTCGACCCCGGCCAGGGCGGCACGCTGCTGCTCCGACAGCCCGGCGGTGATGAACTCGTCCAGACAGTCCCCGGACTCGTTGAGGACCCCCAGCGCCCCGTAGCGGGCGCCCGCCAGGTCCATGGCGGTGGTCACGATGCGGTGCAGCACCCCGGGCAGCTCCACCTCCCGGCTGATGGCCACCACCGCGTCCAGCAGCCCCTGCAGCCGCTCCGTGGCCGTGAGCAGGGCGCGCAACTGCTCGTCGATCCGTCCCAGTTCCTCGCGCAGCCGCAGCCGCAGGTCGGGAAGGCTCGGCGGCTGCTCCTGGTCCCGCCCCTCGCCGCTCCCCGCCATCACGGACGCCCGGCGGCCTGATGCACGGACCCGGCACCGTGCCCGGCCGTCCCCGTGGGCGGGAAGAGGGCAGGATCCGTCCGGAGGTCACCGCGGATCCGCTCCACCAGCCACTCACCCGAGCGGTACACCCCGGCCTCCCGACCCGACCGTGATCAAACAGGCCCACAGCGTGGCACGACCGGACGGCCCGTCCCGGCCATTGCTCCGAAAGCGGCATGCCCCACCGAGCGCCGACGGACCCGGCCGCGGCACGAGGCCGCCACCGCCCGGCACCGGCCGCCCGCCCCGGAGGCGGGCGGGGCGTGGCTCCCCCGGCTCGTTCCGCGACAGACTGGGCTCCCGGGCCCGCGGGGCCGTACGGACGGGGCCCGGCCCCGGAGGGCCGCACGTACCGGACCTGCTGGGCCCGCAGAGCTGCACGGACCGGACGAGTCGGCCCGCAGGGCTGCACGGACCGGACGTGCCGGGCCGCAGGGACGCGCGGGCCGGACGTGCCGGGCCCGCAGAGCCGCATGCACCAGGAGGCAGCCATGACACCGAAGCCCACTGCCGCGGCGGCCGGTGCCATCGAGACCGTGTTCCGGATGGAGTCGCCGCGCGTCATCGCCGGCGTCGCCCGGATCGTCCGGGACGTCGGCATCGCCGAGGAACTGGCGCAGGACGCGCTGGTCGCCGCCCTGGAGCAGTGGCCGCGCGACGGGGTGCCCGACAACCCCGGCGCCTGGCTCATGACCACCGCCAGGCGGCGCGCGATCGACCTCGTCCGCCGCCGGGAGCGGTACGCGCGCAAGCTGGCGGAGGTCGGGCGGGACCTGGAGGCGGCGCCGTACCACGTCGACGAGCCGTCCCACCCCGACGACATCGACGACGACCTGCTGCGGCTGGTCTTCACCGCCTGCCATCCCGTGCTGTCCGCCGAGTCCCGCATCGCGCTCACCCTGCGGCTGCTCGGCGGGCTGACCACGGCCGAGATCGCCCGCGCGTTCCTGGTGCCGGAGGCCACCGTCGCCCAGCGCATCGTGCGGGCCAAGCGGACGCTCGCCGCGAAGGGAGTCGCCTTCGAGGTGCCGTACGGGCCGGACCGCGAGGCCCGGCTCGACTCCGTGCTGGAGGTCATCTACCTGATCTTCAACGAGGGGTACGCGGCCACCGCGGGCGACGACCTGCTGCGCCCCGCCCTGTGCGAGGACGCGCTCCGGCTGGCCCGCGTGCTGGCCGAGCTGATGCCCAAGGAGCCCGAGGTGCACGGGCTGGCCGCGCTGCTGGAGTTCCAGGCGTCCCGCTCGGCCGCCCGCACCGGACCCTCCGGCGAGCCCGTCCTGCTCAAGGACCAGAACCGGGCCCGGTGGAACAGGATGCTCGTCGCACGCGGCATCGCCGCCCTCGGCCGCGCCGACGCGGTGTCCCCCAGGCCCTCCGCCCTGCTCGAACAGGGCGGACCCCCGTCCGGGGCCCCGGGGCCGTACGCCCTCCAGGCCGCGATCGCCGCCTGCCACGCGCACGCCCACACGTACGAGGACACGGACTGGGCGACCATCGCGACCCTGTACGGCCTGCTGGCCGCCCGGTCGCCGTCGCCCGTGGTCGAGCTGAACCGCGCGGTCGCCGTCTCCATGGCGCAGGGCCCGGGCCCGGCCCTGGAGATCGTCGACCGGCTCGCCGCCGAGCCCGCCCTGCGCGACTACCACCTGCTGCCCAGCGTCCGCGGCGACCTGCTGGCCCGGCTGGGGCGCGGCGCCGAGGCCCGTGCCGAGTTCCTGCGGGCCGCCTCCCTCGCCCGCAACGACCGGGAGCGGGAGCTGCTGCGGGCGCGTGCGGAGGAGTGCCGGTAGGGCGGCCGGCTGCCGTCAGGCGGGCCGGCCCAGCAGCATCGTCGGCGCCCCCGCCACCCGCGTCAGGAACACGGTCACCGCGTTCGGCCCCTGCGGCCTGGGCAGGACCTTGCGCCGCAGCTCTTCCGGCTCGACCGCCGAGCCGCGCTTCTTGACGGTCAGGACCCCGACCTCCCGCTCCCGCAGCAGCGCCTTCAGCCGCTTCGCGTTGAAGGGGAGCCGGTCGGTGATCTCGTACGCGGTGGCGTACGGCGAGGCGCGGAGCTCGTCCGCCGTGACATACGCGATCGTCTCGTCGATCAGCCCCCCGCCCAGGTCGTCGGCCACCTCGGCCACCAGGTGCGCGCGGATCGCGGCGCCGTCGGGCTCGTAGAGGTAGCGGCCCGGCGGGCGCACCGGCGGGTCGGGCAGGCCCCGGCCGAGCAGCGTGCGCGGGCCCGGCAGCAGCGTGGCCCGTACGAGCCCGGGTTCCGTGCCGAACCACAGCACCGCCTCCTTCACGTCGCCGCCGTCCGAGATCCACTCGGCCTCCGCCTCGGCGGGCACCGCCTCGTGGGGGATGCCCGGCGCGACCTTCAGGGCGGCTCGCGGGGCCTTCAGCGCCGTGGCCACGGCCCAGGACAGCGGGGGCGAGTACGCCTCCGGGTCGAAGACCCTGCCTCTGCCACCCCGCCGCGCGGGGTCCACGAACACCGCGTCGTACGGCGACGTGTCCACTTCCGCGACGTCCGCCTCGCGCACCTCGATCAGCGCGGACAGGCCCAGCTCCTCGGCGTTGGCGCGGGCCACCGCCGCCGTCCACGGGTCCCGGTCCACGGCCAGGACCCGGATGCCGGCCCGGGCGAGCGCGATCGCGTCGCCGCCGATGCCGCAGCACAGGTCGGCGACGGAGGACACGCCCAGCTCCCGCAGCCGCCGCGCGCGGTGGGCGGCGACCGCGGTCCTCGTGGACTGTTCGACGCCGTTCGGTGTGAAGAACATCCGCTCCGCGTCCACGGCGCCGAACTTCGCCGCCGCCCGCGCCCGCAGCCGCGCCTGGGCGAGGGCCGCCGAGACCAGTTCGGCGGGGTGCTCGCGGCGCAGCCGGGTGGCGACGGCCAGCTCCTGCGCCGGAGCGGTGCCGCGCACCTCGTCGAGGAGGGCGCGGCCCTCGGGAGTGAGCAGGGACGCGAAGGAGTGGTCGGTCACGGGGCCATTGTCGGCCAGTCGGTGGACGGCGTGCGTCCGGTCGCGGTGTCGGCCCGGCGGGGCCGCCGGCGGCTGGAAGGATCCGGCGCCATGCGACTGGTGCGACAAGACGACAAGAAGTGCGCAGAGCGCCGGAAAGGGCGGGTGGTCCGCGCGCCGCGCGCCGGGACCGCGCCCGTGGCGTGCGCCTTCCCCGTCGTCCCGGCCGTCACCGCCCGCGCAGCCGGCCGCGCCGACGCCGGAGTGCACGACCGGCGGCCCCCGAGGGCGCCGTGGGCGCGGGCCCTGCTCGCCGCCGCACTCGCCGTCGCGCTGGTGTCCGGCTGCGCCCAGTCCGTGGACCCCATCGAACGGCTGGGCAAGAAGGCGGCGCAGGAGATGCACGCCTCGCACGGGCCGCGCGACCGGACCTACCGTCGCTGGGGACTGCCCGCCCCGCTCGCGCCCGCACCCCGGCCGGACCGTTCCCCGGCCTCCGCCGCGGGCCGCGGCGGCCGGGACCTGCCGCTCGTCCTCGACCGCGTTCCCACCCGCGACAAGGTCGTCTTCCTCACCTACGACGAGGGTGCCGAAAGGGACCCCCGGTTCGTCGACATGGTGCGCGAACTGCGGCTGCCCGTCAGCGTGTTCCTCACGGCCGGCGCCGTCGGACGGGGGTACGAGCACGTCGCGCGGCTGCGCGCGGCCGGAGCGGGCATCCAGAACCGCACCCTCGGCCACGCCGGACTGCGCGGCCGTCCCTACGACGAGCAGCGCGCCGAGATCTGCGGCCAGCGGGACCGCATCGGACGCCGCCTGGGCCTGCACCCGCGGCTGCTGCGCCCGCCCTACGGCACCTACGACCGCACGACGCTGCGGGCGGCGGCGGACTGCGGCGTCACGGCCCTGGTCCTGTGGCGCCCCAACCCGGACGGGGGGCCCGGCCCGTACGGCAGCGGCACGGCCCTGCGCCCCGGCGACATCGTTCTGGCGCACGAGGCGGGCCGGTCCCGCACGTCCCTCGCGGCGGAGACGGCCCGGCTCCTGCGCCGCGTCCAGGCGAGGGGTTTCACGGTGGGGCGCTTGGAGGACTACCTGTAGCGGACAGGCCGGCGGTGGCGGGGAGGTCGGCGACGGCAGGTGGTCCGGCTGTGGCGGGGGCGGTGCCGGGGGAGGCCGGGCGGCGGCCGTTCGGGCGATCCCGTGCGGAGCGTGGTCCCGGGGGTCAGGCGGGGGTCCCCGGGTCCGTGGGGCCTCTCGGGGCCTTCGGGGGCGGGCCGTTCGGGCCCGAGAAGCGCGGGCCGGTGCCGCGCGACCGGCGCCGCGCCGAGGGCAACTGGCACTCCGCTTGACCGAGTGCTAATCGCGGTCATAGTCTCGGCTCTGGCACTCACCACTGGAGAGTGCCAACACAGCGACGGGCAGGTCCGGCACCCGCGACGACGGATCGACCTGGTCGCCACCTCAGACAGTTAACCCCGTGAGATCTCCGAAGGGGGAGGTCGGATCGTGACGACCGCCAGCTCCAAGGTTGCCATCAAGCCGCTCGAGGACCGCATCGTGGTCCAGCCGCTCGACGCCGAGCAGACCACGGCCTCTGGCCTGGTCATCCCGGACACCGCGAAGGAGAAGCCCCAGGAGGGCGTCGTCCTCGCCGTGGGCCCGGGCCGCTTCGAGGACGGCAACCGTCTTCCGCTCGACGTCTCGGTCGGCGACGTCGTGCTCTACAGCAAGTACGGCGGCACCGAGGTGAAGTACAACGGCGAGGAGTACCTCGTCCTCTCGGCTCGCGACGTGCTCGCGATCATCGAGAAGTAATTCACCGAAGCAGACCGCTGTGAGCTGCGCCCCTGGCCCCCGCGACCGTTGACAAGCCGGGCGCCGGGGGCGCCGTTCGTTTTTCACCGCGATGGCGGCCGCTCGGGCAGGGCGGTGGCCGGGAATCGCAATCGAGAGGACTGAAACGCTCCATGGCGAAGATCCTGAAGTTCGACGAGGACGCCCGTCGCGCCCTCGAGCGCGGCGTCAACAAGCTTGCCGACACGGTCAAGGTGACGATCGGCCCCAAGGGCCGCAACGTCGTCATCGACAAGAAGTTCGGCGCCCCGACCATCACCAACGACGGCGTCACCATCGCCCGCGAGGTCGAGATCGAGGACCCGTACGAGAACCTCGGCGCCCAGCTGGTGAAGGAGGTGGCGACCAAGACCAACGACATCGCGGGTGACGGTACGACCACCGCCACCGTGCTCGCCCAGGCGCTGGTGCGCGAGGGCCTGAGGAACGTCGCCGCGGGCGCCTCCCCGGCCTCCCTGAAGAAGGGCATCGACGCCGCCGTCAAGGCCGTCTCCGACGACCTGCTGGCCACCGCCCGCCCGATCGAGGAGAAGTCCGACATCGCCGCCGTCGCCGCGCTGTCCGCCCAGGACCAGCAGGTCGGCGAGCTGATCGCCGAGGCGATGGACAAGGTCGGCAAGGACGGTGTCATCACCGTCGAGGAGTCCAACACCTTCGGTCTGGAGCTGGACTTCACCGAGGGCATGGCCTTCGACAAGGGCTACCTGTCGCCGTACTTCGTGACGGACCAGGAGCGTATGGAGGCCGTCCTCGACGACCCGTACATCCTGATCAACCAGGGCAAGATCTCCTCCATCGCGGACCTGCTGCCGCTGCTGGAGAAGGTCATCCAGGCGGGCTCCTCCAAGCCGCTGCTGATCATCGCCGAGGACGTCGAGGGCGAGGCCCTGTCCACCCTCGTCGTGAACAAGATCCGCGGCACGTTCAACGCCGTCGCCGTCAAGGCCCCCGGCTTCGGCGACCGCCGCAAGGCGATGCTGCAGGACATGGCGGTCCTCACCGGCGCCACCGTCGTCTCCGAGGAGGTCGGCCTCAAGCTCGACCAGGTCGGCCTGGACGTGCTGGGCTCCGCCCGCCGCATCACGGTCACCAAGGACGACACCACCATCGTCGACGGCGGCGGCAAGAGCGAGGACGTCGCGGGCCGCGTCGCCCAGATCAAGGCCGAGATCGAGACCACGGACTCCGACTGGGACCGCGAGAAGCTCCAGGAGCGCCTCGCCAAGCTGGCCGGCGGCGTGTGCGTGATCAAGGTCGGCGCCGCCACCGAGGTGGAGCTGAAGGAGAAGAAGCACCGCCTGGAGGACGCCATCTCCGCGACCCGCGCCGCGGTCGAGGAGGGCATCGTCTCCGGTGGTGGCTCCGCTCTGGTCCACGCCTCCAAGGTGCTGGCCGACGGCCTCGGCAAGCAGGGCGACGAGGCCACCGGTGTCGCCATCGTCCGCCGCGCGGTCGTCGAGCCGCTGCGCTGGATCGCCGAGAACGCGGGCATGGAGGGCTACGTCATCGCCTCCAAGGTCGCCGACCTGGAGAAGGGCAACGGCTACAACGCCGCCACCGGCGAGTACGGCGACCTGATCAAGGCCGGCGTCATCGACCCGGTCAAGGTCACCCGCTCCGCCCTGGAGAACGCCGCCTCCATCGCCTCCCTGCTGCTGACGACCGAGACCCTGGTCGTCGAGAAGAAGGAAGAGGAGGAGTCGGCCGCGGCCGGCCACGGCCACGGTCACGCCCACTGACCCGGGACGGCCGATCCGCGCCGGGGCCCGGCACTCCGCTCCCGGAGTGCCGGGCCCCGGCGTGTTCCGCCCACCGCCCACCGCCCACCGGCCGGCGGGCCGATCCCGTGGCCCGGTCCCCGTCAGGCCCGGTCCCCGTCAGGTCTCCAGTGCGTCCAGCGCCCCCAACTGGGCCATCAGCCCGAGCCGGTCGTACTGCCACCAGCCCTCGGCGAGCTTCCCGTCCCCGGTGCACCGGAAGACGGTCGTGCCGGTCATGGCGACCTTCCGGCCCGTGGCCGCGATCCCGAGGAACTCGCCCCGGTGCCGCCCGTTCCAGGTCCACCGTGCGCACACCCGGTCGCCCTCGCAGATCTGGTCCTCGACGGTGAACGTGAAGTCGAAGCCGTCCCGCCACAGACGGAGCTCGCGGCGCACGGCGTCCATCCCGATGACCTCCTGCGCGTCGGCGGGATCGTGGTGATGGTGGTCCTCGGTGAGCAGACCGTCGAGCGGCGGCGGCTCGCCCGCACCGGGAAGCAGCTCGAAGAACCGCCGGACGGTGGCCGCGTTCACCTGCTCGTCCCGCACCACCTCCAGGTCGGTGAAGGTGGGCGGCTGCTCGCACAGGGAAGCGATCTCACGGAAGATCCGGCCGGTCTCCGGCAGGTCCGAGTTCCGCATCGCCTCCTCGTACGACGGGAACTCCACGATCTCGACGATGTGCGAGGCGTCGGAGCGGTCCTTGCCGACCACGCTGTGGGTCGCCGTCCGTCTGCCCCGGGTCTGCTCGGCCCATGTGTCCAAGAGCCGGTCCATCTCGTCGAACCGGCTGGTCCTGCAGTCGATGAGCTGCACAAATGTCATGACGCCGCCTCCGGCCCCCCTGGGTCCGGTGTGTAAGGCCATTTTCCCACCCGAGGGGCGGCGCCACCTGTCCTGCCGCGGCTCGCGGCCGTGCCGTCGAAGGCCGCACCGGTGTCCTACTGCGGCCCGTACTTGCGCCCCGTCCGCGAGCTGATCCCGCCCAGCAGCGCCCGCGGCGTCAGCTTCACCACGCCCATCAGCGCCTTGTACCGCGGGTCCGGAACGGACAGCGTCCTGCCCCGGGCCAGGTCCGCGAGCGCCGACGCCACCAGCTTGTCCGCGTCCAGCCACATCCAGTTCGGGATGTTGTCCGTGCCCATCCCGGCCCGCTCGTGGAACTCCGTGCGGACGAATCCCGGGCACAGCGCCATCAGCCGAACCCCCGACCCGGCCAGATCCCGGGCCGCGCCCTGCGTGAACTGCACGACCCACGCCTTGGAGGCGCCGTACGTGCCGCGCGGCACGAAGGCCGCCACCGAGGCCACGTTCACGATCCCGCCGCGCCCGCGCGTGCGCATCGCCTGCGCCGCCGCGCTCGTCAGCCGCAGCACGGCCTCGCAGTGCACCTTGAGCATCCGCAGCTCGTCGGCCATCGGCACGTCGAGAAAGCGGCCCTTGTTGCCGAAGCCCGCGTTGTTGACGAGCAGGTCGACCGGGTTCCTGAGGTCGGACAGGCGCCGGACGACCGCCTCGATGCCGTCGTCGCCGGCCAGGTCGGCCGTCAGGACCTCCGCCTCGATGCCGTGCCGGTCGTGCAACTCGGTCGCCTGTTCCCGCAGTCGCTTGGTGTCGCGGGCCACCAGGACGAGGTCATGGCCGTCGGCGGCCAGCCGGCGTGCGAACGCGGCGCCGATGCCCGCGGTGGATCCCGTAATCAAAGCCGTTGTCATGGGCCAACGATATTGACTGCTCCGCCTTCGGGGAGGAGTGGATTCCGGCTCGCACCGCCGCGTCGCCCGGGAGGGGAGGGACGTGCCCGGTGCCGCGGCGGGCCGCCGAGGCCGACTCCGCCGCCCGCGCGGGCACGTCCGCCGGCTGCGCCGCCGACGTCGCTCCACGCCTCGTCAGTTGTCCGCCGCCTGCTTGCGCGTGTACTCCCGGGCCGCCGCCGCGGTCTCGGGGTGCAGCGTGTCGCCGGCCGCCAGCAGACCGGGCAGCAGCTGCCGTTCCGTCGTGGACGCACGGAACTCGAGGGCGACCGTGATGTCGTGGCCGGGACGGTGCACGATCTCGACGGGATCGCCGGCCCGTATCTCACCCGGCTGGATCACCCGCAGATAGGCCCCGGGCGCCCCCTTGCGCGTGAACCGCCTGACCCAGCCGCGCTCGCCCAGGTGCTCCTGGAAGGTGCGGCACGGAATCCGCCCGGACGTGACCTCCAGCACCACTTCGGGCCCGATGCGCCAGCGCTCGCCGATCAGCGCGCCGGACACGTCGAGCCCCTCGGTGGTGAGGTTCTCGCCGAAGGAGCCGCTCGGCAGCGGCCGGCCCAGCTCTCGCTCCCAGTCGTCCAGGTCCTCGCGGGCGAAGGCGTACACCGCCTGGTCCGCTCCGCCGTGGTGCCGCAGGTCGCACACGGCGTCCCCGGCCAGCCCGCTCGCCCCGACGCCCTTGGGCCCGGGCGCGGTCACCCGCACCGGCCCCTGCACGGGCCGCTTGTCGATGCCGGTCAGGCCGTCCGGCTGGTCGGTGTACTCGACGGCCTCGGGCCGGCCCACGTTCACAGACAGAAGCTTCATGGGCGCACGGTAGGTGATGCCCACTCAAAGCGTCGACGCATTATGCGCCGCGCTGTCCAAGGCTCCCTTATGCTCACAGGGTGATCGAGGCCCGCCATCTCCGTGTGCTGCGCGCCGTGGCCGCGACCGGCTCCTTCTCGGCGGCGGGCCGCGAGCTGGGCTGCACCCAGCCCGCCGTCAGCCAGCAGATGAAGGCTCTGGAGACGTCCGTCGGCACGCCGCTGCTGATCCGCAGCGGCCGCGAGATGCGTCTGACACAGGCCGGCGAGGCGCTGGTGCGGCACGCGGCGGGTATCCTCGCGGGGCTGACGGCCGCCGAGGAAGAGGTCGCCGCCATCGCCGGCCTCAGGGCCGGCCGGGTGCGCCTGGTGTCCTTCCCGAGCGGCAGCTCCACGCTCGTCCCGGCGGCGCTCGCCGCGCTGCGCGCCGCGCACCCCGGCACCCGGGTCTCCCTGGAGGAGGCCGAACCGCCCGAGTCCGTCCAGAAGCTGCGCGCGGGCGACTGCGACATCGCGCTCGCCTTCCGGTACGAGGGGGCGGCGGGCGCCGAGGAGTGGGACGACCTGGTCGTGCGCCATCTGCTCACGGACCGGCTGGTCGGGCTGGTTCCCGAGAGGCACCGCCTCGCCCGCGCCGGGTCCGTCGCGATCGGCGAGCTGGCCGGGGAGCCGTGGATCGCGGGCTGTCCGCGCTGCCGCGGGCAGCTGGTGGAGGTGTGCGAGAGCGCCGGCTTCACGCCCCGCATCGACTTCGCGACCGACGACTACCCCGCGGTGGCGGGGCTGGTCGGCGCCGGCCTCGGGGTGGCCGTGCTGCCGCAGCTCGCGATCGAGTCCGTACGCCCGAGGGGCGCGCGCCCGGTCACGCTGGAACCGGCGGTGCGACGGGAGATCGTCGCTCTCACGCTGCCGGACCTGGCCCAGGTGCCCGCCGTGGCGGCGACCCTGGGGGAACTGGAACGAGCGGCCGGGCGGTAGGGCCGCCGGGCGGTCGGGCCGTCGGGCGCCAGGAGGCGCTCCCGCCGCAAGAAAATGGGCACGCTCACGCGCGCCCGTTCCGCTGAAACGTTCCTTCAGTTGTTCGAGGCGGTCGTGCCCCCACTGCTGGTCGACGCCGGTACCAGCCGGTTCCGTGCCCGGCCCATGAGTTCTTCGCGCTCGTCCTCGGTCAGCCCGCCCCACACCCCGTACGGCTCGCGCACTGCCAGTGCGTGGGCAGCGCACTCCGCGCGCACGGGGCACCTCATGCAGACCTCCTTGGCCGAGTTCTCGCGAGCGCTCCGGGCCGCTCCGCGCTCACCCTCCGGATGGAAGAAGAGCGAACTGTCGACCCCGCGGCAGGCCGCATGGAGCTGCCAGTCCCACAGATCCGCGTTCGGACCGGGAAGGCGGGAGAAGTCTGCCATTGCATGTCCCCTCTTTGCCGTTCTGTGCGGATACGTGCCCCCGACCGTGCATAGACGATCTTAGGAGATGAAAATATGACTCATTGCGAATCTAGCTCCAGACACCAGCAAACGGGAAGAAAAGCGTCTAAATGGGGCATAGGTTGTGATGAAAGTTCGAGGGTCAGCCGCGCATGTCTGCACCGTGTCCGCACCCTCACGTACAGTGCCGAAGATGGCTTGCTGCACCGTAACTCTTTCGAGTGACCATCGTTGAGAGTGCGGAGGCGGTTGAAACAAGAAGCGCTCGGGCAGGCGTCCGAGGGCGTCGACCGCTCAGGTGACGATTCGTACCAGCCTGGAGGCTCAAGGTGACGCGCATCAGCTGCGGAGGGCGGTCATGACATCCGTCCTCGTCTGCGACGACTCCCCGCTTGCCCGAGAGGCGCTCCGCCGCGCGGTGGCGACCGTGCCCGGCGTCGAGCGTGTGACGACGGCGGCCAACGGCGAGGAAGTCCTCCGCCGCTGGGGTGCCGACCGCTCGGACCTGATTCTGATGGACGTACGCATGCCCGGTCTGGGCGGCGTCGAGACCGTGCGCCGGCTGCTGTCGGCCGACCCCGGGGCGCGCATCATCATGCTCACCGTCGCCGAGGACCTGGACGGGGTGGCGCTCGCGGTGGCCGCCGGTGCGCGCGGCTATCTGCACAAGGACGCCTCGCGCGCGGAACTGCGGGCCACCGTCACGCAGGCCCTCGCCGACCCGACCTGGCGGCTCGCCCCGCGGCGGCTGCGCTCGGCCGAGATGGGGGCCGCGCCGACGCTCACGGCGCGCGAGATCCAGGTGCTCGAGGGCATGAGCCACGGCCGCTCCAACGCGGAGATCGGCCGGGAGCTGTTCCTCTCCGAGGACACCGTGAAGACGCACGCCAGGCGGCTGTTCAAGAAGCTCGGCGCCTCGGACCGCGCGCACGCGGTGGCGCTCGGCTTCCGGTGGGGCCTGGTCCGCTAAGTGAGTCACCGCGGGGGTGTGCGGATCCCCGCCTACCGCACGGTGGGCGGGGCTGGCAAAGCGGCCCGCCGGGTGCCCGCTGCTCGTTTCGCCGGGGATGCCGCATCCTTGAGGTGTGGAGTTCCTCGGGGACGAGTCGGTCGAGCGTGAGGGGAGGGCGCAGGAGATGAGTTCCGGCGCACCTGCTCATAACGCTTCGGTGCACAACTACGGACGCGGTGCCACGGATCGAACGACGCCGAGGCACCATGGACCGATGCGCGACGACGAGACGACGGTGATCGGTGCGCTCGTCCACCGCGCCGTCGACGGCGACCAGCAGGCAACTCATGATCTGCTCGCCCGCGTCCACCCCTTGGCCCTCCGCTACTGCCGTACACGCCTGTCGCGACTGCCCGGCGACGCGCGGCACTTCGTCGAGGACCTGGCCCAGGAGGTCTGCGTCGCGGTACTCCTCGCGCTGCCGCGCTACAAGGACACCGGGCGGCCGTTCGAGGCGTTCGTCTTTGCGATCGCCGCGCACAAGGTCGCCGATCTGCAGCGCGCGGCGATGCGCCACCCGGGCTCGACGGCGGTCCCCTCGGACGAGATGCCGGAGCGCCCGGACGATTCGCTCGGCCCGGAGGAGCGGGCGTTGCTGAGCAGCGACGCCGAGTGGGCCAAGAAACTTCTGGCCAACCTCCCCGAGAACCAGCGAGAGCTGCTCCTGTTGCGCATCGCGGTCGGCTTGACCGCGGAGGAGACGGGACAGATGTTGGGAATGTCACCGGGGGCGGTGCGGGTGGCGCAGCACCGGGCGCTGAGCCGGCTGCGGGCGCTCGCCGAACAGTAGGCCCCCGCCCGGGCCCCTTCCCCCCCGGCAGGGCCCCGCGGGGCCCTCTCCCCGGCATGCGGCACGCTCCGGATGAGCAGGCCGTCCGCCGTTTCCGTACGAACACACGAAGCCCGGAGTCGCTCCCAGCCGTGGAATGACCAAGCCGTGCTTCCCGTTAGCATGGACATCCGCACCGATCAAGGCCATTTGGGGAAGGTGTCATGACTGCCAACGTCGACGGAGTGCCCGAGAAATTCGCGACACTCGGGCTGACCTACGACGACGTGCTGCTGCTGCCGGGCGCGTCGGACATGGCGCCCGACCACATCGACACCGCCTCGCACGTGTCCAAGAACGTACGAGTCAACATTCCGCTCCTGTCCGCCGCCATGGACAAGGTCACCGAGTCGCGCATGGCGATCGCGATGGCCCGCCAGGGCGGCGTCGGCGTGCTCCACCGCAACCTCAGCATCGAGGACCAGGCCAACCAGGTCGACCTGGTGAAGCGCTCCGAGTCCGGCATGGTGGCCAACCCGATCACCATCCACCCGGACGCCACGCTCGCCGAGGCGGACGCCCTGTGCGCCAGGTTCCGCATCAGCGGCGTCCCGGTCACCGACCCCGCGGGCAAGCTGCTCGGCATCGTCACCAACCGCGACATGGCCTTCGAGAACGACCGCTCCCGCCGGGTGCGCGAGGTCATGACCCCGATGCCCCTGGTCACCGGCACGGTCGGCATCTCCGGCAGCGACGCCATGGAGCTGCTGCGCCGCCACAAGATCGAGAAGCTTCCGCTGGTCGACGACCAGGGCATTCTCAAGGGCCTGATCACGGTCAAGGACTTCGTGAAGGCGGAGCAGTACCCGAACGCCGCGAAGGACGCGGAGGGCCGCCTCCTGGTCGGCGCCGCGGTGGGCGTCGCGGGTGACGCCTTCGAGCGCGCCCAGGCCCTGATCGAGGCGGGTGCCGACTTCATCGTCGTCGACACCGCGCACGGCCACTCCCGGCTGGTCGGCGACATGGTCGCCAAGATCAAGTCGAACTCGTCGGGCATCGACGTCATCGGCGGCAACGTCGCCACGCGCGAGGGCGCCCAGGCCCTCATCGACTCCGGCGTGGACGGCATCAAGGTCGGTGTGGGCCCCGGCTCCATCTGCACGACCCGTGTCGTCGCCGGCATCGGCGTCCCCCAGGTGACCGCCATCTACGAGGCGTCGCTCGCCGCCAAGGACGCCGGCGTCCCGGTCATCGGCGACGGCGGCCTGCAGTACTCCGGCGACATCGCCAAGGCCCTGGTCGCCGGCGCCGACACGGTGATGCTGGGCTCGCTCCTCGCGGGCTGCGAGGAGTCGCCCGGTGAACTGCTGTTCATCAACGGCAAGCAGTTCAAGTCGTACCGCGGCATGGGCTCCCTGGGCGCCATGCAGTCCCGCGGCGAGCGCCGCTCCTTCTCCAAGGACCGCTACTTCCAGGAGGGCGTCGCCTCCGACGAGGAGCTGATCCCCGAGGGCATCGAGGGCCAGGTGCCCTACCGCGGCCCGCTCTCCTCGGTCGTCCGCCAGCTGGTCGGCGGCCTGCGCCAGTCGATGTTCTACGTCGGCGGCAGGACGGTCCCGGAGCTCCAGGCGAGGGGCCGGTTCGTGCGGATCACGTCCGCGGGCCTCAAGGAGAGCCACCCGCACGACATCCAGATGACGGTCGAGGCGCCGAACTACAGCAAGATGTGATCCACGCGGGCGTGGCGCACGTCCGAGGGCGGCCCCGGAGGCTCCGGGGCCGCCCTCGCCGTACCTCTGGAACGGCCCCCGCCGCACCCGTCGGGGATACTGGAGGCGCTGAAACGCAGAGGGAAAGGCCACAGAGGTGACTGAGATCGAGATCGGGCGCGGCAAGCGCGGCCGCCGGGCGTACGCCTTCGACGACATCGCCGTCGTCCCCAGCCGCCGTACGCGGGACCCGAAGGAGGTCTCGATCGCCTGGCAGATCGACGCCTACCGCTTCGAGCTGCCGTTCCTGGCCGCCCCCATGGATTCCGTCGTCTCCCCGGCCACCGCGATCCGCATCGGCGAGCTGGGCGGCCTCGGCGTGCTGAACCTCGAGGGTTTGTGGACGCGGTACGAGGACCCGCAGCCGCTCCTCGACGAGATCGCCGGGCTGCCCTCCGAGTCCGCGACCCGCCGCCTCCAGGAGGTCTACGCGGCTCCCATCAAGGAGGAGCTGATCGGCCGGCGCATCAAGGAGGTGCGCGACGCGGGCGTGGTCACCGCGGCCGCGCTGTCCCCGCAGCGCACGGCCCAGTTCTCCAAGGCGGTCGTCGACGCCGGCGTGGACATCTTCGTCATCCGCGGCACGACGGTGTCGGCGGAGCACGTCTCCCACTCGCACGAGCCGCTGAACCTGAAGCAGTTCATCTACGAACTGGACGTCCCGGTGATCGTCGGCGGCTGCGCCACGTACACCGCGGCCCTGCACCTGATGCGCTCGGGCGCGGCCGGGGTGCTGGTCGGTTTCGGCGGCGGCGCCGCCCACACCACGCGCAACGTCCTCGGCATCCAGGTTCCCATGGCCACGGCGGTCGCGGACGTCGCGGCGGCCCGCCGCGACTACATGGACGAGTCCGGTGGCCGGTACGTGCACGTGATCGCGGACGGCGGCGTCGGCTGGTCCGGCGACCTCCCCAAGGCGATCGCCTGCGGCGCCGACGCCGTGATGATGGGCTCCCCGCTGGCCCGCGCCACCGACGCGCCCGGCAGGGGCCACCACTGGGGCATGGAGGCCGTCAACGAGGAGCTGCCGCGCGGCATGAAGGTCGGCCTCGGCACGGTCGGCACGATCGAGGAGGTCCTCACCGGCCCCTCGCACACCCCGGACGGCTCGATGAACTTCTTCGGCGCCCTGCGCCGCGCCATGGCCACCACCGGCTACAGCGAGCTGAAGGAGTTCCAGCGCGTCGAGGTGACGGTGGCGGACTCCCAGCACAGGCGGTGACGCCCCGCTCGCCCTGAGCGCAGGGGCCCGGTCCACCCGTCGGGGTGGGACCGGGCCCCTTTGCGTGACGTTCGCGCGGACACGTGCCCAGGTGGGGGGCGCATCGGCGGCGGCGGGGGCGCACGGTTGCCTTCGGGGCGAATACGCGGGGGAGAGGCGTGCCGGAGCGGTAGCGTCCGTGTCCGGCGACCCGGTTGTCTGGGGCCGCCCCCTTCCAAGGACATGGTTCCGGACCCCGGCCCCTCGGGGCCCGGCCCGAGTTCCAACGGACCGTCCACCGGGCTACTGGGCGGCGTCGTGGAAGGGGGCGCGCCCATGGGCCGTCACCGCAAGCCCACCCGCTGGGACCGTAGCCGTCTGTGGATGGTGAAGTGCCGGAGGAGGTGGATCTTGCGGATTTTCGGACGGTGAGCGGCCGCCCCTAAAGACAATAGGGGCGGACACCCGTGATCCGTCAGGAGCCTGCCGCAGAAAGCCCCTGCGGTGGGCTCCACCTCTTCGTACGGTACCGGATCCGCCGTAGGGCGGTGGGGTGCCGGACGGGTGGTCCTTGCGGATTCCCGGACGGTGAGCGGCCGCCCCTAAAGACAATAGGGGCGGACACCCGTGACCCGCCGGGAGCCTGCCGCAGCTAGCCCCTGCGGTGAGCTCCACCTCTCCGTACGGTAGCGGCGCCGCCGCCCCCCGGACCACCGTCCTCCGCGGCCCGGCCACCCACGCGCCCCCTTTCACAACCGGTGCGCCGTCCCCGCCGGCGTCGCCCCCCGTGTGTCCAGCAGCAGCTGCGCCTTCACCGACAGGCCCTGGAGGTCGTAGGTGCGGTGCTGCTGGAGCAGGATCGTCAGGTCGGCGTCGGCGGCCGCCTCGTAGAGCGAGTCCGCACGCGGGACCGGCCGGTCGAGGACGTTCCACGCGGGGACGTGCGGGTCGTGGTAGCTGACCGACGCGCCCAGTTCCATCAGGCGCAGCGCGACCTCGCGCGCCGGGGCTCCCTGCTGGTCGGCGAGGTCCGGCTTGTAGGTGACGCCGAGCAGCAGGACGCGGGCGCCGCGGGCCGACTTGCCGTGCTCGTTCAGGAGGGCGGCGGCGCGCTGGACGACGTACCGGGGCATGCGGCTGTTGACCTGCTGCGCCAGTTCCACCATCCGCAGGGTGCGGCCGGCGGGGCCCGTCAGGTCCTGGGGCACCGCGTGCCCGCCGACGCCCGGTCCGGGGCGGAACGCCTGGAAGCCGAACGGCTTGGTCTCGGCGCAGCGGATCACGTCCCACAGGTCGACGCCCAAGTCGTGGCAGAGGACCGCCATTTCGTTGACCAGGGCGATGTTGACCTGCCGGTAGTTCGTCTCAAGGACCTGTACGGTCTCCGCCTCCCGCACTCCACGCGCGCGTACCACCTTGTCGGTGAGGCGCCCGTAGAAGGCGGCGGCGGACTCGGTGCAGGCGGGGGTGAGGCCGCCGATGACCTTCGGGGTGTTGGCGGCCCCGAAGCGGCGGTTGCCCGGATCGACACGGCTGGGTGAGTAGGCGAGGTGGAAGTCGCGTCCCGCGCGCAGACCGGAGCCCTCTTCGAGCAGCGGACGCAGGAACCCGTCCGTGGTGCCGGGGGACACCGGCGACTCCAGGATCACGGTGGTGTGCGGGCGCAGCCGCTGGGCGAGCGTCCGGGCGGCCGACTCCACCTGGGTGAGGTCGAGCGTGCCGTCGGCGCCCTGCGGGGTGGGGGCGCAGATGACGGCGGTGCGGACCCGTCCGAGTTCGGCGGGGTTGCCGGTCGGCCGGAAACCCCGCGCGAGCATCCGGCGCAGTTCGGCGGCGGTGAGGGAACCCGTCTCGGGCCCCGTCCTGTACCCGAGGGTGGGGATGCCGGCGGCGACGGCGGCCTGGGCCAGGGGCAGGCCGAGAGGACCGAGTCCGATGACGGCGAGATCTGCGGGCATGACGTGGGCGGTCCTTCCCAGTAACCGAAGGGGGGCTGGTGCGCAAGCGCTGTGGACTCAATGAGCGAGACGCAATGTCAGACTAGGAGTAAATATGACCGATTTGCGGGATTGACGGAGTGTGTTTCCTTGTGTGTTGTCCACAGGCCGTGAGTGCGTGGTGGCCGAAGCCGTGCATCCCGGTCAGACTTTGGGCAGGAGGTGTGAGTCGGGTTCCGCCCGACGGGTGCGGCCGGCGCGACGGAGCGGGAGGCAGCGGTGAGGACAGGGACACTGGGGCCGGCGCAGCGCGCCGAGGCGCTGGCGGGGATGGCCGAGCGCGAGCTGGACGTGCTGGTGGTGGGCGGAGGGGTGGTCGGGGCGGGCACCGCGCTGGACGCCGTCACGCGTGGGCTGGCCACGGGCCTGGTCGAGGCGCGTGACTGGGCGTCGGGCACCTCCAGCAGGTCCAGCAAGCTGATACACGGCGGACTGCGCTATCTGGAGATGCTCGACTTCGCGCTGGTGCGCGAGGCCCTGAAGGAACGCGGACTGCTGCTGGAACGCCTGGCACCCCATCTCGTGAAGCCGGTCCCGTTCCTGTACCCGCTCCAGCACCAGGGCTGGGAGCGGCTGTACGCGGGCACGGGCGTCGCGCTCTACGACGTCATGTCGATGGCCCGCGGCCATGGCCGCGGCCTGCCGGCGCACCGGCACCTGAGCCGCCGTCACGCGCTGCGCGTCGCACCGTGCTTGAAGAAGGACGCGCTGGTCGGCGCCCTCCAGTACTACGACGCGCAGATGGACGACGCCCGCTATGTGGCCACGCTGGTGCGCACGGCCGCGTGGTACGGGGCGAAGGTCGCCAACCGCGCCCGGGTGACCGGGTTCCTGCGCGAGGGCGAGCGGGTCGTCGGTGCCACGGTGCAGGACGTGGAAGGGGGCGGGGAGTACGAGATCCACGCCCAGCAGGTGGTCAACGCGACGGGGGTGTGGACCGACGACACCCAGGCGATGGTGGGCTCACGGGGCCAGTTCCACGTACGGGCGTCCAAGGGCATCCATCTGGTGGTGCCGCGTGACCGGATCAACTCCACGACCGGGCTGATCCTGCGCACCGAGAAGTCGGTGCTGTTCGTGATCCCGTGGGGCCGCCACTGGATCGTGGGCACCACCGACACCGGCTGGGACCTCGACAAGGCGCACCCGGCCGCCTCCAGCGCGGACATCGACTACCTGCTGGAGCATGTGAACTCGGTGCTGGCCGTGCCGCTCACGCGCGACGACGTCGAGGGTGTGTACGCGGGCCTCAGGCCGCTGCTCGCCGGGGAGTCGGACGCCACCAGCAAGCTGTCCCGGGAGCACACGGTGGCCCATCCGGTGCCCGGCCTGGTCGTCGTGGCCGGCGGCAAGTACACGACGTACCGGGTGATGGCCAAGGACGCGGTCGACGAGGCGGTGCACGGCCTCGACCAGCGGGTCGCCGACTGCGTCACCGAGGACGTCCCGCTCCTGGGCGCCGAGGGCTACCGGGCGATGTGGAACGCGCGGGCGCGCATCGCGGCACGCACCGGGCTGCACGTGGTGCGGGTGGAGCACCTGCTCAACCGCTACGGGACGATGGCGGAGGAGGTCCTCGACCTGATAGCGGGCGATCCCTCGCTGGGCGCGCCGCTCCGGGCGGCGGACGACTATCTGCGGGCCGAGGTCGTGTACGCGGCTTCGCACGAGGGCGCGCGGCACCTGGACGACGTGCTGACCCGGCGCACCCGGATCTCGATCGAGACGTTCGACCGCGGCACACTCAGCGCCCGGGAGGCAGCCGAGCTGATGGCGCCGGTGCTCGGGTGGGACCAGGACCAGATCGAGCGCGAGGTGGAGCACTACCGGAAGCGGGTGGAGGCGGAGCGGGAGTCGCAGCGGCAGCCCGACGACCTGACGGCGGACGCCGCGCGGTTGGGGGCGCCGGACATCGTGCCGCTGTGACCCGCCGGCCGTCGGAGGACCCCGGCTGCGCCGAGGGACCCGGCGCAATCCGCGAGCCCCGCCGCCATCACTCGAACGAGTGGCGGATTGCGGGAGTTGTGTGCGAGGCCGGCTCGTTCTACGAGGTGCGGGGGCAGAACTCGGCCGTGAGCAGGTCCCGTTCCAGCCCGGAGTCTGCGAACCCGTCCGTGTTGACGCGGAAGGTGAGGACACGACGGCCGTCGGCGGTGGCCGCGGTGCGCACGTAGCTGCCGGAGATCCGGCCGTTGTGTCCCCACACCGTCGTGCCGCACGGAAGCCTCGCCGGATACAGCCCCATGCCGTACGAGCCGTGTGCGGCACGGGTGTCGAGCATCTCCCGCAGCGCGGACGGGGGCAGCAGCTCGCCGCCCAGGAGTGCCGCGTAGAAGCGGTCCAGATCGGCGAGCGTGGTCACCAGCTCGCCCGCCGCGCCGGCCACGCGCGGGTCGAGCTCGGTGACGTCGGAGCCGTCGGCGGCGTAGGCGCGGCCGTGCGGCGAGGGAAGCGTGGTGCGGGCGCCGGGGAAGGACGTGCCCGTCAGACGGAGAGGGGTGATGATGCGGCGCTCGGCCTCGACGGCGTACGAGCGGCCGGTGACCTGCCGGACGACCATGCCGAGCAGCACGTAGTTGGTGTTGGAGTACGAGAAGCGGCCCCGGGCGGCCGGAGGGCGGGTGAGTGCGACGCGCACGGCCTGGAGCGGGGTCAGGGGCACGGCGCCCCCGGTGACCGCGGTGAAGTCGGCCAGACCGCTGGTGTGGGTGAGCAGGGCGCGCAGGGTCAGCGCGCGGCCGTCGTTGCCCCTGCCGCGCAGCAGCCCCGGCAGATGCTTCTCCACCGGGTCCGACAGGGACAGCCGGTGCTCGGCGGCCAGTTGCAGCACGACCGTGGCGAGGAAGGTCTTGGTGATGCTGCCGGCGCGGAAGTGGTCGGCGGGGGCGATGCCGTGACCGGCGGCCGCGATGTGCGAGCCCGTCTCCTCACGGGCCAGCAGCGCGGCGGCGGGAGCCCCGCCCCGGGTCACGAGCAGCGGGAGCACGGAGTCCGTCGCCGGGGTCCCGGGCGCCTGGGAACCGCCCGGGGCCAGGCCGAGAAGGGCCACGGACACCGGTACGGCCAGTAGGCTTCGGCGTGTCCGGCGCTGCGGCATCGGCTTCCTTCCCGTCGGTCGGCCCATCATGCTGGACGGTGCGACGGGAGGGCAGGCCGGGGCCCGCCGTTCCGCCCGGTGGCGGAGCGGGCGCCTCGGCGGTGGCCGCACCGGGTGGCCGCGGCACACGCCGGGCCTCGGGATCGCGGCGTCCGCCGCGCCGCGGCGTCCTCCGACGCGGGGGAGCCGCCGCAACACGGGCACCCTGGGCGCCGGGCGGTCCGTGGGTGAGGGACAATGAAGGCTCTGTCAGGGCGGGTTGCATGAGGGGACGCATGTCGGAGGCGGAGCGCGCGGGGACACCCCGTCAGGACCAGAGCGAACGTCTCCTCGCCGGGCGGTACCGGCTGGGAGGTGTACTCGGCCGCGGCGGCATGGGCACGGTGTGGCGGGCCGAGGACGAAACCCTCGGCCGTACGGTCGCCGTCAAGGAACTGCGGTTCCCGTCGAGCATCGACGAGGAGGAGAAGCGCCGGCTCATCACGCGCACCCTGCGGGAGGCCAAGGCGATCGCCCGGATCCGCAACAACGCGGCCGTGACCGTCTTCGACGTGGTCCACGAGGACGACCGGCCCTGGATCGTGATGGAGCTGATCGAGGGCAGGTCGCTCGCCGAGGTCATCCGCGAGGACGGCGTGCTCGAACCCAGGCGCGCCGCCGAGGTGGGACTCGCGATCCTCGACGTGCTGCGCGCCGCGCACCGCGAGGGCATCCTGCACCGCGACGTGAAGCCGTCGAACGTGCTGATCGCCGAGGACGGCCGGGTCGTGCTCACGGACTTCGGCATCGCGCAGGTCGAGGGCGACCCGTCCATCACCTCCACCGGCATGCTCGTCGGCGCCCCCTCCTACATCTCCCCGGAGCGGGCGCGCGGCCACAAGCCCGGCCCGGCGGCGGACCTGTGGTCGCTGGGCGGACTGCTGTACGCGGCGGTGGAGGGCGTGCCCCCCTACGACAAGGGGTCGGCGATCGCCACGTTGACCGCGGTGATGACCGAGCCGGTCGAGGAGCCCAAGAACGCGGGCCCGCTGAAGAACGTCATCTTCGGTCTGCTCGCCAAGGACCCGCAGCAGCGGCTCGACGACAAGGGCGCGCGGGCCATGCTCGACGAGGTCCTCCACGCACCCGATCCCGCTCAGCGGGTGCCGGCGGACGCCACCCGGGTGGTCGCGCTGCCGCCGGCGCCGGAGGAGAGCCGGGACGAGGGCGTCCCCGCCGCCGGGGCCAAGCGGGGCGAGGAGGCCGGCGAGCGGCTGCGCGGCGCGCTGCGGTCCGTGCGCAAGGCCGCGGTCTCCGCGGGCGCGGCCACGGCCGCGGCGGCCACCCGGGCCAAGCCCTCCGGCACCACCCCGACGGCGCCCGAGAGCGCGGCGCCCCTGTCCACGGACGCGCCCGCCGCCGCGACGTCCGGCACGGCCCGCACCGACGGTGCCTCGGCGTCCGCGGCGGACACTCCGGCCGCCGTCACGTCGAACTCCGGTGCGACAAAGCCGCGTTCGGGGTGGCCCGTCGTGCCGGACCCGGACCGCCCGCCGCGCCCGGTGCCACCACCCCGGGCGCCCCTGACCGATGTGGTGTCGAAGCGCACGCTGCTGATCATCGCCCTCGTCGCGGTGCTCGCCGTGGTCGGCACGGTGCTCGCGCTCAACCTCGGCGACGACGGCAAGGACGCGCAGGACAACAAGAAGGGCACCACCAAAGCCACCGTGTCCACCGGCGCGACGCCCACCGCCGCGAACGGCGGGAAGGGCACCGGAGGCTCGCACACGGACAGCGGCAGCACCAGCGGCAGCACCGGCGACAGCGCCACGACGGGGTCGGGCGGGACGAACACCTCGGGCGGATCGCCGGGCACCGGGACGGACACCGCCGCCTCGTCCGGTTCCTCGTCCGGCTCCTCGGGCGGCGACGGCAAGGTGACGACGTACAAGGGCGGCCAGGGCTACTCGATCGGGCTGCCGGCCGGCTGGAAGTACCAGTCGTCGGACTCCGCGGGGGACCGCTTCACGGGCCCCGACGGACAGCGGCTGCTCGTCGCCTGGACGTCCTCGCCCAAGGACGACCCGGTGGCGGACTGGAAGAACCAGGAGCGCTACATGACGCGCTCCCAGTACCAGCGGATCCGCATCGAGAAGGTGGACTACCGCGGCTGGAACACGGCCGACTGGGAGTTCACCTACGCCGACGGCGGCACCACCTACCGGGTCGTCGACCGCGGATTCGTGGTCGACTCGCACCAGGGCTACGGACTGATGTTCACGGCGAAGGCGGCCGGATGGGACGGCGCCGCGCGCAAGGGCGCCTGGAACACGCTGACCCAGACCTTCCAGCCGAAGTCATGACGTACCGCGCGTCCGGCCGGCGTTCCGCGCGGTCGTGTCGCGGGGAGATATGACATCCCGAGGTTGCAGGTTGCCTCCGGCACGTATCGTGAGGGATTGCGGACCGTACGCAATCCGGAACGGGCGGCAACGCGAACGGAATTGACCAGCCGGGCGGCCGGGGGAGGCATCGTGGACGACTATGCGGGTCGGGTACTGGCCGACCGCTACCGCCTGCCGCTGCCACCCGCCGACGAGTACGAACTCGCCGAGACCCGGGCCTTCGACACCTACAGCGGGCAGGAAGTCCTGGTGCGCCAGGTGCCGTTGCCCGAGGTCGTCGAGGCCGAGGTGCTCGACGCGGACGGGCTGCCCGAGGGATTCGTGGCACGGGACGGCCGGGCCCGCGGCGGCTCCGCCCGCACGGCGGCCACGCGCCGGCCCACCGATCCCGCCGTACGACGTGCCATGGAGGCCGCGCAGGCCGCCGCTCGGATACCCGACCACCCCCGGCTCGACCAGGTCTTCGACGTGTTCGCCGAGGGCGGCTCGCTGTGGATCGTGAGCGAACTGGTGGCGGCGCGCCCGCTGGCGGCGCTGCTCGCGGAGCAGACCCTGACGCCCTACCGCGCGGCCGAGGTCGCCTCCGACGTCCTCATGGCGCTGCGCGTGCTGCACGCCCACGGCTGGGTGCACCGCAACATCACCGCACGCACGGTGCTCGTCTGCGACGACGGCCGCGTCATGCTGACCGGACTGGCGGCCGGCGCGGCGGAGGAGGCGCTGTGCGGATACGACCCGGTGCCGCCGGAGGAGTCCGGGAGCGGTACGGACTCGCCGGACCGGGACCCGGAGGGGCCGCCGCCGGGCGCCGGCGGACCCGGCGGCACCGTCGACGTCTCCGGTACGGGCTCGTTCGGGGCCGTGGCCGGGGCCGCGCGGGGCGTGGACCCCGAGGCCGCGCGGCGGGCCGCGATCGAGGCGCGGGCGGGCGGCGTGGCCCGGCCCGCGACCCCGCCCGGCGGGGCCACCGCCCCGATCCCCGCGCTCGAGTCCGCGGAGGACGTGCGGGCGGCACGGGCCGGAGCGATCGCGGCCTACCGCGCCGGAGCGCGGGCCGCGGCACGGGTGCAGGAGGAACAGCGCGCCGACCGCGCGGCGCTGCCCGCTCCCCGGCCGCCGGCCGGCACGGGCGCCGCGGTGCCGGAACGGGACCCCGGCGGGCAGCAGGAGCACCGGCCCGCCACCCCGCCCTCGGGACAGGTCGCCGACCCGTACGGAGTGGGCCGTACGGCCTCCTGGCACGGCGCGGTACCGCGCCCGGCGGCACCCGCCCCGGGCGGCCGGGACCGCGCGGCGCCGCCCGGCGGCACACCCGCGCCCTCCCACGGCATCGTCGCCGGCCCGCACGGGAACGCCCTCCCGGGCACCCCCGCCGCCGAGGGCGGTGCCCCCGGCCCCGCCGCGGGCGCGGGCGTCCCCGCGGCCCCCTGGAGCCACCGCGGCCCGGCCACCGCCCTCGCCGCCGAACGCGCGCGCCAGGCGCGGATGGCGGTCGTCGGGCCCGTCACCGAGCGGTGGGCGCCCGAGCAGGCGGGCCCCGTGCACGAGAACTGGCAGCTGGCCGCTCCGATCGGGCCCGCGACCGACCTGTGGGCCCTGGGCGCGCTGCTGTTCCGGGCCGTGCAGGGGCATGCGCCGTATCCCGAGGAGAGCACCGCCGAGCTGGTCCAGCTCGTCTGCGCCGAACCGCCCGCCTTCGCCGAGGAGTGCGGTCCGCTGCGCCCGGTCGTGGAGTCGCTGCTGCGTCAGGACCCCACCGACCGCCTCGACTTCGAGGAGCTGCGCGGCTGGCTGCGCTCCCTCGTCCGGTCGGCGCCCGAGCCCGAGGCGGGGGCCCATGTCGTCGCGGCGCCGCCCGTCGACCCGCGCCGGCTGCCGATCGTGCGCCGCCGCGGCGAGCTGGTCCGCCGGCGCCGTGCGGGGCTGCCCGCGGCCACCCGCGCCCGCCACCGGCGCGCCAAGGACGACCGGGCACCCGGGCCCCGCCGCCTGGGCCGCACCCTGCTCCTGCTGATCCTGCTCGCGCTGGCCGCGGTGATCGCCTACGCCGTGGTGTTCATGCCCAAGGCCGGCAGCGCCGACGGCACGTCGGGGCAGCGCACCGGTGCGGCCGGGGACGTCGGCCCCGCCCCGCGGCAGTCCGAGTCGGGCGGTGCCGGGGAGCCCGGTCAGGGCGGCTCCCGGGAGACCGGCGAGGGCGGTGCCAAGAGCCCCTCCCCGTCGGCCGGTTCGCCCCAGACGCAGACCGGCGACCCGGAGGTCGCCCAGGGCTTCGCCCTGCGCAAGGACCCCGAGGGCTTCAGTGTCGCCGTCGCGAACGGCTGGGACCGCGCCCCGAAGAACGGCCGCGGCCAGATCGTCTACTCCCGGGGCGACTTCGAGCTGATCGTCGTGCCCGGACGCGACAGCACCAGCAGGTACGGCGGCGATCCGCTGACCTACCAGCGGGAGTCGGAGCCCGAACTGCAGCCCTTCCGCGACTCGACCTGGGCCACCTCCAGCGGGATGCGGCGCATCGACGTGGGCGGACGGACCATGGCCGAGGGGCAGTTCACCTGGACGGACGGCGACGGACGCCAACTGTACGTACGCAACCTGGCGGTCATCGTCTCGGGCCGCTACCACGTGGTGCAGGTCCGCGGTCCGGAGGCCGAACGCGACGAGGTGACCCGGCTGTACGAGCAGGCCGAACAGACGTACCGAGTGGTCGGCTGACCGCGCGTCATCCGGGCGCGGGCCCGATTGCGCTGAGTGTGCGGTGGTTCCGTCACGTACCTGAAAGGGAGAACCGTCACAGTGCGGTCTCCGAACGACCCCGCCGGTTCCCTGTGCCGGGGCCGCTCTTTAGTCTGACCTCGTCAAGACCATTGCGGGGAAACGTGAATCAGATGCAGGGCCTGCTCCTCGCGGGCCGCTACCGGCTCGTCGACTCGATCGGCAGCGGTGGCATGGGCCGGGTGTGGCGCGCCCACGACGAGGTGCTGCACCGGGCGGTCGCCATCAAGGAGCTGACCGCCGCACTGTACGTCACGGAGAGTGACCGGCCTGTACTCCTCGCCCGTACCCATGCCGAGGCGCGGGCCGCCGCGCGCATCAACCACTCGGCCGTGGTCACCGTCCACGACGTCCTGGAGCACGACAACCGGCCGTGGATCGTCATGGAGCTGGTCGAGGGCGCCTCACTGGCCGACGCCGTCAAGGAACGCGGACGCGTCGACCCCGCCGAGGCCGCGCGCATCGGCCTGTGGGTGGCGCGCGCCCTGCGGGCCGCGCACACCGCGGGCGTGCTGCACCGCGATGTGAAGCCCGGCAACGTCCTGCTCGCGGCCGACGGGCGCGTGCTGCTCACCGACTTCGGGATCGCGCAGGTCGAGGGCGACACGACCATCACGCGCACCGGGGAGATCGTCGGCTCCGTCGACTACCTGGCCCCCGAGCGCGTCCGCGGCCACGACCCGGGTCCCGCCTCCGATCTGTGGGCGCTCGGCGCCACGCTCTACACGGCGGTGGAGGGAAGGTCGCCCTTCCGGCGCACCTCGCCGCTGACCACGATGCAGGCCGTCGTCGACGAGAACCCCACGCCGCCGGGGTTCGCGGGCGCCCTGGAACCGGTGATCTCCGCGCTGCTGCGCAAGGACCCGGCGCACCGGCCCGGTGCCGCGGAGCTGGAGCACATGCTGGCCGAGGCCGCGGAGGGCCGGCGGCCGAGGGCGGCGCAGGAGTACGTGGCGACGCAGCACATGAGCCTGGACGGCGACGGTGACACCACCACGCACGTGCCCGGTCCCCGGGAGGCGCACGACGCGAGGACGTCCGGCGGCACCCTGCACCAGCCCGCTCCGCCGCCGCCCGCGCCCCGCAGACGCCGCCGCGGCCGCACGATCGCGCTCGTCCTCGCGGCGGCCGCGATCGTCGGCGCGGCGGGCGCGCTGGCCACGGACCACTTCGGCGGCCGCAGCGACGCCGGCGGCGGGTCCACCTCCACATCCTCCCCGACGCCCACGCCCACGCCCACACCCGAGACCAGCGCGGACCAGGCCGCGAGCACCGTGCCGGCAGGCTGGGTGCGCGTGCAGGACCCCGCGGGCTTCAGCCTCGTCCTGCCCAGCGAGCGCTGGAAGCGGAAGGTGTTCGACGCCCACCAGACCGACTACACGCCCGACGGCGGCAGGCACTTCATCCGCATCGCCGTCGACGACTCCCCGGACTTCGACGATCCGCACGAACACCAACTCGACCTGGACCAGCAGCTCCAGCGGCTGGTCGACTACGAGCGCATCACGTTGGAGCCCGACGTCTACCGGGACCGCAGGGGCTCCCGATGGGAGTACACGTGGACCGCGCTGGCCAAGGACACGCAGTTCCCAGGGCCGCGCCACGCCGTCGAGGAGACGTACATCGGCCGTGACGGCGTCGAGTACGCCATCTACATGTCCGGCCCCGCCGCGGACTGGCCGACCACGAGCGCCCGGTTCGACGCGGTGCTGCGGGGATGGCGGCCGCCGTCCGGCTGACGGACGCGGCGCCGCGTCCCCCGCGGGCGTCTCCCGCAGGCGTTCGCCGTGTGCCCTGCACGCCCCGCTCGTGCGCCCGCGTACGTCGTATGCCGGCCAGCCTGAGGACGGCGTTCCGGAGGGCCGACCCCCCGTGCGGCATGATGGGCGCATGGGGACCGAGGGGGAGAATGTCCGTGTCATAGCGGGGCGCTACCGGCTGGAGGAGCGGATCGGCCGGGGCGGCATGGGCGTCGTCTGGCGGGCAGCCGACCAGCTGCTCGGCCGGCAGGTGGCGGTCAAGGAACTCGTCGTCGATCCCTCGCTCTCCGCCGAGGACGCCCGGCTGCACCGCGACCGCACCCTGCGCGAGGCCCGCGCGGTCGCTCAGTTGCGCCACCCGCACATCGTCGTCGTCCACGATGTCGTCGAGGACGACGAACGCCCCTGCCTCGTCATGGAGCTGATCGACGGCGGCTCGCTCGCGGAGCGCGTCGCCCGGCACGGCCCCGTCGACGCCCGTGAGGCCGCGCGCATCGGCATCGCGTTGCTGGGCGCGTTGCGCTGTGCGCACGGCGCGGGCGTGCTGCACCGCGATCTCAAGCCCGCGAACGTCCTGTTGGAGGCGGGCACCGACCGTGTCGTCCTCACCGACTTCGGCATCGCGCAGGTCGCCGGAGCCACCACGCTCACCGAGAGCGGCTCGTTCGTCGGCTCGCCCGAATACACCGCCCCGGAGCGGATGTCCGGCGACCGGACCGGGCCCGCGTCCGACCTGTGGTCGCTGGGCGCGCTGCTGTGCGCGGTCCTGAGCGGCGAATCGCCGTTCCGCCGCGACTCGCTGGGCGGGATCCTGCACGCGGTCGTCATGGACGAGATCCGTCCGCCGGCACAGGCGCAGCCGATCCTGCCCGTCGTACGGGGGCTGCTGGAGCGCGATCCGGACCGGCGCCTGGACGCCGCCGAGGCCGAACGGCTGCTGCGGGAGTTCCTGGAGACCGGACGCACGCCGCGGGTGACCGTGGCGTACACGCCGACGCAGCGGGATCTGCCCCGGCGCGCGGCGCAGGCGCCGCCGCAGGAGGCATCCGGAGCCCCGACCCCGCCGACGGCGGCGGTGCGGACCGGGCCGTACCCGGCGCGGAACGTGCTCGCCGCCGCCGCCCTCGTCGCGGCCATGGTGGGTGCGGGTGTCTCGGCGGCGGCGCTGCTGATGCACGGCGGCGGCAACGACGGCGGCAACGGCGGGGGCGCACCGGCGAGTTCCGGCCCGCACCGTGCGTCCTCGGCCACGACCGGGGCGTCCGCGTCGGCCGCCCCCCGCACGGCGCCTTCGGGATACCGGCTGGTCCGCGACCCCAACGGGTTCTCGCTCGCGGTGCCCGACGGTTTCACCCGCAGCCCGCAGGGCGAGCGCATCTTCTACCTGTCGTCGGGGCGGACCTTCCGGATCGGCGTCAAGACGACGGACCCGCAGGTCGGCGGCCCGCTCGCGGTGATGCGGCGCGCGGACGGGAGCGGACCCTCCGCGAACCCGGGGTACCGCGACGGCCGGGTCACCGAGACCTCGCACGGCGGGAACCCGGCCGCGCTGTGGGAGTTCACCTGGAACGGCTTCACCACCGCGGAGGGCCCACGGCACACCTACGACCTGTGCTGGGAGCAGGGCGGCCGGATGTACGACGTGTGGGTGTCGGCGCCGGTCGGGAAGGTGCGGGAGGCGAAGGAGTACTTCGACGTGGCGGTGGACACGTTCGCACCCGGGTAGTCCGTACCGCGTACCGGCCCAAAAGGGGGATAGGCCGCGAGGTGCGTCACGGGTCTGTGACCGGAATCGGGCGGGGGTGGCTGACGACGCACCCGGCGCGATAAGCATGACCGTATGAGCAACTACGGGGGAGGGCCGTACCGGTCCGACGAGCCGACGAGTTTCGGACTGCAGCCGCCGCAGCCGGGCGCGCCCTACCCGGGAAACCCGTACGCCCAGCAGCCGCAGCCGCAGCCGCAGCCGCAGCCGCAGCCGCAGCCGCAGCGGTCCGGGCCTCAGACCTCGTCCGAGCCCCGTGCGGCGCAGGCGGCTCCTCCGCCCCGTCCGGCCCCCACCCAGGTGGTGCCCGAGGCGCCGCGGGAGCCGGGTGCCGGACGGCTGATCGCCGGGCGCTACCGGCTGCTGGCGAAGCTCGGCCACGGCGGTATGGGCACGGTCTGGCGGGCCGAGGACGAGACGGTCGGCCGCGAGGTCGCCGTCAAGGAACCCCGCGTCCCCGATCATCTCCCCGTACGTGAACAGGCCACCGCCTTCGAGCGGATGCGGCGCGAGGCCCGGGCCGCCGCCCGCCTCGACCACCCGGCCGTCGTGAACGTGCACGACGTGGCGGTGGTGGACGACCGGCCGTGGATCGTGATGGAGCTGGTGCAGGGCCGCTCCCTCGGGGATGCCCTTCAGGAGGGCACGCTCGGGGTGCGCGAGGCGGCGAGGATCGGCCTGGAGGTCCTCGGCGCCCTGGAGGCCGCGCACGCGGCGGGCATCCTGCACCGCGACGTGAAACCCGACAACGTCCTGCTCGGCCGGCACGACCGCGTCGTCCTCACCGACTTCGGGATCGCCCAGATCGAGGGCGAGACCAGCCTGACGGACACGGGCGGCTTCGTCGGCTCGCCCGAGTACATCGCGCCGGAGCGGGTGCTGGGCCAGCGCCCCGGCCCGGCGTCGGACCTGTGGTCGCTGGGCGTGGTGCTGTACGCGGCGACGGAGGGCGTCTCCCCGTTCCGCCGCACCAACACCCCCGCCACCCTCCAGTCGGTCCTCAACTCCACGCCGGCGGCTCCGGCCTCGGCACGCGGCCCGCTCGCCGACGCCATCGACGGCCTGCTGCACAAGGACCCCTCGCGCCGCCCGGACGCGGCCGAGGTCCGCCGGCTGCTGGAGGACGCGGCGCGGCCGCCGCAGCCGACGCAGCCCATGCAGATCGCGGTCCCCGGGGTCGCGGGCGCCAAGGGCATCCGCCTCGGCCGTCGCGCGCTCCTGGGCATCGGCGCGGGTGTCGTCGCGACGGCCCTGGCGGCGTACCTGCTCGTCGCCGACCCGTTCGCGGGCCCGCTGCCGGACGGCTGGAAGCAGTACCAGGAGAAGGCGCTGGGCGCGACGCTGGCCGTTCCCGCCAAGTACCAGGTGGGCAGGCCCACCAAGGACGACACGGACAAGAACTGGGTGACGTACACCGACTGGAGCGGCAGCATCTGGATCGGGCTGCACCTGGACAGGAAGTCCGAGGACTCCAACCACCAGATCAAGGACTCGGCGGCGGCCCAGATGTACGCCGACAACGGGGACTTCAAGCAGAACGGCGCCTACGCGCTCGCCATGCCGGCGGCCGCGACGACGAAGACGGACCCGAAGCAGAGCACGTACCACGGCAGGCAGGCGGCCGAGAACACGGTCGTCTACACGACCAACGACACCCAGAACCCGCGCCCCCGGGAGCTGAAGCTCTTCTACTACAAGGACTCCGCGGGCAACATGTACAAGCTGACGGTCAGTTACCCGGGCAACGGCGACTTCACGGAACGGGGCCGCGAGGTGGCGAAGACCGCGATCGCGAACCTGGACATCCGCAAGCTCTAGACCGGGATGACCCGAACGACGGGTGAACTGCGCCGGGCCCCGGCCTAGGACGGTGAGCCTGTGCGCACCGCGGCCCGGTACCTTCCCGGCGTCGTCCCGAACTCCCTGCTGAAGGCGTGCGAGAGGGCGTACGGGGTGCCGTACCCGGCGTGGCGGGCGATCGTCGCCAGGGAGTCCTCGGTGTCGCGGAGCCGCGCGGCGGCAAGCGTCAGCCGCCACCAGGTGAGGTAGGACATGGGCGGGCGGCCCACCAGCTCGGTGAAGCGGCGGGCCAGCGTCGCACGGGACACCCCCGCCTCGGCGGCGAGGCGATCGTTGGTCCAGGGCGCGGCCGGGTCCGAGTGCAGGGCCCGCAGCGCGGCCGTGGTCACCGGATCGTCCAGCACCGCCGGCCACGCGCCCGTCGCCGCCTGTGTCATCCACGCGCGGACCATGTAGACGAGGAGCAGGTCGAGCAGGCTGGGCAACGCCAGGCAGGAGCCCGGGCGGCGTTCGTCGACCTCGCGGGCCAGCAGGTCCACGGCCGACCGGAGCTCGGGGTGGCGGCCGACCCGGTTCGGCAGATGGACCACCTCGGGCAGTTCCGCCATCAGCGGGTGCACCCGACTGCGGTCGAGCCGGTACTTGCCGCACAGCAGCTCCACCTCCCTGCCCGCGGCGTCGGCACGTGCGGCCGCCGCCCCGGTCCGGCGCAGCTCGGCGAGCACGGGCGCCCGCCGCACACGCGTCGCGTCGGCCGGTCCCTCGGCCAGCACGTGCCCCGCGCCGTGGGGCAGCAGCACCACGTCGCCCGCGCCCAGCGTCACCGGGTCGCCGCCCCCATCGGGCAGCAGCCAGCAGCCGCCCGCCAGGACGACGTGGAAGCCCGCGCCCTCATAGGGGTCGAGTCGTGCGCACCAGCTTCCGGCGACCCGCAGCCGGCTGGTGGAGGGCCGTCCGACGCGTACGGCCGCGATCGCGTCGCTCACCACGTCCATGTGCCCACCATAGCCCGCGAGAGTGAGACGCTCACGTATCCGGCTGAGGATATCCGGCATTGAGCGGCTCATGGAGGCCTTCTTAGGGTGGCTCCATGGTTGATGAGAGCGTGCAACGCATGGTGCTGGGCGATGTCGAGATCGTTCGGGTCGTCGACTGGGTCGGCCCCTACCCCCCGGCCCGGACCCTGGTCCCGGGGGCCGCCGCCGAGCTGTGGAGGGAGCACGAGGAGCAGCTCGCACCCGCTCACTGGGATCCCGTGACCGACCGGGCCGTGATCGCGCTCCAGACCTGGGTGCTGCGCAGCGGCGGGCGGACCGTGCTCGTCGACACCGGGGTGGGCAACGGACGCGAGCGGCCCGGCAACCCCTTCTTCCACCGGCGGCAGGACGACTACCTCGGCCGGCTGGCACGGGCGGGCGTCGCCCCCGAGGACGTCGACATCGTCGTCAACACCCACATCCACGGCGATCACGTCGGCTGGAACACCCGTGACGCCGACGGCGAGTGGGTGCCGACCTTCCCCCGCGCCCGCTACCTCGTCCCGGCCGCCGACGACGCCCACTTCGGGCCCGCGAACGGCTACGCGAACGGCTCGCGCCCCGACGACCGCCTGCTCTACGAGGACAGCGTGGCCCCCGTGCACCGGGCCGGGCAGGTGGTGCTGTGGGACGGCGGCCACCGCATCGACGAGAACCTCACCCTGGAGCCGGCCCCCGGCCACACCCCCGGCTCGTCCGTGCTGCGGCTCGCCTCCGGGGGCGAACGGGCCGTCTTCGTCGGAGATGTGCTGCACAACCCCGTGCAGATCCTCCGGCCCGACTGCAACAGCTGCTTCTGCGCCGACCCGCGGCAGGCGGCCGCCAGCAGGCGACGGATTCTCGAACGTGCCGCTGACGAGAGGGAGTTGGTGGTACCCGCCCACTTCGGCGGTGCCGGGGCGGTGGAAGTGCGGCGCGCGGGCGCGGCGTTCCGCCTCGGCCGGTGGGCGGGCTGGTCCCTGCGTCGACAAGGAGGCGTCGCGCACGATAGTCATGGGGGATGAGCAACGACGGTGGCGGCACGGAGGCCGAGAGCCGTGTGATCGGCGGTCGTTACCGGCTGATCGAGCGCATCGGCTCCGGCGGGATGGGCACCGTGTGGCGTGCGCTGGACGAACTGGTCGAGCGGGACGTCGCCGTCAAGCAGCCTCATCTGCCCGGTGACCGGGAGGCCGAGAGCCACCGGCGGGCCGCCAACCGCCTGTACCGCGAGGCCCGTGCCGCCGCCCGCGTCGACCATCCGTCGGCGGTCTCCATCCACGACGTCGTCGTCGAGGACGGAATGCCTTGGATCGTCATGGAGTTGATCCGCGGCGAGTCCCTGCACGAGGTGCTGCGGCGCGGCCCGCTGGAGCCCGCCGAATCCGCCCGCATCGGCCTCGCGGTCCTCGGTGCGCTGCGCGCCGCGCACGCCGTCGGCATCGTGCACCGCGACGTCAAGCCGGCCAACGTCCTGCTCGGCCCGCACGGCCGCGTCGTGCTCACCGACTTCGGCATCGCCCACATCCAGGGCGAGGAATCGCTCACCATGAGTGGGGAGTTCGTCGGCTCGCTGGAGTTCATCGCGCCGGAGCGGATGTCCGGGCGGAGCGCCGGGCCCGCCTCCGACCTGTGGTCGCTGGGCGTGCTGCTGTACGCCGCCGTCGAGGGACGGTCCCCGTTCCGCCGTACGGCGCCGGAGTCCACGCTCGCGGCGATCCTCGCCGACGATCCGCCCGAGCCGAAGCAGGCCGGGCCGCTCGGGCCGCTCATCGTGCGGCTGCTGGTGCGGGAACCGGAGCGACGGCCCGGAGCGGAGGAGACCGGCGCGGTTCTGGAGGCGGTCGCCGCGGGTCGGCCCGCACCTGAGCCGGACGGCGCCGACCCCGACGCCGTACCCCTGACGGGACCGCGATCGGGACCACGATGGGGACCCCGAACGGAACCGAGAACGGAACCGAGAACGGCGTCGGCATCGGAACCGCTAGCGGAAGGGAAAGCGGAGCCGCACCCCGCATCGCAAACCCCGTCGCACGCCGAATCCCGAGCCGAACCCCGAGCCGAAACGCACACCGAAACACCCGCCGAAACGCAGGCCGAACCGTCCGCGGAGCCGCCGCCCGCGCTGCTCTCCGGCCCCGTGACGGAGGCCGTCCCCGCCGTGACGGAAACCGTCCCCGTCGCGCGGCCGGGGCGCCGCACCCCGCGAGGCGCCGCTCCCCTCGCCCTGCTCGGCGCCCTCGTCGCGGGCGGTACCTGGCTCGTCACCTTCCTCCTCGGCGGCCCCGACAGCGGGGCGGCCACGGAGCACACGGCGACCTACAGCTCGGCTCCCGGCGCCGTGTCGAGCCCCACAGGCGTCACATGGGTCGCCCACCGGGAGAAGGCCATGAGGGCCGTCCTCTCCCTGCCGAGCGCCTACCAGGAGTCCGCCAGGCAGGGCGGCGCCGAAGCCCAGCCCCGGCTCGTGGTGTACGAAGCCGGCGGGATCACCGTGCGTCTCACCCAGTGGGACAAGGCACCGGGCTCCCCGATGAGCCGGGCACACGTGGCGCACCGCACCTGGGACGGTTACGAGGGCGATGCGCGGACGCAGTACACCCGCACCAGTTTCCACGGTGACGAGGCCGCCCTCGCCGACACCACCTTCGGCCCGGCCGACTCCCCGACCCGCATCATGCAGCTGTTCGTGCTGACCGGCGACGGCCGCATGTACGAGCTGCGGGTGGACATGCCCAAGGGGACGGCGGACGAGAAGAAGGGAACGGCGGTGTTCAAGGACGCCCGTGACCGTCTTGAGATCGGAAAAGACTGAACAGCGCCCGGCCGCCACCGGGCAATGCCCTGATCAGCGCGTTTCTTGCCAGTGATCACTGGCGTCATGTGAGCACTCGGTGAATCCCCATTACCGACGGGTACACAAACGCTCCGGCCGGGCATACCCTGCGCCTCATGACGGACTCCCAGGCCCCGGAGAAGGCCACAGACGCGACCGGTACGGGCACGGCCGGCACGAACCCCCTCGCACCCGCCCCCGCCGGTGTCCGCACCGCCGTCGACGTGGTCACACCGGAGTTGGTCGCCCAGCTCACCAAGGGTGTGGTCGGCTCCGGCCGCACCGCCAACCACACGCCGTTCACCGGCGACAAGCTGGCCGACCTGCCCGAGTCCACGCCCGAGGACGTGGCGGAGGCGTTCGAGCGGGCCCGCGCGGCCCAGCCCGTGTGGGCCGCCACCCCCGTGCGGCAGCGCGCCGCCGTCCTGCTCCGCTTCCACGACCTGGTGCTCGCCCGCCAGGCCGAGATCCTCGACCTGATCCAGCTGGAGACCGGCAAGGCCCGGCTGCACGCACACGAGGAGGTGCAGGCCGTCGCCGTCGCGGCCCGGCACTACGGCCGCAAGGCCCCCTCGTACCTGGGGCCCAAGCGGCACGTCGGCGCCATCCCGACGCTCACCCGGGTCACCGAACTGCGCCACCCGCGCGGCGTCGTGGGCCAGATCGCCCCCTGGAACTACCCCCTGGAACTGTCGGTCGGGGACGCGCTGCCGGCCTTCGCCGCGGGCAACGCCGTCGTGATGAAGCCCGACACCGAGACGTGCCTGACCGCGCTGTGGGCGCGCGACCTGCTGATCGAGGCCGGGCTGCCCGCGGACGTCTTCCAGGTCGTGATCGGCGACGGACCGGTCGTCGGCCCCGAGGTGGTCAAGCACGCCGACTACGTCTCCTTCACCGGCTCCACCCGCACGGGCCGCCAGGTCGCGCAGGGCGCCGCCGCCCGCCTGGTCGGCGTCTCGCTGGAACTCGGCGGCAAGAACGCGATGTTGGTCCTCCAGGACGCCGACGTCGACAAGGCGGCCGCGGGCGCCGTGCGGGCGTGCTTCTCGTCTGCGGGCCAACTGTGCATCTCCATCGAGCGGTTGTACGTCCACGAGTCGATCGCGGACGCCTTCCTGGAGCGGTTCGTCGCCCGCACCAAGGCGATGCGGCTCGGCGCGTCCCTCGCGTACGGCGCGGACATGGGGTCGCTGGTCGGCGAGCGCCAGCTGGCGGCCGTCACCCGGCATGTCGACGATGCCGTCGCCAAGGGGGCGAAGCTCCTGGCCGGCGGGGTCGCCCGCCCGGACCTCGGCCCGTACTTCTACGAGCCCACTGTCCTCGACGGTGTCGAGGCGCCGATGGCGGTGTGCACGGAGGAGACCTTCGGCCCGGTCGTGTCGATCTACCGCTTCACGACCGAGGACGAGGCGATCGAGCGCGCCAACTCCACCCCGTACGGCCTGAACGCCTCCGTGTGGACGAAGGACGGCCGACGCGGCCGTGCGGTCGCCGCCCGGCTGCGCACCGGCACGGTCAACGTCAACGAGGGCTACGCGCCCGCCTACGGCAGCGTCCGGTCGCCCATGGGCGGCATGAAGGACTCCGGGCTCGGCCGACGCCACGGCTCCGAGGGCATCCTCAAGTACACCGAGGCCCAGACCGTCGCCCACCAGCGGCTGCTGCCGATGGCACCGTCCCTCGGCATGGACGACGAGAAGTACGCGGCGTTCATGAGCCGCAGCCTGAGAGTCATGAAGGCGCTGCGGCTGCGCTGACCGCACCAGCCTCGAACGTTCTCAACGAGGAGAGCACGTGTCACAGGAGAACCCTGCCCGGAACCAGGGCGAACAGCGGAACGAACGGGCCGAACCGGACGAGCGGTCCGACGATCCGTCCTACGACTACGACTACGACGTCATCGTCGTCGGCTCCGGCTTCGGCGGCTCCGTCACCGCCCTCCGGCTGACCGAGAAGGGCTACCGGGTGGGCGTCCTGGAGGCGGGGCGCCGCTTCACCCGCGACTCCCTGCCGAAGAACTCCTGGGACCTCAGGAACTACCTGTGGGCACCGGCCCTCGGCCTGTACGGCATCCAGCGCATCCATCTGCTGGGCAACGTGATGGTGCTGGCGGGCGCCGGGGTGGGCGGTGGCTCCCTCAACTACGCCAACACCCTCTACGTGCCGCCGAAGGCGTTCTTCGACGACCCGCAGTGGCGGGACATCACCGACTGGCAGGAGGAGTTGAAGCCGTACTACGACCAGGCGCGGCGCATGCTGGGCGTGCGGCTCAACCCGACCATGACCCCGTCGGACGTCCACCTCAAGGCCGCCGCCGAGCGGATGGGCTTCGGTGACACGTTCCACATGGCACCGGTCGGCGTCTTCTTCGGCGACGGCGACGACGCCGACGGAGACGTCCGGGTCACGCCCGGCGACGAGGTCCCCGACCCGTACTTCGGGGGCGCCGGGCCGGCCCGCCGGGCGTGCACCGAGTGCGGGGAGTGCATGACGGGCTGCCGCCACGGCGCGAAGAACACCCTCAACGAGAACTACCTCTACCTCGCCGAGAAGGCGGGGGCCGCCGTCCACCCGATGACGACGGTCGTGTCGGTCACGGACGACGCGCGAGGCGGGTACGCCGTCACGACCCTCCCCACGGACAAGAAGCGCAAGGGGAAGGAGCGGACCTTCACGGCACGCCGGGTCGTGCTGGCGGCGGGCACGTACGGTACGCAGACGCTGCTGCACCGCATGAAGGCGAACGGGCAGCTCCCGCACCTGTCGGAGCGCCTGGGCGACCTGACGCGCACCAACTCCGAGGCGCTGGTGGGCGCGCAGACCGACCAACGCCGCTACCGCAAGGCGCACGGCACCGAGGTCGACTTCACCCGCGGCGTCGCGATCACGTCCTCGGTCCACCCGGACGGGAGCACGCACATCGAACCGGTCCGCTACGGCAAGGGCTCCAACGCGATGGGCGGCCTGTCGGTCCTCCAGGTCCCGTACGCGGAGGGCTCCTCCCGGGCCCTGGCCTGGCTCGGGAACGTGGTGCGGCACCCGTGGCTGACGGCCCGGTCCCTCTCCAACCGCCGCTGGTCGGAGCGGACCATCATCGGTCTGGTCATGCAGTCGCTGGACAACTCCCTGACGACGTACCTGAAGCCGAAGGGTGCCGGGAAGGGCCTGCTGACGGCCCGGCAGGGCCACGGCGCCCCCAACCCCAAGCAGATCAAGGCGGCCTCCGAGGCGGCGTCGGCGATCGCCGAGGAGATCAACGGCTTCGCGGGCAGCAACGTGGGCGAACTGATGGGCACGCCGCTGACCGCGCACTTCCTCGGCGGCTGCCCGATCGGTGCCTCACGGGAGACGGGCGTCATCGACCCGTACCACCGGCTGTACGGCCACCCCGGCATCTCGGTGGTCGACGGCGCGGCGGTCTCGGCGAACCTGGGCGTCAACCCCTCCCTGACGATCACCGCGCAGGCCGAGCGCGCCATGTCGTACTGGCCCAACAAGGGGGAGGCGGACCCGCGCCCGGAACAGGGGGCGTCCTACGCGCGCCTCAAGCCGGTCGAGCCCCAGCGCCCCGCGGTGCCGGCGGAGGCGTTCGGCGCCCTGCGCCTGCCGCTCCTGGGGGTGCCGACGGTGCCGCCGAAGAAGGACGCCGTCGGCTGACGGCGTCCGGGTCGGGGGTGGGCCGCGGCGGGCGCCCGGCTCACCCCAGGTACGCGACGAAGGCCCGCCAGGCGTCCGGGCCGAAGCGGATCACCGGACCGGCGGGACGCTTGCTGTCGCGGACGGGGACGAGGGCCGGGCAGCCGTCGGCGACTTCGAGGCAATCACCCTGGCCGCCGCTGTAACTGCTCCTGCGCCATATCGCTGCGTCGGCGCCCTCCGAGGCGGGGGCTTCATGGCTCATGATCTGTACTCCCTGGCAGTGCGCTGGATCAGCCCGAGTGATTCCGTCGGTGGCAATGCTGCCATCCGCGCGTCGTCGAAGAGTGCGCGGTAGCAGGCCACTTCAGCCTCACCCTCCATCCAGATGTTGCCGGTCGGAGCCTCGGTGAGCACGAGGTCGAGCGCCGCCATCTGCGGAAAGCCGAGCAGCAGGTACGGGCCGAACATGCCCGAGTGCGCGCCGCGTGAGAAAGGGAGCACCTGGATGGTGATGTTGGGCTGCTCCGCCATGGCCACCAGGTGTTCCAGCTGTGCGCTCATCACTCTGGGCCCACCGACCTGCTGCCGCAGCACTGCTTCCGCGAGCACGGCCCAGTACGCGATCGGCGACTCGTCGGTGAGGCGTTTCTGCCGGGTAATGCGCACCTGAACGAAACGGTCGATCTCCTCGGGTGTCCGCCAGGCGCGCGAGGCGACCGTCACCGCACGCCCGTACCCCTCCGTCTGCAAGAGCCCGGGAACCAGTTGCACCTGGTAGGTCCGGATGCTCTCGCAGATGGCCTCCATCTCGATCTGATCGACGTACGTGTCGCTGAGCACGGATGCGTACTGGTGCCACCAGCCCTCGCGCCGCCGCCGGTTGGCCGTCCGGGCAAGGGACGCGAGGCGCTCTCGCGACGCCGGATCCACCACCCGGTAGGCGTGCATGAGGGCGATCAGGTCAGGGCTGCGAACGGGGACGTGCCCGTTCTCGATGCGGCTGATCTTGCCCTTGGTGCAGTCGAGCGCCTGGGCGGCTTGCGCCATGGACACTCCTGCGGCCTCGCGGAATCTCCTTAGTTCGTCGCCGAGTTGGCGCCCCAGCACGGTGGACGGTTTGACAGTAGGCATGCGCAACTCCCTACCAGAAGCAGGTCTCCATAACGTGCGGCATTACCTGAAAAGGTGAATCGAGCTACATAGTGTGGCGCAACGTTGCATAGATATTTGTATGCTGCGCCTGCCCGCACGTCGGCGTTCAAGACCTGCGGGAAGACGGGCACTTGACTCACAGCGATCGACCATCGAGGACGCCATGGTGGAGCACCCCTGTCCGAACGAAATCGCCTTCCGGCTGCCCCGCAGCCGCCGCAGCGTGCCCAGAGCGCGTGCGCTGCTGCACGCAGTGCTGGGCGACTGGGGTGTCGGCCGGGAGGTCCTGGAGTCGGCGGAGTTGGTGCTGTCGGAGTTGGTGACCAACGCGCTGCGTGTGCCCGTGCCCGGCGATCGCCAGGTGGGCGTCCGCATCACCCGCTCGGTCGGCGAGGGGCTGCTGCGTCTGGAGGTGAGCGATGCCGGTGGAGGCAGGCCCGAGGTGCGGGAGCCCGCCGACCACGAGACGGGTGGCCGCGGGCTGCTGCTGGTGGCGGCGCTGGCCCATCGGTGGGGTTTCGAGGAGCGCGCGGCCGGGATCGGGAAGACGGTGTACGCCGAACTGAAGGCCCCGGACATCGTTGTCGAGCCGGTCGTGAGGGAGGTGGCGGCGGTCATGGTCCGGCGAGGGGAGCAGGTACGGGTGTGGGGCGAGTGGCGGACCGTCGTCGGGGCTCGCGACGAGCGGGACCCGGCGGGCGCGCCCGCGGTGGAGCTGGAGCTGGACGAGGGCCCGGCGCTGCGCGTGCGCGCGACGGAACCGCTGGCCGTGCGACAGGGTGAGGGCGGGAGCGGGCACGACAAGTAGGAAAGGTGCTGTCCGGACGTGGGTGCGGCTACCGCGACCGTCGTTCGGGTACGGCCTGACGGCCTGACGGCCTGACGGCCTGACGGCCTGACGGCCTGACGGCGTGCCGAAGGGCCTGCACCCCCCTCCGTGTGCAGGCCCTTCGGGCGGGGCGGTAGCGGTGTGTCACCGCCCCCGTGCCGTATGCGCCACGTCCTGACGCCTACCGCGCGTGTTACGCGGCGGCGTCCGGGCCGGCGCCCTTGCGTCGACGGACCACGAACAGCGCACCGGCACCCACGGCGACGGCGAGGCCGCCGACGAGGCCGATGGTCGGCAGCGCGGAGCTGGAGCCGGTCTCGGCCAGGTTGCCGGTGACTTCCTGCGTGTTGTTCTTGTTCGGCTTCTCAGTGGGAACGGGGGCCTTGCCGCCTTCCTGCGGCTTGGTGCCACCCGTGTCGCTCCCGGCCTTGACGATCTGGATCACGTAGTGGGCCTCGCCCGCGCTGAGGCAGCTCTCCTCCTCGTCGAAGTAGACTCCGCCGCCGATCGTCAGACCTTCACCGACCGGAGCGCTGGCCTTGACGTTCAGCCGGAGCTGGTAGTTGAGCGTCTGGCCGCCCTCGATGTCGGAGAGGTCGAGATAGCCCACGGAGTGGCCCGCGCCGTCCGTGACGTCCTCCCAGGCGCCTTCGTACTTCACCTGGAGCTGGACCTGGCTGGACTTGAACGCGTCCTGGGCGGTCTCGTCGTTGGGGCCGACGCCCGCGTAGAAGACGACGTCCTTCGCGCTGGTCTTCGTGGGGTTCTTGACGGTGAGCGTGAAGGGATGCCAGCCGCTGCCGACCGCGATCTTGCCCGGCAGGCCGGTGAGCTGGGCGTCCAGCTTGGACTTGTAGTCCGGATTGTCCTCGCAGATGCCGGACGGCTCGGTCGGCTCGTCGGTCGGCTCCGCGCTGTCGGTGGGCTGGTCGGTCGGCGTGTTCGACGCAGACGCGGTGTCGGTCGGCGAGGACGAGGTCGACGCGGTGTCGGTCGGCGAGGACGAGACCGACGCGGTGTCGGTCGGCGAGACGGAGGTTGCGGGGCTGCTCTCGTCGGCCGCCGGGCTGCTCACCGGCGCGCTCGGAGAAGAGTCCGACGCGAACGCGACCGGAGCCGAGAGCAGGGCCAGCGGGGCTATGGCGGCCGTCGCGGCTGCGGTGACCATGGCGCGGCGAAGCTTCATGAAGACCTCGGAAGTCTGACGTGCTGCGGCGCGGCAGCACACGGTTGGGGGAGGTCTCCGCGTGTGGGGCGCGGGTGTGACCGTTGGTTGCGTAGAGGAGACCCGTGACCACCGGGAAGGGTTGTCCCGCGCCTCACGGAATTCTTATGTGACGTAGGCCACTCGACGGCGGGTGTGCTGCGGTCCCGGCCCGGCCCCGCCGTGCACGCAAAGGGCCCCGCGGCCGGGGGGAAGGTCGCGGGGCCCCTCTTGCGTCAGCACCGGCGTCAGGGCGGCGCCGGTGCCCGGAGCGGCGCCGGGGGATTGCGCCGCTGGTCCAATGTGGCCGCCCGGTCGTGCGCCCGGCGCACTCGGGGAGCGCGTCTGGTATGGACCTTTGGCGGTTGTAGGGCGGAGATCCGGAGGTGTCCTCTGTCCGCGGAGCCCGCCGTCCTTCGCATCGTGCTGGACGACCCCGGCCTCCGCAACCGTTTCGACCGCACCTGAACGGATTTCCGCCGGCCGGCTCCGGGCGTCCCCGGAGCCGGCCGTTTACTGGTGACCGGGCTGCTGTCCCCTGCCGTCCGGTCACATCCCTGGGGCGAGGTCCCACGACGCACGGCACGATCCGTCCGTACGCCTCATCGCCCCAGCGGAGCCACGCGTGGTTCTTTCGGGCCCGCCCCTGGCTGGCACGGACACCGGGACCAACGAACCCCGCGCGCTCCCGGTCACGTGCCGTACGGGTGAGAGACAATGGGAACGTGGGTGCGCCGGACGCCCGTCGCAGGACGGGGTTCCGCGGCGGCCGCCTCAGACGCGGCCCCGGCACAGCTCCAGCAGGGTCATCGCGAGGGCCGTGCCCGGCTTGCCGAGGGCCTCCCGGTAGCGGCCCAGGATCTCCATCTCGCGGGAGAGGCTCACCCGGCGGCCGCCGGAGGCGATACGGGCGTCCTGGATGACGGCGGAGACCGCCATGCGCTCCTGGATGAGGCCGATGAGACGGTCGTCCAGGGCGTCGATGCGTTCACGGGCGCCGCTGATCAGGTCGGCGGCCTCGGACGTACGGGCGCCGGTCTTCTCGGTGGTCGTCTTCCCGGCGGTCGTCTGCTCGGTGGTGGGGGCGGTCATGTGGGGCTCCTCTGGGGTCGGTGTCGCGGCGAGGTGCCCGGGACCGGCGCGGTCCGCAAACGCCAGGCGCCCCGGACCATGTCGGCCCGGGGCGCCTGGGAGGTGCTTGTCAGTGGCTCAAGCAGCACGACCATGGCATCCGGCGGGCCGGCTGCCATAGGTAAAGACGAAGGTCGTGTGCGTCAGCATGTCTCCAGTATGCCGAGGGCCCGGGGTGCGTACCAAGCGGGTTCGGATGGTGAGACGGGGGCCGGTGGACCTCCCGACCGGGAAACCGGCGTGCGGGCCCGTCCCCGGTGAGACGGAGGGTCCCACCGCCCGCCCCGTTAGAATCGGGTACCACAGCCCCCTGTCAAGCCGCCGGAAGGCAACCCGTGTCATCAGCGACCCCCGCTGCCACCGCCCCCGACACCGTCCTGGTCGTCGACTTCGGCGCGCAGTACGCCCAGCTCATCGCCCGTCGCGTCCGCGAGGCCCGGGTCTACAGCGAGATCGTGCCGAGCACCATGCCGGTCGCGGAGATGCTCGCCAGGAACCCGGCGGCGATCATCCTCTCCGGCGGCCCCTCGTCCGTCTACGAGGAGGGCGCCCCGACCGTCGACCGCGCCCTCTTCGAGGCCGGCGTCCCCGTCTTCGGCATGTGCTACGGCTTCCAGCTGATGGCCCGGGCCCTCGGCGGCACCGTGGACAACACCGGGGCGCGTGAGTACGGCCGTACGGCGCTGAGCGTCTGCCGGCCGTCCTCCACCCTCTTCGAGGGCACCCCCGCCGAGCAGTCCGTGTGGATGTCCCACGGCGACGCCTGCTCCGCCGCCCCCGAGGGCTTCACCGTCACGGCGTCCACGGACGTCGTCCCGGTCGCCGCCTTCGAGGACGACGAGAAGAAGCTGTACGGCGTCCAGTACCACCCCGAGGTCATGCACTCCACGCACGGCCAGCAGGTGCTGGAGCACTTCCTGTACCGCGGCGCGGGGCTGGCTCCGACCTGGACCACCGGCAATGTGATCGAGGAGCAGGTCGAGACGATCCGCCGGCAGGTCGGCTCCAGGCGCGCCATCTGCGGGCTGTCCGGCGGCGTGGACTCCGCGGTCGCCGCCGCCCTCGTGCAGAAGGCCATCGGTTCCCAGCTGACCTGCGTCTACGTCGACCACGGTCTGATGCGCAAGGGTGAGACCGAGCAGGTCGAGAAGGACTTCGTGGCCGCCACCGGCGTCCAGCTGAAGGTCGTCGACGCCCAGGAGCGGTTCCTCACCGCGCTGGCGGGGGTCTCCGACCCCGAGCAGAAGCGGAAGATCATCGGCCGCGAGTTCATCCGCGTCTTCGAGCAGGCCCAGGCGGAGATCGTCGCCGAGGCCGGCGAGAGCGGCGAGCCGGTGGAGTTCCTCGTCCAGGGCACCCTCTACCCGGACGTGGTCGAGTCCGGCGGCGGCACCGGCACGGCCAACATCAAGTCCCACCACAACGTGGGTGGCCTGCCCGAGGACCTCGAGTTCCAGCTCGTCGAGCCGCTGCGCAAGCTCTTCAAGGACGAGGTCCGCATGGTCGGCCACGAGCTCGGCCTGCCGGAGGAGATCGTCCAGCGCCAGCCCTTCCCGGGCCCGGGCCTCGGCATCCGCATCGTCGGCGAGGTCACCAGGGAGCGGCTCGACCTGCTGCGCGAGGCCGACGCCATCGCCCGCGAGGAGCTGACGGCGGCCGGCCTCGACCGCGAGATCTGGCAGTGCCCCGTGGTCCTGCTCGCCGACGTGCGCAGCGTCGGCGTCCAGGGCGACGGCCGGACGTACGGCCACCCGATCGTGCTGCGTCCCGTCTCGTCCGAGGACGCCATGACCGCCGACTGGTCCCGGCTGCCGTACGACGTGCTCGCGAAGATCTCGACCCGGATCACCAACGAGGTCCGTGACGTCAACCGCGTCGTCCTCGACGTGACCTCGAAGCCGCCGGGCACCATCGAGTGGGAGTGACCCCGGGGGCGTCCCGGGGCCACCACCCCCTGAGTCATGTCCGCCGGAGGGTGCGCACCGGCTCTCCGGGCTTCCAGACCTGGACGACCAGATACGTGTCGTCCTCGACGTAGGTCCGCACGACCTCCGTCAGCTCGGTGCGGAAGAGGTGGAACGGCTGCGGCGGTTTCACCTCTTCCACGTACGCGCTCTTCGCCGCGCCGTCCTCGACCTCGACGGCCCGCCCGCTGACGCGCACATCACCGCCGCCCATCCCGGTCCCCGGTCCCGGGTTCGCCTGGAGGGCGAAGCGGGGGTCGCGCCGCAGGTCCAGCGCCTTGAGCGAGTCCGGCATCATGCCGAGCCACAGCTCGCCGTTCAGGAAGCGGACCTCCAGGCCGGTGGTGCGGGGCGAGCCGTCCTTGCGGAGGGTCGCCAGGACGTGATGGGTGAAGGCGCCGAAGCGTTCCTCGGCGAGGCGGGCGAGGACGGGCTCGGCGGCGGTGAAGGCCGCCCAGCTCGACGGCGTGCGGCTCGATGGGAGGGGGCTGGGTGTCATACCGTGAGTCTGACCCCGGATACCCGACATCACCTGTCATGATCCACGGCCGCACGCGAGTGTTTCCCCGGCTCCGGCTCCGGTGCCGCGGTGCGAGGACCCGCGTTACGGTTGCGCACTCTCTTCACCGCACGGCTCTGTTCTCCTGCGGAGACCGACGGTAACTTCCGCTTCGTCAAGGAACCCAGTGCTGGAGGACACATGCACGGGCCGACCCCGCCGCTGCCCCTGCCCACCGATCAGCTGCAGTTCGCCATGCCCCCGATGCACGAATCCCTGGAGGACGAGCGTCGGCACCGCAAGGAGCGGCTGGCCGGAGCGCTGCGGATCTTCGGCCGGCTCGGCTTCGAGGACGGCGTCTCCGGGCACATCACCGCACGCGACCCGGAGTTCACCGACTGCTTCTGGGTCAACCCGTTCGGGATGCCGTTCAAGCACGTCACCGTGAGTGACCTGGTGATGGCCAACCAGGACGGGCAGGTGATCGACGGCCGCTACCACGTGAACCAGGCGGCGTTCACCGTGCACACCCAGGTGCACGCCGCCCGGCCGGACGTCGTCGCCGTCGCCCACTGCCACTCCGTGCACGGGCGGGCCCTCGCGGCGCTCGGCGATCTGCTGGACCCCATCACGCAGGAGTCCTGCGCGTTCTACGAGGACCACGCCGTCTACGACGCCTACACCGGCGTCGCCGTGGACGCCGAGGAGGGCCGCCGGATCGCCACCGCCCTGGGCACGCGCAAGGCGCTTGTCCTGCGCAACCACGGGCTGCTGACCGTGGGCGACTCGGTGGACGCGGCGGCCTGGTGGTTCCTGTCGATGGAACGCTCCTGCCAGGTGCAGCTCACGGCCAGGGCGGCGGGACGGCCGGTCCTGATCGACCACCGGCAGGCGGTGGCGACCCGGGAGCAGCTGGGCGGGGACCTGGTGGCCTGGATCAACTACCAGCCGCTGTGGCAGGACATCAGCCGCGGTGAACCGGATCTGCTGAGCTGAACCGACCGCTGGGGGACCGCGCTGGGCGTCCGCACGTCGCGGTCGCGGTCGCCGTCGCCGTCGCCGTCGCCGTCGCGGTCGCCGTCGTGGTGGCCGACGCGACCGGTCCGGGGGACGGTCGGACGGTCCCCGACGGCGTCAACCAAGGGCTTGCCCTTCACTCGTCCGGGTGGACCTGGCGAACGCGGGGTGTGATTCATACGGCACAATTCGCTGTCGTCGCAGGGCAGTTGTACGGCATCGCCGTCCGGCGGTCGTGCGTGTCAGAACCCGGTCGGGCGGCGGCCGGGTGGAGCCGTCCGGCCAGGTGGTGGCCGGGTGCGGCAGGGAGATCGGCGCGGGGAAGGCGGCAGCGGGCGTGGCGGTGCAGGAGGCGGGGCAGGATGCGGGGCGCGGGGGCGGTCCGGGCGTGCACGGGGGTGGCTGCACCTGCGGCGACTGCCCGCACGGGGCACGCGAGGGACACCGGCGCGCGGTCGCGGAGTTCCTGGCGAGGCGTGAGGAGTTCGCGTCCGGGCGGGGGCTGCCCGCGGCGGTCGCGTACTCCGCGTCCGCGTCCCGCCAGTGGGTCTCCGACGAGCTGACGCAGTCCGCGGACCTCGTCGCCGAGCGGCGCAGGGCCGACGGCGCGGCCTGGCTGGCCGGGCTGTGGCGGCGCACGGCCGTCGCGGTGTGGGGCACGGTGGGCGTCCTGCTGCTGGCCCAGGCGCTGACGGCGATCGGCGCGGGGTGGACCGTGGCGCGGACGGCCGGGCTCGCCGCGGCGGTGCTGATGGGATCCGCGCTGACCGCCGCCGCATATCTGCACCGGGCGCGCGGCGGCGCGCTCGCGCCCGTCATCGGGGAGGACAACCGGCTGTCGACCTCGCGCGCGGTGGCGGCGAGCTGGGTGCTGTTCGCGGTGTACGCGGTGCTGGTGCTGGCCGGTGAGCTGGCCGCGGCCTCCGCGCACGGCCGGCGTGACGCGCTGATCGCCGGCCTCGACCTCGCGCGCGGGGCGGGCGCGGTCACCGTGATCGCGGTGGTGAGCGGGATCGCGGTCCTCGTGCGCAGGGTGGTCGGGCTGCGCGTCCTCGGCCAGCGCCTGCAGAAGGTGCGCGCCGACCGGCCGCGCGCCGCCGACCTGCTGACGGACGACTCCGGGCGGGGCGGCTTCGCGGACACGCAGTACGTGGTCATCAGCGCGGTCGCCCTGGCCTTCGCGCTGGTCCGGCTGGCCCGGCGACCGGACCAGCTGCCCGATCTGCCGTGGGGGCTGGCGCTGCTGGTGCTGGTGTCGGCGGCCACCTACCTCGCCGGGAAGTACGCGGAGGGCGGCCGCCCGGTGGTGCTCTCCGTGGTCCGGGCGCGAGAGGCGGGCGACCTGGACGCGCCGATCCGTACGGGTGACGACATCGAGATCCGGGGCGCGGGCTTCGTACCGCCCGGCGCCCAGACGGCGGACCGGCTGTCCCGGATGGTGGTGCGCATCGGCGCCATCCACGTCCATGTCCCCCTGGTCCCCGTGCCCGGCGGCTTCAGCAATCCGACGGACACCCTCCTGACGGTTCCGGTACCGGCGGATGTCGAGCCGGGGCGGGTGGAGGTGCAGGTGGTGACGGCGGCCGGGGTGGAGACCAATCGGGTGGCCATCGAGGTGACGGACTGACAGGTCCCCGGCCGCTGGCGACAATCAGGGGGAAAGTCGCCGCACAGCGGTTGAGCGGGCCCCGCCCTGTGCACGTATGGTCTGTTGAGGAGTCAACGACATGGCGCACGAGAGGCGGCGGACACGATGGCTCATGGCATGCGCACGGAGACCCACACCCCCTACCTCGACCAGGGCCGCTCCTGGCGGGACACCGCCACCCGGTACGCCCTGCTCCCGCTGCGAGTGTTCCTGGGCGTCACCTTCGTCTACGCGGGCGTGGACAAGCTCACCGACAACGCCTTCCTGCACGCCTCCGGCAACGGTTCGGTCGGCGACCTGATGCGGACCGTACGCGACTCCTCGGCGATCCCGGCGATGGTCGACCTCGCGCTGAAGAACCCCGTCGGCTTCGGCTACGCCATCGCCTTCGGTGAACTCGCCGTCGGCATCGGCACCCTCGTCGGCCTGCTCGGCCGGCTCGCCGCGCTCGGCGGCGCGCTCATCTCGATGAGCCTGTGGCTGACCGTGAGCTGGCAGTCCAGCCCCTACTACTACGGCAACGACCTGGCGTACCTGATGGCCTGGCTGCCCCTGGTCCTCGCCGGCGCCCCGGTCCTTTCCCTGGACGCCGCCATCCGTTCCCGGCGCCGGAACCGCTCGGGCGCGGACTGGTAGGGACAGCCGTCGGCCGTCACGCGGCGGCGGCCCGGTCCCGCTGACAGGGACACGCACCGGACACGCCCCGGCCGTCACGCGGCGGCGGCCCGGTCCTGTCCGGTGTGTTCACCGGCGCGCGCCTCCGCGGCGGCCCTGCGGGCCTTGCGGGCCTTGCGGGCCCTGCGCAGTGAGCGGGCCAGCAGGCCCGTCACGGCCGCGAGGCAGAGTCCGCCGACGAGGACCGGGACGATCACGAACCACGGCGTCTCCCAGGCGCCCCGCGCGTCACCGGCGTAGACGACGCCCGCGACGATCAGGGAGACGCCGGCGACCAGTCGGCCGGGCTGGAACTCATGACGCAGCACGGGTCACCTCCACCTGGCCCATGCCGACCTCCAGGCTGAGGTCGAAGGTGGCCGCGCTCTTCGTGCCGGACGGCGGGGAGAGCGTCAACCGCTTGTGCTTGCCGGGTGCCACGTCCACGTCCTTCTCGCTCTCGCCGGGCAACCGGATGTCGCCCAGACCCGCGCGGATGTCGAGCTTCACCGTCGCGTTCCGCGGAACGACCACCGCGAGCCGGCCCACGCCCACCTCCGCCCGGGTCGTCACCGTCTGCGTGCCACGGGGCTCGAGCCGGGTGAGGTCCAGCGTGCCGACACCGGTGCCCAGGTCGTACGTGCTGTGCACGGCGGCCGCCGAGGCCGGGGCCCAGGTCGTGCGCGTCCAGTGGCTGCTGATGTCCTTCGGCAGGGCCGCCGACGCGGCGAGCAGACCCGCGGTGATCACGGCGAGGAACACCGAGCCCGCTCCCGTACGGCCCAGAAGCGAACTGACCGCGATGCCCGCCCCGAAGACGACGAGCGCGTACGCCAGCCCCGTCTGCAGGCTCGTGCCCAGCGCGTCGGCGTCCCAGGTGAGACGGGCGCCGAGACCGCCGGCGAGCAGCGCCGCCAGGAACACCCAGCCACCGATCCAGCGCGGACCCCGCGGCCTCGGCGGCTGTGCCCCCGTCCCTCTGCCGTACGACGTGCCGCGGGCGGTGGCGACCGCCGCCGCCACCTCGCGGCTGGGCGTGTCGCTCGGCCCCCACAGATACCCCGTACCGCCCACATGCGTGCCGTCCTTGACGATGGGCTCCCGCCACCAGGAGGGGTGGACGGCGGGGACGGGCGGCGCCGTCGCCTCCGGCGGCGCGTCGGCCACGGCCTGTGCCGCGAGCGGGTCGGGGTCCGCGGCGTCGCGCTGCCGCGACCAGTAGCCCGCGCCCGCCAGCAGCAGGGACAGGACGGCGGCGAAGGTCAGCACCCCGCCGTTCCTCAGCATCGACAGAAAGACCCCGCAGCCCACCAGGGCGAAGAGGACGGCGGCCAGGCCCTGGCCGCCGACACGGCCCGTCAGCAGCTTGCGGATCTCGTTCTCGTCCTCGTCCTCGTACGGGACGAAGAGCCAGACGAAGCCGTAGAAGATGAGGCCGAGGCCGCCGGTCGCGGAGAGCACTGCGAGCACGATCCGGAAGATCACCGGGTCCATGTCGCACTGACGGGCCAGGCCCGCGCAGACGCCGGCCAGCATCTTGTGCCGACGCTCGCGCCGGAAGGGACCCGGCCCCTCGGCGACGGCCGCGTCGTCCCGCACCGGCCCGCGCTCGCCGGCCGCCGTGCCCTGCCCGGCCGCCGTGCGCTCGCCGGACGCCGGCGCGGCATCCCGCGGGGCGGTGCCCCGCGGACCGTCGCCCGGCGGACGGGCGCCCCGGCCCGCGCCGGGGCCGGCCCCCGCCGCCGCGTGCTGCTGATCTGTCATGCGTCCATGGTCCCTGCCCCGGCCGCCCGGCGGCAGTCGGGACGACCCTGGCCGAACCCTGAAATCGGCCCCGCCGGCCACCCGGGGGAGCGCTCGATCAACGGATGATCAACGGATGTGGAGATCAGGGGAGTCTAGGGGGCCGACCCTGATGCTCCGCCGGACCGGTCGTGTGACCATCGATGGCATGCCGGACGCCGCAGCAGTGCCCCTCACCGATCCGCGGCCGCCGCGCAAGCTCTACCGCAGCAGCGACGGACGCTGGCTCGGGGGCGTGGCGCGGGGGCTGGCCGGGCACCTCGGCCTGCCCGTGATCTGGGTGCGCCTCGTCTTCGTCGGCCTTTTCATGGCGGACGGCCTCGGCGCGCTGCTGTACGCCGCGTTCTGGTTCTTCGTCCCGCTCGGCGTCGGCGGCGTCGACGACCGGCGCCCCCCGTCGCTGGTCACCACCGAGACCTCGCCGGACGGCCGGCGCAGACTCGTCGCCCGCAAGCCCGACCGGGGCCAGATGGTGGCCCTGCTCCTCATGGTCGTCATGGCGCTGACCTTCGTGGGCAGCGTGAACCTCGGCAGCGGGGCCAAGGCCTATCTGATCCCGGCCGTCCTCGTCGCCGCGGGCGTCGCCCTGGTGTGGCGGCAGGCGGACAACGCGCGGCGGGCCCGCTGGATGGAGGTCGGCAGCCGCCGGCGGACCCTCACCCTCCTGCGCGCCGCCGCCGGTGTCCTGCTGGTCACCGCGGGGGTCTCCGGCATGTTCGTGCTGCAGGGCTCCGCGGCCCACCTCGGCTCCGTGCTGCAGGCCGCGCTCGCCGTCCTGGTCGGCGTCACGCTGCTCGCCGGACCGTACCTGGTGCGGATGACCCAGGACCTGTCCGAGGAGCGCCTGATGCGCATCCGCGCCCAGGAGCGCGCGGAGGTCGCGGCCCACGTCCACGACTCGGTGCTGCACACCCTGACCCTGATCCAGCGCAACGCGGAGAACGCGGGCGAGGTGCGCCGACTCGCCCGCGCCCAGGAGCGGGACCTGCGCGCCTGGCTCTACAACCCGGAGGGCACCGGCACAGAGGAGGACGAGGGGCCCGGCACCCTCGCGGAGGCGGTCCGGCGCAACGCGGCCGAGGTGGAGGACAAGCACGGTGTCCCCATCGAGGTGGTCGTCGTCGGCGACTGCCCCCTCGACGAGCGGCTGGGCGCACAGATGCAGGCCGCGCGCGAGGCGATGGTGAACGCCGCCAAGTACGGTGGCGACGGCGGCGCCGTCCAGGTCTACGCCGAGGTCGAGGGCGGGAAGGTCTTCGTGTCCGTGCGCGACCGCGGCCCCGGCTTCGACCTCGATGCGATACCCGCCGACCGGATGGGTGTCAGAGAATCGATCATCGGCCGCATGGAGCGCAACGGCGGCACGGCGCGGCTGCGCGCCGTTCCCGGCGGCGGCACGGAGGTCGAGCTGGAGATGGAGAGGGCGGAGAGGACGTCATGAGCGACGTGAACGGGGCAATGGGGCAGAGCGGCGCCGACGAGTCCGCGGTGTCCGGTGCCGGTGCCGCTGCGGGCGCCGATGCCGCTGCGGGCGCCGATGCCGGCGGCCGGCGGGTGCGGGTCGTGCTCGTCGACGACCACCGCATGTTCCGCACGGGCGTCCAGGCCGAGATCGGGCGGACCGAGCGGACCGGGGTCGAGGTGGTCGGGGAGGCCGCGGACGTCGACCAGGCGGTGTCGGTGATCACGGCGGTGCGGCCCGAGGTGGTCCTCCTCGACGTCCACCTGCCGGGCGGCGGCGGGGTGGAGGTGCTGCGCCGCTGCGCCGCGCTGATGTCCGACGCCGCGCGGCCGGTCCGGTTCCTGGCGCTGTCGGTGTCGGACGCCGCCGAGGACGTGATCGGCGTGATCCGCGGCGGAGCCCGTGGGTACGTGACGAAGACGATCACGGGTTCGGACCTGGTCGACTCGATCTTCCGGGTCCAGGAGGGCGACGCCGTCTTCTCCCCCCGGCTGGCCGGCTTCGTCCTCGACGCCTTCGCGTCGACCGACGCCCCGCCCGTCGACGAGGACCTCGACCGCCTCACCCAGCGCGAACGCGAGGTGCTGCGCCTCATCGCCCGCGGCTACGCGTACAAGGAGATCGCCAAGCAGCTCTTCATCTCGGTGAAGACGGTCGAGTCCCATGTCTCGGCGGTGCTGCGCAAGCTCCAGCTGTCCAACCGCCACGAGCTGACCCGCTGGGCGACGGCCCGACGGCTGGTGTGACCGTTCGGCAGGCACGCCGACGATCACACCACGCTGTGCACGTGAGCAACGAGAAGCAGGAGACAACCTGCGGTGAGGGCGCCCTCTCCGCCGGAGGGCCGCTTGTCGGCACGTCCGGGCATGGCTCAACGATCGCCCGCAATCTCCCCTTCCGAACGGTCCGTCGCCGACTCGCAACCCAGGCGTACTCCGTTCTTCACGGGCCTGCCCGGTCCCGGCGATCTCTCGCAGACGCCCAGTTCGAGCAGGTCAGGTGGAGAGTGAGGACGGGTGGTCCGCCCCCACCACCCACCCCACCACCAACCCACCCACCCGCGTCCGCGGCCGCGAGTCGTTCGGCGCTCAACCCGCGCCCGTGCCAGGCTTCATCGCCTCGGCCTTGAAGAACGTGTAGTGGAACGTCCCGTCCCGGGCCGTGGTGCGGTGCAGGTCGGCGACGCCGCGGTCGAAGTCGGCGGCGGTCATCAGGCCGGCCGCGAGGGACCGGTCGCGCACGGACTCGATCATGGCGATGAAGGTGTCGCGGGTGAATCCGTCCACCAGGGCGGGACGGGAGCGGTCGGTGTAGACGGTGTACGGGCGCACCGCCACCTCCTCGTAGCCGGCGTCCGTCAGCAGGGGGTGCAGGGCGCGGCCGATCAGGGCGTCGCCGCCCGCCGCCGACTGCAGTCGGACCTGGCAGTCGACCGCCGCCCTGGCGTACGCGCTGTCCGGATGGAAGAAGGCGGAGCCGTGGTCGCCCTCGATCACCGTGAGTGTGCCGCCCGGGCGCAGCACGCGGCGCAGGGCGGTCAACGCCCGGTGCGGGGCGCGCAGATGCTCCAGGACGAAGCAGACGAAGACGTGGTCGAACGACGCGTCGGGGAAGGGCAGGTCGAAGAGGTCGGCCCGGAGCCAGCGGACGCGGGCGGCGGGAAAATGCGCCGACACCCGGTCCCGGGCCTCGGCGAGTGACGTGGCCGACACGTCCACCGCGACGAACTCCGCCTGCGGGCTCGCCGTCACCAGGTGCACGGTTTGCGCGCCGACACCGCAGCCGACCTCCAGGACCCGGCTGCCCGCCGGGTAGGACGTGCCGGAGTGGAGCAGCGCGGCCAGGGTGTCGGCCTGGTCGCCGAGGCGGCGGGCCTCGTCGGCGGAGTAGCCGTGGACGTAGGCGAGGGATGTGGTCATGGGGCGAGCATTGCTCCACAATGGCCCGGTGGACAGGGCCAATGGAGAGGGAAACGACGGGTCCATAAGCGGGCACTCCCCGGCAGGTCCCGGCCCCGGCGCCGACTTCCTGCAGTTGGACGTCCGTCAGGCGCCCGTCGGCGGGCGCGCCGACTGGCTGGCGGGGGAGCTGCGACGGGCCATCTCCGACGGACGGGTGCCGGTGGGGAGCCGGCTCCCTGCGAGCCGCGTCCTCGCCGCCGAGCTGCGCGTGTCGCGGGGCGTGGTGACCGAGGCGTACCAGCGGCTCGCCGAGGACGGCCATGTGACGGGGCGGGGACGGAACGGGACCGTGGTGGTGGCGCGACCGACCACGGCCTACGGCGTGCCCCGGCCGGTGCCGCACCGATCGGGGGCGGCCGCATCCCCCTTCCGCGTCCCGCCCGGCGACGACGTCTTCGACACCGTCCGCGCCGCCCCCGCCCGTATCGACCTCTCGCCCGGCGTGCCCGATCTCACGGCGTTCCCGCGCACGGCATGGCTGAGGGCCGAGCGAGCGGTGCTCGACGAGGTCGCGGCGAGCGGCTTCGGGTACGGGGACCCGCGCGGCGCACCGGAGCTGCGGCGGGCCGTGGCGCGCTGGCTGGGGAGGTACCGGGGGATCCGGGCCGACGCCGAGGATGTGCTGATCGTCGCCGGGACCGCCCAGGCCCTCGCACTGATCGGGCAGGTGCTGCGCGAGGACGGCGTCGAGGAGATCTCCGTCGAGGAGCCGGGATCCCTCGGCGTCCGGCAGCACCTGGCGCGCCAGGGCCTGCGCACGCCGCCCGTGCCCGTGGACGAGGACGGCGTGCGGGTCGACCGGCTGCCGCCGGGGGGAGCCGTGCTGCTCACTCCGGCCCATCAGTTCCCCACCGGGGTCGTGCTCGGCGGCGCGCGACGGCGGGAGCTGATGCGCTGGGCCGGGGACGGCGGGCTGATCGTCGAGGACGACTACGACGCGGAGCACCGGTACGACCGGCCGCCCGTGTCCGCGCTGCGGTCCATGCTGCCCGAGCGGGTCTGCTACGCCGGCAGCGTCTCCAAGCTGCTGGCCCCCGCCCTGCGCACCGGATGGCTGATCGCCCCGCCGCGCCACCGTGACGCGCTGGTGGCCGCCAAGCGCTTCGCCGACCTCGGCAACCCCGTGCTGCCGCAGCTCGTCCTCGCCCGGCTCATGGAGTCCGGTGAACTGGAGCGCCGCCTTCGGCTGTTGCGGCGCCGCCACCGCCGTCGCCGCGACACCATGATCGCGGCGATCCGGGAGCGGCTGCCGGACGCGGTGGTGCACGGTGCCGCGGCCGGGCTGCATCTGCTGATCACGTTCGAGGGCGCGGGCTTCGAGGACACGGAGCTGGCGTCGGCCGCGCTCGCCCGGGGCGTGAAGACGCACCCGCTGTCGTGGCACCGGCAATGCCCGGGACCGCCGGGACTGCTGCTCGGCTACGCGGCGACACCGGGCGGCGCCATCACCGAAGGGGTCGCGGGCATCGCGGAGGCACTGGCGGATACGGCGCCGCACGAGCGGTTCACACCACGCGGGTGGCCCCCGCGAACGGCATCTCGTCGATCGGCGCCACCCGCACCGGTGCCGACGGATTGGGTGCGTGGATCATCCGCCCCTGCCCCACGTAGATCCCCACATGGCTGATCCCGGAGTAGAAGAACACCAGGTCACCGGGGAGGAGCTCGGAGCGCGGGACGTGGTGGCCCGCCCCGATCTGGGTGTAGGTCGTCCGCGGCAGCGCGACGCCCGCCGAGCGGTACGCGGCCTGTACCAGGCCCGAGCAGTCGAAGGCGTGGGGCCCGGTGGCGCCCCACACATAGGGGCTGCCGAGCTTGCCGAACGCGTAGGCCACGGCGGCCGCCGCCCGCGCGTCCGGCGCCTGTGCGGCCGCCGCCGACGCCGACACCGGCCCCATGAGGTCCCGTGCCGCGGACCGTGCCACCCGCCCGGTGCCGCCCGCCGCGAAACGCGCCCTCTCCTCCCGCGTGAGCCCGGACAGCAGCCGCCGGGCCTCGCGCAGCTTCCCGGTGATCGTCCGCTTCTGCCGCCGCAGCTCCGCCTGCCGTGACGTCAGGGAGGCCAGCTCCACGCGTGCCGCCCCGCGCACCTGCTCGATCTCCCGCAGCTGCCGGCGCACCCGCGTCACGGCGGCCGCCTGCCGACCGTCGGCGCGCTCGGCGAACGCGGCCTTGTCGAGGTACTGCCGGGGGTCGGAGGAGAGCAGGAGTTGCACCGCGGGGTCCAGGCCCCCGCTGCGGTACTGCGCCGCGGCGGCGGAACCCAGCGCCCGGCGCGCCGTGTTGAGCCGGTCGGTCCGGCGAGCGGCCTCGTCCTGCAGCGCGTCGAGCCGTTCCCGGGCCCGGTCGGCCTGCTCCTTCACCCCGTTGTACTTCTCGGTCGCGGACTCCGCGTCGTGGTACAGCCTGCCGACCTCGGCCTCGACCTGCGCCGGTGAGCGCGGCGGCTCGGCGTGCCCCGTCCCGTCGAGGCCGGTCAGGGACGCCGCTCCCGCCAGGGCGATCGTGGCGGCGGTGCGGATCCTGCCCCCGCCGGGCGAACGCGGTCCGGTCCTGCGGTGCGCTGCCAACTCGACGTCACGTCCTTTCGTACGGCCGCCGGGCCGCGGGCGCTGCGACGGCTCCGGCGGCGGCCCGCACAGGGGAAACGGGCCGCCGCCGGATCTTCTCGGCGGGGGTGGCCGGCGGCCGCCCGGTCGGGCGGCGGTGGGGAGCCGGTCACCTGGGGAAGGACCGTAATCCGGAGCGTGACGAGTCGGTGACGCAATGTACGGAACTGGCGTGACCGGACTGCCTGGTGACCGTATGTGACCGCGATGCCGGCCTGGGCCCCGCGGATTCACGCTGTGCGTTGACCGATACGGCGGTTCCGTGCGACAGGGCGGTGACGCACTGCTATGGGCCGCATATATGCGGGACGGGGGCGGGCCGATCCGGACGGAGCCCGAGCGGAGCCCGGACGGAGCCCGAACGGAGCCCGAGCGGTGCGAGCGCCGTCCCACCCGTGGGCCGGTGTCGGGAGCCGCAGGGGCCCTGATTAGGCTCCGGCCATGGACGTACTCACCCATTTCCTCGTCGGCCTGCACATCATCGGCATCGGCGCGCTCCTCGGCGGCTTCCTCACCCAGATGAAGGTCATGGGTCAGGGCACCGCCCGCTTCGTGCCCGCGATGCTGCACGGGGCGCTGACCATGCTCGTCACGGGTGTCGCCCTGGTCGGCGTCAACGAGGCGCAGGACTACACGCTCAACATGGTCAAGATCGGCATCAAGCTGGCCGTGCTGGTCGTCATCCTCGGACTGGTCTACGTCCAGCGCGACGAGGAGCGGGTCAAGGCACCCCTCTTCGGGCTCGTGGGCGCGCTGACCTGCGTGAACATCTTCATCGCGGTGCTCTGGGTCTGACGCCTTCGGCTTCGCCGGGGGGACGGAGCCCTCGCGCGACGGCACGGGCGGCTCCCGCGAGGACCACGCACCAGACGGCCACCGCGATCCACAACAGCACCCGGCCGGGACCGCGCAGCCACGGCACCCCCGGGGAGGACGCGACGGACAGCGTCGCCGCCGCCGTCATGCCCAGCGCGAAGACGGTGGCCCAGCGCAGCGCGTCGTAGCCGAGCCGCGGCCGGAGCGCCTCGGCCACGAGCAGCACGCAGGACCAGGCGAGGGTGAGGACGAGGAGGGCGACGGTGGCGGCCCGCAGGACGCCGTTGTCGTCGTCGTTCCAGAGGTACGGTCCCCGGTGCGCCGCGGCGACGAGCCGGGACCCGGCCAGCGCGGAGACGGCGAGCCCGCCGCCGGCGATCCAGTGGTCTCCGGCACCGGTCAGCACCTGCCGCGGATCGAAGCGCCACAGCCCCACCAGGTAGAGCACCAGCCCGAGCCAGAAGAGGACCAGGGCCAGGTGCGCGAGCCACGCCACGTCCGTGGCCGCGGCGAGCACCGCCCCGAGCGCCGAGATCCCCTGCGTGGCCACACACCCGAGAAACACCGCCCCGGGCCGACGGCGCTCCCAGCGCCGCAGAACCGGGTACACCAGCCCCACCCACAGGGCGAGGGCCAGCGCGAGGAGCGCCTCGGCGAGCCGATGCAGGCCCAGGAGGGACACCCGCACCCCCAGCACGGCACTCGCCGCGACCGGGGTGAGCCCGGTGGGGGAGCCCGCCCGGGCCGGCTCCCACGGCCCTGGCACCCACAGCAGCCGCACGGCGACGTCGGCGACGAGGCCCAGCCAGGCGGCGCAGGCCAGGGCCAGGGCGATGCGGGAGAGGACCTCGTACCCGGCCAGGTGCAGCCCGACCGACAGGACGCCGGTCGCCAGCACGGCGCCACCGGTGGCGGGCGGACGCCGCACCCACCGGGTGCGCAGCGCGGAGGTGCCTGACATGCGCCCGATGCTAGGCCCCAGCAGGCGACGTTCGCCCCGTCGCAACGCCCTGACGTGCCTTCAGGACGACGGCAGCTCGGTGTTGAGCCTGTCGGCGGGCACTCGCTCGATGCGGGTCCAGCCCCTCCAGCCGCGCTCCTTCAGGATCGCCAACAGCCGCGCGGCGCCCGGTGCGGACTCGAGCATGGTTGAATCCAGCAGGGCGACGAACTGGTCGTCGAAGCCGTCGTCACCCACCTCGCCGGCTTCCAGGGTGCGAATCATCAGGCGCTCCAGGATGTCGGCGACCTCGACGACCCGCGGATCGTCGGCTGACCAGTCGGGTGCCCCGCTGACAAGGCTGTAGAGCTTCACCATGTCGGGATCGTCCAGCTCCTGGTGCTTCCTGACGATCACGGCGTCGATCAGGTCCGGCACCTGCGCGGCGATCATGATCCAGGCATCCCGCTCCAGCTCGATGTACCGCTCCCCGACGCCGAGACCACGCAACCGGTCGAGGTAGTCCACGACGCTCTGCGGTAGCGCCAGGTGCTCTCCGGCAGCGAGCCGGGCAAGCCGCTTGCGGGTGTCCTGCAGCCGCCGGATCTCGGCGCGCAGATCCTTGTCGATCTCCTGGACGCCGCCGGTGAACTCCTCCTGGCCGGCGTCGAGGAGTTCCTGCACCCTGGCCAGCGGCACGCCGGCATCGGCCAGGGCGCGGATCCGGATCAGTCGTACGACCGCGGCGGCATCGTAGGTCCGGTACCCGGACCGGTCGCGCTCGGGCTCTGGCAGCAGCCCGATCTTGTGGTAGTGGCGTACCGCCCTTACCGTCACCCCGGCGTACGCCGCCAGCCGGCTGATGGTGAGCATGGGGCTCAGCCTGCCTCAGCCGATCTTCCGGCGATAGGCGATCATCGCGAAGACGTACGCCACGACGAGGATGCCCACGCACCAGGCGAGCGCGATCCAGATGTCGTCGCCGACCGGCCGCCCCGTGAACAGGGCACGGATCGTGTTGACGATCGACGTCACCGGCTGATGCTCGGCGAACCGGCGCACCGGGCCGGGCATCGTCTTTGTGGGCACGAACGCCGAGCTGACGAACGGCAGGAAGATGAGCGGGTAGGCGAACGCGCCCGCTCCCTCGACCGACGACGCGGAGAGCCCGGGGATCACGGCGAGCCAGGTCAGCGCCAGGGTGAACAAGAGGAGGATGCCGGCGACCGCGAGCCATGCCGCCACTCCTGCCCCTGAGCGGAAGCCCATGAGCACAGCGACGCCCACGACGAGCACGAGCGCGATCAGGTTGGCGACCAGCGAGGTGACGACGTGGGCCCACAGCACACCCGACCGTGCGATCGGCATGGACTGGAATCGCTCGAAGATTCCGCTCTTCACATCGGTGAACAGCCGGTACGCGGTGTAGGAGATGCCTGATGCGATGGTCATGAGCAGGATGCCGGGCAGCATGTAGTTCACGTACGGAACCGACCCGGTGTCAATGGCGCCGCCGAACACATAGACGAACATCAGCATCATGGCGACCGGCGTGATGACCGTCGTGATGATGGTGTCCGTACTGCGTGTGACATGGCGCAGCGTCCGCCCCGTGAGCACGGCAGTGTCGCTGAAGAAGTACGCGGTCATCCTTGTCCTCCAGTTGTCGTGCCGGTGGCGTCGGTCTTCTGGTCACCGCCGATGACCGCGAGGAAGATCTCCTCCAGAGTCGGCTGCTTCTCGACGTACTCGACCTTGGCGGGCGGGAAGAGCTGCTTGAGCTCGACGAGGGTGCCGTTCACGATGATCCGCCCCTGGTGGAGGATCGCGATCCGGTCGGCCAGTTGCTCGGCCTCGTCCAGATACTGCGTGGTGAGCAGCACCGTCGTTCCATGGCCGGCGAGTTCCTTGACCGCATCCCACACCTCGATGCGCGCTTCGGGATCGAGCCCGGTCGTCGGCTCGTCCAGGAAGATCACCGACGGATTCCCGATGAGGCTCATCGCGATGTCCAGCCGGCGGCGCATCCCACCCGAATACGTGGACACCTTCCGGGTGTCGGCGTCGGTCAGCGAGAAACGCCTCAACAGGTCGTCCGCGATCGCGCCCGGGTCCTCGAGGTGGCGCAGCCTGGCGACGAGCACGAGGTTCTCCCGACCGCTGAGGATCTCGTCGACAGCCGCGAACTGTCCGGTGAGACTGATGGACCCCCGCACCTGCGCCGGTTGTACGGCGACGTCGAAGCCATTGACGCTGGCCGTCCCCGCGTCGGCCTTCAGGAGCGAGGCGAGGATCCTCACGGTCGTGGTCTTGCCCGCCCCGTTGGAGCCGAGCAGGGCGAAGATGGTGCCCCGCGCCACGTCCAAGTCCACGCCGCGCAGCACTTCGAGCTTCCCGTACGACTTCTCCAGACCCCGCACGCGAATCGCCGGACCGGCGATCGATCGGGTCGCCATGGTCGTCTGCCCCCTTCACGGAGCTTTCCGGTCGGCTGTGAGGAAGCTCCTGCCGGAAGGATGGAGGGTTGACCCGGCGTCAAGGTCAAGCCACTGCCGCCACGGCATCCCGGCAGGCTCCTGGCCTGCCAGTTCAAGACGGCGGCGGCTCATTGCCCAAGGACAGACACCGGCGGCGAACGGCTCAGCGGTGTGCGGCGGTGATCCTTCCGGGGTCACCGCCGTGGTGTTCCACGGCGCAGGCGCCAGCAGTACGGAGCGACTGCTTCCGTTGGTGCGGGAGTTCGTGGCCCCCGGCTGTCGCGGGATCGCCTTCGACTTCTTACTGTCCCGTCTCATTCATGGCGACATATAGATGTCTACTTAACCTGCGTGTTGTCAGGTCTGATTGGGATTCGAGGCGGGTGGGCCCGACGCCTTGGTGGTGTGCCTGATCAGGAGGGGATGGCCATCCCGTCGATCACGGTCTGACAAGGGGGCCCTGGCCTGCGAATTGTCACTTTTGCTGAGACGTCGGTGGCGAGAGTCTCATTGAAGATGGCATTTCCAGGGACGACGAACGCGAGCTCCCGTGATCAGAACCTGCGGTGCCACCAGGCCAGTTCGGAAGCTGCCTGTGGTTCGTGATGGGTCCGCCGCAGCAACACTGAGTCCAGACCATCGACCCGTGCTCGTAGTTCGCCTGAGGCTCGGGGCGGAAGCATGAAGATAGTCTCTTCGAGCTTGTCGCGGGCCCAGCCTTCGCCGCAGCAGGCGCAGGTGAATTCGGCCTCCCATGGCCTCCAACGTCGCTGGGTCCCGTGGACTCGGGCGGACCACACGCTCACGGCCGTGGCGACGATCCCGGGTATCAGTCGATCGCGCTCCAAGCAACGGATGGCTGCGTTTGTAGGTCCTGACACGCGCGGGACATCGCGGTAGCGCACCCATGGGCTACTCCATGATCGTTGGCGCGATCGAAGTGATGCTGGCGTTCTATGCGGCATGGACCCTTCGGGCGCAGTTCCGGTGCTGCCTCAGGATGCGGTCGACCGGCGCTCGCAGGGCTGGTGAGGTCAGTTCCAGGTCACGGTTGTCGCGCCCGGCGAGCATGTGGTCGAGCCAGCGTTCGTACCAGGCCAGGAAGTCAGTGGCGGACGAGACGTTGGGGCCCCAGAAGCCGTCAGCGCTTCCGGTGACGACGCGGCCCGTCAGGGGACCGGTGATACCGAGAAGCACCAGGTCGGTGCACCCTGCCTCGATGATGTGCAGGAACAGGTCACCTCGGTGAGGCGGGCAGCTGGCGAACGTGAACCCCCGAGGGCGGCTGGGCTCGTCTTGGTGGTCCATCGTGAACGGTCGGCATGACTGCAACGGCAGCAGGCCGTAGAAAGGCGATGCTCCGCCCCCGCCCAGTGTGGTCAGGAAGCTGCGGTAGGGATCGGGCAGTTCGATGTCGTGATCGGCCTCGAACTCGGCGGCCTTCGTGTCCGGCAGCGGGGGTTCGAGGCGGAACCGGTGCTTCTCTTCACCAAAGGAGTGGCTTCGCAGCGCGGCGTAGGGCACCTTGGCTAGTTTGCGTCGGATGCGGATGATCCGGGAGTCCATGCGAACTCTTCTCTCTGTCGTCCCGCAAACTACCTGCTCACTGGCCTGGGTGTCACCAGTGTGATCAGCTGCCCGCAAGCCAGTTGTGCCCGCCGTCGCGGGCTGGGATCCTCCCCAGGTGACCAGCATGAGCACGGAACTGCGTTCCGAGGCCGGATGGGACGGCCCTTACTATCGCGTCCGAACCGATGGCTTCGAGGCTTTCTTCCTCCCGAACCCTGGTGAGGTACTCGACCAGGTCTGCAACGTCGATGCTGAGGTTCACCTCCCAAATGGCTCACGCTGGAGTGCGACGATCTTCACAGTCGCCGAGGTCAGCCGGTTGATGAAGAGGTGGGAGGAGACGGGAGAAGCCGCAGGCGGCCGATGCTTCTGGTGCTCGGACGGGCTGATCGTTCGGGATCCCGGCATCCGAGGGATGGTGAGCGTGATCGCCGAGCTTCTCGCGTCTGGAGAGTTCGAAGGAGCCTTCCACCATCTGGACGACTCGGCTTGAGCTTGACGCTTCATGACTTTGCATCACCTTGAAACGCCGGATCGCCTTGAGCACCCCACGAGAGAGGTCTGAGACGGCCGCGTCAGGGTTCTCATTGAAGTCGCGGTTTCCTGGTCACGTCAGGTGGCAGCTGCCGGGGAGAGATGCCGAGACGCCGTGCCGCTTCTGCGGGCAACTGGGGATGGTCTCGCCAGTGCGGTGAGACGAACAATTCAGTGAGAACAACGGCTTCGGGATAGGTGGCCAGCTCGATTCGTGCGTCGGATGGACGGTATGGGTCGCCGAAGGGGTCCTCTCCCAGCACGTGGAGTCGATCGTGCCATCGCTGCTGAAGCGCCGGTGTGCTGGCATCGGCGGTGAACCAGGCTCGGTGATCTCTTCAATAAGGGAGGGCGGCAGTCGCAGACCCGGATCGCTGATCGTGCCGAGCGGAGGCATCGCGTGGACCAGCGAGGACACGCTCCGCCCGGTCAGGGCGGCCAGCCGGGGCAGCATCGAGGTCGTCCAATAGCCGACTCGGTTGTCATCTCGGCGATATCGGCGACCCGGGCCGATCAAGGACGAGAGGTGCCCGATGGTGAGGTGGTTCGCGTCGGCGAGCCGGTTCAGGTAGGAGCCGATCGTCTCGCCGCTAACGGGTGGTGGCGTGAAGGGGAGAACCCGCAGCCCGGTGATCACGCGGTTCGCTTCGAAGCGCGTGCGCGGCGCTGGCGTGCGCGGGGGAGGTTCTGCTGCTCGGCGCTCTCGTCCAGGTCGACACGCTCCAGAGAGGCGCGTGTGATCCTTTCCGTGCCGTCGAGCATGGCGTCCAGGGCTGCCTCCCGGACGAGGTGGGACAGGCTGCCGATCACGCCGCCCGTGCGGTCGTGCAGGTAGGCACTGAGTTTGAGCAAGGTGCCCGGCCGGTGCGCGTGCAGCCGTAGCGCTTCCTCCAGCGTCGCGACGAGCGACTGCCGAGCCGCCCGTTCTTCCGCGGTCTTGTGCCGGAACGGGCTGGTTGGGGATGAGGCTGTAGCGGCTGGCGATCTGTCCGCCGCGGCGTCCGGCGAACAGCCCGGTTCCCTCAACGTCGACGCCGGCCAGGACGAACGTCGCGGGGATGCGTTCGGAGAGGTACTTGATCTGGTCCGACGCCTCCGCACCGACCCGTGTGCCGATGTCGAGATTGTGCAGCTCGTCGATGAGGACGAGGCGGCAGCCGAGTGTGCAGAGCAGGTCGCAGACCCTGTTGGTGACTTCGACCTGGCTGTAGCGGGACGGCAGCGGCAGTCCGATGAACCGGGCGAACTCGATGGCCAGCATCTTCGGGGCCGCGGCCGGCGGGACCGTGACGTAGACGACCGGCAGGGCCTTCGGGGGGATCTCTCCCCGACGTCGCCCCAGTTGTTCGTAGTTCTTGCCCAGTTGGGTGATAGCGGTGGTCTTCCCGGTCCCGGCGAGACCGGAGACGATCAGTCCCCGGCGGGCCGAGTGCTGGTGCCGGTTGAGCAGGATGCGCTTGCGGCCGGTCGCTTCGGCATGGCGGATCGTCGGAGTCGAGACGATCACCAGCGGCCGACATGCGCAACGCGTCCGCCCACCCGGGCCGCATCGGCTCGGGCACCATCATCCGTGCCAGCAGCAGGGCGGCATCGACGGCCTTCGTGCCAGCCGGTCGAAGAACGGCCGCGCAGATCGTCCTCGACGCGACATCGGCAGCGATGGTCGATTCGACCCGGCCGGTCACCCCGTCGTCCAGGACAGCCAGCACGTCCAGCGGAGTGGTGTCGATCTGCACGATCTCGCCCGGCCGAGCCGCCATCGTCGGAGTGAACGGCGCCTCCGGCCGGCGGGCCAGCGACCGCCTGGTCGTGGCCGCATCGAAACTGTGCCGGCCCTCGGAAAGAACCTTGACCAGCCGGTAGAGAGTCGACCGAGGCGGGATGGGCACCACCCCCTCACCGTGACGTTCGGCCACCAGCCTTTCCGCCTGGCGCATCACTCGGCTCCGAGTGCCGGTCGACTTGTCCTCCTGATCGGCCAGCACCTCGACAAGGGCCTCCACCAGGCGTTCGTCGGCCCGCCCGGTACTTGGCATGGACAGTCGAGTGGCCCGCCGATCGACCAGACCCCAGACACCCGAGTCACGCCACCTCACCCTCATGCGGTGCAACGTGCGCTCCGAGACCGGTGTCCCCGAAGCGGTCAACTCGGCGGCCTTCGCGACGATCCGCTCGTTGATCGTGCGCCACTTCGGATCGAACTCCGGCTGGGGAGCCGTGCCCGGTGGTGAATCCGGAGGCACCCCGGTCTCGGTCTCGATCAGGTGGCGCTCGAAGAACTGAGCCTTGCGCACAGCAGGTTCAGGAACTGTGTCCAGCAATCCGAACGCCGGAAGCGCCGGGGTGTCCGGCTCGGAGTCGAGAAGCTCGAACCCGTTGGAGGCCATCAGGTGGCTGAACATCACCCACGATGGCGCCCCGCTGCTGTCGATCAGTCGGACCGTGGTTCCCGCGAGTCCGGCCACCGAATGGACCCGCCCATCGAAGCGAACGCGATCGCCAACGCGCAGAACCCCACGCGGGGGGACTTGCCTGCCTCATCGTTCCTCACTCCGGCTCACGAGGGTGCGGTCGCTCAGCGGGTAGGACAGGTCCGCAGTCAGCTGTCCGCACCACAGCAGGTGGAACACCACTGGGAGAACCTGGATGGGGTCGCCGACCGCTGCGGCCTGGGTCACCAGCGGTGCAGGGACGGCGAAGGCTGCGGTCACTGCCGCGTTCAGACCCGCCGACTCCCCATACCGGCGGTGGCGGTAGCCGGCCAGCCACCGCAGGTTCGCCGCCCGCACCGCGGGGATCTCCCCGGCCAGCCGGTAGGCCCAGCCCAGTTGTGAACACGCGAGGCGCATCGCGGCGAACGACGTGGCGGACCGGGCATCGACACGATCCTTCGGACGGCAGTCCAGCACCAGGCCCGTTCCGTCGTCCGCCCGTGCGAAGTAGTCCGGCGCGTGCGAGCGGCCACGGCCCGACGCCTCATCACGCCAGAACAACCAGAACGGCTGCGAAGCGAACCCCACGACCTGCGGATCAAGTCCAAGAGGATCGCGTGATCGCGCTCCAACCACGACTCGAACCCGACATGCCGCTCGGTCGCTGCCGCCCAGTACAGCCCGGGAAAGTGCCGCTGCCCTCGGTACGACGGGAAGTCCCGGACCGGAGCCGCCTTCTCGAAGGCCACCTCGGCCGCATGGTCCAGAGGCTTCCGTACCTCGACTCCGTGCGACAGCCAGGCCAGATCGAAATCCGACACCTGCGGCGGAGCGCCGCCCCTCAACGCTCGTAGCCCACCCATGAGCATGACCATCACGGATTCCGTGAGACAAGCCACCCAGAACGGGACGGAAGTCACCCCAGAGAGTGACAGCACTCTCGACGGCAGCCACCAAACCTGAGAACCGAGGCCGCCCAGCCCGGATTAATGAGACTCATCCAAGCTCAGCGAGACGGGACAGCCTTCGACTTCTTACTCTCGGTGATCTGTCGCCAACGACGAGCTGACGACAGATCACCGAGAATCCGACAGTTGTGGGGCGGCCTTGTACGCGGCCTCAGGCCGGCCGCACCACGCTGTGGATGATGGACGCGCCGGCGTAGTAGATGGACTCCTCGCGCACGTAAGCGCCCGGTTTGGGGGCGTGGATCATCATGCCGTTGCCGATGTAGATGCCGACGTGGCTGATGTCGTCGTAGAAGAAGATCAGATCACCGGGCCGGGCATCGGTGAGCGAGACCGTCGTGCCGGCGTTGACCTGGTCGTACGTCGTCCGCGGAAGCGTCACCCCGGCTGCCTTCCACGCGGCCTGGGTCAGGCCGGAGCAGTCGTAGGAGTCGGGCCCGGTCGCGCCCCACACGTACGGCTTGCCGATCTGCGCCCGGGCGAAGTCCAGCGCCTTCGCGGCCTTCGTCGCGTACGTGTCCGTGGACGTGGATCCCGTGGAAGTGGATCCGGTGGAGGTGGATCCGGTGGAGGTGGATCCCGTGGACGTGGAAGAGGACCCCGAGGTGCCGGTCGTCGTGCCCGAGGACGCCTGCTGCCGGGCCGCCTGCTGCCGTGCCAGCTCCTCCGCCTGACGCTGGGCCTCCTCCTGCTTCTTCTTCTCGATCGCGGCGAGCCGCGCCTTCTCCTCCGCGGTCAGGTCGGACAGCAGCTGCCGCGCGGTGGCGAGCTTCTTCTGGACGTCCGCCTTGGTCGTCCTGAGCTTCTCCTGCGACTCGGTGAGCGTCTGGAGGCTCTTGGTGGCCTCCCGCCGCTTCTGCATCGTCGTGGACTGCTCGGTGACGTACTCGTCGACCGCGTCCTTCTGGCGGCTGGTCAGCCGGCCCATCAGCTGGGTCTGGTCGAAGTAGTCCTGAGGCGAGTCGGCCAGCAGGAAGGTGGCCGTGTCGGGGGCCGCGGCCCCCGTGCGGTACTGCGCCGCGGCGAACGAACCCAGTTCGTCCCGCGCCTCGTTGAGCTTCTGGGTGCGCTTGGCGACGTCGTCGAGGAGCGTGTCGACGCGCTTGCGCTGCCTGGCCGTCTTCTCCTTGGCCGCGTTGTACGTGTCGGTGGCGGACTCGGCCTGGTGGTAGAGCTCGTCGACCTTCTTCTCGACCTCCTCGAGGCTCGGCCTGCCGTCGGTGGAGGGTGCGGCGTTCGCCGTCTGGGAGAGCAGGGCCACGGAGGTGAGGGCCGCCGTCGCGAGGACGGGAGTCCGTATGCCTGCGATACGCGTGCCCGAGGGGCGCGCCTTGCGGTGCGGCGCCATGGGAGGCGACTCCTTCCGTACACCGCCTACCGAGTTAGCTGTCGGGTTCGGGCGGGTGGTTCCGGAAGGTGTGCCCTACGGCCGTCCCCCGCGCGGCGGTCGGCCGATTCACCCCAAGGTCGGTTGGGTCCCCGGCTCCGGCTGCCCGCGGGCGCACCGGACTCGGCGGAGGCCGCGCGGCCCGGCGACCTTCGCCGGTGGGGGTCGTGCGGCCCGCCCGGAACCGTAGCCAACTGATGCGGCCCGTGTGAAGGTTGATGTGCGATATGCCCGATACATTTTCGTGACCTTGGTCGTGGGTGTGGTCTTCCTCGGTCAATGCGGAGGGGTCTGGGGGGTGTTGGCCGTTTCTCCCGGAGTCGGGTGGAGTCGGGCGGAGTCGGGCCGTGTGCCCGGTTCCCCGGGGCGCCGCTCGCGGCCGGTGTGCGGGCGGGAGGCTTCACGCCGTGGTGTCACCACCGGTCACGGCACGGCCCCGCACGGTGACACGGCTCGGGCGGGTGGCGGCGGAAGATCACCGGGCCCGGATCCGACCGGATCCGCATCCGCATCCGCATCCGGACCCGGACCCGGACCCGGACCCGGAGCCGGACCCGGATCCGACCGGACGGACTTCTCGGGGCGGCGACCGGTTGTCGGTGGGGCGGCCTAGACTCGGAGAGCGATGAGCAGCCTCTTTGACGACAGCTTCCTGGCGGACCTCAAGGGCACCCCGGCCCACGAGGAGGAGCCCCCGCCGCCCGACGACGATCACGGAGCGGAGCCGGTTCCGGACGATCTGTTCGGTGGGCGGTTCGACCTGCCGCCGGACCGCGACTCCCACTACCGCGACGGGGCGCCCCGCCCCGCCCTCGACGCGCAGGCGCTGATCGAGGGGCTGAACGAGAACCAGCGCGCGGCCGTCGTGCACGCCGGCTCCCCCCTGCTCATCGTGGCCGGCGCCGGTTCCGGCAAGACCCGCGTGCTCACCCACCGCATCGCGTATCTGCTGGCCCAGCGAGGCGTGCACCCCGGCCAGATCCTCGCGATCACCTTCACCAACAAGGCCGCGGGCGAGATGAAGGAGCGCGTCGAGCAGCTCGTCGGGCCGCGCGCCCACGCGATGTGGGTGATGACCTTCCACAGCGCCTGCGTGCGCATCCTGCGGCGGGAGAGCAAGAAGCTCGGCTTCACGTCCTCCTTCTCCATCTACGACGCCGCGGACAGCAAACGGCTGATGGCGCTGGTCTGCCGCGACCTGGACCTCGACCCCAAGCGTTTCCCGCCCAAGTCCTTCAGCGCCAAGATCTCCAATCTGAAGAACGAGCTGATCGACGAGGAGGACTTCGCCGCCGGGGCGGCTGGGGGCACCTCCCGCTCGAGCGGAGCCGAGAGTGGGGGAGGCTTCGAGAAGACCCTCGCCCAGGCGTACGCGCTCTACCAGTCACGGCTGCGCGAGGCGAACGCGCTCGACTTCGACGACCTGATCATGACCACGGTCAATCTGCTCCGCGCGTTCCCGGACGTCGCCGAGCACTACCGCCGCCGCTTCCGCCACGTGCTCGTCGACGAGTACCAGGACACGAACCACGCCCAGTACGCCCTGGTGCGCGAGCTCGTCGGCCCCGCGGGCGGCGGCCGGCCCGAGGACGTGCCGCCGGGCGAGGACGACCTGCGCCCCGCCGAGCTGTGCGTCGTCGGCGACGCCGACCAGTCGATCTACGCCTTCCGCGGCGCGACCATCCGCAACATCCTCCAGTTCGAGGAGGACTACCCGGACGCGACGACGATCCTCCTGGAGCAGAACTACCGCTCCACCCAGACGATCCTCAGCGCCGCCAACGCGGTCATCGAGCGCAACGAGTCCCGCCGCCCCAAGAACCTGTGGACCAACGCGGGCGCGGGCGCCCGGATCACCGGCTACGTGGCCGACACCGAGCACGACGAGGCCCAGTTCGTCGCCGACGAGATCGACCGCCTCACCGACCGGGGCGAGGCGCAGGCCGGCGACGTCGCCGTCTTCTACCGCACGAACGCCCAGTCCCGCGTCTTCGAAGAGGTCTTCATCCGCGTCGGCCTGCCCTACAAGGTCGTCGGCGGCGTCCGCTTCTACGAGCGCAAGGAGGTCCGGGACGTCCTGGCGTACCTGCGGGTGCTGGCGAACCCGGAGGACTCCGTCCCGCTGCGGCGGATCCTGAACGTGCCGAAGCGAGGGATCGGCGAGCGCGCCGAGGCGATGATCGACGCCCTCGCCCAGCGGGAGAAGGTCAGCTTCCCGCAGGCGCTGCGCCGCGTGGACGAGGCGTACGGCATGGCCGCGCGCTCGACGAACGCGGTCAAGCGGTTCAACGCGCTGATGGAGGACCTGCGGACGATCGTGGAGTCGGGCGCCGGACCGGCCACCGTCCTCGAGGCGGTCCTCGAACGCACCGGCTACCTGGCGGAGTTGCAGGCGTCGACCGATCCCCAGGACGAGACCCGCATCGAGAACCTCCAGGAACTCGCCGCCGTGGCACTGGAGTTCGAGCAGGAGCGCGGGGAAGGCGAGCCGGGCACGCTCTCCGACTTCCTGGAGCAGGTCGCCCTGGTCGCCGACTCCGACCAGATCCCCGACGAGGAGGACGGCCACGGCGTCATCACGCTGATGACCCTCCACACCGCCAAGGGCCTGGAGTTCCCGGTGGTCTTCCTGACCGGCATGGAGGACGGCGTCTTCCCGCACATGCGCGCGCTGGGCCAGACCAAGGAACTGGAGGAGGAGCGGCGCCTGGCGTACGTCGGCATCACCCGTGCCCGGGAGCGGCTGTATCTCACGCGGTCGGCCCTGCGCAGCGCCTGGGGGCAGCCCTCGTACAATCCGCCCTCGCGCTTCCTGGAGGAGATCCCGGACCAGCACGTGGAGTGGAAGCGCACCGGCGCCCCCTCCACCCCCGTCCCGGCGGGGCCGCTCTCCGGTGTGGCGGCGTCGCTGTCGTCGACCCGGTCACGGTCCTCGGCCGCGGGTGCGGCCGGTTTCGCCACCCGACGGGCAGGCGGCGCGACGGAGAAGCCGGTGATCTCCCTGGCGGTCGGCGACCGCGTCACGCACGACCAGTTCGGGCTGGGCACGGTGGTCGGGGTGAAGGGCACGGGAGGGAACGCGGAGGCGACGATCGACTTCGGCGACACGAAGCCGAAGCGGCTGCTGCTGCGGTACGCGCCGGTGGAGAAGCTGTAGGTCCCGGTCCTGCTCGGTGCTGGGCCGCGCCGGTCGGCGGGGCCCGCCGAGGAGTCGGTCAGGTCGGGTCCAGGCCGTGGCTGCGCAGCCAGGGCAGCGGGTCTATCGCGGCACCTCCGCCCGGCCGTACCTCGAAGTGCAGGTGCGGCCCGGTCGAGTTGCCGGAGTTGCCGGAGTATGCGATGGGCTGGCCGGCCTTGACTACGGAGCCCGACGGGACCCGGTAGCTGGAGAGGTGGCAGTACCACGTCTCCGTGCCGTCCTTCGCGGTCACGATCAGCATGTTGCCGTAGGCGCTGTTCCACTGGGTGCGGACGGTGCCGTCGGTGGCGGCCATCACGGTCGTGCCGTACGACACCGGGAAGTCGATGCCGGTGTGCACGGACATCCAGTTGACGCCTGCCTGCCCGAAGTAGGCGCTGAGCCCCCTCTGCAGGACCGGCAGCGCGAACTTGGGACGCAGCCGCTCTTTGCGGGCGGCCTCTTCCGCCGCCTTCCTCTTCTCGGCCACCTGCTGGGCCTTGAGGTCGATACGTTCCTGCGTGCGACTCGCCCGGTCCGCGAAGTCGTGCGCGCCCGCGGACAGGCCCTCGAGCTGGGAGTCCAGCTTGTTGTTGACGGCGGACGGTTTCACCGCGGTCGCGTCGGACGCGCTGGCCGTGGTCTCCTTGCCGTCGTCCCCGCCCACGTCGACGGTCGCGGCGGCGATGCCGGCGACCCCCATCACACACATCGAGGGCACGGCGACCGTCAGCAGCGCGGAACGCTTCGCCGGGCTGCGGCGCCGGGAACGGTTCGCGGACCGGGAGGCGGACCGCGGGGCCGGGACGAAGGCGACCTCTTCCTGGTCCTCCAGCAGGAGGGACGCCTCGGCGGACGCTTCGTGACCGGGATCCGGCTCGTCGTCCGAAGCGGCGGCGTGCTCGTACGGGACCTGCTCGGAGGAGTCGAAGGAGCCGAAGGACTCGAAAGATTCGAAGGACTCGAAGGAATCGGGGGATTCAGGGGCGTCCGCGGGGTGCTGATGCCGCGCCTCGTGCTCGGCGGCGTCGGCCGAGTTCCACTGCGTGGCGTCGTACGCGCCCGTGTCGAAGGAGTGCGTGCCCCATTCCCACTGCTGGGTCTGCTCCGGCTGTCGGCCGGCCTCGAGCCAGGCGTGTGCGTCCCACTGACCGGTGGCGTCGGGGGCCGCGGCCTGCGCGGGGATGCCGGCGAGCTGCTGATAGCCGGCCGCCCAGGCGGTCGTGTCATGGGACCCGGTGTCGTACGCGGCGTAGTGCTGGGCGGCGTACGGGTCGTAGGCCATCGTCTGGTGGCTGCCCGTGCCGAGAGTGGCGTCACCGCCGGTGGACCACTGGGTGGCGTCGTACGCGCCGGTCGGGCCGCTGCCCGGGAGGTCGCCGAAGAGGGGGTCGGCCGCGAAGGCGGCGGCCGTCGGGCCGCCGGTGCCGAAAGCGCCCGTGGAGAGGTCGGTGTAGGTCGTGAACTCACCGTGGTGGCCGTCCTGGAAGCCGTACGGCGCGTAGTGCGTCGAGGCGGCATCGGAGGCCGGAGCCGGGGGGCTTGCGGTCCCCGACGGGTGACGGTCGTCCACCAACTTCTCTTTCGCCTCGACAACAGGGGCTGCCAGAGCAGTGCGGCGACTGTACCCGGCGGTACGCGGGCGCGACAATCTTCGGCAGGTTTCCCGTCAGTAGGAAACGGGCATTCGGCTGTGTTTCGGCGGTCCTGGGCGCGACCTTGGCTCTTTGTTCGATGAATGTTCGAGGGTGTGCGGGCGTCCTGGAGGTGCCGGGAGGGCGTCGGGCGGGGCGGTGGCGGGCCTTGCCGGCGGAGTGCGCCGCGGCGTCACGCCACCGTCAGGGCCTCGGTGGTGGCTCCCGGCTGCTCGAGGTCGAGGGCCTGCCGTATCCCGGCGGCGACCGCCGGGTGCACCAGCAGGGCGAGGTGGCCGATGCCGCTGACCCGCACGTTCTGCGTCAGCAGGTCCGGGTGCTCGACGCAGGCGGACTCCAGCGGGTCCATCAGGGGATCCAGATCGCTCCAGAAGCTCACGATGTGGGTGCGGCAGCCGGGGGCCGGCTGGCGCAACTCCTCGATCACCGGGGAGCCCGGACGCATCTGACGGACGATCGGGTGGGCGTTCGCGAGCGGCGCGACACGGGTGCCGGAGTGGGGCGTGCCCAGCGTGACGAGCTTGCGGACGCGGAGGTCCCCGCCGAGGCTCTGCACGTAGTAGCGGGCGATCAGCCCGCCCAGGCTGTGTCCGACGATGTCCACCTGCGGCTGCCCGGTGCGTTCGCACAGCTCTTCGATATGCCGTCCCAGTAGTCGGGCCGCGGTCCGGATGTCGCAGGTCAGCGGTGAGTAGTTGAGCGACTCGATGTGCTGGCGGCCGTGCTGGGCGAGATTACGGCGCAGCAGGACGAAGACGGAGCGGTTGTCGATGAACCCGTGGAGCAGCACGACCGGCGGCTTGGCTCCGCTGGGCAGCGGGGCGGCGGTGCCCTGTGGGAGGAGGGCCGGGGTGGAGGGGCGCTCCTGGGCGATTCCCGACGGGTAGAGGAGCAGGTGTCCGGCCAGGATCGCCAGCTCGAGGGCGGTCGCCTTCAGCAGATCCATGGAAAGTCCGGCCAGTCTGCCGGGGAACAGGCGCTGGCAGAGCGGAAGAATGGGCTGTACCGCCCCAGTGACCTTCATGGCCGACCTCCCGTCGGCGCACCGAGGACGCCTCTGTCCCCCGTGAGCCCTTGCGGAAAGCCGCGGTGGTGCCGGCCTGCGGGGCTGGTGCCGCGGGTCGGCGCTCATCGCGGATGCGGTGTGTGGGCGCCTGTGACGCGACGGGAGCCTTGTCGTCATGATGACGTCGTCCCTGGCGTCGTTGTGGCTCGATCCCCGTCCTCCTCGTACGGGTCCTGATCCCGCAGTCGTGCCCTTTGCATGTCTTTCGCCGACGAACCCCACCATCGGGGCGCCGGCCGACGCGGCGATGGTGCGGCTGCCTGGTGGCGGCTCTCCTTGCGCACGGTCCACTCCGCCCGGGGCGCCCGAGCCGCTGGTCACGGCGGCCCGCGTGCCGCGGGAGGGGGACCCTGCGCGGCGAATGTGTCCCACTGTGTGATTTCCCCCTCGGTCTCCACCGTGAAACTGCCTGGTGCGAGATGCTGGCGATAACGTTCGTTCATTTCCCGGGTCGATGCGGCGCGGGGCGCCTGTGCCGTAAGCCCTGCGGCGCACGTGGTCCGTGCGGGCCGAGCCGTCCGTGCGGCCTGCGGGCCCCTCGGCGCGGAGTGTGCCGGCCGTGCGGTGCGCCTGCCTGCGGGTGCGGTCGTGTGGCGGCGGGTGGTACGTCGGTACAGGGTGGAGTAGTCGCTTCATGGAGGCAGTGATGGGTGTGGCAGCCGGTCCGATCCGCGTGGTGGTCGCCAAGCCGGGGCTCGACGGCCACGATCGCGGGGCCAAGGTGATCGCGCGGGCGCTGCGCGACGCGGGGATGGAGGTCATCTACACCGGCCTCCACCAGACGCCGGAGCAGATCGTCGACACGGCGATCCAGGAGGACGCCGACGCGATCGGGCTGTCGATCCTCTCCGGTGCGCACAACACGCTGTTCGCCGCGGTGATCGACCTGCTCGAGCAGCGCGACGCGGAGGACATCCTGGTCTTCGGCGGCGGCATCATCCCCGAGGCGGACATCGCGCCGCTGAAGGAGAAGGGTGTCGCGGAGATCTTCACCCCCGGGGCGACCACCGCGTCGATCGTGGACTGGGTGCGGGCGAACGTACGCCAGCCGGCGCAGGCGTAGCGACGGGCTCGGGCGGGGCGGGCCGCCTCGCCCGGCGGCGGTTCCCCGACTGGAGCGGGGGCGGGCCGACGCTCTCGGAGCGGGGCAGGGACGCCCTTGCCTCTCCCGGGCGAGGGCGTCCCTGCCCCGCGGCGACGCGGTCCGGAGGGGTCCGCTCCGACGCGGGCCGGAGGCGGCGGAGCCCCGGCGCGCACCCCGGCATGGCGTGCCGGTGGGGGAGCCGCGGGCGCATCCGGCACGGGCTGCCGGTGGCGGAGCCCCGGGGCGCGTCCCGGTGAGGGGTGCCCCAGGCCCGGACCGGGCCCGACCGGACCGCGCCCCGTCTCACGGCTCCCCCAGTTCCTCCCGCATCGTCGCGCGCAGCCGCAGCGTGGTGGTCAGGCGCTGGAACGCCTCGGCCCAGTAGCCGCCCGCCCCCGGTGAGGTGTCCTCCGTCTCGTCCGGTATCGCCGTCAGAGCATCCAGACGGCTCGCCTCGACGGGATCGAGGCAGCGCTCCGCGAGTCCCATCACTCCGCTGAAGCTCCACGGATAACTTCCCGCGTCCCGTGCGATGTCGAGCGCGTCCACGACCGACCGCCCGAGCGGCGCCGACCAGGGGACCGCGCACACCCCGAGGAGCTGGAACGCCTCCGACAGACCGTGCGTGGCGATGAACCCCGCGACCCACTCGGCCCGTTCCTCCGCGTCCAGCATCGACAGCAGCTTCGCCCGCTCGGCCAGCGACACCGCGCCCGGGCCCCCCGCCTCCGGCGCCGACGGCGGTCCGAGCAGGGCCCGCGACCAGCGGGGATCCCGCTGCCGTACCGCCGCCCGGCACCATGCCGCGTGCAGTTCGTCCCGCCAGTCGTCCGCCACCGGCAGCGCGACGATCTCCTCCGGCGTGCGCCCCCCGAGCCGGGCCGTCCACGACCCCAGCGGCGCCGCCTCCACCAACTGACCCAGCCACCACGAGCGTTCGCCGCGCCCGGCGGGAGGCTTCGGCACCACCCCGTCGCGCTCCATGCCCGGGTCGCACTCGTGCGGCGCCTCCACCGCGATCGTCGGTTCGCCCCCCGTACGGTCGACCGCGACACAGGCCGCCGCCCGTGCTGCCATCCGCCCGGCCAGGGCCGAACCCGGCAGCGCCGACAGCAGTTCCGCCGCCGTCGCCCGCACATTGCGGCTGCGGTCGGAGAGCGCCTGTTCCAGGAAGGGCTCGTCCGAGGTCTCCAGGCCCGTGCGGAGCGAATCGAGGAACATCAGGCGGTCCTCGGCCCGCTCCGTCGTCCAGGTGGTGGCCAGCAGTTCACGGGCGAGGGCGGGCTGTCGCGAGCGGAGCCCGCCGAGCAGGGCCACCCGCTCCGCGAACAGACCTTCCTGCCACAGGCGTCGGATGCGGTCCGTGTCTTGCGGGGGCGGCAGTTCGGAGCCGCCGCCGGGCACGGACCGCAGGGCAAAGCGCCAGTCGGGATTCAGACGGGCCAGCCACAGGGCGCGCGGGCCGGCGAAGGCCAGGGCCGTCGGCCGCAGATCCGTGCGCCCGCGGGCTGCGTCCAGCAGCGCCGGCAGCATCTCCGGGGGCGCCGCGAAGCCGCGCTCATTGGCCAGGGACAGCCACTGCGGCAGCAGCTCCATCAGGTCGGGTGCCGTTCCCCGGCGGCCGCCGCCGGTGCCGGGGCGGTCGGACAGCAGCATGGCCAGCCTGCGGACCGCGGCGGGCGGCAGCGACGGCCGCGGGTCGGCCGCCGCGGGCTCGAGCCGTGCCCCGGCCGGTGCCGGGGTCAGCCCCGCCCGGCGGCGCACGGTCTCCACCGCGGCCAGGTCCAGCAGAGCCGTCGGCGCATCCCGGCCCGGCGGCAGCCACGGCGGGGTACGCCGGTCGGTGCCCAGCAGGGCAACGGTCACGAGCTCCTCCCACGGCGCGGCGTGGGGAGTGTCCGGCGAAGTCGGTGCGGCACTCATGTCAGACCCCTCGTCAGATGCCTCGCCGGATCCCTGGTCAGGTCCCCCATGCCACGTCCTTCCTGGTCCTTCCTGGTCCTTCCTGCAGATCCCTTCCGGGGGAGCGGAGTCGCCCGCGGCGGCGTCAGCACAGCGGGACCGCCTCTCCCGCCCCCTCGGGCCAGGCCGTGAGCGGGTGGAAGCCGCGGTGGCCGCACTCGCCGAAGACCGTGACCGGGGCACCGCCCGACAGGGCGACCAGGCGCCACAGGCCCGGGCGGGCGGCCGCGGCCGGCGTCAGCGGCAGGGCCGTGCCGCCGTCCGCGTCCGCCAGCTGCCAGCCCTCCTCGACCGGCGTCGGTACCACCCGGCCCAGCGTCACCGGGAACGAGTCCAGCCAGGGATCGGCCCTCAGCGCCTCCCCGTAGCGCGCCGCCGCCCGGGCGGCGGTCACGACCGGCGGCCGTACCGCGGCCGGCGCGGGGGGCGTGAACCGCTCGCCCAGGGCGGCCCGCAGCTGTCCGGCCCCCGGATATGCGGACACCTCCGCCTCCAGGGCCAGCCCCACCGGCAGCGCCAGCTCGGGCGCGCGCCCGGCAGCCCCGTAGGAGAGGAGCAGCACCGTGCGGTCCGAGTCCGCCCCGTACAGCCAGATCCGCCGTGTCGTGAGCCGGCTGTCCGAGGTGTCGTACTGCGCGAGGACCAGCCAGCGGTCGCGGAGGGGCGGGCCGTCCGCCGAGCCGGGCAGGCCGACCCGCGAGCGGACCGTGGCAGCCAGGCCGTCGGGCAGCCGATCCCGGCGCAGCCAGCCCTGGTCCAGAAGGTGCACCAGCGCGCACTCCTCCAGCAGGCGCACCGGCCACCCCGGCCCCGACGACGGGAGCGCCCCCAGCTCCCGCACCCGCGCGGCCAGTCCCGGGGCCTGCGCGTCGACCATGCGGGCGGCCGTCTCCTCCCACAGCCCGTACCCCGCCTGCTCGGCCGCGGCCAGGCCGCCGCGCAGCAGATCGGTCAGCCGCTGCTCCAGCTCCGTCGCCCCCGCGGTGATCCGCTCGGCCCGCCGCTCCGCCCTGCGCCGGGCCGCCTCGGGGTCCGCGGAACCGCCGGAGTGCGAGCCGCCCGCCGCCCGGCTGTCCTGCGTACGCCGTCTGCGCCCCTCGATCCACTGCTCCGCCCAGTCCGGCGCCTGCCCCGGGGGCACCGAGTCGTCCCCGCCCGCCCAGAGCAACAGCAGCCCCAGCGCGTGCTTGCACGGGAACTTGCGGCTCGGACAACTGCACTTGTACGCAGGCCCCGTCACGTCCGCGATGTCGACGACCGTCTGATACGGCTTGCCGCCGCTGCCCTTGCACAGCCCCCACACCGTCCCCTCGCCGGAACTGCCCGCCTCCGACCACGGCCCGGCCGCGCCGAGTTTGCTGCCCGCTTTGCGCGACGCGGCGTCAGGCGCCAGTGCCAGCACCTGGTCCGTCGTCCAGCGCACCCCCTGCTGAGTCATGTCGTCGACGGTAGGTCCCGGCACTGACAATCGCCGTGGGCAGCGGCGTCTGCGCAGGTCGGAGCGCATTGTCAGTGGTGTGGTGCACGGTTGGTGGCAGATCCGAACCGGCCGAGCTGGAGGGGGACCTGGCCATGCGTGTGTCCATCGATCCGAAGCCCGTGGGACCGAGCCCGAGCGAGTCCGCGCCCGCGAACGGGGGCGGCCCAGCAGATGCGGTCGGGCCGGTGTCCGCACCCGTGCGCACGCCCACGGAAGGCAGGGTGCCGGGGGAGGAGAACGCGGCGGAGCCGCTGCGGCCGCACGCCGAGGACGCGTTCGCGTCCGAGCTCGCCGCGCTGGCCGAGCAGGACGACCGGCCCCGCCCGGCCCGCTGGAAGCTGTCGCCGTGGGCCGTGGCCACGTATCTGCTGGGCGGCACGCTGCCGGACGGCACGATGATCACACCGAAGTACGTGGGGCCGCGCCGCATCGTCGAGGTGGCCGTCACCACCCTCGCCACCGACCGCGCGCTGCTGCTGCTCGGCGTGCCCGGCACGGCGAAGACCTGGGTGTCGGAGCATCTGGCGGCGGCCATCAGCGGCGACTCCACCCTGCTCGTCCAGGGCACGGCGGGGACCCCGGAGGAGGCGATCCGCTACGGGTGGAACTACGCGCAACTGCTCGCGCACGGCCCCAGCCGCGACGCGCTGGTGCCCAGCCCCGTCATGCGCGCGATGTCCGAGGGGATGGTCGCCCGGGTCGAGGAGCTGACCCGTATCCCGGCCGACGTCCAGGACACGCTGATCACGATCCTGTCGGAGAAGACGCTGCCGATACCGGAGCTGGGGCAGGAGGTGCAGGGGGTCCGCGGCTTCAACCTGATCGCGACGGCCAACGACCGCGACCGCGGTGTCAACGACCTGTCGAGCGCCCTGCGCCGCCGTTTCAACACGGTGGTGCTGCCGCTCCCGGAGAGCCCCGAGGCCGAGGTCGACATCGTCTCCCGCCGCGTCGAGCAGATCGGCCGCTCGCTCGACCTGCCGGCCGTCCCCGACGGCATCGACGAGATCCGACGTGTCGTCACGGTCTTCCGTGAGCTGCGCGGCGGTGTCACGACCGACGGCCGCACGAAGCTGAAGTCGCCCAGCGGCACGCTGTCCACGGCGGAGGCCATCTCCGTGGTCACCAACGGGCTCGCGCTCGCCGCCCACTTCGGGGACGGGGTGCTGCGCGCGAGCGATGTCGCCGCGGGCATCCTCGGGGCCGTCGTCCGCGATCCGGCGGCCGACCGCGTCATCTGGCAGGAGTACCTGGAGGCGGTGGTCCGCGAGCGTGACGGCTGGACGGACTTCTACCGCGCGTGCCGGGAGGTGTCCGCATGAACGACTCCGGCTCCGCCACGGGACGTCCCGGGCGCGGGGGCGCGGTGAGCGGAGCGAGGACGCCCGCTGCCGGGGGCCGGGGCGGCACGGGGAAGGACGGGGCACGACGAGCCGGGGCGGCTCCGGTGGCGAGGGGGACGGTGTGACGGGCGTCGACGGGCCGTCGGGCTGGGCGGCCGGCGAGGGGCCGCTGTTGTTGGGGGTGCGGCACCACGGACCGGGGTCCGCGCGAGCCGTGCGGGCCGCCCTGGAGGAGGCGCGGCCGCGGGCCGTGCTGATCGAGGGGCCACCGGAGGCGGACACCCTGATCCCGCTCGCGGCGGACCGTGAGATGCGGCCGCCGGTGGCGCTGCTCGCGCACGCCGTGGACGAGCCCGGCCGGTCGGCCTTCTGGCCGCTGGCCGAGTTCTCCCCGGAGTGGGTGGCGATCCGCTGGGCCCTGGAACAGGGCGTTCCGGCCCGATTCGTCGATCTCCCGGCGACGCACACGCTGGCCTGGGAGCGGGAGGAGCCGGCTTCGGCGGACGACGTGCCCGGGGACGCCGAGCCGGCCGCGGAGCGGGAAGCGTCCGGTCCGCCCGGGAGCCCCGACGGCACCGTCCGGATCGACCCTTTGGCCGTGCTCGCCGAGACCGCCGGCTACGACGATCCGGAGCGCTGGTGGGAGGACGTCGTCGAGCACCGGGGCGCGGGCAGGGGCGACGCGCTCGCGCCGTTCGCCGTGCTGGAGGAGGCGATGACCGCGCTGCGGGAGGAGTTCGGCACCGGGGGACACCGGCGGGACCTCGTGCGGGAGGCGTACATGCGACTCCAACTGCGATCGGCCCAGCGGGAGTTCGGCCGTGAGGTGGCCGTGGTGTGCGGGGCCTGGCATGTGCCCGCGCTGCGGCAGCGGACCGCCGTCACGGCCGACCGCGCCCTGCTGAAGGGGCTGCCCAAGGTGAAGACCGACATGACCTGGGTGCCCTGGACCCATCGGAGGCTGGCCCGGGCCAGTGGCTACGGCGCGGGGATCGACTCGCCCGGCTGGTACGGGCATCTGTTCGGGGCGCCCGACCGGCCCGTGGAGCGGTGGATGACCAAGGTCGCCGGGCTGCTCCGCGAGGAGGACAGGATCGTGTCGTCCGCCCATGTCATCGAGGCGGTGCGGCTCGCCGGCACGCTGGCGGTGCTGCGCGGGCGCCCGCTGCCGGGGCTGTCCGAGACCACCGACGCGGTGCGGGCGGTGATGTGCGAGGGCTCGGACGTGCCGCTGGCGCTGGTGCGCGACCGGCTGGTGGTCGGGGACGTCCTGGGCGAGGTGCCGGCGGCGGCCCCCGCCGTCCCCCTGCAGCGTGACCTCGCCCGGCTCCAGAAGCGGCTGCGCCTCAAACCGGAACCGCTGGAGAGGGAGTTGGAGCTGGACCTGCGCAAGGACACCGACGCCGGGCGCAGCCGGCTGCTCCACCGGCTGTGCCTCCTCGGCATCGGCTGGGGCGAACCCGCGGCCTCGCGCGGCAGCACGGGCACGTTCCGCGAGACCTGGCGGCTGCGCTGGGAGCCGGAGCTGGCGGTGCGGGTCGCGGAGGCGGGGGTGTGGGGGACGACCGTGCTCGCCGCCGCGACCGCCAAGGCCGAGGCCGACGCGGCCGCCGCGCAGGCGCTCGCCGACATCACGGCGCTCGCCGAGCGCTGTCTGCTGGCGGAGCTGCCGGACGCGCTGCCCGTGGTGATGCGGGTCCTCGCCGACCGCGCCGCCCTCGACACCGACGTCGGTCATCTCGCCCAGGCCCTGCCCGCCCTGGTCCGCTCCCTGCGCTACGGAGACGTGCGCGGCACGGACACCGGGGCACTGGCGGACGTCGCGGCGGGACTCGCCGAGCGTGTCTTCGTCGGACTGCCACCGGCCTGCGCCGCACTCGACACGGAGGCCGCCGAGGAGATGCGCCGCCATGTGGACGCGGTGCACGGGGCGGTGGGCCTGCTCGGGGAGACGGACGCGGCGGCCCGCGGCGGCATACGCGGGCGGTGGCGTTCCGTCCTGCGGGTGCTGTCCCTGCGGGAGACCGTGCCGGGTGTCGTCCGCGGCCGTGCGGTACGGCTGCTCCTGGACGAGGGGGAGCTGGCGCAGGACGAGGCGGCCCGGCTCATGGGGCTCGTGCTGTCACCGGGCACGGCGCCGGCGGACGCGGCCGCGTGGATCGAGGGGTTCGTCGGCGGCGGCTCCGGCGGGGGGATGCTGCTCGTGCACGACGAGCGGCTGCTCGGGCTGGTGGACGCGTGGCTGACCGGGGTGCCGGCGGAGGCGTTCACCGACGTCCTGCCGCTGTTGCGGCGCACGTTCTCGGCGTACGAGCCGGGAGTGCGGCGCACACTCGGCGAGTTGGTGCGACGCGGGCCGGGCGCGCGGGGCGGCGCGGGGGCCGGGTCGGGCGTTCCGGGCTTCGCGTCCGGTCTCGACGCCGGGCGGGCGGACGCGGTGGTGCCGGTGCTGCGCCTGCTGCTCGGGCTGGACGAGCCCGGCGGCAGTGATGTCAACGACCTTGTGGGGGTGACCCGATGAGCACGCACACGACCAGCCGCGACGACGCCGGCTCCGCGGACACGGGGGCCGCCGCCGACGAGCGGCTGCGGCGCTGGCGGCTGGTGCTCGGCGGCGACACCGCGGACGGCACCGGATACGGGCTGACCGGGCAGGACGCGGCGATGGACGGGGCGCTGACCGCGCTGTACGGGAACGGGGACAAACCGCAGCGGGGGCGGGACCGTTCGGCGGGGCTCGGGGCGTCCGCGCCGTCCGTCGCGCGCTGGCTCGGCGACATCCGGACCTACTTCCCCTCGTCCGTCGTCCAGGTCATGCAGCGGGACGCCATCGACCGGCTCGGATTGTCCACCCTGCTGCTCGAACCGGAGATGCTCGAGGCGGTCGAGGCGGACGTGCACCTGGTCGGCACGCTGCTGTCGCTGAACAAGGCGATGCCGGAGACCACCAAGGAGACGGCCCGGGCCGTGGTGCGCACCGTGGTCGAGGACCTGGAGAAGCGGCTCGCCACCCGTACCCGGGCGACCCTCACCGGTGCCCTCGACCGCAGTGCCCGCGTCAGCCGGCCCCGTCACCACGACATCGACTGGAACCGCACGATCGCGGCCAACCTCAAGCACTACCTGCCGGAGTACCGCACGGTCGTACCGGAGCGGCTGATCGGGTACGGGCGGGCGTCGCAGTCCGTGAAGAAGGAGGTCGTCCTCTGCATCGACCAGTCGGGGTCGATGGCGGCATCGGTGGTGTACGCGTCCGTGTTCGGGGCGGTCCTCGCGTCCATGCGGTCCATCGCCACCCGCCTCGTCGTCTTCGACACGGCCGTGGTGGACCTCACCGACCAGCTCGACGACCCGGTCGACGTCCTGTTCGGCACCCAGCTCGGCGGGGGGACGGACATCAACAGGGCGCTGGCGTACTGCCAGTCGCAGATCACCCGGCCCGCGGACACGGTCGTGGTCCTCATCAGCGATCTGTACGAGGGAGGGATACGGGACGAGATGCTCAAGCGGGTGGCGGCGATGAAGGCGTCGGGGGTGCAGTTCGTGGCACTGCTCGCGCTCTCCGACGAGGGAGCGCCCGCCTACGACCGCGAACACGCGGCGGCGCTGGCGGCGCTGGGCGCACCGGCGTTCGCGTGCACGCCCGACCTGTTCCCGGACGTGATGGCGGCGGCGATCGAGAGGCGGCCGCTGCCGATACCGGAGGGCGTGTGACGTCCGGCAACGGGCAGTGAACCCGCCAAGAGGGACACCCATTGACGCGGCAGGGAGGCCAGGGGGCGAAACCGACATGACTACCCATCGGTAACAGGGGGCTTGCGCAACCGCGGGAGGGCCGTGCGAGGATCGACGGCGCTTCGCCATCGACGGTGCGTCGCGTTCGCCACGCACCGCCGCGTCCCGCCGCACGGAGGCTCTCCCCGTCGTGACCCCGCCCAGCGCACTTCCGCCCGCCGGCCCCGCACTGCGCACGATGCGCACGGCGGCCGGGCGGCGTGCGCTGCATCTGGCCCTGCTGGTGGGTGGGTTGCTGGCCCTGGGGCTCCTCTGCGGGGAGCGGGCGCAGGCGGCGGACGGAGCACCGCCGGCCCCGACGACCTCCGTCGCCCCGATGACCGCGGGCACCCCGGCAGACGCCGTACGGGCAGTCGTGGACACGGTCGGGCGGACCGGACGGTCCCTCGGTGCCGCGGCAGGACGGGCGGTCACCGCCCCGTCCTCGCCTCTGGGCCGCCTCGCCCCCGCCGCCGACGCCGGGCACGCGTCTGACGGCCGACTCCCGCGGCCGGGCTCCGGCCCGCGGCCCGCGCGCCCCTCCGGCGCGCTCGCCACCGAGCCGGGCACCGCGCCCGCCACGCGCCCCTCCGCTCCCGTGACCCGGTCCGTGCCGACAGGGCCGGGCACCCCCGCCGGCGATCCCGTCACCTCGGTGACGGGCACGCTTCCCGCCGTCTTCGACAGCGTCAGCCAAGCCGTGCGGCCCGTCACCGACGGACTCGTACGGCCGGTCGCCGACACCGTCGTCCGGCCCGTCGGGGACCTTCTGCAGACGGTGACCGGCGGGCTGGCGGACGCGCCGGCGCCGTGGCCGCCGCTGTCGTCGCTTCCGTCCCTGCCCGGCCTTCCGTCCGTGCCCGGTCTGCCGGAACTGCCGGAACTGCCGGGGCCGTCGACCGGTCCCGGGCACACCCTGCCCGTACCGGCGATGCCGCAGCAGCCGGGGGGCGGCACGGCGCAGCGGGACACGGTGGAGCACCGGCACGGCGGCGACCACGGGCCGCGGGCCACCGGGGCCGTCGTGACGGCGGGGCAACAGGCGCACCGGGCCCTCCACCTCGGGCGGTCCGCACATCTGCCACGGCATCAGGCGCCCGGCGGCGAGCCGACGGGTGCGCTCGACGGTCAGCCGGCCACCGACGGCGGCGCGCCGCGGCACGACGGGCACGCCGTCGCGGGCAGCCGCCGGGCGCCGTTGCGGCTGGTGCCCGGAGCCACCGCGGTCGTCACCGCGGACGGGACCCGGGACAGGCACCGGGACATCCTCGAGTTCCCCGGCTAGGGCGGTAGCTCCTCCCCGCGCGATCTGACGCGCGGGACGGAACAGGTCTGCCCGCCGTCCGGACACCCCTCCGGTCCCCGGATCCTCCGGACGGCAGCCGCCGACCCCGAGCCGCCGCAGCCGGACCGCATCCGTGACCGCCGGTTCTCCTGAGAACCGCCGGAACTCCACGGATCCATCGGCCCCGGACCGGCCACCGGCCACCGGCCACCAGCCACCGGCCACCGGCCACCGGTCGCGGAACTCGGCATCGGCACCTCCCGAACTTCCGGATTCTCCGAAGGATCTGACGCAGCATGAACAAGAACATCCGCCGCTCCATCGTCATAGCCGCCGGTGTCACCGGCGCATGGGCGCTCGGCTCCGCCGTCGCCAGCGCGGACGAGCTTCCGGCGACGTCCGTGTCGACGCCCGACGCGGGCCTCGGCACCGCCGACACGGTCGGCGCGGTCACCGACACGGTGGGCGGTGTCGTCGCCGACGTCCAGGACACCGTTTCCGGCGTCACGGCCACCACGGTCACGGCGCGCTCCGCCGCCGCGGAGGCCGCGCGGGCCACGGACGCCACCGACGCCGCGAGCACTCCCGTGCACACGGCCGCGACCGCGACCGCGAGGAGTGGGGCCCGGTCGGCGGCGTCCACCGCCGACCGGGCCCGCGGGTACGTCGACGCCGACGTGGCGGGCTCGCACCGGGCGCACGCCGACGGCGCCGAGGGCGCCGCGCACACCGCCGCGTCCGGGGCCGCCGCGACCGCGGAGCACGCCAGGGGCGCCGCCGGGACCGTCGTCTCCGGCGCGACCGCCCCGCAGGACGAGATCGACTACCTCTTCGGCCCCCTCGCGGCCTTCGCCCCCGAACTGGAGCAGGCGCTCGCCGCCGCGCAGACCAGGCTCCAGGGACTGCGGACCGCCGCGCACGCCCGGGCGCAGGGCGTCGACGGGGCGGTCCGTACGACGGCGCAGCGCACGGTCGCGGGCGCGGGCCGCACCGCGACCGGTGTGACCGGTGCGGCCGGTGCCGCGCGGCAGACGGTCGCCGGGGCGGAGGGCCGGGCCGCGGAGGCGAAGGCCGCCGCCGCTGCGGGTGTCTCCGCCGTCCCGGCCCATGTCACGGGCGCGGTCACGGGAGCGAGGCAGCGGGCCGTCGGAACGGTCACCGGGGTGCCCGGCACGGTCACGCCGGTGGTCGGCGAGACGGCCGCCGCGGTCGTGCCGCCGGTCGCCGGCCCGGTCGTCGACGGCACGCCGTCGGCCACGCGTCCACGACGGTGCACGGGGCCGCGGCCGACGTGGGGCCGATGGCGTACGGCGCGGCCGGGGAGGTGACCCGGGACGGGGCCTCGTCCGTGCTGCCGCCGGTGGCCGGGAGCGCCGTCCACGGTGTCGTGCCGGTCGCCGGGCAGGCCGTCGGGGACACGACGCGGCTGGCGTACGGCGTGGCGGGTGAGGTACGGCCGTTCGCGGACGGCGTCGTCGGCGGGGTCGCGCCGTTCGCCGAGGGGGTCGCCGGCGGCGCGACGCACCTGGCGTACGGCGTGGCGGGCGAGGCGGGGCCCTTCGCGTACGGCGTGGCCGGCTCGGTGCGACCGGTCGTGCGGACCGTGGAGGACGCGGTGCGGCCCGTCGTGCAGGGCGTAGTGGGCAGCACCGCGGACCTGGCGTACGGCGTGACCGGTGAGGTGCGGCCGTTCGCGGGGGGCGTCGGGGGCGAGGCCGGCTCGTTCGCACAGGAGTCCACGGGCCGGGTCGCGCCGTTCGCCGGGGACCTGACCGGGACCGTGCGGTCGGCCGGCGGCGCCCTGGCGGGCCACGCGGTGACCGGGGTGCAGGGCGTCGCCGGGTCCGCCGCCCCGGGGCATCTGCCGCAGGGCCCTTACCGGCCGTACTCCGTCTGAGCCACCGGGTGCCGCAGGGCGGCGCGCCCGGGCGCGCCGCCCTGCGGCACCCCGACCGACTCCGCGGGGCCGGGGCCGGGCGGCCGAACACCGTCGGCCCGCCCGACCGCAACCCCGCGGACAGGACGGATGGCCCCATTGGGGTGGGGCCCATCCGTCCTACGCCCCTGCGGGGGCGGCACAAGGGGTCCCACCGGGCCAACCCCAACCCGGTGGGACCCTGCCACCCGCGCTCCGCCGACGCGGCCCGGCGCTCCTCCGCACGTGTGACAGGTATCACCGCTCAGGTGTGATCTGCGATTTAGGGCCCCACGGCGAGCGGCGATAACCTGCGAGACGGACCTGCCGCGCGCTCGGACACCGTGTGCGCTCCCCTTGTGACACAGAGCGTGACACAGAGCGGACGTCACGTTGCCCTTCGCGGCACGCCCACGCATCCAACGAACCGCGAGATCACTGATAGGGACGGAAGCGCGTGGACCTGTTCGAGTACCAGGCGAGGGACCTCTTCGCCAAGCACGGTGTACCGGTGCTGGCCGGTGAAGTCATCGACACGCCTGAGGCGGCGCGCGAGATCACCGAGCGACTGGGCGGCAAGTCGGTCGTCAAGGCGCAGGTGAAGGTCGGTGGCCGCGGCAAGGCCGGCGGTGTGAAGCTGGCAGCCACCCCGGACGAGGCGGTCGCCCGCGCGACGGACATCCTCGGCATGGACATCAAGGGCCACACGGTCCACAAGGTGATGATCGCCGAGACCGCCCCGGAGATCCTGGAGGAGTACTACGTCTCCTTCCTCCTGGACCGCGCCAACCGCACCTTCCTCTCCATCGCGTCCGTCGAAGGCGGCATGGAGATCGAGGAGGTGGCGGCCACCCGCCCCGAGGCCGTCGCCAAGATCGCCATCGACGCCATCGACGGAGTCGACCGGGCCAAGGCCGAGGAGATCGTCGCCGCGGCCAAGTTCCCGGCCGAGGTCGCCGGCCAGGTCGCCGACGTCCTCGTCAGGCTGTGGGAGGTCTTCATCAAGGAGGACGCCCTCCTGGTCGAGGTCAACCCGCTGGCCAAGGTCGCCTCTGGTGACGTCATCGCCCTCGACGGCAAGGTGTCCCTGGACGACAACGCCGAGTTCCGCCACCCGGACTTCGAGGAGTTCCACGACCGGGCGGCCGCCAACCCGCTCGAGGCGGCGGCCAAGGAGAAGAACCTCAACTACGTCAAGCTCGACGGCGAGGTCGGCATCATCGGCAACGGCGCCGGCCTGGTCATGTCGACCCTGGACGTCGTCGCGTACGCCGGTGAGGCCCACAAGGGCGTCAAGCCGGCCAACTTCCTCGACATCGGCGGCGGTGCCTCTGCCGAGGTCATGGCCAACGGCCTCGAGATCATCCTCGGCGACCCGGACGTCAAGTCCGTGTTCGTCAACGTCTTCGGCGGCATCACCGCCTGCGACGCCGTCGCCAACGGCATCGTGCAGGCCCTGGAGCTCCTCAAGAGCAAGGGCGAAGAGGTCAACAAGCCGCTGGTCGTGCGTCTCGACGGCAACAACGCCGAGCTGGGCCGCAAGATCCTGACGGACGCCAACCACCCGCTGGTCCAGCAGGTGGACACCATGGACGGCGCGGCCGACAAGGCCGCCGAGCTGGCTGCTGCCGCGAAGTAAGGGACGAGGTCAACACACCCATGGCTATTTTCCTCACCAAGGAATCCAAGGTCATCGTCCAGGGCATGACCGGCTCCGAGGGTCAGAAGCACACCCGCCGCATGCTGGCCTCCGGCACGAACATCGTCGGTGGCGTGAACCCGCGCAAGGCGGGCCAGACCGTCGACTTCGACGGCACCGACGTACCGGTCTTCGGCAGCGTCAAGGACGCCATCGACAAGACCGGCGCCGACGTGACGGTCATCTTCGTCCCGGAGAAGTTCACCAAGGACGCGGTCATCGAGGCCATCGACGCCGAGATCCCGCTCGCGGTCGTCATCACCGAGGGCGTCGCGGTGCACGACACGGCCGCCTTCTGGGCGTACGCCGGCAAGAAGGGCAACAAGACCCGCATCATCGGCCCGAACTGCCCCGGCATGATCACCCCCGGCCAGTCGAACGCGGGCATCATCCCGGCCGACATCACCAAGCCGGGCCGCATCGGTCTGGTCTCGAAGTCCGGCACGCTGACGTACCAGATGATGTACGAGCTGCGCGACATCGGCTTCTCCTCCTGCGTCGGCATCGGCGGCGACCCGATCATCGGCACCACCCACATCGACGCGCTCAAGGCGTTCCAGGACGACCCCGACACCGACCTGATCGTCATGATCGGTGAGATCGGCGGCGACGCCGAGGAGCGGGCCGCGGCCTTCATCAAGGAGAACGTGACCAAGCCGGTCGTCGGCTACGTCGCGGGCTTCACCGCGCCCGAGGGCAAGACCATGGGTCACGCGGGCGCCATCGTCTCCGGTTCGTCGGGCACCGCCCAGGCGAAGAAGGAGGCGCTGGAGGCGGCCGGCGTCAAGGTCGGCAAGACGCCGACGGAGACGGCGAAGCTGGCCCGGGAGATCCTGGCCGGCTGACGCGCCGACAGGCTCGAACACGCGGACGGGCCCGCACCCCGGCGAGGGGTGCGGGCCCGTCCGCGTGCTCAGCGGGCCTCCGGGGCCACGCGCGTGGGGCCGCTCTGCGCCTGTGCCCTCAGCCTCGCCCGCAGGTGCAGCTGCTCGGCGGAGAGCGGGCCCTGGGCGGCCCGTGCCGGGATGTCGCGGACGGCGGTTCCCCGCGGCACCGGTGCCTCGTAGTGGTCCGGGGCCGTGGCCAGGGTCAGCGCGCTCGCGGCGACGACCGTGCCGGTGAGGGCCACCGCGGCGCCGGTCCACCGGCGGCTGAGGCGTTCGCCGTCGGCCCGGACCGAGGCCGGCCCGGCGGGCCCGAGGCGTTCCGGCGGGGCCGGCCGGGCCAGCCTGCGGTGGAGCGTCTCCGGATCCGCGAGTTCCGGCGCGACCGCGGCCACCGCCCGGCGGGCGCGCAGCAGCCGGGCGGCCGCGGCCGGGGTGCTCGCCTCGGTCTCGGCCGCGGTGTCCGGCAGGCCGAGGCCGACGCCGTCGTGCAGCACGAGCGTGCGCCGGTGGACCGGCGGAAGGCCGAGGAGCGCATGCAGCAGCAGGCGGTCGGAGGGGTCCGCGGGCGGCGGCTCGGGCCGGCGGTAGCGACGGCGGAAGCGGTGCCAGGGCGAGAGCGCGCAGTCGTGCGCCAGCGCGCGCACCCAGCCCGCCGGATCGGGGTCCACGGCCACTTCGGGCCAGCGCTGCCAGGCGAGCTGGAAGGCCCGCTCGACGGCGTCACGGGCCAGGTCGCGCCGACCGGTGAGCAGGTAGGCCTGCCGTACGAGGGTCGGGGCGCAGAAGGCGTACAGGTCGTCGAAGGCTTGAGGGGCGGTCAGGGGCGGGGCCGGCCTCCCGGTCGCCAACTCCGCGAGGAGTCTCGCGTACTCCCTCCGTCCCGCGCCGCGCGGCACGGTGCGGCCGGTCTCCCAGGCGCACACGGTCTCCGACGGGACACCCAGCCGCTCGGCGACCTGAGCCCGTGTCAGCGACCCGGCTTCGCGCAGGCGTCGGCGCTCCTCGGGGGCCGGCAGCGGGGCGGCGGGGCGTTGCGTCACGGGACCGCCCTCCGGGTGAAGAAGTACATAAACGTATATTGATCGACACAGCGGAACTCCGCCTGTTGCGCGGAGAAAAGGCGTGCCATTGGGAGCATGGCGGTCGTGACGCAATGGACCGATCGTCGAACCACGCCGTCCCTGCGCGCCCGCCTGCGGGACCGGTCGCCCGGACTGGGCGCCGGCCTCCTGGGCGGTGCCGGCGCCGCCGTGCTGGGACTCGGCTCGCTCGCCCTGCTCGCCATGCTGCTGTGGATCAGTTCCCCCTACCCCGACAGCGGACCCGGCGGTGCGCTGCGGGCGGCCGCCGCGCTGTGGCTGCTGGCGCACGGCGTCGTGCTCGTGCGCACCGAGACGCTCTCCGGGGTGCCCGCGCCCGTCGGCGTCACCCCGCTGCTGCTGGTCGTGCTGCCGGTGTGGCTGCTGCACCGGGCGGCGCGCGACGCGACGGACGGGGACGGCGTGGAGGCGGCGGGCGGCACCGCGCCCCTGGTGCCCGCGCGCACGGCGTGGTCCGGCGTGGTGGCCGGCTACCTCGCGGTGGGCGCGGTGGCCACGCTGTACGCCTCGGGCGGGGTGCTGCGGCCGTCGTGGAGGTGGACCGCGGTGTGTCTGCCGCTGGTCGCGCTGGTGGCGGCGGGGACGGGCGTGTGGACGGCGTACGGGCGGCCGTTGGGGCGGGTGCGCCGGATGCTCGACCGGCTGCCCACGGGCCTGCGCCGGGCCGTGACCGCCGGGATGCCGCGCCGGGGCGGACGGGCGTGGCTGCGGGCCTGCGCGCGGGCCGCCCTGGGCGGGACGGCCGTGCTCGTGGGCGGGGGCGCGCTGCTCGTGGGTCTGTCGCTGGGGTGGCACGGGGAGGCGGCGCGGACGTCGTTCCTCCAGCTGACCGAGGGCTGGTCGGGGCGGTGCGCGGTGGCCCTGCTGGCGGTGGCGCTGGTGCCGAACGCGGCGGTGTGGGGGGCGGCGTACGGGCTCGGGCCGGGCTTCCTGCTGGGCGCGGGGCACGTCGCCGGTCCGCTGTCATCGGCGGCGCCCCCGGCGGCGCTGCCGCCGTTTCCCCTGCTGACGGCGGTACCGGCGACCGGCGGCACGCCGCTGTACTGGGCGGTGGGGGCGGTGCCGGTCGCGGCGGGGATGACGGTGGGGTGGTTCGTGGCGGGCGCGGCGTGCCGGCAGCGGGACCGGGACGCGGCGTGGTCGATGGGCCGGACGGCGGGTGCGGTCGTGGTGGCGGCGGCGATGTGCGCCGCGCTGCTGGGCGGGCTCGCGGAGGCGGCGGGCGGGCCGCTGGGGGTGGCGGCGCTGTCCCGGTTCGGGCCGGTGGGCTGGCAGGTGGGCGGCGCGGCGGCCGCATGGACCCTGGTGGTGGGCGCGCCGGTGGCGGGCGTGGTACGGGCATGGCGGCTGCGGGGGCTCCCCCGGCCCGGGCACGGTCGCCGGGAGGAGGGCAAGCCGGAGCGGCGCCGCCGGCGCACCCGGCGATCCCACCCGGTGCCCCTCCCGATGCCGCTCCCGCAACCGCCCGGGAGTTGGCTCCCGCGGCCGAGCGGGCTGCGGACCCCGGAACCCGCCGGGAGCCGCCCCCCGCAGCCGGTCGGCGATGCGCCCCCGGGGCCAGCCGGGGGCGGGGTCCCTGTGCGCACTCCGGACCAGGCCGGGAGCCGGCTTCCGGACCTGACCGGGAGCCTGCCTCCGGGCCCGGTCGGCGGGTCGGCTCCGGGCCCGGTCGGCGGGTCGGCTCCGGAGTCCACCGGGGCGTGGGCCGGGCAACCGACGGGGCGTCGGACCTCGCAGCCGGTCGGCGATGCGCCCCCGGGGCCGGCCGGGGGCTGGGTCCCCGTGCGCACTCCGGACCCGGCCGGGAGCCGGCTTCCGGACCCGGGCGGGAGTCTGCCCCCGGACCTGACCGGGAGCCTGCCCCGGGACCCGGCCGGTGGCCGGGGCTCCGCCTCGCGTGCAGGGGAGGAGGCGGAGGGGCCCGATCCGGAGCCGCCCGAGGCGGGGCGGGCACGGTGGGCCGGACAGGTGCTGCCGGACGAGGCGGATCCCTCTCCGAACGGTTCCGGCCACGGCGGCGGACCGGGCCGCAGGTCCGAGGGCCGGTCGTGAGGAGGACCGGAGCGGGCGGGCGCGGCCGCCCGGCTCAGCCGGTGCCCAGCACCCCGCGCAGGTCCTTCGGCAGCAGGTCGTCGCACGACTGCTTCGCCGCGGTGGTCAGGGCGTCGTTCACGCAGGTGTAGTAGTCGCGGTAGACCAGCTGGGCCGTGAACGTGGCCGCCACCATCGCGACCGCCAGGGAGGCGGTGACCAGGCCGCTGATCGCCGCCGTCGTCTGCGGGCGGCCGGTGGCCGCCGGGGAGTTCGGGTTGCGCGGCCTGGCCCGGAGCGCGCTCGCACCCCAGTACAGCGCCAGCGCGCCCAGCAGCAGGGCCACGTACGGCCAGCTGAAGAGGGCGAAGAAGAAGGCCCACATGCCGGCCAGCAGCGCGTACCGTGCGCGGCGCTGGGACGGGTCCGCGGGGTCCCAGCGCAGTCCCGTGCCGGGGCCGCCGGACCCCTCGGGGCCGCCCTGCCCGCCGGGACGCTCACCGAAGTGGCCGCCCGCCGCGGGGCCCGGCTGCCGGTCGCTCCACTGGCTGCCCCACGGAGAGTGCCCGCCCTCGCCGGAGCCGTCCTGCCCCTGCCCGTGTCCCTGCCCGTGTCCCTGTCCGTGCCCCTGCCCTTGGCCGGGCGCCGGGTGCCGCGGCTGCCACGGCCGGTCCGGCGCGCCCTCGGGCGGCGGCGCGAAGGGGTTGTCGTCCGCGGGCGCCTCGGGGCTCCGCCCGCCCCCCGCGGAGCCACCGCTCGCGGAGTCACCCCTGCTCTCGGGTGCCTCCTCGCTCTCCCGCGGCGGCACGGGCGAAGGGTGCCGCTCGCGCAGCAGCAGCGGAGGGAGTCGGAGACTGCGGTCCGGCATCAGGTGTGCGTCTTCCCCTCGGTGGTTCTGGCGGGCGGCTCGTCCACGGGACCAGCCGCGAGCGGGTGCGCCCGGGCAGGCGCGCCCGTCTGTGGTCAACGTCCCGCGCAGGCACGGCGTTCCCCGCGGCGAAGCGCTTTCCCTGGGCGGTTCCTCCCCAGACGCTACCTTCCGGCCACGCCCCCGTCCCGCGGGGGCCGTCCGGTGTGCCGGTATCGTTGCTGACGGTCGTCCGTTTCGTAGACTTCCCCGTATCCCGGGGCGCGAAGCATTCGTACGACCATACAAACGCTCGTCCGAGCGACCCCACGAACACACCCCCGAGAAAGGGCCCCGCCGTGGCCGAGTCCGTGGCCGAGACCGTCACCGAGTCCCCGGCCAAGCGCCTGGTCGTCCTGGTCTCCGGGTCCGGCACCAATCTGCAGGCGCTCCTCGACGCCATCGCCGAGCGAGGCGCCGCCGCCTACGGGGCCGAGATCGTCGCCGTCGGAGCCGACCGCGACGGCATCGAGGGCCTTGCCCGCGCCGAGCGCGCCGGGCTGCCCACCTTCGTGTGCCGGGTCAAGGACCACGGCAGCCGCGAGGAGTGGGACGCGGCCCTCGCGGAGGCCGTCGCCGCGTACGAGCCCGACCTGGTCGTCTCCGCCGGGTTCATGAAGATCGTCGGCAAGGAGTTCCTCGCGCGGTTCGGTGGACGGTTCATCAACACCCACCCCGCCCTCCTGCCCAGTTTTCCCGGAGCCCACGGCGTGCGGGACGCGCTCGCGTACGGCGCGAGGGTCACCGGGTGCACCGTCCACTTCGTCGACGACGGCGTCGACACCGGACCGATCATCGCCCAGGGCGTGGTGGAGGTCCGGGACGAGGACGACGAGAGTGCGCTGCACGAGCGCATCAAGGAAGTCGAGCGAAGGCTGCTCGTCGAGGTCGTGGGGCGGCTCGCCCGCAACGGCTATCGCATTGAGGGACGAAAGGTAGTTATCCAGTGACCGCCGAGAGCACCAAGCGGCCCATCCGGCGCGCGCTCGTCAGCGTCTACGACAAGACCGGGCTCGAAGAGCTCGCCCGTGGACTGCACGAGGCCGGCGTCGAGCTCGTCTCCACCGGTTCCACCGCGTCGAGGATCGCCGCCGCGGGCGTCCCCGTCGCCAAGGTCGAGGAGCTGACCGGCTTCCCCGAGTGCCTGGACGGCCGCGTCAAGACCCTGCACCCCAAGGTGCACGCCGGCATCCTCGCCGACCTGCGCCTCGACACCCACCGGCAGCAGCTCACCGACCTCGGGGTCGAGCCGTTCGACCTGGTCGTCGTCAACCTCTACCCCTTCCGCGAGACCGTCGCCTCCGGCGCCTCCCCCGACGAGTGCGTCGAGCAGATCGACATCGGCGGGCCCTCGATGGTGCGCGCCGCCGCCAAGAACCACCCGTCCGTGGCCGTGGTCACCAGCCCGGACCGGTACACCGACGTCCTCGCCGCGGTCCGCGACGGCGGCTTCGACCTCACCGCCCGCAAGCGGCTCGCGGCCGAGGCGTTCCGGCACACCGCCGCCTACGACGTCGCCGTCGCCTCCTGGTTCGCCTCCGCGTACGCGCCCGTCGACGACTCGGTCTTCCCCGACTTCCTGGGCGCCACCTACGAGCGCAGGAGCACCCTGCGCTACGGCGAGAACCCGCACCAGCCCGCCGCCCTCTACGTCGACGGCAGCGGTGGCCTCGCCGAGGCCGAGCAGCTGCACGGCAAGGAGATGTCGTACAACAACTACACCGACACGGACGCCGCGCGCCGTGCCGCGTACGACCACGACGAGCCCTGCGTCGCGATCATCAAGCACGCCAACCCGTGCGGCATCGCGATCGGCGCGGACGTCGCCGAGGCGCACCGCAAGGCGCACGCCTGCGACCCGGTCTCCGCGTACGGCGGTGTCATCGCCGTCAACCGGCCGGTGAGCCGGGAGATGGCCGAGCAGGTCGCCGAGATCTTCACCGAGGTCATCGTCGCGCCGGACTACGAGGAGGGCGCGCTCGACGCCCTCACCAAGAAGAAGAACATCCGGGTCCTGAAGACCCCGACCGGCCCGGACAACCCCGCCGAGGTCAAGCAGATCGACGGCGGGGCGCTGCTCCAGGTCACCGACCGGCTCCAGGCCGACGGCGACGACCCCGCCCACTGGACCCTCGCCGCCGGCGAGGCGCTCGGCGCCGAGGAGCTGCGGGAGCTCGCCTTCGCCTGGAAGGCGTGCCGCGCCGTCAAGTCCAACGCCATCCTGCTCGCCAAGGACGGCGCGTCGGTGGGTGTGGGCATGGGCCAGGTCAACCGCGTCGACTCCTGCAAGCTGGCCGTCGAACGGGCGGGCGAGGAGCGGGCGCGCGGTGCGTACGCCGCCTCGGACGCCTTCTTCCCGTTCCCCGACGGGCCGGAGATCCTGATCGCCGCGGGCGTCAGGGCCATCGTCCAGCCCGGCGGTTCGATCCGTGACGAGCAGGTCGTGGAGGCCGCCCGGAAGGCGGGCGTGACCATGTACTTCACGGGCACGCGCCACTTCTTCCACTGAGCCGCGCGAGCGGCGAAAGCGGTGAGCCCCCGGTGATGCCGGGCCCGTCGGCCGACGGGCCCGGCATCACGTGCGTCGCGGTCCGGGAAGGTACCGGCAGGGCACCGTTCGGGAACGGACGCCGCCGGGCGCGCCGATGCGGTCCGGGGGGAACGCACCGCGGGGAACGCACTGCGGCCGTGTCCCCCCGAACAGGGCGGAACACGGCCGTGGGAGCGAAGGGCGCGCAGGGTTCAGTAGCGGGGGCGGTTGAACCACGCGCTGCCGTTCCTGTTGGCGCAGAAGACGATGATCAGGATGCCCATGACCAGGCTGAGCAGGGCGAAGACGTTGGCACCCACCAGGCTCAGGAGACTGAACAGGATGACCAGCGACGCGTACACGATCGCGGAGACGCGCACGCCGCCGCCCCCGCTGGAGAACTTCACGCCGGTGAAGATCCCCCAGAAGGCGAAGGCCAGCACGATCGCGCCGATGACGATCATGACTCCGGCGCCGAAGTCGGCGGCCCTGCTCGCGTCCGCGGACGAGACCTCGTTGTTGGAGGAGAGAGCGTCCTCGAACCTGTTGGCGAACCAGGCGCTGGCCACCATCAGTCCGACGCCGCCCAGTACCTGGAAGCCACCCAGGACGAACAGCATCACACGCGCCGCCTTCACACTGCCCGGCATCACCGCCGGACCGGCCGGGTAGCCGCCGTACGGCGGCTGGACCGGAGGGGCCGAGGGGTATCCGTAACCGGGCTGCTGGCCCTGGGGGTATCCGTAGCCGGGCTGGCCCTGGGGGGCACCGTAGGGGTTGTTGGGGTCGCCGAAACTCATGGCGATCGTTCCTCCGTCTGTTCAGGTGCGGGGACGACGCGTGGCACCGTACGGAGGAAGTACTACAGATGCGGTGCGTCCCCCCGGCACTGCCCGCGGCACTGTGCAGTTCATCGTGGTTAAGCGATCGGACCTTTGTCCAGCGTCATTTCCCATGTGTTGTGCAAGTGCAACATCGCTGATCATGGGTCGAAACGGACGCGGACCTTCGGAAGCTGCCCGGATTGGAACCCGGGGCGGGTCATCCGGGAGGATGGGGACCATGACCGCCCAGATTCTCGATGGCAAGGCCACCGCAGCCGCGATCAAGTCCGATCTGACCGCCCGCGTGGCGGCGCTGAAGGAGAGGGGCGTCACGCCCGGACTCGGCACGATCCTCGTGGGGGACGACCCCGGCAGCCGGAAGTACGTCGCCGGCAAGCACCGCGACTGCGCGGAGGTCGGCATCGCCTCGATCCAGCGCGAACTGCCCGCGACGGCCACGCAGGAGGAGGTCGAGGCGGTCGTCCGCGAGCTGAACGAGGACCCGGCCTGCACCGGTTACATCGTGCAGCTGCCGCTGCCCAAGGGCATCGACGAGAACCGGGTCCTGGAGCTGATGGACCCGGACAAGGACGCGGACGGCCTGCACCCGATGAACCTCGGCCGCCTGGTGCTGAACGAGCCGGCGCCGCTGCCCTGCACCCCCAACGGCGTGCTCACCCTCCTGCGCCGCTACGGCGTGGAGATCAAGGGCGCCGAGGTGGTGGTCGTCGGCCGGGGCGTGACCATCGGCCGCCCGATGCCGCTGCTGCTGACGCGGCGCAGCGAGAACGCCACGGTCACCCAGTGCCACACCGGCACCCGGGACCTCGCGGCTCACCTGAGGCGGGCCGACATCATCATCGCCGCGGCGGGCTCCGCGCACCTGATCAGGGCCGAGGACGTGAAGCCGGGCGCCGCCGTCCTCGACGTCGGCGTGTCGCGCAACGCGGAGGGCAAGATCGTGGGCGACGTCCACCCGGACGTCGTCGAGGTGGCGGGCTGGATCTCCCCGAACCCGGGCGGTGTCGGCCCGATGACCCGGGCCCAGCTGCTCGTCAACGTGGTCGAGGCGGCGGAGCGCAGTGTCGGCTGAGGACAGGCCCGAGGGCATCCCGCGGGGGGCCGCCGCCCGGCGGCCGGACGCCGACGACGAGCCCATGGTGCGGGACGCCGTCAGTGCCCCCGACGCCGAGGGGACGGCGCGGCGTGTGACGCGGCGCTTTCCGCGGATCACCCGCGACACCGCGCGGCCCGAGGGCGGCGGCCGGGCGGCGCCGCGTGGCGCGCCCGCGCCGGCACGGCAGTGGCCGATCCTCGCCGTGCTGGGCGTCGTCGGCCTCGGGCTGCTGGTGACGGCGCTGGACGCGTTCCGCTTCGGCACGATCCTGATCGGGACGGCGCTGCTGGGCGGCGCGGTGATGCGCTGGATGCTGCCCGACGTGGGCATGCTCGCCGTGCGCTCCCGTTTCACCGACATGGTCACCTACGGCATCCTCGGCGGTGCCATCGTGCTGCTCGCGATGATGGCCCAGCCCCATCCGCTGCTGGAGATACCGTTCCTGGACGACACGCTGCACTTCACGATCCGCACCTGACGGAGCGTCCGCGGCGCGCACGGCGGGCCGTCCTTCCCCCGGAAGGACGGCCCGTCCGTCGTTCCGGAGGCCCGGACACGCGGTGGCGCCCGGCCTCTCCCCCGTGGGAGGCCGGGCGCCGGGGGCGGTCGGGGCCGCCCGGGAAACACCCTGATCCACAGGCCGGAGCTGTTCAACACCTGGCAGTCCGCTGTGGCACGGAAGTGACCGTTCCGCTACGGTGTCCGGGCCCCGCAACGGAACCGATGCAGCCCCTGACGTCGTCAATCGAACGGAAAAGGCTCTGGGACCGGGCAACGCGGAGGAGTGAGCAATGGGCGCCTGGCAGCCACTGCCGGACGATCTGCCGCCGGAGGTACGGCACTTCGTGGAGCAGTTGCGGCTCCTCAAGGACCGCACCGGTCTCAGCCTCGTCGCCCTCGGTGCGCGCACCGCGTACAGCAAGTCCTCCTGGCAGCGCTATCTGAACGCCGGCCAGCCGCCGCCCCGCCAGGCGGTCGCCGCGCTCTGCCGGGTCGCGGGGCTCCCGGGTGAGGAGGCGGAACGCTTCGCCGTGCGCTGGGAGCTGGCCGTGCACGCCTGGCCCCGCCCGCAGGAGCCGGCCCCGGCACAGGTTCCGGTGTCCGCGCCCGCCCCGGTCCCCGCCCCCGTCCCCGTCCCCGCGCCGGCGCAGGCGCCGGGTGCCGGTCCGGTGCCGGGGGAGTACGAGGACGATCCGACGCTTCCGTGGTGGGACCGGCTGGAGGAGCCCGAGTCGCGGCCCGCCGGACGGCGCCTCCTGCTCGTCGCGCTCCTCGCGCTGCTGACGATGCTCGCCGTGGTCCTCGTCGGAGCCGTCACGCTCGGGTGACCTGTTCCCCCTGTGCCCGCCGAGGTCGCCACCGTGTCTCTGTTGTGTCGATATGTTGACAAGTCGGAGGACGTGCACCGGACCCGGAGCCCGTCGGGGCTACCGTGGTGAGGCCGGAACGAGGACCGGCGGGAGGCGCACGCGGCGGTGCGCGTTTCCACCCGAATGCTCCCGTGCGCCCTCACCCCGGGAACTGACATCCTGGCCGGGCGCATCCCGATGGGTAGTCAGAACGGGGACTCGGCAGCGGGCACCGCGTGCGGGAGGAACACCGGCACGTACCAGGGGGAAAGAGGGGGAAGCAATGCCTCGTTGGAGGGCCTTGCCCGATGAACTCGACCCGCAGGTGAAGGAGTTCATGAGCCAGTTGCGGCGGCTCGTGGACCGCGGCGGGCTGAGCGTCTCCGCCGTGGCCGACCGCACGGGCTACAGCAAGACGTCCTGGGAGCGCTACCTCGACGGCAGGCTGCTCGCGCCGAAGGGCGCGATCGTCGCTCTCGCCGAGGTGACCGGCACCGACCCCGTCCATCTGACCACCATGTGGGAGCTGGCCGAGCGCGCGTGGAGCCGCTCGGAGATGCGCCGCGACCGGACGATGGAGGCCATCCGGATCGCCCAGGCGCGCGCCGCGCTCGGGGAGTTCGGGGCGGCCCCCGACACCGAGGCCCGCGGCCGCACGGCGGCCCGCGGTACCACCGTGGCCCCCGGGGACGCGGCACCGGCCGGGGCGGCTCCCGCCGCGCCTGTGCGGCCGACGGCCGCGGAGGGCGGCCGGGGCGCGGACGCCGGCAGCGGTGGACGGCCGTCGCCTGCCGGTTCCCCGGGACACAACTCCTGGAGGCTCGCCGGATACCGGGGGCCGTCACGGGCCGGCGGGCCGGCCGCCGCGCCCCAGGGACCTCCGGCGCCGCCGGACGCGTCGGCGCGTACGCCGGGCGCGCCCCGGCCGTACGGGCCGACGACGGCCGACGGCGAGCCCCGCGACGCCCGCCCGGACGCCGGGGGCCCGTCCGGCGGGCGGCGGCGCAGGCGCCGGCTGACGATGTTCCTCGCGGGCGCGGCCGGGGCGCTCGTGGTGATCGGGGCGGTGTTCCATTTCACCGGCGGCGACGGCAGGAAGCCCCGGACCGGGCCCGCGCCGTCCCCGACATCGGCGCGCCCGAGCGCCGACCTGCCCGCCGGCGTCAAGTGCAGCGGCGCGGGCTGCACCGGCAAGGACCCGGAGAACATGGGCTGCGGCGGGACCCGGGCGACGACGGCCACCAGCGTCACCGTCGGCACGACCCTCGTCGAGGTCCGCTACAGCAGGACGTGCGGCGCCGCGTGGGCCCGCATCACCCGGGCGGCGCAGGGCGACAGCGTCCAGGTGTCGGCGGGCGCGTCCGCCCCGAGGCAGACGGGCTCGGTCACCCAGGCCGCGGACACGGACGCGTACACCCCGATGCTGGCGGTGAAGGACGCGGCCGAGGCGAAGGCATGCGTGACGCTGGTGTCGGGCCGGAAGGGGTGCACGGCATAGCCGGCACAGCGCGTGTCCGGCGGCCCCGGGGGACGTCGGGACAGAGGTGTGCGCCGGGGCACAGCCGTCGGCCGGAGGGCGCGTGGAAGCGCACCGCGCGCTTGTTCCCGAAAAGAATCTCCGCGCGGCGCGCATGAGCGTCCCGCCACGGGGCAAGCGCAGGATTACCCCCCACGGGAGTCCGGCAGGACATCCCCACGGCGGCCGCCGCCCAGTTCCCCCCTCTGTCTCGGGCAGGCGGCCGCCGCCCGGGTTGTGGGGCGGGCCACACGGGCCCGGCCGTCCGGCGTCCCGGATGCGCGATAGCCTGACGGCTGGATCTCTCTTGACGCCAAGAGATCGATCATTCGTTCCATTGATCGATCGTCTTCGGCGGGTACCGGCCGCGAGCCGGCCGGTGGGATCCCGCTACCCCGGGGCGACGGCGCCCCACCGCCAGCTGTCATACGGAGAACGCCATGACCCGCACTCCCGTGAACGTCACCGTCACCGGCGCGGCCGGCCAGATCGGCTACGCACTGCTCTTCCGCATCGCCTCCGGCCACCTGCTCGGCGCGGACGTGCCGGTCAGGCTGCGCCTCCTGGAGATCACCCCGGCGCTCAAGGCGGCCGAGGGCACGGCCATGGAACTCGACGACTGCGCGTTCCCGCTGCTGCAGGGCATCGACATCAGCGACGACCCGAACGTCGCCTTCGACGGCGCCAACGTCGCCCTCCTCGTGGGCGCCCGCCCGCGCACGAAGGGCATGGAGCGCGGTGACCTCCTGGAGGCCAACGGCGGCATCTTCAAGCCGCAGGGCAAGGCCATCAACGACCACGCCGCGGACGACGTCAGGGTCCTGGTCGTCGGCAACCCGGCCAACACCAACGCGCTGATCGCCCAGGCCGCCGCCCCGGACGTACCGGCCGAGCGCTTCACCGCGATGACCCGGCTGGACCACAACCGCGCGCTGACCCAGCTGTCGAAGAGGACGGGCACCGCGATCACCGAGATCAAGCGTCTGACGATCTGGGGCAACCACTCCGCCACCCAGTACCCGGACATCTTCCACGCCACGGTCGCCGGCAAGAACGCCGCCGAGGTCGTGAACGACGAGAAGTGGCTGGCCGAGGACTTCATCCCGACCGTCGCCAAGCGCGGCGCCGCGATCATCGAGGCCCGTGGCGCGTCGTCGGCGGCCTCCGCCGCCAACGCCGCGATCGACCACATCCACACGTGGGTCAACGGCACCGCCGACGGCGACTGGACCTCCATGGGCATCCCGTCCGACGGCTCCTACGGCGTCCCCGAGGGCCTGATCTCGTCCTTCCCGGTCATCTGCAAGGACGGCAAGTACGAGATCGTCCAGGGCCTGGACGTCAACGAGTTCTCCCGCGCCCGCATCGACGCCTCCGTCCAGGAGCTGGCGGAGGAGCGCGAGGCGGTCCGCGGGCTCGGCCTCATCTGACGTTCCCCCCCCGCCCGGCCTCGCCGGTCGTGCTCTCCGGTCCCCGGGTGGCCCCGCCGCCCGGGGATCAGTGCGTCTCGGGCGCGACGACGAGTTCCGCGAGTTCCAGGAACGCCCTCGTGGTCGCGGGGCGCAGCCGGTGAACGTCCCACCCGGGCGTCAGCAGCGCCGAGTCGAAGGGGACATGGACCACCTGGCCGACGTGGAGGCCCAGCCGTCCGGCGGCATCGGCGGGCACGTCCCGGCCGGTGGGGCCGTCGATGTCGGTGGCCACCACGACCGCCTCCCGTGCGAGGCGGCCGCGGCCGGCCTCTCGCAGCCCTTCGAGCGTGCGTACGGCCGCGTCGAGAAACCAGTCCGCGGTGCCGCAGCACACGACCAGTCGGTCCGTGTGGTCCAGTACGGCCTCCGCCGAGCGGTCCAGGGCGAGCGGGGCCCAGTCGGTCAGGACGAAGGGGTAGTAGGGCGCCGTGTGCGCCAGGACGCGGGCGTACTCCTGCGCGTGGGCGGGGTTCGGCGTGAAATGGCCGCCGCGGTGGGCGATCACCTCGAGGCCGGACGGCAGCCGCGTGGTGTGGGCCCGGATCTCCTCGTACGACGGACCGGGCGGCAGGGCGGCCAGGTCGCGGACGACCGCCGGATTGCGCCCGTCGAGGAACGCGTCGAGTGCCCCGTCGGTGGCGGCCCCGTCGAGGGCCAGCACCGGCTCGCCCCGCACCGTGGCCAGCAGTGAGCCGAGCACCATGGTGGTGGTGGCCCGCCCGCTGTAGTAGTAGGCGCCGGCCAGGGTGACGCGCCTGCTGCGCCGCAGCGGCACCCGCAGCCGCTCCAGGCGTGCCTCGCCCTCCCGGCGGGCCGTGCCGAACCGGGGCAGGCGCAGGGCCCGCCCGCCCGCCCGGTCCGTCCCGTCCCCCGGCGGCAGGCTCAGCGGCACGTCGGCCGCGGGCTCGACGGGAGCGGCCGGCGCCGAGGCGTCCGGGCCGCCGCGTGTCAGGCGCGCCATGGCGACGTACCGGGCGAGCACCTCGGCGACCTCGCTCGCCGTCGGACGCGCCACCGGGTCGGGGTCCAGGCAGCGCAGCACCAGCCGCCGCAGCCGTTCCCAGGTGTCCCCCTGCCACAGGTGCATGCCCTCCGGGAGGGAGGGCATCTCCCAGCCGGCCTTGGTGCTGATGAGCTGGAGCAGCTCCCCCAGGGACCGCACGTTGTCCTGAGCGGTCGGGACGGAGCCCGAACCGAGGTGGCGGCCGTCGACGACGCAGTCCGACAGATCGGCCAGGACGATGGTGCGCCGCAGGACGAACACGCTGTCGGCGCTGAAGTCCGTGGGCACCAGCCCGTTCACGTGGCACAGCGCGAGCGCGTTCGCCAGGTGCCAGCCGACGAGGAGCCCGGCGAGGATGTCGAAGGGCGCGGTGCCGTCCAGAAGGGCCCGGCTGAAGATCTCCGAGAGCCGCGGCGGTTGCGCGTCGGGGACGTCGGCGTCGCGCACCGGTGTCATCGCGAGCCACGGCGGCCGGTCCCCGGGCTCCCGGGCGAGCAGGACGGGCGCGTACTGACCCTGGAGCCGGGCCAGCGCCTCGGCCTCCACCTCGATCAACCCGGCGTTGGCGGCGGGGAGATCGGGGCGCGGTACGCGCAGCACGACGTCCACGCCGTCCCGGTCGACGCCCCGGTAGACGACCGTACGGCGGCCGCGGCGCCGTACGCGCAGCCGGAAGGGGCCGAGCCGGCGGGGGTCGTCGTCCGTGAGTGGGCCCCAGCCGTCGGCCTCGGCCGCGCCGGGGTTCTCGCCGTGCGGTGCCGGTGTGGCCGGGGCGTCGCCGAACGACACCCCGAAGCGGGCGAGCAGGCGCCGCTCGACGCTGGTGAACGGCTGGTGCGAACCGGGCAGATCGGCGGAGCCGTCCGGGTGCACCAGCCAGGCGGGGAAGTCGGGGGAGCTGCCCGCGAGTTCTTCCAGACGGCGGCCGATCCGACGGGACGTCCTGAGGAGTTCGGCCTGCGGAACGGCGTCCAGGAGCACCGCTTTGGACGCGTCGGAGAAGTCGAAGACGAGGTGCTTGGCGGGCAGCGGCCCGGGCACGGGCGCCGGATGCGGCCGGATGAGACCGCCCAGGAAGACCTCCGCGAGGTGCGCGGTACGGGCGGGCCACGGCACCGACGTCTGGACCAGCCGCATCACGGGCACCGACAGGGGCGACACGGCCGCGAGATGCGCGGCGAGCCGGTACGCCTCCGGGGTGGCCGCGTCCCGGAAGTGCTGGGGGCTGTCCAGGTCCCGTGACGGCGCGACGGTGGCGTACCGGCTGGGGCGGGACAGCAGGGGCAGTTCCACCGTGGTGCCCGGCGAGGCGAGCAGCCGGGCCCAGTCCCCCAGCGAGGCGGCCGTCGGCTCCAGGACGGGAACCCGTATCCCCTCGAAGCGGGCGAGGTCGGGCGGCAGCACCGGATCCGTGATCTGCCAGGAGGTGTTGGCGCCGCCGATCCGCCGGGTGCCGGCCTGCCAGCGTTCGGCGTGGATGCCGGACGCCTCCCACATGCCGGGCGGCAGGGTGTGCAGCACCGCGACGGGACCCTGCGCGGCGCGCCGGGCCAGCAGCTCGTGCATCGTGCCGGAACGCCAGGCGGCTCCCATGCCGTCGCTGACGACCAGGACGAGCGTGCGGCCCGAGGGATCGTTGACCGTGCTCAGCGGCAGGTGGGGGCCGGCGTGCTGGAAGGGGCGGGCGTGCAGGCGGGGGTTGCGGGCGTTGCGTGCGTCGAGGCCGAAGGTGCGGGTGGTGGCGAAGGCACCGAGGCGTTCCAGCAGGGCTCGCAGTTCGGCGCCCAGCCGGTGCCACAGCAGCATGGACAGACCGTCGTCGACGAGCAGCACCAGATGCAGCCAGCGCTCACGCACCGGCCGCTGCACCACGTCGGGCAGCTGGGTCTCGGCGAGCTGGGCGGCCGTGCGCTCCTCGTCGATCTCCCAGCGGTGCTGGCTGTCCCGGCGGCGGCGCAACGGCCGCAGGGCCCGTCCGAGTGCGAGTTCCCCGGACAGCGCCCTGGCCTCGGGGACCCGGACCGGCATCGCCCGGCGGCGCTCCGGGTCCGGCTGCCGCCGGACCCGTGCCGCGGGCTCCGGTGACGTGCGGGCCGCCGCGTACAGGGCCGGGGAGGCGAGGTCGGGCAGGTCCGGTTCGTCCGTGTCCGGGCCGCCCGGCGGCCGGGCGGCGTGATCGGGTTCCCGGGTGGGGGCCGGGTCCGGCTCGGGCTCGGGGGGTGGTTCCCGGCGCAGCGGGGCGTCCGCTCCGGGGGGCAGACGGCGCGCGAGCCAGAGCACGTCGAGGACCTGGTCGGCGTCCAGGCCGTGTCCGCAGGCCGCGAGCACGCGCAACGCCTCCCCGAGCCGTCCGTCACCGCCCCGTGGCCGGGCGTCGCCGTCACCGTCGCCCGCCATGGTCACAGCGCCCCGGTCAGCTGGTGGAGTACGGCCTCCAGCAGTCCTTCCGCGTTCAGGTCGACGCCCCCGGCCCGCAGGAACACGGCGTTCAGCAACTGGTCGGTGGCCAGGTCGCTCAGGGCCCGGCGGCGCAGGAACGCGTCGATCAGGTCGTCCGCCTCCCGCAGGGCGTCCCGGCCGAGGTGGGCGGCGACGATGGCGCGCAGCCGCTCCTCGTCCGGCAGGGGAAGGTCGAGCCGGACACAGCGGCGCAGGAACGCGGGTGGGAAGTCCCGTTCGCCGTTGCTCGTGATGACGACGACGGGGAACTCCGCGCACTGGACGAGCCCGCGGTGCACGGTCACCGTCCCCCCGTGATCGACGGTCTGCACCTCCACATCGGCCATGTCCTCGGGCAGCCGGGTCAGTTCGGGGATGTCGAAGACGCCCTCCTCGAACACGGTGAGCAGGTCGTTCGGCAGGTCGACGTCGCCCTTGTCCATCTCGTCGATGAGCAGCGCGCGGGGGGTGGCCGACGGCACCAGCGCGGTGCCCAGGGGCCCGAGCCGGATGAACGTGCCGATGGACGGTTCCCGTTCACCCCGGTCCCGGCTGAGTGTCGTCTCCCGCAGCCGGCCGATCGCGTCGTACTGGTAGAGCGCCTCCCGCACGGTGGAGCGGCTGTTGATGGACCAGCGCAGCAGCCGGCCGAGCCGCAGTTCGTGAGCGATTGCGCGGGCCAGCGACGACTTGCCGGTGCCGGCCGGGCCGGTGACCAGCAGCGGGCGGCGCAGATGCAGAGCGGCATTGACGACGTCGGCGTGCTTGGGCTCGATGAGGTACGGCAGTTCGGGGCGTGCGGACCGGGTGGGCGTGAAGCGGCGCCAGGGAGGGGCCGGTGGAAGCGTCACGGCCCTGGGCGTCCGGTCGCCGCGAAAGAGGCGCCAGTCGGCCTCGGAGGCGGAAGTCATGCGCTCTCCTGTGGTTCGCTCAGATGCAGTCGGGGCACGGTGCGGTCGGCGTCCGCCCAGGCGAGGACCGGGCGGCCGGGGAACTCGGGCGGACTGGCCATGGCGTTGGCCCGGTAACTGCGGACTCCGTCGGGCAGTTCGCGGGTGGCGACCCGGTCCATGTGCCGCACCACGTGCGATGCGCCGTCGCGGCCCCGGTCCCACACCACCACCGGTATGCCCACGGCGAGACACGTCTGCACGATGCCGTCCCGCAGCCCGGGTGGTACATCCACGCAGACGCGAACCGTGTCGAGCTGGTTGACGAGTTTTGCGTAGATCTTGCCCGGGTCCGCGGACGCGTCCGAGACGATCTCCGTCGTCCCCGAGTCCAGCCGGCTCCAGCGCTTGCGCCAGTGGGGCAGAAAACGCTCGTGTCGGCGCAGCAGTTCCGGGCAGTGCACCACCAGGGGGAACTCCACTCCGAGGACGCCCGGGACGATCTCGTCGGGGGCCCTCGCCTCCCACTCGTCCACCGGCAGGTTCAGGCTCGTGCGGTCCACCAGCACCTCGACGAGGGGCTGTGGTTCGTCCCCGGTGGGGCGACCCGGCGAATCGAGGACCCGCAGCACCTCGCGGGCCGCCTCGGACGCCGAGTACGACACGACGCTGTCCGTCGACACCTGCCGCGGGCCGGTGCCCTCGTCGCACCAGATCCGCAGCCGGTACCGGCCCCGTTCGGCCCGGGTCACCTGCACCAGCACCCGGGCCCGTGCCGGGCGGTTGCGCACCCCCCGGGCCCACTCCTGGGCCATGGAGCGGCGCTCGCCGAGCTGTTCCCGCGGGATGCCGAGCCGCCACGCCACCCCGTCCGACCACATGCGCAGCTCGGCCCGCAACGGGCCGGGGCACAGCGAGCCGATGTACTCCATGACGCACAGCAGCGCCGGAACCCGGCGTTCGCCGCCGCCGGAGCGGCCGTCACCGTGCAGTGCCTCCAGATGGTCGAGCAGGGCGTCGACGGTGTCCCCGGCGGGGAAGGCCGCGGCCAGGGGCAGGGCGGCGCGCACCGCCTCGGGGAACCTGCCGAGCACGGTCCGTTCCATCTTGCGCAGGAGCTTGCGCAGACCGGTGTTCTCCTGAGGGGAGAGCAGCCGGGGTGTGCGGGAGAGGGCGCCCGCGACCAGGACGCGGTCCGCGGCGTCCGGGGCGCCGCGGCGAAGGATCGCGCTGAGGGCCGCCAGCGCGCGCGGGTGGGTGAGCAGGAACGCCGCGAACTCCTCCGGCCGGGGCGGGGTGACGTCGCTGCCCCGGGCCACGCCACAGGCCCGTGCCAGCCGCACGGCGCAGTCGACGCGGCCGCTGGCCGAGGGCAGGGCGTCCCAGACCGCATCCTCCAGCAGGACGAAGGCGGGGTCCTCGGGATCCAGGGGTACCGGATCCAGCGCGTCCAGGACGCCCATGGGGTGCAGCTCGGCCTCGACGTGCTGCCAGGGGATGCCCCAGCTCCGCCGGATCAGGTGCTGTGGGGTGTGCCGGATCGTGGCCCCGGTGACCGGATCGTGGGGTGGCATGAAGTGCGCGGCGACGACACCGACGACGGCCTGCGCCTTCGGGCACCACAGCGGGCCGCCGCTGTAGCCCGGGCCGACCGCCATTCCGGTGGAGCGTCCGTCGAGGTAGCCCACGGGGCCGGTCAGGGAGGTGACGGTCAGGTCGGCGAAGGTGGCGTCGCGTCCGCTGCCGTGCCATGCGCGTACCCGCTGGCCCTCCGCCATCGCGGTCCGCGACGGGGGGACGGGCAGACCCTCGGGCGGCCCGTCGACCCGCAGCACCGCGAGGTCGCCGAGCCACTCGTCGTCGCCCTCGCGCACCGCCCCGCCGTCCTGGGCGCGCGGTGGAATCCAGTGCGCCACGCGCGCCGGATACCGCTCGGTGCCGTGCGCGCCCGCCACCTCGACGGGGATGTCGCCGAGGCCGGGCGGCGAGGACTCGAAGCGGTTCCTGCCCAGCGCGTCATTGACGACATGGGCGCAGGTCAGCACGGTCTCGGGACCGAGGGGGAAGCCCGCCCCGGCCATCCGCAGGTCGTCCGGGCGGCGTACGGTCACGATCGGTACGCGGGACGTCCGGTCCTCGGCGGCCTCCGCGGCCGCGAACCACCCCACGGCTCACCCCGCGTCGGGCGCCGGCCCCGCAGCCTCCGTCGGCTTCCAACTGGCGGTCACGGTGAGGTGAGCCTGCCCCCTGCCGCCGACGATCCCGAAGGTGAGGTCGTGACCGACCTGCACGCCGAAGGTCACACTCAGCTCCGTCGGGGGCCGGGGGGAGGCCAGCGCCGCGTCGTGCACCTCCTGGAGCAGCGCGCCGAGCGGCCTCAGCGCGCCCCGCAGCGCCCCGGCCGCGAGGTTCGCGACGGCCCTCCCGCCGGACGACACGGGGACGGCCCTGCCCATGCCCTCCGGGAGATCGGCGTCCGGTGCGGGGGCCGCCATGTCTGCGGCGGGAGTCAGCAGGAACCGGATGGGCGTACCGTCGTCGAGCTCGAGATCAGTGGTTGTGGACACCAGGACATTGTGGCCGAGGCGGGCGGGGCAGGACAGGGCACTTTGTCCAACTCGTCTCACGAGATGGGCAGTTGAGGTCAGGTCGTCACGCTGAGCCGCTTCTCGAACCAGTGGGCCGCGTACACGTTGTCGTCGTAGCGCGGGATCTCCGCGTATCCGCAGGCCCGGTACATCGCCTGGGCCTCCGTCAGAACGGCGTGGGTGTCCAGGCGTACGACGAGGAGGCCCCGCGCGACGGCCTGGCGCTCCAGGCCGTCGAGGATGCGTCGCGCCAGCCCGAGCCGTCGGGCGTCCGCGTGCACCCACACGTGCCGGATCTCGCCCACCCCGGCCTCCGGCGTGCGCAGCGCCCCGCACCCCACGGGACGGCCCTCCTCGTACGCGACCAGGAAGGCGCCGGCGTCGTGGGACACCTCCTCCGGGCGCACGAGCGCGGCGCGGTCGAAGCCCTCGGGGAAGCGGGCGTCGATGTCGGCGGCATAGGCGTCGAGGCAGGTGCGGGCGTCGGCGCAGCCGCCGTCGACGTGTTCGACCGTGATGGCGGCCAGGCGCAGCAGGCGCCGGGCGGTGCCGAGGGCGCCGGTCAGCTCGGCGCGCTGTTCGTCGGTCAGGCCCGCGAGCAGACTCTCGGCGAGCGCGTCGGCGAGGCGGTTCTGCTCGTCGACCTCGATGCGCCCGGCGGGCGTCAGCTCCGCGAGCCGTACCCGGCTGTCGTCCGGATGAACACCGACCCGCACCAGCCCCTGCGCCTGCAACGCCCGTGTCATCCGGCTCAGGTACCCGGCGTCGAGCCCGAGCCGCCCCCGCAACTCCCGCAGCGGGGCCCCGTCGCCGATCTCGTACAGCAGCCGCGCCTCGCCGAGCGGCCGGCCCCGGCCGAGGTAGTGGTCGTCGAGGGCGCCGATCCGCCGTGTGAAGTACCGGTTGAACCGTCGCAGGGCCGTCACGTGCTCACTGGACACTCGCTCCATGGTTCTTTGACTTTAGTCAAAGAAAAAACGGGTGTCCATGCCCGGAACGGCGTCGACGGGCGGGCGGGCGTGCGTGCAGGCATGCAGGCATGCGGGCGCGCCGCGGCGGGCGCGCCGCGCACTACCTCGTCGGCAGCTGGTTGCGGACCTTCGCGATGTCCACCGTCTCGGTCGCCGAAGGGATCCTCGTCGGGACCGGCTTGTCGTAGTCCGTGAAGGTCAGGGTCAGGTTCGTGCCCTGGCCCGTCTGGGTGGCCCGGTACAGGCGGCGCGGCATGTCCGTCGTGACGTACAGCGTCGACTTCAGGCCGCTCACCGTGAAGGACAGGGGAACCACCCGCGTGTGGTCCATCGCCCTTGCCAGGCCCTCCTTCAGGGAGCGGGGCGCGCTGACCGTCGCCGCCTTCTGGAGGGTCCCGAGGTTGCAGCTGTCGGCGATGCCGCTCAGGAGCGCGTCGGAGGCGGAGCCGTGGAGGTAGCGGCCCGCGAGCGAGGCGGCCGTGTCGATGCCCCGCCGGCCGGGCAGCTCCGCCTTCCAGAAGGCCCCGTCCGGCTTCAGCCACACCTCGGTGTCCCGCTTGATGATCTCCACGGTGCCGCCGTTGTTGCCCATCGTCAGGGTGCCCGCGCAGTTGCCGCGCCGGTCGAGCGCGAGACTCATCGACGTCGGCAAACGGTTGTTCGACGTCGCCGCCGTACTGCGGTCCGTGTACCCGATACGGATCGATGTCGCCTTCCGCAGCCCCTCCTGCGCCTGCTCGGCCAGTCGCCGCGGGTCCGGGTTGCCGCCGGTCTGGGCCGTCGAGACGCCGGCCAGTCCGGTGACGAACAGCAGGCTCACCGCCGCGGCCGTCGTCGTCGCGCGGGCCGTCCTCGTGAAGCCACGGGTCCGGGACATCGCATCACCTCCATGAGTGCCTGATCGTCAGGTTACTTTTGCCCCCTTTCCAGCGCATTTTCGGTGACTCCATGCCGGGGACCGATTCCCGCCCCCGGCGCGCGGCGGCTACCCCAGACGCGCGGCGATCTCGCCCAGGGCCGCCATCGCGCGGCGCTGGAGCCCCGGCCCGAACGTCACGCGGGTGGCGCCGAGTTCGCCGAGGTCCCGCGGTGAGGGGCCGCCGGGCCGCGCGAACACGTTGAGCGGCCCCTGGATCCCCGCCCGCAGCAGCGGCAGGACGTCCGCCGGGGCGCCGATCGGGTACACGCAGTCGGCACCCGCGGCGACGTACAACGCGGCCCGCTCGATGGCCCGTGCGGGATCGGCGACACCGCGGGCGAACGTGTCGACCCGCGCGTTGAGGAACAGCCGGCCGCCGGCCTCGGCCCGCACCTGGGCGAGCCAGTCGGCGTGCTCCCGCGGATCCTTGAGGACGCCTCCGTGCGAGTCCTCCAGATTGCAGCCCACGACTCCCGTCTCCAGCAGCCGCTCCACCAGCTCCTTCGGGGCGAGCCCGTACCCGTCCTCGACATCGGCCGACACCGGCACGTCGACGGCCCGCACGATCCGCGCGACCGCCGCGAACATCTCGTCGGCGGGCGTCTCGCCGTCCGCGTAGCCGAGCGAGGCGGCGATCCCGGCGCTGGGCGTGGCGAGCGCCGGGAACCCGGCCTCCGCGAACACCCGCGCGCTGGCCGCGTCCCAGGGCCCGGGCAGCACCAGCGGTTCGTCCGGCAGCCGGTGCCGGTGCAGGGCCCGGAAGGTCTCGGCAGCGCTCACCACCGCGTGCTCCCCGCCGGGATCCGCCGGCTGACCATCAGCCGGTTCCAGCCGTTGATGACGGTGATCAGCGCGACCAGATGGGCGAGCCGCGCCTCGTCGAAGTGCTCGGCGGCCTCCTCGTACACCTCGTCCGCCACGAAGCCGTCCGTCAGGACCGTGACGGCCTCCGTCAGCGCCAGCGCCGCCCGCTCGCGCTCGTCGAAGACGTCCCCCGCCTCCTCCCAGGCGTCCAGCAGATCCAGCTGACGCTCCCTCACGCCGTGGCGGCGGGCGATCGTGAGGTGCAGGTCCAGGCAGAAGGCGCAGTGGTTGAGCTGGGAGGCCCGGATCTGGACCAGCTCGGCGAGGGCGGGGTCGCCGAACCCCTTCTTCGCCGCGGCGCCCAGCGCCTGCATCGTGGTGCGGACGTCGGTGTCGAGGACCGTCGTGCGGGCCGTCACTTGTGCTGCCCCGGCCGGTAGTGGCCCGGCACCGCACGGGTCGTCACACCGAACCGGTTCCACGCGTTGATCACCGTGATCGCGGCGATCAGCTGGGCCAGCTCCGTCTCGTCGAAGTGCTTGGCGGCCCTCTCGTACACCTCGTCCGCCACGAAGCCGTCCGTCAGGACCGTGACGGCCTCCGTCAGCTCCAGCGCCGCGAGTTCCTTCTCGGTGTAGAAGTGCCGGGACTCCTCCCAGGCGCTGAGCTGGACGATCCGCTCGACGCTCTCGCCCGCCGCCAGCGCGTCCTTGGTGTGCATGTCGAGGCAGAAGGCGCAGTGGTTGATCTGCGAGGCGCGGATCTTGACCAGTTCGCGCAGCGTCGCGTCGAGGCCCTGCCCGGCGGCGGCGTCGAGCCGGACCATCGTCTTGTAGACCTCGGGGGCGTGCTGGGCCCAGCGGAGCCGGGGCCTGTGCTCGGGCGCGTAGTCGTTGGTGGTCATGCTCCCGACCCTAGGAGCGAGGCATCCCAGGGGTATGGTCCATTTCCATGGGGAAAGCATGGGCCACTTTGGGGGTCGACCTGCATCTGGAGCCGACCGGGCCCGGTCTGCGCCGGGGCCTGACCGACGCCCTGCGCGAGGCGGTCCGCACCGGCCGGCTCACCCCCGGGACCCGGCTGCCCTCCTCCCGCTCGCTCGCCGCCGACCTGGGCATCGCACGCAACACGGTCGCCGAGGCGTACGGCGACCTGGTCGCCGAGGGCTGGCTCACCGCGCGCCAGGGATCGGGCACCCGGGTGGCCGAGCGCACCGCCCCCGGCCCGCGGCCCGCACCCGCCGCGCCCCGCCCCCGCGAGCTCGGGCGCCCCGAGTACGACCTGGTGCCCGGCACGCCCGACCTCGCCGCCTTCCCCCGGGCCGAGTGGCTCAGGGCCACCCGCCGGGTCCTGGCCTCGGCGCCGTACGACGCCCTCGGCTACGGCGACGGGCGCGGCCGCGCGGAACTGCGCGCCGCCCTCGCCGAGTACCTGTCCCGGGCGCGCGGCGTGCGCGCCGACCCCGAACGCGTCATGGTGTGCGCGGGCTTCTCGCACGGGCTGAAGATCCTCGGCGCGGTGCTGCGGGCCCGCGGTGTCCGCGTGGTGCACGTCGAGTCGTACGGCCTCGACGTGCACTGGAACCTGCTCGCGGAGGCGGGTCTGCGCACGGAGCCGCTCCCCTTCGACGCGCGGGGCACCGACACCGGCGCGCTCCCCGACGGCGGTGTCGTGCTGCTCACTCCCGGCCACCAGTTCCCGATGGGGGTGCCGCTGCCCCCCGACCGGCGGGCCGCCGTCGTGGACCGGGCGCGGCGGACGGGCGGGCTGATCCTGGAGGACGACTACGACGGGGAGTTCCGCTACGACCGGCAGCCCGTCGGGGCGCTCCAGGGCCTGGGACCCGACCATGTGGTCCACCTCGGCACCGCCAGCAAGTCCCTGGCGCCGGGCCTGCGGCTGGGCTGGATGGTGCTGCCGCCGGGGCTCGCGGAGGAGGCCGCGGCCGTGAACGGCCGGCTCGAGATGTGCGGGGCGCTGGACCAGCTGACCCTGGCCGAGTTCCTCACGTCCGGCGGGTACGACCGTCATGTGCGTGCGTCCCGGCTGCGCTACCGGGGGCGCCGCGACGCGCTGGTCCACGCCCTCGCGGCCCGCGCCCCGGACGTACGGGTCACGGGCATCGCGGCGGGCCTGCACGCGGTCCTGCGCCTGCCGCCCGGCACCGAGCGGACGGTGGTCCAGGCGGCGGCGTGGCAGGGCCTGGCGGTGCACGGCCTGGGCCACTACCGCCACGAGAGGGCGGCCACCGAGCCGTTGGACGCGTTGGTCGTGGGCTACGGGACGCCTCCGGACCACGGGTGGGCGGGGGCGCTGGAGGCCCTGTGCCGGGTGCTGCCGTGACAGCGCGGAAGACGGCCGGGTCCGCGGGCGGTGCCGGTCTGCTGTCGGTGCCGGTCAGCCGCCGGGCGTCCCCGGCGTCGCCTGCTCGGCCCAGATGACCTTGCCGTCCTTGGTGTAGCGCGCGCCCCAGCGCTCGGCGAACTGGGCCACGAGGAAGAGGCCCCGTCCGCCCTCGTCCATGGTGGCCGCGTAGCGCAGGTGCGGCGAGGTGCTGCTGTGGTCGGAGACCTCGAAGATGAGCGCACGGTCGCGGATCAACCGTGCCTTGATGGGCCCTGCGCCGTGGCGCATGGCGTTGGTGATCAGTTCGCTGCAGATCAGCTCCGTGGTGTCCACGAGATCCTCCAGCCCCCACTCCATGAGCCGGGCGGAGACGGCGGCGCGTACGCGGTGGACGGCGGCGGGGTCGGACTCCACGTCCCACTCGGCGACCTGCCCGGGCGCCAGCACCTTCGTACGGGCGACGAGCAGCGCGATGTCGTCGCTCTGGAGCTCGGGGAGCAGGGCGTCGAGCACGGCGTCGCAGGTCTCCTCGGGCGACTGGTCCGCGTGCGCCAGCGTCTCGCGGAGCAGCCGGAGCCCGACGTCGATGTCCAGGTCGCGGCGCTCGACGAGGCCGTCGGTGAACAGGACCAGCCTGCTGCCCTCGGCCAGCCGCAGCTCGGCGCACTCGAAGGGCAGTCCGCCGATGCCGAGGGGAAGGCAGGCCGGCACGTCCAGGAACTCCACCGTCCCGTCGGGGTGCACGAGCGCGGGCGGCGGGTGACCGGCGCTGGCGATGACGCAGGTGCCGGACACGGAGTCGTAGACCGCGTACAGGCAGGTGGCGCCGGTGACGGTGGTCCGGTCGCCGGCGGCGATCGCGTCCTGGTCGATGAGGGTGACCAACTCGTCGAGGTGGCCGAGCAGTTCGTCGGGCGCCAGGTCCAGGGGGGTGGAGAAGTTGTGCACGGCGGTGCGCAGCTGCCCCATGGTGGCCGCGGCATGCAGTCCGTGCCCGACGATGTCGCCCATGACCAGCGCGACCCTGGCGCCGGGCAGGGGGATGACGTCGAACCAGTCGCCGCCGACTCCCGCCTGCGCGGGGAGGTAGCGGGAAGCGACCTCGACGGCGTTCTGTTCGGGCAGCGCCCGGGGCAGCAGTCTCCGTTGCAGCGCCACGGCCAGGCCGTGCTCGCGGGTGTAGCGGCGTGCGTTGTCGAGGGACACGGCGGCCCGGGTGGCCAGTTCGGTCGCGAGGGAGAGGTCGTCCTGATCGAAGGGCTCGGGCTTCTCGGAGCGCCAGAAGTGGACGACGCCCAGCAGCACACCGCGGGCGGACAGCGGCGCCGTGATGAGCGAATGGATCCCGTACTCGACGATGCGGGCGCCCCGCTCGGGGTCCATCGCCTGCCATCGCACGGAGTCGCGCAGCCGGGGCACCAGGACCGCCTGCCCGCTCTCGGCGCTGCGGGCCTGTGGTGACGACGGCCCGAAAGTGATCAGGTCGCCGACCGCGAAGAAGGGAGCGTCGGCGCGGATGCCGCTGACGGCCGCGCGCTGCATCCGCTTGCTGCCGGTGTCGATGCCGTTCATCCCCACGTCCTCGTCGCGCAGCACGAACTCGGCCAGGTCGACGGTGACGTAGTCGGCGAAGCGCGGCACCGCGACCTGCGTCAGCTCTTCGGCCGTACGGGTCACATCGAGGGTGGTGCCGATGCCGCCGGTCGCGTCGTAGAGCAGCTTCAGGCGCCACCGGATCAGCTCGACCCGCTGCGACGCCTCGCCGATCATCTCCATCACTTCTTCGGTGCCGACCTCCTCCTCTCCGGCCACCGCGGCGACCGCGAGCCGCGCGGACGCGGCGCCCACCGAACCGGCGAGCTGGGCTTCCGCGTGATGGACCAGCCCCGGCGGCGCCTCGGCCGACAGTGAGCGGGGTCTTCTGCCGGGGTAGGAGCGCAGCGCCCGCCGGGCGCCCTCCGGCCCGAGGAAGCGCTCCAGCAGGGTCTGCAGTTCGCCGACCGTGGCACGGGCCTGCCAGCGGCGCTCCCGCGCGGGCGGTTCGAGGATCTCGACGAACTGCACGGCCTGCGCCCGCTCGGCGGCATCGGGCCGGTCCACCAGGGAGACCGCGACGTACGCGCCGAAGTTCAGCAGGACACTCCAGAACATCGTGTGGCCGATGGGGTCCATTCCCGTCACGCCGAACAGATGCTGCGGCCGCAGGAGACGGATGCCGAACGGACCCTCCCGCAGGAGCGAACCGGACAGCAGCCCCGCATCGGCGAAGCTCGGCAGCACCAGGGTGTACACCCATACGGTGAACCCCGCCACCAGGCCGACCAGCGCGCCCCGCCGGGTGCCGCCCTTCCAGAACAGGCCGCCCAGGATGGCGGGCGCGAACTGTGCCACCGCCGCGAACGACACCAGGCCGATCGTCACCAACGCGGTCGTCTCGCCGGCCAGCCGCAGGTACGCGTACCCGAGCAGCAGGACCAGCACGATGGTCGCCCGGCGGATGCCCAGCACCAGACCGGCGAGGTTGTCCCGGTGCGCCAGCCGGGACTTGCTGCGCAGCAGCAGCGGCATCACGAGTGAGTTCGACACCATGGTGCTGAGCGCGATCGTCTCGACGATGACCATGCTGGTGGCCGCGCTGAGGCCGCCGATGAAGACGAGCAGCGCGAGTGCCGGCTGGCCTCCGGCCATCGGCAGGGTGAGCACGTAGGTGTCGGCGTCGACGCCCTTTCCGAACCGCAGAAGGCCGCCGGCCGCGATCGGGAGCACGAAGCTGCTGATCGCGAGCAGGTACAGCGGGAACAGCCACATCGCCCGTTTGAGGTGCCTCTCGTCGACGTTCTCGACGACGCTGATCTGCCACTGCCGGGGCAGCAGCACGATCGCCAGCATGGACAGCACCATGAGCCAGACCCACGTGCCGTAGCCGGTGTGCTCGCGCAGCGTGAACAGCGTGGTGAGGCCGGCGTCCGAGGCCTGGGAGAACAGGTCGTCGAGCCCCCCGAACATCCAGAAGGTCACGAAGATCCCCGCCGAGAGGAAGGCCAGGAGCTTGATCACGGACTCGAACGCGATGGCGGCGACCATGCCCTCGTGGCGTTCGGTGGCGTCCAGATGACGGGTGCCGAAGACGATGGTGAACGCGGCCAGCACCAGCGCTGCGTACAGTCCTGTGTCCTGGAACAGCGGGATGTGTCCCAGCTCCGGGGCGGAGGTGAGCTCGGGATGCCGCCGAATGATCGCAAAGGTGAGGGAGACCGCCTTGAGCTGCAGCGAGATGTAGGGGACGACCCCCACCACGGCGATGATCGTCACCAGGCAGCCCAGCGCGGTGCTCTTGCCGTAGCGGGCGGAGACGAAGTCGGCCAGTGAGGTGACCCGGTGCCGCTGGCTCGCCCGGATGAGCCGGCGCAGCACCAGCCAGCCGAGCGCGAGCATGAGCGTCGGCCCCAGGTAGATCGGCAGAAAGCTGATTCCCGTCGTGGCGGCCCAGCCCACGCTGCCGTAGTACGTCCACGAGGTGGCGTACACACCGAAGGACAGCGCGTAGACCGTGGCGTTGTTGATGACGCTCCGGCCGGAGTCCGCCCGCCGGTCACCGTAGAAGGCCACGGCGAAGAGCAGGCCGAGGTACCCGGCCGAAACAGCGACGATGAACCAGGTCTCGAGCACGGCCTACCTCGATCTGCCGCCGATCACGGCGACCAGAACGATCACGACCGCCCAGACGACGAACAGGTAGGCCGCGAGAACCGGGACGCCGAGAACCTGGCCCATGTGGTCGAACCGCGCCAGGAACGGCGGAACCATCAGCACGAACCCCAACGCCGCCACGGCCGTCAGGCGCAGACTGAGCTGTTCGTCGTCCCGCGACTCCGCCATGAGCCGCCTCCGCATCCTCAGTGTCGCGCTGTGCGACAGTCACCCGAATCTGGCCGATGTCGTGCAACGGCGTCGATCGGCGCCGCGATGACGAGCACTCTGCTCAGTCCAACACGGCACCGAGACGCCCGCTACCTCGCCGAACCGTGGAGGGCGGTCGTCCGAGCTCAAGATCGTCCCGAGTTCCACGGCTCCGTCAGGGGCGGCTCATGAGCCTTCCTCCACGGCCGGCGCCTCCCCGAACCGCGCCAAGGCCAGGGCGCCCGCCACGGCGACGAGGAAGCCGAGTGCCGCCAGCCAGACCAGCCCCTCGCGGGTGCGGTCGCCCAGCCACACCACCCCCACCGCCGCCGGCCCCACCGTCTCGCCGACGACCAGACCCGCGGTCGCCACCGTCACCGATCCCCGCTCCAGGGCGCTCGTCAGCAGCAGGAAGGCCGCACCGCCGCCCAGCAGCAGCGCGTACGCCGCCGGCTCCGTGAGCAGCACGGACGGCCTGAGCGAGTCGATCAGCCGCACCGCCACCTCGACCACCCCGAACCCGAATCCCGCGCCCAGCCCCAGCGCCAGTGCCCGCCCGCGTCCCGGCAGCCGCGATCCGGCCGATCCGAGCACCGGCACGCCCACCGCCGCCGCCAGCATCGCGTACCGCAAGACCGTGGACCCGTCCCGGTGCCCCTCCGTGCCGGAGGCCAGCCCCAGCATCGCCAGCCCCGCGCACACCACCGCGGCCGCGGTCCACTCGCCGCGCGTCAGCCGCACCCGCAGCAGCCGGGCCGCGACCACCGCCGTCACCGCGAGGCTGGAGGCGAGCGCCGCCCCCACCGCATAGATCGGAAGCGACCGCAGCGCCGCGATCTGCAGCAGGAAGCCGAGCCCGTCCAGCCCGAGCCCCGCCAGATACCGCCACTGCCCGAGAGCCCGCAGCAGCAGCGCCGCGTCCCCGCCCCCGCCCGTGCCCGCCGCACGCGCCGCCATCGCCTGCAGCACGGTCGCCGTGCCGAAGCAGACCGCCGCACCGAGCGCACACACCATTCCCCAGAACACGGTGCGACTGTAGGGCAGCGCACCGGCGCGGGGGCGGGCGCGCCGGGCGGAAGCAAGCTCTCTAATCTGATATTCGTCAACATCTCAACGGCGTCTCACCCGACGACGCCCACACGACGGGGGATCACGAACATGGCGGACACACGCCGGCAACTGCGCTCGGGCACGGTCGTCCTCGGCGGCATGGGCCTTCTCGCCGCCGCCCTCACGGCCTGCTCCTCCGACCCGGACAAGCGCTGCGTCGACCGCGACAGCTACACGCTCGCCAAGGGCTACAAGGTCGTCGCCGACAAGAACTGCACCTCCGGCAAGGCGTCCGCCCGCGGCTCCTGGTACTACGGCGGCAAGAAGAAGAACGGCTGGGTCAGCGACGGCTCCTTCACCAGGCCCCGGAGCTCCGGCGGTTCCAGCGGCGGCCACGGCGGCGTCGACCGCGGCGGTTTCGGCAGCGGCCACGGCAAGTCCGGCGGCTGAGCGGCCCGTCGTGGAACGCCGCACGATAGAGCCCCGCCCCGGCTGGCAGCAGACCGTCGAGGCCCAGGGCCTCATCTATCCGCTCACCCGCCATCCCGACGACTCCCTGCGCCCGTACTGGGACGAGAGCGCGTACTACGCCTTCACACTCCCCGAGGTGGAGGCGCTGGAGGAGGTCGTCGAGGAGTTGCACGCCATGTGCCTGGCCGCGGCCGCGCACATCGTCGCCACGGACCGCTTCGCCGACCTCGGCATCACCGACCCGCGCGTCGCGCACGCGGTCGCCGAGGCATGGCACCGCCGTGCCGAACTCCCCTCCGTCTACGGCCGGTTCGATCTGCGCTACGACGGCACGGGCCCGGCCAGGCTCCTGGAGTACAACGCCGACACCCCCACCTCGCTCGTGGAGGCGGCCGGCCCCCAGTGGTTCTGGATGGAGGAGCGCTTCCCGGGCGCAGACCAGTGGAACTCCCTCCACGAACGGCTGGTCGCCGCCTGGAAGAGGCAGGCCGCCCTGCTGCCGCCCGGCAGCCCGCTGTACTTCGCGCACTCCTCCGCCGACGAACTCGGTGAGGACCTGATGACGGTCGCCTACCTCAAGGAGACCGCGGAACAGGCCGGACTCGACACCGACTGGATCTCGATGGAGGAGATCGGCTGGGACCCGCTGTCCGAGCGCTTCGTCGACAACCGGCTCCGCTTCATCCGCAGCTGCTTCAAGCTCTATCCGTGGGAGTGGCTCACCACCGACCGCTTCGCCGGCCATGTCCTCGACACCCTCGACAACGGCGGCGGCACGGGCACGACGCTGTGGATCGAACCTGCCTGGAAGATGCTGCTCAGCAACAAGGCGCTGCTCGCGATCCTCTGGGAGCTGTACCCGGGCCACCCGAACCTGCTGCCCGCCCATCTCGACGGCCCCCGGGAGCTGGCACGCACCACGGGCTACGTCGCCAAGCCGCTGCTCGGCCGCGAGGGCGAGGGCGTGACGGTCCACGAGCCGGGCGCCGAGCCCGTCCTGCGGGACGAGCCCTGCTGCTACCAGGGGCTGGCGCCCCTGCCGGACTTCGACGGCAACCGGGTGGTCCTCGGCGCCTGGGTCGTCGAGGGCGAGTCGGCGGGGCTCGGCCTGCGCGAGTCGTCCGGCCCGGTCACGGACGAGTACGCACGCTTCCTGCCGCACGTCATCCTCTGAACCTCCGGGCTCCTCGAACCTGCGGGGCCGCACTCCCCGAACCTCCCGGGGCCGCCCCGGCGTCCCCGGGAGCGCGGCGGTCAGATGCCCAGGACACCGCGCAGCCGCGCCAGCCCCCAGTCCAGGTCCTCCTCGCCGATGACGAGCGGCGGGGCGATCCGGATCGTGGACCCGTGGGTGTCCTTGACCAGGACGCCCCGGTGCAGCAGCCGCTCGGCCACCTCCCGGCCGGTGCCGTACGCCGGGGCGATGTCCACGCCCGCCCACAGGCCGCGCCCGCGCACCCCGGTCACCCGGCCCGTGCCGGTCAGCGCGCCCAGCTCGTCCAGCAGGTGCGCGCCCAGCTCCGCCGCCCGCGCCTGGTACTCGCCGGTCCGCAGCATCGCGATCACCTCCAGCGCCACCGCGCAGGCCAGGGGGTTCCCGCCGAAGGTCGACCCGTGCTCACCGGGCCGGAACACCCCGAGCACATCCGCGCTCGACACCACCGCCGACACCGGCAGGATCCCGCCGCCGAGCGCCTTCCCGAGGACGTACACGTCCGGGACGACCCCCTCGTGCTCGCACGCGAAGGTGCGTCCCGTGCGGCCGAGCCCCGACTGGATCTCGTCGGCGACGAAGAGCACGTTCCGCTCGCGGGTCAGCTCCCGCACCGCCGGCAGGTAACCGGCCGGCGGCACCACCACCCCCGCCTCGCCCTGGATCGGCTCCAGCAGCACCGCCACCGTGTTCTCCGTCACCGCCGCCCGCATCGCGGTCAGGTCCCCGTAGGGCACGATCTCGAAGCCCGGCGTGTAGGGGCCGAAGTCCGCGCGCGCCTCCGGGTCGGTGGAGAAGCTGATGATCGTCGTCGTACGGCCGTGGAAGTTGCCGTCCGCGACCACGATCTTCGCCCTTCCGGAGGGCACGCCCTTGACCCGGTAGCCCCACTTGCGGGCCGTCTTCACCGCGGTCTCCACGGCCTCGGCGCCCGTGTTCATCGGCAGCACCATCTCCATGCCGCACAGGTCGGCCAGCCGCGCGCAGAAGTCGGCGAACCGGTCGTGGTGGAAGGCCCGGGACGTCAGCGTCACCCGCTCCAGCTGCGCGGTGGCCGCGTCGATCAGCCGCCGGTTGCCGTGACCGAAGTTGAGCGCCGAGTAGCCGGCCAGCAGGTCCAGATAGCGGCGGCCCTCCACGTCCGTCATCCAGGCGCCGTCGGCGGACGCGATGACCACCGGCAGCGGACGGTAGTTGTGCGCGCCGTGCGCCTCGGCGGCGGCGATGAGTGTCTGCGTGGCGGTCACGGCGGCTCCCGGACGACGAGGGTGACCCTGCTGTCCCGTTTCCCATGCTCATCCTCGCGCGGCGGACGCGGGGGGACCGCACGCGGACGGCGTCGCGTGTCGCGCCGTCCGACGGGCCGGGTAGGCTGGCCGGCGGGCCGTGACTGGCGCGCTGGGATGGGACGGACCATCGGGGAGCGGCCCGAGCAGGAAGTGTGCCGTGCGCCTGGGCCGTACCGTGAACGCCGAACGCCACGTCCGGAGGTCCCTGATGCCCGAGATGTCCGCGCCTGTCTCCACCGAGTCCACCGCCTTCCGCGCCGCCCTCGACGTGATCCGCGCCGTCGAGCCGCGCGTCGCCGACGCCATCGGCCAGGAGGTCGCCGATCAGCGCGAGATGCTCAAGCTGATCGCCTCCGAGAACTACGCCTCCCCGGCGACCCTGCTGGCCATGGGCAACTGGTTCAGCGACAAGTACGCCGAGGGCACCGTCGGCCGCCGCTTCTACGCCGGCTGCCGCAACGTGGACACCGTCGAGTCGCTCGCCGCCGAGCACGCCAGGGAGCTGTTCGGCGCCCGCCACGCCTACGTCCAGCCGCACTCCGGCATCGACGCCAACCTCGTCGCCTTCTGGGCCGTCCTCGCCCAGCGCGTCGAGGCCCCCGCGCTGGAGAAGGCGGGCGTGCGCCAGGTCAACGAGCTGACCGACGAGGACTGGGCCGAGCTGCGCCACGCCTACGGCAACCAGCGCATGCTCGGCATGTCCCTGGACGCCGGCGGTCACCTCACCCACGGCTTCCGCCCGAACATCTCCGGCAAGATGTTCGACCAGCGCTCCTACGGCACCGACCCGGCCACCGGGCTCATCGACTACGAGGCCCTGCGCGCCTCGGCCCGCGAGTTCAAGCCGCTGATCATCGTGGCCGGCTACTCCGCCTACCCCCGCCTGGTGAACTTCCGGATCATGCGCGAGATCGCCGACGAGGTCGGCGCGACGCTCATGGTCGACATGGCGCACTTCGCCGGCCTGGTCGCGGGCAAGGTCCTGACCGGCGACTTCGACCCGGTGCCGCACGCCCAGATCGTGACGACCACCACCCACAAGTCGCTGCGCGGCCCGCGCGGCGGCATGGTCCTGTGCGACGACTCGCTCAAGGACCAGGTCGACCGCGGCTGCCCGATGGTGCTCGGCGGCCCGCTGCCGCACGTGATGGCCGCCAAGGCGGTGGCCCTGGCGGAGGCCCGGCAGGACTCCTTCCGCGACTACGCCCAGCGGATCGTCGACAACTCCCGTGCCCTGGCCCAGGGGCTGCTGCGCCGCGGCGCCACGCTCGTGACCGGCGGCACCGACAACCACCTGAACCTGATCGACGTGGCCTCCTCCTACGGCCTCACGGGCCGCCAGGCGGAGGCGGCGCTGCTGGAGTCGGGCATCGTCACCAACCGCAACGCCATTCCGGCCGACCCGAACGGCGCCTGGTACACGTCGGGCATCCGCATCGGCACCCCCGCGCTCACCACCCGCGGCCTGGGCGCGGCCGAGATGGACGAGATCGCGGCCCTGATCGACCGCGTCCTCACCACGGCCGTCCCCGGCACGACCGCCAAGGGCGCCCCGTCGAAGGCCCAGCACGTCCTGGCCCCGAAGGTCGCGGACGAGATCGCGCACCGCGCGACCGACCTGCTGGCCGGTTTCCCGTTGTACCCGGAGATCGACCTCGGCTGAGGCGCCCGGCCCCAGAGCCTGTGCACGAACCCGCGCCCGGGCCCGGACGGGGTCGGTGCACAGGCTTTCACAGATCGATGAGCTCCTGCCGGGGCCCGGGCGGCGGCTCCTTGCGCCGGGCCGCCACCCGCCGCACGGCACGGGTCCCGCCGATCCCCAGCGCGAGCCCCGCGCCGAGTCCCACGGCCCCCCAGCGCAGACGGTCCGCGGGGCCGTCGCCGCCCGCGGCGGCCGGCCCGAAGAGCCCGCCCTGCTCCAGCCGGTCGAAGACCGGCCGCGGCACCCGATGCCACCGGACGTCGTCGTCGGCGACGTCCGGCGCCGGATCCGACCGCACCCACGCCGTGCCGTCCCCGGCCAGGAACACCTGGTCCTGCCGTTCGAGGGCCACATCACCCCCGGGCGCCCGCCGCGTGTAGGGCCAGCCCCCGATCCCGGTCAGCCCCCACACCACGGTGGCGCGCACGCTCGGGTACCGCCCCTGCGCCCACGCGTCCGGCACCCGCTCGGTCCGCTGCCGCGTCGGCCCCAGCAGCTGCCACAGCAGCGCGAAGTCGCGGTCGCCGGCGCGCAGTGTGGTCGTACGGCCCGTGCCGACCGCCGTCACGAGCGCCAGATCGGGTATGTCCTTGCCCACAGCCCGCGCCGGTGCGGCGGTCGCGGTCAGCGTCCAGACCGTCACCGTCAGCGCCGCCACCAGCCGGCCGAGCGCACGCACGCGGCCCCCGTCTCTTGTCATGTCCTCTTGTTACACCGCCGGGCACTATTCGGCCCGCAGCTGTTGCCCACCAGTTCCGGACCGGTCCCCAGGACCTGAGAGAATGGGCGACATGGCTTCAGACCGTCCTCGTGTGCTCTCCGGCATCCAGCCCACCGCCGGCTCGTTCCACCTCGGCAACTACCTCGGCGCCGTCCGCCAGTGGGTGGCCCTTCAGGAGAGCCACGACGCGTTCTACATGGTCGTGGACCTGCACGCGATCACCGTCCCGCAGGATCCCGCGGACCTGCGCGCCAACACCCGCCTGGCCGCCGCCCAGCTCCTGGCCGCCGGGCTCGACCCGGACCGGTGCACGCTCTTCGTCCAGAGCCATGTCCCCGAACACGCCCAGCTGGCCTGGGTCATGAACTGCCTCACCGGCTTCGGCGAGGCGAGCCGCATGACCCAGTTCAAGGACAAGTCCGCCAAGCAGGGCGCCGAGCGCGCGAGCGTCGGCCTGTTCACGTACCCGATCCTCCAGGTCGCCGACATCCTGCTGTACCAGGCCAACGAGGTACCGGTGGGCGAGGACCAGCGCCAGCACATCGAGCTGACCCGCGACCTCGCCGAGCGCTTCAACGGCCGCTTCGGCGAGACCTTCACCGTCCCGCGGCCGTACATCCTCAAGGAGACGGCGAAGATCTACGACCTCCAGGACCCGTCGATCAAGATGAGCAAGTCGTCGTCCACGCCGAAGGGCCTCATCAACCTGCTCGACGAGCCGAGGACCACCGCGAAGAAGGTCAAGAGCGCCGTCACGGACACGGACACCGTGATCCGGTACGACGTGGAGCTCAAGCCGGGCATCAGCAATCTGCTGACCATCTACTCCACCCTGACCGGAACCGGCGTCGCGGAACTGGAGCAGAAGTACGCCGGCAAGGGCTACGGTGCGCTCAAGACGGACCTCGCCGAGGTCATGGTCGACTTCGTGACCCCGTTCCGTGAGCGCACCCAGCAGTACCTGGACGACCCCGAGACCCTCGACTCGATCCTGGCCAAGGGCGCGGAGAAGGCGCGCGCCGTCGCGGCGGAGACCCTCTCCCAGGCGTACGACAGGGTGGGGTTCCTGCCCGCCAAGCACTGAGCCGGCAGGACCGCCCTCCCGTTACCGCGCCCCACCGCCGTACAGTCGGTAGTCCCCCCTGCCCGCGCCGAGCGCCGAGAGCGACGAAGCCGGAACCGAAGAACCCGAAGACCGCCGGAAGAGCCCGAAGACCACCACCCGACGACCGCCAGAAGAACCCAGAAGAACGCCGAAGAACACTGAACGACACCAGCACGACGACAGGAGACGACGTGGGGACCGTAACGATCGGAGTGTCGATCGCGGTCCCGGAGCCTCACGGCAGCCTGCTCCAGGAGCTGCGCGCGGGCTTCGGCGACGCCGCGGCGCACGGCATCCCCACGCATGTCACCCTGCTCCCGCCGACGGAGGTCGACGCCTCCGCACTGCCCGCGATCGAGGCGCACCTCGTCGAGGTGGCGGCGGCCGGGCGCCCCTTCCCGATGCGGCTGTCCGGAACGGGCACGTTCCGTCCGCTGTCGCCCGTGGTCTACGTGCAGGTCGCCGAGGGCGCCGAGGCGTGCGCGTGGCTGCAGAAGCAGGTCCGGGACGCCTCCGGGCCGGTGGCGCGCGAGCTGCTCTTCCCGTACCACCCGCATGTCACGGTGGCGCACGGCATCGACGACGCGGCGATGGACCGCGCGTACCAGGAGCTGGCCTGCTACGAGGCCGAGTGGCCGTGCACGGGTTTCGGGCTGTACGAGCAGGGCGCGGACGGCGTCTGGCGCCGGTTGCGGGAGTTCGCCTTCGGGGGCGCCGTGGTACCGCCGCAGGCGGCCCGTGCGGAGGACGCCCCCCTGCCCGCCCCCTGGGCTCCTTAGACCGCCCTCGGACTCCCGATCCCCTGGATCCCTAGACGGGAAGCCACCGGAACACCGGACGCGGCACGTGGCGCAGCGCCGACATGACCAGCCGCAGGGACCCCGGTACCCACACCACTTCCGACCGCCTGCGCAGCCCCAGCTCGATCGCGGCGGCGATCCGCTCCGGCGTGGTGGACAGCGGTCCGTCCCCCCGCCCCGCGCTGCCGCGCCGGCGGACGGACCCGGGGCGCACGACCATGACGTGCACGCCGGTGCCGTGCAGCGCGTCACCCAGGCCCTGCGCGAACGTGTCGAGCCCGGCCTTGCTGGAGCCGTAGATGAAGTCCCAGCGGCGGGCCCGCTCGCCGGCGACCGAGGACAGCACCACCAGCGAGCCGTGGCCCTGCTCCTGGAGGGCGCGGGCGCACACCAGCCCCGCCGAGACGGCGCCGGTGTAGTTGGTCTGCGCGACGCGCGCCGCGGCCACCGGGTCGCGCTCGTCGGTCGCCTGGTCGCCGACCACGCCGAACGCGAACAGCACCAGGTCGATGTCCGCCTCCGCGAACACCTTGCCGAGCGCGCTCTCGTGGCTCTCGCAGTCGAGCGCGTCGAAGGCGACGGTACGGGCGTCGGCGCCGAGCTCACGCAGATGCTCGGCGGCCCTCTCCAGCTCGGCCGAGGGGCGCCCGCCCAGCCATACGGTGCGGGCGCGCCGTGCGATGAGCCGGCGCGCGGTGGCCAGCGCGACCTCGGACGTGCCGCCGAGGATCAGCAGGGACTGCGGGGTGCCGAGGGCGTCGTTGTGGGCAGGCATGACCGTGACCGTATCGCCGCAAAACGGGCATAACTCTCTCATGTCCCCGGTCGCTGCGGGGCCTCACCGGAATGGACGACCCATGCCGTCCCGCCCGTGGTGCGGTGCCCGGCCGCTTCGCGGGTACCCGGACACAGATCGTCCGCGGCTCCGTGCGAGGGAACCGCACGGGGGCCACGAGGGGAGCGTCGGATCATGGACTGGCTGAAGAGGCTCCCCGTCGTCGGGCCGCTGGTCACCCGCCTCATGGCCACGCACGCCTGGCGCTCCTACGAACGCCTCGACCGCGTGAAGTGGACCCGGCTCGCCGCCGCGATGACGTTCATCAGCTTCGTGGCACTCTTCCCGCTGCTCACCCTGGCCGCCGCGATCGGCGCCGCGACGCTCAGCACATCCCAGCAGAACAAGCTGCAGAGCAAGGTCGCCCAGCAGTTCCCCGGCATCTCCGGGCAGCTCGACATCCACGGCCTGGTCCAGAACGCCGGCACGGTCGGCGTCATCTCCGCGGCCGTGCTGCTGTTCGCGGGCATCGGCTGGGTCGGGCAGGTCCGCGACTGCCTGCGCGCGGTGTGGGAACTGCCGGACGGCGACGAGAACCCCCTGCTGCGCAAGGTGAAGGACGGCGTGGTGCTCATCGGCCTCGGCGGCGCGGTCCTCGTCACCCTCGCCGCCTCCACCCTCGCCTCCGCGCTGGTGGGCCGGGCGGCCGGACAGCTCGGCCTCGACGAGCACGGCTGGGGCATCGCACTGCTGCGCGTCGCCGCGTTCGCCGTCGCCGCCTGCGCCGACTTCCTGGTCCTCCTGTACGTGCTCACGCTGCTGCCCGGTGTGGAGCCCCCGAAGCGCCGCCTGCTGGTCGCCGCCCTGATCGGCGCGGTCGGCTTCGAACTGCTGAAGCTGCTGCTGAGCGGCTATGTCCAGCAGGTGGCCTCGAAGAGCATGTACGGCGCTTTCGGGGTGCCGGTGGCGCTGCTGCTGTGGATCAACTTCACCGCCAAACTCGTGCTGTACTGCGCCGCCTGGACGGCCGCGCGGAACGACGAGGCCGACGTCACGGGCGCGTCCGGCGGCGTACCAGGTCGGGCAGCGGCCAGCGGCGGTTGACCAGGAACGCACCCCCGCCCAGCAGTATGAGAAGGCCGCCGACGAGGGCGAGCGCCACACCGACGCCGCTGGAGCCGCCCTGCTTCACCGAGGCGGCCACCGGCTTGGCGGAGCCGTGGCCCCCGCCGGAGGCGGACGGCTCGGCGCCGGGCTGCCCGGCGGCGCTCCTCGGGGCGACGAGCTCGCCCACCGGGGTCACCTTGCCGGCCGCGCCGAAGCCCCAGTCGAGCAGCCGGCCGGCCTCCCGGTAGACCTCGTTGTGCTCGTGCTTGTCCGGGTTCATGACCGTGACGAGCAGCACCCTGCCGTCGCGTTCGGCCACCCCCGTGAAGGTCGCGCCGGCGTTGGTGGTGTTGCCGTTCTTCACGCCGGCGATGCCCCGGTAGGGGGTGATGTCGTAGTCCCCGGACAGCAGCCGGTTGGTGTTCTGGATCTCGAAGGACCCGCGGGTCTTCTTGCCCTTCGTCACCTTCGTCTCGCCCGGGAACTCGGTCCGCACGGTCGAGCAGTACTCCCGGAAGTCCTTCTTCTGCAGCCCGGACCGGGCGAAGAGCGTCAGGTCGTAGGCCGACGAGACCTGTCCCGGGGCGTCGTAGCCGTCGGGGCTGACCACATGGGTGTCGAGGGCCTGGAGCTCCTCGGCGTGCGCCTGCATGTCCCTGACGGTCTGTCCGACCCCGTGGTTCATCGCGGACAGTACGTGCACCGCGTCGTTGCCGGAGCGCAGGAAGACCCCGAGCCACAGATCGTGGACCGTGTAGGTCTCCCCCTCCTTTATCCCGACCATGCTGGAGCCGGCGCCGATGCCGGCCAGGTCGGAGGGCGCCACCTTGTGCTGCTCGGTCCTCGGGAACCTGGGCAGCACGGTGTCGGCGAACAGCATCTTCAGGGTGCTCGCCGGGGGCAGCCGCCAGTGCGCGTTGTGGGCGGCCAGCACGTCACCGGACTCGGCGTCGGCGACGATCCAGGAGCGCGCGGCGATGTCCTTCGGAAGCACCGGGGCGCCGCTGCCGAGGTTCACCTGGGTGCCCGGCCTGCCGAGCAGTTCTCCGCCGACGGTCGACATCGCCGCCGGGGGAGTGGCCGACGGCGGGGCGGCCGGGCTCCTCCTGTCGGGGAAGGCGGTCGCCGGGGTGGCGAGTGCGAGGGACAACACGACGGCGGAGGCGACCGCGAGGCGGCGGCCGGTGATCTTCTTCGAGGCGGACACGGACGCGAAAGTACAGGGTGCGGAGCCGGAAGTCCCGCCGCATCCCGGCCGATGCCGCCCACCCCGCCGTGAGGGGTCACCGGGAAGCGGCGATACTGAACCCAGGCCGGCCGCGGAGGCCCGGCGCAGTGACGAAAGGCCCCGTCTGGTGAAACTCAGCCGTCCCGTCTCCTGGTTCCTGCTCGCCTTCGGGGTGTGGAGCTGGGTCATCTGGATCACTTTCGTCAGGAACCTGTGGAAGGACGCGAGCGGGCTCGCGTTCGACGACGCGGGGGATCCGACGGCGTACTTCTGGGTGCACCTGGCGCTCGCCGTCGTCTCCTTTATCTTGGGGACCGTCATCGGCGTCATCGGGTTCCGCGGACTGCGTGCGTTGCGACGTAGGCCATAACGACGAGGGGACAGGGACACGGTGGTCGTCGTCTTCGCGCTGATCGTCCTGGCCGTCCTGGCCGCCTACGCGGCGCTGCACCGGTACGCGTGGCGCCGGCTCGTCCGCGACACGACCCGCGGGCCGGGCCCCGCCCGGCGCGCCGGCACGGTGGTGATCGTCGCCGGACCCGTGCTGACGGTCGCGGCCCTGGCGGCCGAGGTCGCGGGGGCTCCCTTCTGGCTCCAGCGTGTCCTGGGATGGCCGGGCTTCCTGTGGATGGCGTTGTCCCTGTACCTGCTGCTGGCGCTGGCGGTGGGCGAACTGCTGCGGCCGCTGGTGCGCCGGCTGGCCGAGCGCCGGGCGAGCACGCAGGAGACGGAGCCGACAGCGGCACCGGTGCCTGCGGGCGCGGTGCCGGTGGGGCCGGGATCGGCGGGCGCGGGGCCGGCCGGTCCGGAGACGGCGGGTACGGGGCCGGCGGGTACGGAAACGGCGGGTGTGGGGCCGGCAGGTCCGGAAACGGCACCGGAAGCGGTGGGGGCGGCGCCCGCGGACCCGGTGGCCCCGGCGCCGCAGGACGCCGCCGAGTCGCCGTCCCGCAGGCTGTTCGTCTCCCGTGTCGTGGGCGGGGCCGTGGCGGCCGCCGCGCTCGGTACGGTGGGCTACGGCACGTACGGCGTGCTCCGCGGCCCCACCGTGAAACGCGTCACGGTCGCGTTGAACAGACTGCCGCGTTCCGCGCACGGTTACCGGATCGCCGTCGTGAGCGACATCCACCTCGGCCCGGTGCTCGGCCGGAGCTTCGCCCAGCGCGTGGTGGACACCATCAACTCGACCCAGCCGGACCTGATCGCGGTCGTCGGCGACCTGGTCGACGGCAGCGTCAAGAACCTCGGGCCGGCCGCCGCGCCGCTGTCGCAGCTGAGGGCCCGTCACGGCAGCTATTTCGTCACCGGCAACCACGAGTACTTCTCCGGCGCGGACCAGTGGGTCGAGGAGGTGCGCCGGCTCGGTCTGCACCCGCTGGAGAACGCCCGCACCGAACTGCCCGCCTTCGACCTGGCCGGCGTCAACGACCTGGCGGGCGAGCGCGAGGGCGAGGGCCCGGACTTCGCCAAGGCGCTCGCCGGCCGCGACCCCTCGCGCGCCGTCGTGCTGCTGGCCCACCAGCCGGTCCAGATCCACGAGGCGGTACGGCACCACGTGGACCTCCAGCTCTCCGGCCACACCCACGGCGGCCAGCTGTGGCCCGGCAACTTCGTCGCGGCGGCCGCCAACCCGACCCTCGCGGGCCTGGACCGCTACGGCGACACCCAGTTGTACGTGTCGCGGGGAGCGGGGGCCTGGGGGCCCCCGACACGGGTGGGCGCGCCGTCGGACATCACGGTGATCGAGCTGGCGTCCCGCCGGGCGTGACGGGTCTTCGCGGGATCACGGTGTGCACACCGCGTACACCGTGAGGGTGCGCGCGACGGGGGAGATGGCCTGCCAGCCGGTGGCCGGTGTGGTGGCCGTGAACCCGACCGGCCCGATGAAGTCGTAGTTGGCCGTGCTCACTGTCAGGTTCCGGACGCCACCGCCGACGGCGAAGGTGCCGGCCGGGCACAGCACGGTCGCCGTGCCGGTGGAGGTGGTGGCCGTGACGACCCGGCTCGCCGCGCCGGAGGTGCTCGAGCCCTGCGGACCCTGCGCCCCCGTCTCCCCCTGGGTGCCCTGGAAGCCCTGCGGCCCGATGGACCCCTGGGTGCCCTGGGGGCCCTGGAGGCCGGTGTCGCCCTGCGGTCCTGCAGCACCCTCCACGCCCTGCGGCCCGGTCAGGCCCTGCGGGCCCTGCACTCCGGTGTCGCCCTGGAAACCCTGAGGGCCCTGGCTGCCTTCGAGGCCCTGGAAGCCCTGCGGTCCCTCGACGCCCTGCGGGCCCGTGGGTCCGGGGTCGCCCTGGGGTCCCGGGACACCTTGGGGGCCGAAGTCGCCCTGGACGCCCTGGGGGCCGATGTCGCCCTGGAAGCCTTGGCTGCCGGTGTCGCCCTGGAAGCCTTGGACGCCCTGGGGGCCGGCGTCGCCCTGGGGGCCGGCGCTGCCGGTGTCGCCCTGGACTCCTTGGGGGCCTGAGGAGCCGGTCTCGCCCTGGGGTCCCTGGAAGCCCTGGGGGCCGAGGTCACCTTGGGGGCCCTGGCTGCCGACGTCGCCTTGGTGGCCTTGGACGCCCTGGGGGCCGGTGTCGCCCTGGGGGCCGGCGCTGCCGGTGTCGCCCTGGATTCCTTGGGGGCCTGAGGAGCCGGTCTCGCCCTGGGGTCCCTGGAAGCCCTGGGGGCCGAAGTTGCCCTGGAAGCCCTGGGCGCCGATCTCGCCCTGGGTGCCCTGCACGCCCTGCGGCCCGGTCTCGCCCTGGGTGCCCTGGGCACCCTGCACGCCCTGCGGGCCTCCAGCCGGACCCGGTTCGCCCTGCGGACCCTGGGGACCGTTCGGTTCGCCCTGCGGGCCCTGCACGCCCTCCTTGCCCATCTCGCCCTGGGGCCCTTGAGGTCCGGTGTCCCCCTGGGCGCCATGAGTGCCCTGGGGCCCTGAGAAGCCCTGCGGGCCGAAGGTGCCCTGGGGGCCGACGGGGCCGAAGTCGCCTTGGGGTCCTTGGGTGCCGGTGCCGGTCTCGCCTTGGTGGCCTTGGGTGCCCTGGGCGCCTTGGAGGCCGGTGTCGCCCTGGACGCCGGTGGTGCCCTGGGGGCCTTCGAGGCCGGAGGGGCCGCTGACGCCCTGGGGGCCGACGGGGCCGAAGTCGCCTTGGGGCCCTTGGGTGCCGGTGCCGGTCTCGCCTTGGTGGCCTTGGGTGCCCTGGGCGCCTTGGAGGCCGGTGTCGCCCTGGACACCGGTGGTGCCCTGGGGGCCTTCGAAGCCCTGCGGGCCGCTCGGGCCCGCGGGGCCCGAGGAGCCGGTGTCGCCCTGCGGTCCCGAGGAACCCTGGGGGCCGAAGTCGCCCTGGAACCCCTGGGGGCCGAGGGGACCTTGCGGGCCTTCGGCCCCGGTGCTGCCCTGCGTGCCCTGGGGGCCGGCGGGGCCGGTGTCCCCCGCAGGGCCCTGCGAGCCTGCGGCGCCCTGCGTGCCCTCCACACCCTGCGGCCCCTGGAGGCCCGGAAGGCCGGCGTCGCCCTGGGGGCCTTCGAAGCCTTGCGGACCGAAGGCCCCCTGACTGCCCTGGGAGCCGGTCTCGCCCTGTGAGCCCTGCGTGCCCGTACTGCCCTGAGCGCCCTGCGCTCCCTGGAAACCCTGCGGCCCCTGAGGACCGCCGAACGCCCCCTGCGGTCCCTGCGGACCCGTGTTGCCCTGGAACCCCTGGGGGCCCTGGGCACCCTGGGGGCCTTGGGCACCCTGCGGACAGCGGCCGTCGTGGCCGTGGTCGTGGTCGTGGGAGGAGTAACCGCAGTCGTCCCGCGGGCCGTCGCCTCCCTGGGCCTGAGCGGCCGGCGCGGACGAGAGTCCGGCCAGCACCGCCAGGGTTCCGGCCGCCGAGAAGCGGGTGGCGGTGCTGATCCAGGATCTGCGCAGCGACTTCGGGCTCATGTGGCGGACCTCCTCGGCAACCGAAGCCCCGCGGGGACCCATCGGGCCTGGGCGCAGTGAAAGGTCCGAAAGGTCCCACGTCCCGTGGGCCGGTTGTCAGTCGATTGACGGCGTGTGTCGTGTCTACCTCAGAGAGGGCCGGGGCCGCGTGCGACCACTCCATGGGCTGCGGACGTTCGAAAGGCAGAACACGCGAACGGCCTACCGCGGCCACCCTCGTCGGCGCACCCTCGGGTCATCCCTGTTCCGCACCCGGCGTCCCGCGCTGTGCCCGGGCCCGCCTCAGCCGTCGTCCTGGTCCCTGCCGTGCGGCCGCGCCGGCAGCGTCACCGTCACCGCCAGCCCCTCGCCCGGCGCCGTGCGTACCGCCACCTCGCCGCCGTGCGCCGCCACCACGCCCTGCACGATCGCCAGCCCGAGCCCGCTGCCCGCGCCCGAGCCCACGCGGAAGAAGCGGTCGAAGACGCGGGCCGCGTCCTGCTCCGCGAGGCCCGGCCCGTCGTCGGCCACGCACAGGCGGACCACCCCTTCCTCGCGCTCCAGACCGATCTTCACCGGCACATCGGCGGGCGTGTGGGTGCGGACGTTGCCCACCAGGTTGCCGAGCACCTGCCGCAGCCCCGACTCGTCCGCCCGCACCAGCAGCGCGCCGTCCGCGGCCACCGTCACCGGACGCCCCGGCTGCTGGGCGCGCAGGTCCTCCGCCGCGTCCCGCACCAGACGGCTCACATCGACGTTGCGGAAGCGGAGTTCCGGCTGCTGGTCGAGGCGGGCGAGGGTGAGGAGCTCGTCGACCAGCCGGCCCATCCGGTCCGCCTCGGCCATCATCCGCTCCCAGGACCGCTTCCGCTCGTCCGGGTCGGTCAGCATCCCCTGGTCGTAGAGCTGGAGGTAGCCGCGTATCGCCGACAGGGGCGTACGCAGCTCGTGCGAGGCGTCCGCGACGAACCGGCGCAGCTGGGCGGCGCTGCGCTCCCGCGTCCGGTACGCCGACTCCACCTGGTGGAGCATGGAGTTGAGGGCGGTGCGCAGCTGCTCGACCTCCAGGGAGGTGTCCCTGCTGGACGGCATGCGCCGGGTCAGATCGCCCTCGGCGATCGCCGACGACGTCTCCACCATGTCCTCCAGCGGCCGCATCCGGCGGCTCACGCTGATCATCGTCAGCGTGGCCAGCAGCGCCAGCAGCAGACTGCCGATGGTGAGATCGAGCTTGAGGGCCTTGGCGATGCCCTTGTGCAGCACCGCGGTGGAGCGGGCCATCAGCAGGCAGGAGCCGTCGGCGAGCCGCACCCCCGTCACCCGGTAGGGGTCGCCGCCCAGCTGGAGGTCGTGCGGCTGTCCGTCCCGGACGAGCGCGGCGGGGTCCCCGACCTCCGCGGCGAGCGCCCGCTGCACCGCGTTCGGCTTCAGGCCGGCGATGGCGAGCACCGTGCCGTGCCGGTCGACGGCCGTGAAGACGTTGTCCGGGTTCGGCGAGTCGTCGCCGTGCGGCAACAGCCGGTCGCGGACCACCGCGAGCGCGGCCAGCGAGTCGATCTCCCGCATGGTCAGGTGCGAGCCCGCCAGCGAGTTGCGGGACTTGGTCAGCTCGGCGTCGATCTGCCCGAGCACGTAGTGCCGCATGCCCATCAGGCTGAAGGCCGTGGCCGCGACGATGCCGAGCGCCAGCAGCCCCACGTTCGCCAGCGTCAGCTTGCCCCGCAGCGAACGGACGCCGCGCGGCCGGGAGAGCCGGAAGAGGGTCATGCCAGCCCGTATCCCACGCCCCGCCGCGTGGTGATCACCGGCGGTCCGAGCGGCTCCAGTTTGCGGCGCAGATAACTGATGTACGTCTCCACGACCGTCGACTCGGCCGGCGCGTGCTCGTACTGCCACACGTGCCGCAGCAGCTGGTCCTTGGGCACGATCCGTCCGCCGTTGCGCACCAGGAAGCGCAGCAGCGCGTACTCGGTGGGGGTCAGCTCGACCGTGCGTCCCGCGCGGTGCACGCAGTACGTCGTCTCGTCCAGCTCCAGGTCGCCGTAGCGCAGCGGCGGGCGCTGCGGCAGGACGTCGGCCGGGCGGGTGCGGCGCAGCACGGCCCGTACCCGGGCGACCACCTCGTCGATGTTGAACGGCTTGGTGATGTAGTCGTCGCCGAAGCCGAGCGCGCCGACGATCTCCGTGGGGGCGTCGCGCGCGGTGACGAAGACCACCGCCAGGTCGGGCTGCCGGGCACGCAGTTCCCGGCCCAGCGCGCGCCCGTCGCCGTCCGGCAGCATGACGTCCAGCAGGGCGGCGTCGGGCCGGGTGCGCTCCGCGAGCGCGAGCGCCTCGCGCACCGTGCCCGCGGTCATCACCTGGAAGCGGTGGTAGCGCAGGGCGATGGACAGGACGTCCGCGATGCTCTCCTCGTCCTCGACGACGAGGACGGTGGCCCCCTCGTGCGTGCCCGGGTGTGCCCCCTCGCGCGCTGCCTCGTTGACGGTCATGCCCCCCAGTATCCGCACGCGCCCGAATCCGTGGGCGGGGGCGTGCTTTGGAGTTCCTTGAGAGTCGGGGCGGATCATGTCCGTCCCGGCAGGCCACTGCCGATGCTGGTGGTCCAGGACCCGGGGGACCCTGATGAAGGAGCGTAGAGCGTTGACGACTTTGGCGCGGTGGTGCTATCGGCACCGGCTGCTGGTCCTGTTGCTGTGGGTGGGGGCGTTGCTCGGGGTGGGCGCGGCGGCCTCCGCCAGGGGCGCGGACTACGCGAACGTGTTCTCCCTGCCCGACACGGACTCCAAGAGGGCCTACGACCTCATGGAGAAGGCGTTCCCGAAGGCCGCGGGCGACACCGACACCGTGGTGTGGAAGGCCGACCGGGGGTCGGTCCGTGACGGGTCCGTGCGGGCCCGCATCGAGCCCGCGCTGGCGAAGATCGGGCGGATGGACGGGATCGGCGCGGTCGCCGGCCCGTACACCGGCGCCCGGGGGGCGGCGCAGATCAGCCGGGACGGCACGATCGCCTACGCGCAGATCACCTTCACCGAGCGGGCCAACGCGGTGCCCCAGCAACTGGTGCAGGACGTCGTCGACACCGCTCAGGGCGCCCGGGGCGACGGTCTGCGGGTGGAGCTGGGCGGCCAGGCGATCGCCCGGGTCCAGCAGCCGCCCGCGGGCCTGTCCGAGTCGGTCGGCATCGTCGCGGCGGCCGTCGTGCTGTTCCTCGCCTTCGGCTCGCTCTTCGCGATGCTGCTGCCGATCGCCGTCGCGGTCTTCGGCGTCGGCATCGGACTGTTCTCCACCCAGCTGATCAGCCATGTCACGGACGTGCCCGACATCGCCCCGCTGCTCGCCTCGCTGATCGGCCTCGGCGTCGGCATCGACTACGCGCTGTTCATCGTCACCCGGCACCGGCGCGGCGTCCTGCGCGGCCTCGATCCGGAGGAGTCCGCCGCGGTCGCCCTGAACACCTCGGGCCGGGCCGTGCTGTTCGCGGGCGGCACCGTGTGCATCGCCCTCGCCGGGATGCTCGTGACGAACCTGCGCTTCCTGGACGGCGTGGTCATCGGCACCTCGCTCACGGTCGTGATGAGCGTGCTCGCGGCCGTCACCCTGCTCCCGGCGCTGCTCGGGTTCCTCGGCCCGCGGGTGCTCAGCCGTCGGCAGCGGCGGCGGCTGGCGGCGCAGGGGCCCGAGCCGGAGCACACGAGCGGCCTCGCGGCACGCTGGTCGGACCTGGTGCAGAAGCGTCCCCGGGTGATCGCCGCGCTCGCCGTGGTCTTCATGGTGGTGCTCGCGCTGCCCGTGCTGTCCCTGCGGCTGGGCGCCACCGACCAGGGCAACGACGACGCGTCCACCACGACGCGGAAGGCGTACGACCTGCTCGCCGAGGGCTTCGGCCCCGGCTTCAACGGACCGCTCCAGGTGGTGTCCACCGACGGTGACACCACCACGCTCGTCAAGGACATCAGCGCCACCCACGGGGTGGCCCGGGCCGTGGCACTGCCCCCCGCGCACGGTGTGACCGTCATCCAGGTGGTGCCGACCACCTCGCCGCAGTCCGAGGAGACCGACCGGCTGATCGACACCCTGCGCGACGACGTGATCCCGAAGGCGGGCGCGACCGCCCATGTCGGCGGGGTGACCGCGGTGTCGAAGGACTTCGCGTCCGTCACCGGCGACCGTCTGCCGTACTTCGTCGCGACCATCATCGGCCTCGGCTTCCTGCTCCTGCTGATCGCCTTCCGCTCGCTGGTGGTGCCGCTGACGGCCGCCGTGATGAACCTGATCGCCGCCGCCTCCTCCTTCGGCGCCCTCGTGGCGATCTTCCAGTGGGGCTGGGGCCTGGACCTGCTGGGTCTGGGCAAGGAGGGCCCGATCCAGGCGTTCCTGCCGATCATCATGCTCTCCCTGCTCTTCGGCCTGTCGATGGACTACCAGGTGTTCCTGGTGAGCCGGATGCACGAGGAGTGGGTGCACACCGGGGACAACGCCCGCGCGGTCCGCGTCGGTCTCGCGGAGACCAGCCGGGTCATCAACTCCGCGGCCCTGATCATGGTCTGCGTCTTCCTCGCCTTCGTGCTCAGCGGCAACGCAGGCGCGGCGATGGCGGGCGTCGGTCTCGCGGCGGCGGTCGCGCTGGACGCGTTCGTGCTGCGCACGGCGCTGGTGCCGGCCGCGATGCATCTGTTCGGCCGGTCGAACTGGTGGCTGCCGCGCTGGCTGGACCGCCGGCTGCCGCACCTGGCGGTGGAGCCGGCCGAGGAGCCGCGGAAGGCGCCGGAGGAGAGCGTGGGCGCGGGCGGCGCGAGCGTCGTGCACGGGTTCGTCCGGGACGCGGAGGGCGATCCGGTCGGGGGAGCGGCCGTCACGCTGCTGTCCACGGGCGGCCGCCAGCTGGACCGGGTCGTCTCGCTGGCCGACGGCTCGTACATCGTCTCGGTCCCGGCGCCCGGCACCTACCTCGTCGCGGTGACGGCGGCCTCGTACGGGTCCCGTGCCGGGCACGTGGTCCTCGGGCGGGAGCCGCTCGTGCACGACGTGGAGCTGACCGGCGACGAGGTGGACGCGGTGAACTGACGGACCGTGCCCGTCGTCACTCGGGGGCGCTCGCGTCGGCGGACGCGGGCGCCCTCTTCGCCCTGGCCGGATCGGGCAGGTGCCCGGCCATCCCGGGCAGGAAGTCCGTGAACAGTTCGTGCACGTCGTGGACCAGGGGGCGCAGCACCCGGAACCGGGACAGGGTGACGCCCCGTGCGGTCAGCCGGGCGCCGCGCTCGGCGAGCCGGTAGCTGCGCTCGCGGCCCTCCGTCCGATCGAAGATCCAGTACAGCACGAGGCCCATCTGGGACAGCCACATCAACTCCGGCAGCACGTCCCGCAGTTCCTCCGGCACCCTCGCTTTCGACCCCGCCAGCACCTCCCGGTGGACGTCGACGGCCTCCGCGCGCGCGTGCTCCGACTCGGCGGAGAAGGGGCTGAGCGGGCTGTCCGGGTCGGCGGCGTTCTTGAAGAACTGCACCGCGAACTCGTGGTACGGCGTCGCGACGTCCAGCCACGCCTTCAGCACCCCGGTGAGCCGGGCCGTCAGATCGGTCTCCCGGTCCAGGACCTCCCGGGCGGCCGCCCGGTGCTCGGCGGCGATCCGGTCGTAGAAGCCCTGGATCAGGTGTTCCTTGCCGGCGAAGTAGTAGTACGCGTTGCCGACGGAGACCCCGGCCTCCTGGGCGATGGCCCGCATCGTCGTCCGGTCGTAGCCGCGCTCCCGGAACAGCCGCATCGCCGTCTGCAGGATCAGGGCGCGGGTCTGCTCGGACTTGGTGGGGGTACGGCCGCTGCCGTCGGTCTGGGTGTCGTCGCTGCCGGGCACGGGAGGACAGCCTAACGACTGGCACGGGCGTCCCTCTTCGGCACCGGGCGGCCGCTTCCGGGGCCCGGGAGGCCGCCCGGTGCCGGGTCAGTCGTCGGCGCAGGGAGCGGCGGCGGACCGCTTCGACCGGCCCGCTTCGAGGATCTCGGCCGCGTCCAGGGTGACCTTGGCACCGAGGGAGTCGGGGAGGGTGACCAGTTCGCCGGAGGCGTGGACCCGGTGGGTGCCGTAGTGGTGGCCGCGGTAGTCGTCCTGTGTGGGGTCGGTCAGCACGTGGACACGCTGATGTGCGCGGTCGACGATCACATACACCGGAACCTTCGCCTCGGCGTACGCGGCGGCCTTGGTCCTGAGGTCGTCCCGCCAGTTCCTGGAGGTGACCTCCAGTACGAGGCGGAAGCAGGCGGGGTCGTACGCGTTGTTCTGGACGAAGTGGTCGTCGATGTCGGTCTCCGCCACCACGAGGTCGGGGATGGCGTAGTCCTCGTCGCCGGTGGGCAGCCACAGCCCGACGTTCTGGAGGACCTGGGTTTCGTCGCCGTGCAGACCGGCGGCGATGAACGGGATCATGAGGCCGGTCAGGGCGCGGGCGTGCGGGGCGTCCGGTGATGGGGTCACGAGGAGGTGGTCTCCGATGATCTCGACGCGGTAGCCCGGATGACGCTCCATGATCTCGTCGGCGATGGCCGTCAGGGTGACCGGCTCCTCGTCCTCGAGGGGCTCCTCGAAGGGCTGCTCGACGGATGCGGCTGACATCAGGTGCCTCCCGTGGGCTGGTGTCGAGAACATCATGGTAGGCCGGACGGCGCCCTCGCGTCCTTCGTGATCACGTTCACCCGATCGTGGTCCGATACGCCCGAGGGCCCCGTATCCAGCGGAAACGGGGCCCTCGGAGGTCGGTCGCGGCCGGCCTCAGATGCGGCGCGTGATCAGCGCCCTCTTCACTTCCTGGATCGCCTTCGTCACCTCGATGCCGCGCGGGCAGGCGTCCGTGCAGTTGAACGTGGTGCGGCAGCGCCACACGCCGTCCCGGTCGTTGAGGATCTCCAGGCGCTGCTCGCCGGCCTCGTCGCGCGAGTCGAAGATGAAGCGGTGCGCGTTGACGATGGCCGCCGGGCCGAAGTACTGGCCGTCGTTCCAGAACACCGGGCACGAGGACGTGCAGGCGGCGCACAGGATGCACTTCGTCGTGTCGTCGAAGCGCTCGCGGTCGGCCGCCGACTGCAGGCGCTCACGCGTCGGCTCGTTGGTGTCCTTCGTGATCAGGAAGGGCATCACGTCCCGGTACGCCTGGAAGAACGGCTCCATGTCCACGACCAGGTCCTTGAGGACCGTCAGGCCCTTTATGGGCTCGACCGTGATGGGCTTGTCCGGGTTGATGTCCTTGATCAGCGTCTTGCAGGCCAGACGGTTCTTGCCGTTGATCCGCATGGCGTCCGACCCGCAGATGCCGTGGGCACAGGAGCGGCGGAAGGTCAGCGAGCCGTCGAGGTCCCACTTGATCTTGTGGAGGCCGTCGAGGACGCGCTCCTTCGGGTCGATCTCGATCCGGAAGTCCTCCCAGACCGCGTCCGCCGAGACCTCCGGGTTGAAGCGGCGGATCCGGAAGGTGACCGTGATGTAGGGGGAGGCGGCGGAACCGGAAGCGGCCGCCTCCTCCTTGTCCAGAACGGGGGTAGCCATCAGTACTTACGCTCCATCGGCTGGTAGCGGGTCTGGACGACCGGCTTGTAGTCGAGACGGACGGACTCGGTGCCGTCGGCGCCCACCTCGCGGTACGCCATGGTGTGGCGCATGAAGTTGACGTCGTCGCGGTTCGGGTAGTCCTCGCGGTAGTGACCGCCGCGGGACTCCTTGCGGGCCAGGGCCGACACCGCCATGACCTCGGCGAGGTCCAGCAGGTTGCCCAGCTCGATGGCCTCCAGCAGGTCCGTGTTGAACCGCTTGCCCTTGTCCTGGATCGCCACGTTCCTGTAGCGGGCCCTGAGCTCGGCGATCTTCTCGACGGCCGTCTTGATCGTCTGCTCGGTGCGGAACACCATGACGTTGGCGTCCATGGTCTCCTGCAGCTCGCGCCGCAGGTCCGCCACGCGCTCGGTGCCCGTCGAGGACCGCAGCTGCTCGATCTGGTCGACCACCAACTCCGCCGGGTTCTCCGGCAGCTCGACGAAGTCCGCCTTCTGCGAGTAGTCCGCCGCCGCGATGCCGGCCCGGCGCCCGAAGACGTTGATGTCCAGCAGCGAGTTGGTGCCGAGGCGGTTGGCGCCGTGCACGGACACGCAGGCGACCTCGCCCGCCGCGTACAGGCCCGGGACCACCGTGGTGTTGTCCGACAGGACCTCGCCCTGGACGTTCGTCGGGATGCCGCCCATCGCGTAGTGCGCGGTGGGCTGGATCGGGATCGGGTCCGTGTAGGGCTCGATGCCCAGGTAGGTGCGGGCGAACTCCGTGATGTCGGGCAGCTTCGCGTCGAGCTGCTCCGGCGGGAGGTGGGTGAGGTCGAGGTAGACGTGGTCGCCCTCGGGACCGCAGCCGCGGCCCTCGCGGATCTCCGTGTAGATGGAGCGGGACACGACGTCACGGGACGCCAGGTCCTTCATCACCGGCGCGTACTTCTCCATGAAGCGCTCGCCGTCCTTGTTGCGGAGGATGCCGCCCTCGCCGCGCGCGCCCTCGGTCAGGAGGATGCCCATGCGCCAGATGCCGGTCGGGTGGAACTGGAAGAACTCCATGTCCTCCAGCGGCAGCCCGCGGCGGTAGACGGCCGCCTGGCCGTCACCGGTCAGCGTGTGCGCGTTCGACGTGACCTTGAAGAACTTGCCGCAGCCGCCGGAGGCGTAGATCACGGCCTTCGCCTGGAAGATGTGGATCTCGCCGGTCGCCAGCTCGTAGGCCACCACACCGGCCGACTTCTTGACGCCGTCGACCTCGGTGATCAGCTGGTCGAGGACGTAGAACTCGTTGAAGAACTCCACGCCCTCCTTCACGCAGTTCTGGTACAGCGTCTGGAGGATCATGTGGCCGGTGCGGTCGGCCGCGTAGCAGGAGCGGCGGACCGGGGCCTCGCCGTGGTTGCGGGAGTGACCGCCGAAACGGCGCTGGTCGATCGTCCCGTTCGGCGTGCGGTTGAACGGCAGGCCCATCTTCTCCAGGTCGAGGACGGAGTCGATGGCCTCCTTCGCCAGGATCTCGGCGGCGTCCTGGTCGACCAGGTAGTCACCGCCCTTGACCGTGTCGAAGGTGTGCCACTCCCAGTTGTCCTCCTCCACGTTGGCCAGCGCGGCGGCCATGCCGCCCTGCGCGGCGCCCGTGTGGGAGCGGGTGGGGTACAGCTTCGTCAGCACGGCGGTGCGGCTGCGCTTCGTCGCCTCGATGGCGGCGCGCATGCCGGCGCCGCCGGCGCCGACGATGACGGTGTCGTACTTGTGGATCTTCATGATTCTCGCAGCCCCGTGCCTAGCGGATGTTCGGGTCGAAGGTGAAGATCACCAGCGTGCCCAGCAGGATGGTGAACACCGTGGCGGTGTACAGCAGGCCCTTCAGCCACAGGCGCGTGTTCGTCCGCTCGGCGTAGTCGTTGATGACGGTGCGCAGGCCGTTGGCGCCGTGCAGCATGGCGAGCCACAGCATGGCGAGGTCCCAGGTCTGCCACCACGGGGAGGCCCAGCGGCCGGCCACGAAGGCGAAGCCGATCTTGGTGACACCGCCGTCCAGGACGAGCTGGATCAGCAGGTGGCCGATGACCAGGACGACCAGCACGATGCCGGACAGGCGCATGAACAGCCAGCCGTACATCTCGAAGTTGCCGCGGGTCGACTTCGGTGTCTTCCTGGTCCGCTTGCGGGGGGCCTCGATCACCGGCGCCGGGTTGTCGGCGTCGTACAGCGCGGGCCCCTCGACGGGGCCGATGCCGGATGCGGTGGTTTCAGTCGTGGACATGCGCGTCAGCTCCCGAACAGTTCACGAACGGCGTGACCGAGGACGGGGTAGATCGCCCCGAGCATCAGCACGATCCACACGCCCAGCACGGTCCAGAGCATCTGCCTCTGGTAGCGCGGGCCCTTCGACCAGAAGTCGACGGCGACGACGCGCAGGCCGTTGAGTGCGTGGAAGAGGATGGCGGCGACCAGGCCGTACTCCAGCACGGCGACGATCGGCGTCTTGTACGTGGATACGACCTTGTCGTAGTCCTCGGGGGAGACACGCACGAGAGCGGTGTCCAGGACGTGTACGAACAGGAAGAAGAAGATGAGGACGCCGGTGACTCGGTGAGCCACCCAGGACCACATTCCTTCCCGGCCGCGGTACAGCGTTCCAGCCGGCACGGAAGAACCCTCCGGGAGCGGGGACTAGGGCCGCGCCGGCTTCTTGGTCGGTCGGGCCCGGCCGGGTACGGTCCACCGGCCCTCAGCATCGTAGCGACGAGTCGCCGGAACACTCACGGCGGCCCTGCCAATGTGATCAAACCGGCAATCAAACGAGCACGGACGGGCTAGCCGGCGGACCGGTGTCCGGGCGGGGGCTGCTCGCGCGGGCCGGGCGCCGGCGGCCGGCCCGCGCGTCGCCGCAGCTCCGCGGCCCTTCACGGGGCGTGGTGCAGCGCGGGCCGCCCGCAGGGCTCCCGCAGCAGCCGGGTCAGCCTTCCCCGAGCGAGCCGGCGCAGTTCCTCCGCCGCCAGCAGTCGTTCCTCCTCCGGATCGTTCGCCAATCGTGATCGGATGGCGGCCAGGACCCGGTCGGCTGCCTCCTCGGGTGTCACATCGTCCAGACAGATGATGAACACATGCCCGAATCTGCTCTCGTAGGCGGCGTGCGCCGCGTTCAGGGCGGTGCGGGCCGCGGAGTACGCGCCGTCCGGGAGCGCCATGAGCGACTCGCCGGCCAGCGCCTCGGCGAGGTCCGCCGGTGTGAGGTCGTAGGCGGCCTCGTCGGCCGCGGCGAGCAGGGAACCCAGGTCGGGGTAGGGGCGGTGCTCGGCGATGCGGTGGACCCAGCGCAGGCTGCGGCAGCAGGCGAGGAGGGCGCGCCGGGCGTCCTCGGGGCCCGCGGAGTTGAACGCCTCCAGGCCCGAGGGGGCCTCCGCGCGGTGTTGCACCGGCAGGGCGGTGTGGCCGGGGAGGCGGGGGAGACGGTGCGGATGCAGCGTGGGTCCTCGGCGGGAGGCGCGCGTGACGTCCCGTGGGCATCGCGTGCGGGTCGGCAGGGGAGGGTGCGGGAACTGCGCCGTCACGGTATCGACGGCGCTCGGGCGGATGTCCAGTCGCTGTCCGGATTTCACCCGGATGGGAGAGTTTTGGAACGCTGGATGGACGGTCGGGCGGGTGGGGGCCGTAGGTTCGGGTGAGGCAGTGGAGCCTGGAGGTGAGTGGTGTGCGATCGACGGTCGGGCACATACGGACGGGTGGACCGGGCGAGGTGACGCCCGGTCGTCCGGACACGGCGTCACCGTGCGCGGACACGACACGGGGCGGGACGCGGTGACCGGCCGCAGGCGGCGGGTCTCCCGGAAGGAGACGTCCCGGACGCGCAACCGGTTGCTGCTGGGCGGCGCGATCCTCGTCGCGGGCGCGGTCGCCGCCACCGTGGCCCTCTGGCCGGCCGGTGACGGCGCGCCGGACGGGACCGGTGCCTCCGCGAGCACGTCGGCCGCTCCGACCGGGCCGGTCGCCCCCATGGGGTCCCCCGGCTCCTCCGCCCCCTCCCCGTCCCGGGCCTACCCCCTGTCGCAGACGCCCCGCACCATCCCCGCCGTCCGGGAGCACGTCCCCGCGCGCGGCCCGGGCTGGCGGCCCGCCGCGGGGGCCCGGGTGGTCGTCGACGACGACGCCCTCGCCGACGAGGGCCGGCTGCTGGCCGGGGAGCTGAGGATGGGCTACGCCGGACGGACGGGTGCCCGCGCCGGCGACGTCGAGCTGGGCCTGGCCGGCAGCGGCGGCCAGGAGTCCTACACGATGACCGTCGGCAGCGGGCGGGTGCGGATCACCGGCCCGGGCGAGGCCGGCGTCTTCTACGGGACCCGCACGCTCAAGCAGGAGGTGCACGGCGGCGGCACCGCGCCCGAGGGTGTCGTCCGCGACGCGCCCGCCAAGCCGCGGCGCGGGTTCATGCTCGACATCGCGCGCAAGTACTACACGGCCGGCTGGATCGAGGACCGCATACGGGAGCTGGGCGACCTGAAGTACAACGAGATCGGGCTGCACTTCTCCGACGACCAGGGCTTCCGCATCGAGTCGGGCACCCATCCCGAGATCGTCTCCCGGCAGCACCTCACCAAGGCGCAGGTGCGCGGGATCGTCGCCCTCGCCGCGAGCCGCCACATCACCGTCGTCCCCGAGATCGACTCCCCGGGGCACCTCGGCGCCGTGATCGCCGCGCACCCCGACCTCCAGCTGCGCAACGCCTCCGGCACGCCCGCCCGCGGGGCCGTCGACATCTCCAAGCCCGCGGCCGCGCGGATCGTGGACGACCTGCTGGGCGAGTACGCGGCCCTGTTCCCGGGCGCGTACTGGCACCTGGGCGGGGACGAGTACCGGGCGCTGGCGGTGCCGAACCCGGCCGCCTCCTACCCGCGGCTCGCCGCCGCGGCCAAGGCCCGCTACGGGCCGGGCGCCGGCGTCGCGGACCTCGCGACCGGCTGGCTGAACGACCGCGTCGACCTGATGCGCCGGCACGGCCGGACGGTGCGCGCCTGGAACGACGGCTTCTACCGGACGAGCGCGGTGCAGCCGGCCAAGGGCGTCGACGTCGCGTACTGGACCGGGAAGGAGATCGGTGCCCGGCGCCCGGCGGAGTACCTGGACGCGGGCCGCACGCTGCTCAACTACAACGACGAATACCTGTATTACGTGCTGGGTCAGCCGCAGACCTTCGTCTACCCCACCGGGCAGCGGATATACGAGCAGTGGACCCCGCGCGTGGTCCGGGGGAGGGCGGCGGTGCCCGCGCGCTACGACGGGCAGATACGCGGCGGCGTGTTCGCGGTGTGGAGCGACCGTGCGACCGCGCAGACGCAGAACCAGGTGGCGGCCGGGGTCCGGATGCCGCTGCGGGCCACTGCCCAGAAGCTGTGGGACCCGCGGAAGCCGGCGCTGTCCTGGTCGCAGTTCCGGCAGTTGGCGAACCGGCTCGGGTGAGAGGCCGCCGAAGGCGCGGTTGGCCGAAACTGATTGTTCTCAATCAGTCACCGACGGGGCGTGGTGCCCCGGTCACACTACCGGTAGGTTGCACGCAGTAAGGGGAAGTGCGGGCTCCGTTGACGTGAGGCGACCCGTCGAGGCGTTTCGAGGAGGCGTGATGAGCCTGGTGGACCTGATCGCACAGGCGGACAAGCGGGCGCTCGCGGCGAGTGGTCTGGCTTGTTTGGATCGGTGTGTTCCGCTCCTCGGAGGCGACGACGACATCCTGCGGCCGCTGTGGTCGACCCTCGTCGCGGGGCAGGAGTGGCAGGAGCGGGTCGCCAAGGCGCGGGCCGAACTGGCCGCCGAGGAGATGCCCGACGCCGACTGCGCCTCCGAGACGGAGGCGGCGCGGCTCGCTCGGGGCATGCTGGACACGTTTCCCGAGCGGCCCACCACCGAGGCGCTGCGCCGGTGGGCGGACGCCTGCTCGGTCGCCGCCCTGCAGATCCACGGGCTGCTGGACCCCGCCGAGGACGACTCCCCGGTCGACTCCCGCCGTGAGGGCCGCACCGACGGCATGCCGCCCCTCGTCGCCGCCGAACTGCGGCGCCAGATCACCGTGCTTGAACTGCTCGCCGGGCACGGCCCGAACGGGCTGCGCCAGGCACTGGAGGTGTCCACGGAGGGGCGCCGGGTGCTGCGGGCCGTCGTGTCGCGGCGGGCGCGCGGGCGGGCGTGAGCCCCGCCGGCGCTCACCGCATCAGTCGCTTCACCACCGCGTCCCCGTACTCGGCGGTCTGCGCGTAGAACGACCGCAGGTCCCGGTGCGCCGCTTCGAGGGCGCACCGTGTCTCGGTCTCCGTCGCCGTCCCGTCGTACCGGGGCAGCAGATGGTCGCGGGCGAGCCGCCACAGCGTCTCGAAGTCGGTCGTCGTGAGGAACGCGGCCACCCGCGCCGCCCGCCCGGCGGGGAGCAGCAGAAGGGGAGGGCCCTGACGGTCGCCGGGGAACACCGGGGTGCCGCCGAGCACGACGTCGTTCCCGGCACCGTTCTCCTCGGCGTGGGAGGGGGCGCAGGCGTAGAGCAGCTCCTGGTCCAGATAGCGCCGGTCCAGCACCTCCTCGCGGCGCCGGTCGATCCGCCACCGGACCGCGTCCCGGTCGTCCTCGAAAAGCCTCTGCAGCCAGTTCGCGCTGTTGCGCAGTGCCGGGGCCGGCACCGAGCGGAGATGGAAGTACATGCTCATCACAGATAGGGAGCGCACACCGCGCCCGAACCATCACTTCCGCGAAAGCCCCCCTGGTGAGGGGGTCTTGTGACGGTCGTGGGGCGGAGCCGGGCCGGTCCTGCGCCGGTTGCGGCGAACCGCCCCGATCATGGTGACGAAAAGGCCGCCGACCCCGCTGTTGCGTACGTGACGACTCAGCAGGAGACCAGGGCTCACGCCGCCGCGAAGCCGGTGCGATGGGCGGCGGACACGGTGGCGGCGATGCGGGAGGGCGCGGGGCTGCGGCTCGACTACTCGGCGCAGAGCCTGTGGCGCGTGGACCGGTTGATCGAGGAGATACGGCGGGAGGGGGCGCCCTACGACGCCGTGGACAGCGCGCTGCGCGGATTCGGCTCCTACGCGGGCGAGGTGATCGTCCGTCAGACCGGCGCCGAGTGGTGGACGTCCGGTGGCGACCACTGGGTCCGCACCCCGAACGGCTCGCTGTGGGACCCGATCGACGAGGCCCGCCGCTGCTTCGCGGGCCACGGCTCGCTGCGGCTGTTGTGCCGGGACGCGACGGCGGGGGCGCGGACCGCGTAGGCCGGGCGGTGACGGCTGTGACACTTCGGCGCGGCGCGACGCTGTTGACCATGGGGGCGCCGCCACGGCCGGCGCTCCCGCACGGTGCGGGTTCACCACAGCTCGCTACGCACTCGGTACGAACGAGGACAGTGTTGGGCCAACGACGCGAACCCCGCCGCGCGCAGGCGTTCGACGGGGAACTGGGCGCGGCCGTTGTGCGGGCTCAGGAAGGTGACGAGGCCGCCTTCGCGGTGGCCTACCGGATCGTGCAGCCGGGGCTGCTCGGGTATCTGCGCGGGCTGGTCGGCGGCGACGCCGAGGACGTGGCGTCGGACGCCTGGCTGGAGATCGCCCGGGACCTCGGGCGCTTCAAGGGGGACGGCGCGGGCTTCCGGGGCTGGACGGCGACCATCGCCCGCCACCGGGCGCTCGACCATCTGCGCCGGCAGCGGGTGAGACCCCGTGCGTCGGCGCTGGAGCAGGACGCACTCGAACTGCCGGGCACGTACAGCACCCACGACCAGGCGCTGGAGTCCATCTCCACCGAACACGCCCTGGACCTGGTCCGGGAGCTGCCGCGCGACCAGGCCGAGGCGGTGCTGTTGCGGGTGGTCGTCGGACTCGACGGCCCGGCCGCCGCGCGCGTCCTCGGCAAGCGGCCCGGCGCGGTGCGCACCGCCGCCCACCGGGGGCTGAAGCGGCTGGCCCGCCGGCTCGGCGCCGACGGCGGGACGGGCCGGGGTGTGACGGAAGACGGCTCCCGAACGCTGGGGGAGTCGAAATGAACGGCAACGGCGACGCGCCCGGCGACGGGACCGGCCGTCGAACAGGGATGGATGCGGACATGGGTGAACGGCACAGCGGCGGCGGAGTCCCCGGCCGTCGGCACGTGCACCCCGGCGGCACCGTGCCCGCCCCTGGGGTCGAGGCCGAGAGCGCGGTGCTCGAGGCGCTGCTCGCCGCCGCGCTGCGCGAGAGCGCCGTGGACGCCGAGGCCGAACAGCGGGCGGTGGCGGCGTTCCGGGCCACCCGGGACGCCCGGGCGCAGCAGCCGCGGACCCGGCGCCGGGACGACTGGCGGCCGCGCGAGCAGCGGCGTACGCGGCGCTCGGTGAAGGCGACGGTCGCCGTGCTCCTCACGAGCCTGACCCTGGGCGGCGTCGCGGTCGCAGGGATCGGCTCGGCCGGCTCCTCCGGCGACGCGGGCGGCGACCACGGCCGGCCCTCGCACGGCGCCACGGACGCCCCGGCCGGGCGGCCCGACCCGACGTCCCACGCGCCGGGCACCGCCGCCTCCCCCGACCACCCGGAGACCGCCCAGGACACCGAGGCCCACTGCCGTGCCTACGAAGCGGTCAAGGACCGGGGCAAGGCGATGGAGGCCACGGCCTGGCAGCGGCTGGTGGTGGCCGCGGGCGGCGAGGACAAGGTCGAGGCGTACTGCGCGGAGCAGCTGGCGCGCACCGCCACCGCACCGGCCGACCGGACGGGCAAGTCCGGTGACAAGGGCGGGAACGCCGGGACGGCGGCGGGCTCGGACGCCGTGACTCCGGCCGCTCCCACCACGCCGGCCGTCGTGCCGACGGCCCGCAGGTCCAAGAGACCCGGGCGGTAGGGCCGCTGTCGCGGACCGGTCGGGCGTCCGGTGGCTCGCGTGTGTGCGCCCCGACGTCGTTCGTCTCGGATGCGTGTCCACAGGAGCTCGATGCGCCGATGCCGTATGCGATCAGGGCCCGCCGGGGTGTGCCTCGCGGCGCGGCCACGGTGCCGCCGAGGCAACGGCCGGGGCCGCCACCCCCCACAGGAGAGGCCCCGGCCGTCGCGCGGCACGGGCCGCGCGGCGGCCCGTACTCTCTACAGCGCCATGGATGCGTTTTCTGTCACACCCCATCGCGTCATGTGTTGGTTGCACGTTGTACCGTCATGGACGCAGACCGGTTTCAGGCCGTAACGTGCCTTTCGCGCCGACCGCGGACGACCAGCAGAACGGGTGAGGGGAACCGCCGCAGACCACGAGCGGCCTCGGGCCACAGGCAACGACGAGGAATCACGACAGCGACAACCCGGTCCGCGCGGGCGGTGCCGGACAAGGCGCACAGAGGGGCAGTTCGGGGTGCTGGGGGACGACGCGGAGCTGACGGCCGCCGTGCTTGCGGCACAGGACGGGGACGAGACCGCGTTCCTGACCGTGTACCGCGCGGTGCATCCGCGACTGCTGGGATACGTGCGCACGCTGGTCGGCGATCCCGACGCGGAGGACGTCACCTCCGAGGCATGGCTGCAGATCGCGCGGGACCTGGAGCGGTTCCGCGGCGACGCCGACCGGTTCCGCGGCTGGGCCGCGCGGATCGCCCGCAACCGTGCGCTGGATCACATACGGATGCGTGGGCGGCGCCCCGCGATCGGCGGCGACGAGACGGAACTGACCGGCAGGGCCGCCGAGTCGGACACCGCCGGCGAGGCCATCGAGGCCCTGGCCACGGACCGCACCCTCTCCCTCATCGCCCAGCTCCCCCAGGACCAGGCGGAGGCCGTGGTGCTGCGGGTGGTCGTGGGCCTGGACGCCAAGTCCGCGGCCGAGACGCTCGGCAAGCGGCCGGGCGCCGTCCGCACGGCCGCGCACCGCGGACTGAAGCGGCTGGCGGAGCTGCTCGACGCGGGCCCCGGGGCCGATCCGGAATCAGCTGGCGCCCTCGGCGCCATGCCTCCCCAGCGAGATGCGCGCAGGCGCGCGGTGTCGCCCGCGGGTGTGACGCGCGTGCGTTCGCGGACGCAGAAGGACATGTGATGGCCGACGAGCAGTACGGGTGGCTGGACAAGGACGCGGCGGAACGCCTGCTGCGCGGAGAGCCGCTGGACGCCGTCGACCCCGACACGCGCGCACGCGCCGCCCGGCTCGCCGAGGCCCTCGCCGCGCTCGCCGCGGCACCGGCTCCCACCGGCGAGGAAGCGCCGGGCGAGGCCGCCGCGCTGGCCGCGTTCCGGGCCGCGCGCACCGGCGCCGACGGCGAGGAATCGTGCTCCGGCACGTCCGCCCGCCCGTTCGCCGCCCGGTCCGCCGACGCCGGACTCATCCGCCTAGGGCGCCCCGCCGCCTCCGGGGGCTCCTCCCGGTGGGGGCGCCGCGTGCGCTTCGGGCTGGCCGCCGCGGTGGCGGCCGGGATGATCGGAGGGGTCGCGGTGGCGGCCGGAACCGGAGTCCTGCCGACGCCGTTCCACGACGAACCGGGGCCCGCGGCGTCCGTGTCGGCCGCCGCGACGTCGCCGCAGCCGCTGCTCACACCGACGCCGGGCGGCCCCCGTACGCCGGCGCCCGGCGCCACGAGCGGCACCCGGAACGGCTCCTCGCACCGCGAGGCGGGCGACGGCTCCGCACCGAGCGGCCGGCCGGGCTCCGGTGACGAGCACGCCGCGGGCGGGGCCGAGCAGTGGTGGGTGGCGGTGCGCTCCTCCTGCCGCGACCTGGCCGACGGCAAGGGACTCGGCCGGGAGCGGCAGCGCGCGCTGGAGGACGCGGCCGGCGGCAGCGCACGGGTGAAGAAGTTCTGCAGGGGCGTCCTGGACGGCAAGAGCGACGGGCAGAGCGGGAACGGCAACGGGAACGGGAAGGGCAAGGGGAACGGCAAGAGCAAGGGAAACGGCAAGGGGAACGGGAACGGGAACGGTGGCGACCAGGGCGGTGACGGCGAAGGCCACAGAGGGCCCGGCGCCGGCGGTCCGCCCCTCGCCCCACCGGACACCCACGCCGTCGCTCAGGGCCCGGCCCCGCGGACGGCGTCCCCGGCCCCGGTCTACAGCGCGCTGGGCGCGCCCGGGGGCCACTGACAGACCGTCCCGTCCCCCTGCCTCCACATGGCCTCTGACCTGGGGTTTCGCGATGCCTGGGGGTTTCGTCGGCGGGGGTGTGACGTTTTCGGCCGTGCTGACGCAGTAATAAGTGAGCCGACTGGTCATCGGCCGTCGCACAGAGCCGGGGTTCCCCCCGTACCCACGGCTCGGTGCACCCGGCGCGGGCGGGACACGTTCCCCCGGTCCTGCCCGCGCCCCGCACACCTCCCGTGGCTCCTCTCACCAGTGGACGACGACCTTGTCGCCGGTCCTCACCTGGGAGAACAGCGCCGCGATCGCGGCCTCGTCCCGTACGTTCACGCATCCGTGGGAGCCGCCGGCGTAGCCGCGCGCCGCGAAGTCGTACGAGTAGTGCACCGCCTGGCCGCCGCTGAAGAACATCGCGTACGGCATGGACGAGTGATAGATCGTGGACACGTGATGGCGTGATTTCCAGTAGACGTGGAAGACACCCTCGCGCGTGGGCGTGTACTGCGTGCCGAACCGGACGGCCATCGTCGAGACGGTCCGGCCGTCGACCATCCAGCGCAGCGTCCGGGTCGTCTTGCTGATGCACAGCACCCGGCCCGTCGTGCACCGCGGGTCCGGCGCGGCGGCCGGCTGCCCGCCCATCAGATACAGCTCCCAGGTGCCGGGCTTGTGGGTCATCTTCAGCAGCCGCTGCCAGGTGACGGAGTCGACCTCGCCCGTCCGCGGCAGCCCGCGCTTGCCCTGGAAGCCCTTGACGGCCTTCTCGGTCAGGTCGTCGTACGTCCCGGTCGGCCCGTCGAACAGCCAGGCCAGCTGGCGCAGCCGGGCCTGCAGCTCGCGCACCTGCCGGCCCGCGTCGCCGCGTGTCCACAGGACCGCGGCGGAGGGCCGGGGAGCGGGCGTGGTGGCCGGTGCCGCGGTCCCCGACGGCGTGGGCGGGACCTCGATGTGCACCGGTGAGCGGTGCTCGGCGCCCCCGCCCCGCCCCTCCACCGGCTGCGCGGTGCATCCGGCGAGCGCGGCGAGCGCCACCGCCCCGGCTATCCCGGCGAGAAGCGATGTCCCCGTACCCCTGGTACCCCTGGCGCCCATGCGGCCCCCCCGTCGTCCCACCGGTACCCGGTGTCCGATCGTGTCACCTGAGATCTTCCCCCCATGTGCCCGCGGGCGAACAGGGGGGCATGGTTGTGAGCAAGGTCCCAGCGTGCGGCCCTCCACCGGGCGCACGGCCGCCGCTACAGTCCGTGGCGAGGGCGTCTGTACCGGTCGGTAGCGGAGCCGGGTCCACCAGGCCGAGAAACAAAGCAACGCGGAGGCACACACCATGGCGCGCGAGTCGGAGTCCGGACTGCCCATCGAGCCGGTCTACGGGCCGGATGCCCTGGAGGACTGGGACCCGGCCGAGAAGCTGGGCGCGCCGGGGGCGTACCCGTTCACGCGCGGGGTGTATCCCTCCATGTACACGGGCCGTCCGTGGACGATGCGTCAGTACGCGGGTTTCGGTACGGCGGTGGAGTCGAACGCACGCTACAAGCAGCTGATCGCCAACGGCACGATGGGCCTGTCGGTCGCCTTCGACCTGCCCACCCAGATGGGCCACGACTCCGACGCGCCGATCGCGCACGGCGAGGTCGGGAAGGTCGGCGTCGCCATCGACTCGCTCGACGACATGCGTGTGCTGTTCGACGGGATCCCGCTGGACAAGGTCTCCACGTCCATGACGATCAACGCGCCGGCCGCCCTGCTGCTGCTCCTGTACCAACTGGTCGCCGAGGAGCAGGGGGTGCCGGCCGGGCAGCTCACGGGCACCATCCAGAACGATGTGCTCAAGGAGTACATCGCGCGGGGAACGTACATCTTCCCGCCGAAGCCGTCCCTGCGCCTGATCGCGGACATCTTCAAGTACTGCAAGGCGGAGATCCCGAAGTGGAACACCATCTCGATCTCCGGCTACCACATGGCGGAGGCCGGGGCGTCCCCCGCGCAGGAGATCGCGTTCACCCTGGCGGACGGCATCGAGTACGTGCGCACGGCGGTCGCGGCCGGCATGGACGTCGACGACTTCGCGCCCCGGCTGTCGTTCTTCTTCGTCGCCCGGACGACGATTCTGGAGGAGGTCGCCAAGTTCCGCGCGGCCCGCCGGATCTGGGCGCGGGTGATGCGGGACGAGTTCGGGGCGAAGAACCCGAAGTCGATGATGCTGCGCTTCCACACGCAGACGGCCGGTGTCCAGCTGACGGCGCAGCAGCCCGAGGTGAACCTGGTGCGCGTCGCCGTGCAGGGCCTGGCGGCGGTGCTCGGCGGCACGCAGTCGCTGCACACGAACTCCTTCGACGAGGCGATCGCGCTGCCCACGGACAAGTCCGCGCGCCTGGCGCTGCGCACGCAGCAGGTGCTGGCCTACGAGACGGACGTGACGGCGACCGTGGACCCCTTCGCGGGCTCGTACGTGATCGAGAAGATGACGGACGAGGTGGAGGCCGCGGCGCTGGAGCTGATGGGCAAGGTCGAGGAGCTGGGCGGCGCGGTCCCGGCGATCGAGCACGGCTTCCAGAAGAGCGAGATCGAGCGCAACGCCTACCGGATCGCGCAGGAGACGGACGCGGGCGAACGGGTCGTCGTCGGCGTCAACCGCTTCCAGCTCGACGAGGAGGAGCCCTACGAGCCCCTGCGCGTCGACCCGGCGATCGAGGCGCAGCAGGCGGAACGCCTCGCCGGGCTCCGCGCCGAGCGCGACCAGCAGGCGGTGGACGCGGCGCTCGCGGACCTGAAGAAGGCGGCGGAGGGCACCGACAACGTGCTGTACCCGATGCGGGAGGCGCTGAAGGCCCGTGCCACGGTGGGCGAGGTCTGCAACGCGCTGCGCGAGGTGTGGGGGACGTACGTGCCGAGCGACGCCTTCTGACCGACCGTCTCGCCCCGCGAAACCCGGAATCGGAGTGTCGTACCCCCGTGCGACACTCCTTCCCATGTTCGGCGTCATCGATCTCCCCACCTATCTGGCGGGTCTGGTCCTCATCATCCTGCTGCCCGGGCCCAACTCCCTCTACGTGCTGTCCGTCGCCGCCCGCAACGGTGTGCGCGCCGGCTACACGGCGGCGGCGGGCGTCTGGTGCGGGGACTCGGTGCTGATGACGCTGTCCGCGGCCGGGGTCGCCTCGCTGCTGAAGGCGAACCCGGTGCTGTTCGGGATCGTGAAGTACGCCGGGGCCGGCTATCTGACGTGGCTGGCGGTCGGCATGCTGCGAGCCGCCCGGGGGATGTGGCGGAACCGGCGGCGGGAGGCCGCCGAGGCCACGCCGGCCCGGACCTCCGCCCCGCTCACCGCGGCCGCCGAGCGGCCCTTCCGCCGCGCCCTGGTGATCAGCCTGTTCAACCCCAAGGCGATCCTCTTCTTCGTCGCCTTCTTCGTGCAGTTCGTCGACCCCGGGTACGGCCACCCGGCGCTTTCCTTCGTCGTGCTGGGCTTCTTCGCCCAGATCGCCAGCGGCCTGTACCTGAGCGCCCTGATATTCGGCGGCACGCGCCTTGCAGCGGCCTTCCACCGGCGCAGGCGGCTGTCGGCGGGGGCCACGTCGGCCGCGGGCGTCCTCTTCCTGGGCTTCGCGGTGAAGCTGTCGCTGGCCGGCGTCTAGTGCCCCGGCAGGCGATGTGCGTGCTGTCCGGGAGCGGGTGCTGCGCTCCGTCGACGCGGCTCAGCGCCGTGGAGCCGCCAGGGCGGTGCGCAGCCGGGGGGTCAGCCGGTTCTCCACCAGGCGGTTGAGCAGCCAGGCCAGCAGCAGCATGCTCGCGACCGTCAGCGGGAGCGTGCCGTACGACGGGATGCCCAGCGTGCGGTGCAGGGCCTGGATGACGACCCAGCCCAGGTGCTCGTGGACCAGGTAGAAGGGGTAGGTCAGGGCTCCGGCGACCGTGAGCCACCGCCAGTTCGCCCATCCCAGCCAGCCCAGCGCGATCGCGGCGACCGCGAGAAAGCCGAGGGTGACGACGAGGACGATCCCGTAGGCGGGGCGGTAGGAGAAGGCGTCCGGGTTCGGGGCGTGCCACAGGCGCCGCACCGCGTAGTGCTGGCCGATCAGCCAGCTGACGCCCACGATGCCCCAGGCGTACACGTCCCGGCGGTCGCGGTGCACCAGGTAGAGCCCGACGCCGCCGATGAAGAACGGCGCGTACTCGGGCATCAGGACGATGTCGAGCAGCGGCTCCTTCGCGCCCTGCGCGATGGCCGCCGCCAGCGTCCAGGAGGCGCAGAAGAGGATCACACGCCGACGGGTCGCGCCCGGCAGCACGATGCACAGCGCGAACAGGGCGTAGAAGCGTATCTCCGCCCACAGGGTCCAGCACACGCCCAGCACCCGGTCCACGCCCAGGGGCTGCTGCAGCATCGTCAGGTTCACCAGCGCGTCGCTCGGCGAGACCGCCTTGAAGGCGACCACCGGCAGCGCGAACACCCCCGTCACGATGACGATCGCCGCCCAGTACGCCGGCAGCAGCCGGGAGGCGCGGGAGGCGAAGAACGACCGCAGCGGGCGCCCCCAGCCGCTCATGCAGATCACGAAGCCGCTGATGACGAAGAAGATCTGGACGCCGAGACAGCCGTAGGCGAAAAACGGGTGGAGCGTCGGGAACTGGTCCCGCGGCGAACTGCCCCAGGCGCGGGCGACCTCTCCGCCGCGTCCGCCGTAGTGGTACGCCGCCACCATCAACGCGGCGACCAGCCGCAGGCCGTCCAGGGCGCGCAGCCGGCCCTCACGGCCCTCGCGCGGCTTCGGGGGGCGGGGTGCGGCGGCCGGCGACGGCAGGGTGTCGCGTACCGCCGTGTCCGTGGCGGTCCCGCGGAGGGCCCCGGGCGTGTCGATCACAGGTTTCCCCTCGGCGGGACTGGGCTGACCCACAGCACAGTAATCGGATGAAAAGAGGAATCCCGGGGGATGGTCTGCCGCTTCGCCGAACGCTCCGTGCGCGTTCACCTGCGCGTCACCCCGGGTTCCGGGGCCGGCCCGAACGGACCGGCCCCGGGGGCTCAGCCGCGTGCCACCCGCCTGAGGGAACGGGCGCGGCGTGCCACCCGGCGCACCGTCGCGTTGCGCGGGATGAACGCGAGCTGGGCGGGGACCGCGCCGGGCAGGGCCAGCGACGTGAGGCGCTTGCGCTTGAAGTAACGCCAGGTGTGCCGCGTCAGATGGTCCGTCAGATAGCGTTCGGCGGCCGGACGCAGTTCCGGGTAGATCTTCGGCTGCATCGCGTAGCCCACCGCGGCGATCAGCCCGGTCAGGTCCCGCACGTCCATGCCCCGGCGCCGGCCGGTCACCGCCTCGCGGTCGGTCAGCTCCGGCAGCAGCGCGTCCACGATGGTGACGGGCACGCGGTTGCTGTTCTCGTACGGCGTCAGGCGCTCCAGCAGGGCGCCGGTGCCGGTGCGGGCGACCGGGAGACCGTAGAAGGCGGACGCGGTGAGCAGGGCGGTGGAGAAGCAGCCCACCACCAGGGCCGGACGCATGCGCTGGTAGAGGACCTCGGCGAGCACGGGGGTGTCGAGCACCGTCAGGTCGGCGCCGAGCCGGTCCGCCTCCTTCTCCAGGGTGCGCGACCAGCGGGCCGGGGCCGTCGGGTGCGGTTTGAACACCACCCGGGTGTGACCGAGCCCGACCGCCCCCTCCAGCATCCGCACATGGAGGTTCTCCTCCTCCTCGGCGGTGAGGATGCCGAGCGCGGAGAGGTACTGGCCGAGCAGCAGCGCGGGCGCGTCGACGGACGGCAACGCGTCGCCGGTGTCCTCGAGTTCGGCGAGGATCTTGGAGAAGGCGTCCGTGGGAAGTATCTCCGGCTCGACGCCGAACTCGGTGAGCAGCAGCGGCTTCAGGCCCGGCACCAGGTCCAGGTGGAGCAGCCGGTCCACCCGGGTGCCGACCAGCGGATCGATCTTGTTGCGGGTGGGGCCGTAGCTCATCAGGCCGTCCGCGTACACGGTGACGGGCGCCCCGGTGAAGATCTGGCAGATGCCCAGCGCCGGGTTGACCTGGATCGACTCGACGGCCAGCTCGATGTCGTCGTCGCCGAGGTCCCACGCCAGCCGCAGGTGCCGCTCCCACAGCGGGACGTCGTCCGGGCGCGGGGCCCAGCCGCCCGGGTGGAAGGGGGAGATGGTCTCGTTCCAGGAGACCACGTCGTCGAAGCGGGCGCGCAGGTGCGTGAAGCCGGGCATCTCGTCCAGGCCGGGCGTGGTCTCGGGCGTCGCCGCGTTGTTGGAGACGAGCAGGATGCGCCGGTCGGCGGGCGCGAAGCACTCGCTGTCCAGGGCGGCGGCCAGCGTCGCCGTGCCGTACAGCGTCGACGCCAGGAAGATCTGCGTCGTCACGCGGCCACCCCCGCGGAGGCGGGACGGCGGCGCAGGCGGCGCAGGCGCGAGGCGCGCTGGATGTCCATGGAGTCGAGGGCCTCCTCGAGTACGGCCTGCGGCATGCGCCGCAGCGCGACAGCACTCATCGACTTCAGTTTCCGTGCCACCGGCGGCTCGAACCTTTCGATGGATCCCAGATGATGGGAAATGATGGCGCAATACGTGCGAACGGCTTTCGGCAGGAGCCTGTCCGCGTCCCGGTCCTCGGCCGTTTCGGCCACCACCTGGTCGAACGCGCGAATGAAGTCCAATTGCCGTACATCGCCGATCTGAGTGAGCGAGGAGGCGACTCCACGGCGGTAGAAGACGCCCAGCAGGCTCACCGCCGCGAAGGATTCCGCCTCGCGGTGCAGCCGCCAGATCCACGGCCGGTCCTCGGCGGTGCGCAGCCCGTCGGTGAAGTGCAGCAGGCCGCGGTCGACCAGCCGGCGGTGGTAGACACCCGCCCACGCGTAGGGGTAGTCGACGGAGGTGGAGCGGTCGGCGGGCAGGATCGCGTCCCGCGGGGTCAGCACCACACCGCGCCGGCCGTGCGGCACCCGGTGGACGCTGCGGGCCCGCGCGGTGCACTGCACATGGTCGGTGCGGACGAAGTCGCACCCCAACTCCTCGGCGGCGGCGACCAGTCGGGGGTAGTAGCCGGGCGCGAGCCAGTCGTCCCCGTCGAGGAACGTGAGGTACTCGCCGCGCGCGGCGTCGATCCCGGTGTTGCGGGCCGTCGCCAGTCCTCCGTTCTGCTCGTGCCGGACGAGCACCGCGCCTGGCAGCTCGCGCTCGGCGCGCGCGAGGATGTCCGGTGTCTCGTCGCGCGAACAGTCGTCGACGAGAATGAATTCGAAGTCGTCCCGCGCGTTCGCACGCAGGCTCTTCAGGGTGTCGGGCGCGTATTGCTGCACGTTGTAGAACGGCACGATGACGGAGAGCTTGACCACCCGAGTGACGTTAGGGGGCCGCCCGGCATTCGTCTTGACCATCGGCTTGATACCGGGTGAACGACACGTGGCGGAACAGTGAACCCAGTTGTTTCGAGCGCGTTTCGCGGCCTGATTCGCCATTCGGCGAAGTGTTGTTAACCGTTTGTTGTGTTCCGGTTGGGCCAGGCATCGGAATCGCTTCCTAGCGTCTTCGACGTGCCAGCAAGTACCGCGAAAATCCTGCGGGTCGCCGTCCTCGCCGATTCCGACACCCGGTGGAAATGGGGCGCGCTCACCGCGCACCGCATCTCACCGACAGGGGCCGGGGAAACCGGCGAATCACCGGAACCGGCCGGTCGGGCCGTGCGGCTCGACGGCTTCCTGCTGCGGGGCCGCGCGACCCCCACCGCCCGCCAGCTCGACGAGGTCGGCGTCCGCGCGGACTCCCTCCGTGAGGTGACCGCCCTCGAGTTCCTGCGCGAGATGGCGGAGGAGACGTACGACGTGCTCGTGCTCGCCCTCGTCGGCGGCGGCGTCCAGGCGATGCTGCACGGGCTCGCCCACGCCTGGCGGGGACGCGCCCGGCGGCCGGTGGTCGTCACCGGCTATGTGGGCGTCGTCTACGAGAAGCTCGCCGACGGCCTGCTGCTGCGGCACGGGGCGGACCTCGTCCTCGCCAACTCCCGCCAGGACGCCGAGCGCTTCCGCGCGGTGTACGAGGGAGTGGGCGCCGACGCCTCCTCGGTCACCGAGGTGGCGCTGCCCTTCCTCGGCGGGGCCCCGTACGAGAAGAACGACCCGTACACGGTCGTCTTCGCCGCGCAGCCCTCCGTGCCCGAGAACCGCCGGGACCGCACGTACCTGCTGAACCGGCTGATCGAGCACGCGCGCCGCCACCCCGAGCGCGAGGTACTGCTCAAGCTCCGCTCCAAGCCGGGCGAACACACCACCCACATCGAGGAACTGCCCTACCAGAAGCTGGCCCAGAAGCAGCAGCCGCCGGCCAACTTCCGCCTGGTCTACGGCAACATGGGCGAGGTCCTCGACCGCACGGACCTGCTGGTCACCGTCAGCTCGACGGCCGCCCTGGAATCCCTGCACCGCCGGATCCCCACCGTCGTCCTGACCGACCTCGGGGTGCGGGAGGCGCTCGGCAACCACCACTTCGTGGGGTCGGGCTGCCTCGCCTCCTGGGACCAGCTGGACGCCGGCCACGAGCCCGCGCCGGACCCGGAGTGGGTGTCCCGGCAGGGTGTCGCCGCCGGGGGTCCCCCCTCCTCAGGAGCGTCGTACGCGACCGCCTTCGACGAGGCGCGCGGGCGTACGAGCGCGCTGCTCGCCGCCGCTGAACTGCCGCCGCTGGCGCCCTACTACACGCCCGTCACCGCGCCCGGCTACCTGCCCGGCGTCCTCGCCCGTCACCACCTCGCCCCGGACGGCAGTCCGCTGCCCGGCGCACCCGCCGCCGACAAGGCCGCCGGCCCCGTGCGCCAGATCGTCCGCCGGGCGGCCCGCGGCGCCTACCGCCACGGCGTGCAGCGCGTCGCGCCCGTGATCCGGCGGATGGGGGAGCTGTGAGCGCGCGGACCCCACGCCAAGGACCTCAAGGAGTACAGCCCATGTCGAACCCGGAAGCGGGACAGGCGGCGCCGGTACGCCGCGTGCTCGCGGTGATTCCCGCGCGCGGCGGCTCCAAGGGCGTGCCCGCGAAGAACCTGGCCCCGGTCGGCGGGGTGCCGCTGGTGGCCCGCGCGGTGCGCGAGTGCCGGGCGGCCCGGCACGTCACCGACGTCGTCGTCTCCACCGACGACGCGGCGATCGCCGCCGCCGCCCGTGAGGCCGGCGCCGAGGTCGTGCTGCGGCCCGCGGCCATCGCGGGCGACACCGCCACCTCCGAGGACGCCGTCCTGCACGCCATGGACGCCCACGAGGCGCTGCACGGCTCGCCGGTGGACGTGGTGCTGCTGGTCCAGTGCACCAGTCCCTTCCTGGCCCGCGAGGACATCGACGGGGTGGCCGCGGCGGTCGTCGAGAGCGGCGCCGACACGGCGCTGACCGTGGCCCCCTTCCACGGCTTCCTGTGGCGCGACGCCGCGGACGAGCCCGCCCCGGTCATCGGGACGCGGCACACCGGAGAGGTGGCCGAGGCGGGCGGCACCCGGGTCGCCGGCACCACCGCCACCAGGGGTGGATACGGCGTCAACCACGACAAGTCCTTCCGCCCGCGCCGCCAGGACCGGCCCCAGGACCTGCTGGAGACCGGCGCCGCGTACGCCATGGACGCGGCCGGACTGCGTGCGCACCGGCACCGCTTCTTCGGCCGCACCGACCTCGTGCGCACCGACCCGGCCCGGGTGCTGGAGATCGACGACCCGCACGACCTGGCCCGCGCCCGGGCCCTGGCACCGCTGTTCGACGCGGCCCGGCCCGACGCCCTCCCGACCCGCGCCGACATCGACGCGGTGGTACTCGACTTCGACGGCACCCAGACCGACGACAGGGTGCTGATCGACTCCGACGGACGCGAGTTCGTCTCCGTGCACCGCGGGGACGGCCTCGGCATCGCCGCCCTGCGCAGGAGCGGCCTGGCGATGCTCGTCCTGTCCACGGAGCAGAACCCGGTCGTCGCCGCCCGGGCCCGGAAGCTGCGCGTCCCGGTCCTGCACGGCATCGACCGGAAGGACCTCGCACTGAAGCAGTGGTGCGAGGAGCAGGGCATCGCGCCCGAGCGCGTGCTCTACGTCGGCAACGACGTCAACGACCTCCCGTGCCTCGCCCTCGTCGGCTGGCCCGTGGCGGTCGCGAGCGCCCACGACGTCGTGCGCGGCGCCGCACGCGCGGTCACCACCGTCCCCGGCGGTGACGGCGCGATCCGAGAGATCGCCAGCTGGATCCTCGGCCCCTCTCTCGACTCCCTCGACACGTAAGGAATCCCCCCGCCATGAGCAGCAACTCCCGTCTTCGTCAGTTCGGTTCGCGTACCGCCGGCCCCGGCCGCCCGGTCTACATCTGCGGCGAGATCGGCATCAACCACAACGGTGAGCTGGAGAACGCCCTCAAGCTGATCGACGTGGCCGCCGAGGCCGGCTGCGACGCCGTCAAGTTCCAGAAGCGCACCCCTGAGATCTGCACCCCGCGCGATCAGTGGGACATCGAGCGCGACACCCCCTGGGGCCGGATGACGTACATCGACTACCGCCACCGCGTGGAGTTCGGCGAGGACGAGTACCGCCGGATCGACGCGTACTGCAAGGAGAAGGGCATCGACTGGTTCGCGTCCCCGTGGGACACCGAGGCGGTCGCCTTCCTGGAGAAGTTCGACGTCCCGGCGCACAAGGTCGCCTCCGCCTCCCTGACGGACGACGAACTGCTGCGCACCCTGCGCGCGACCGGCCGCACGGTCATCCTGTCCACCGGCATGTCGACGCCGAAGCAGATCCGCCACGCCGTCGAGGTCCTCGGCAGCGACAACATCCTTCTCTGCCACGCCACCTCGACGTACCCGGCGAAGGCCGAGGAGCTCAACCTCCGCGTGATCAACACCCTGGAGAAGGAGTACCCGAACGTCCCGATCGGCTACTCCGGCCACGAGACCGGCCTGCAGACCACCCTGGCGGCGGTCGCCCTGGGCGCCGCGTTCGTCGAGCGGCACATCACGCTCGACCGCGCGATGTGGGGCTCCGACCAGGCCGCGTCCGTGGAGCCGCAGGGCCTGCAGCGCCTGGTGCGCGACATCCGCACCATCGAGGCGTCGCTCGGCGACGGTGTGAAGAAGGTCTACGACTCCGAGCTCGGCCCGATGAAGAAGCTGCGCCGGGTCGCCGGCGTGGTCGCCGAGGCGGAGATCGCCGCGGCGGCCGGTGAGCCGGTGTCGGTCTGAGCGCCTGACGGGTCCCACGCCGATGAGCCCCCGCGCCGCAGCCGGCGGCCCCCGCGCACTCGCGTTCGTCGAGAGCCCGGTACAGCTCCTGAACGTCCTGGAGTGGGCGCACGCGCACGCGCACGCGCTGCGCGCGCCGGGGACCGCCGGCCCGCGGCCGGGCGCGGACAGCGATCCGGCGCGCGCGGGGCTCACCCTCGTGGTGCTCGCCCCCACCGACCCGATGACCCGCGGCCAGCTGCGCCGCATGGCGGAACTCGCCCGTGAGGAGGGCCACGAGGTCTGCTGGGAGGAGGCCCGGGGCGGCGCGACGGCACCCTTCCGGACCGTCGGCCGCCTCGCGCCGCTGCTGCGCCGGACGGACCGGGTGGTGATGGGAGACCCCTTCTCCCGCTACGTCCAGCTGCTGCTGACCATCACCCGTGCCCGCGACCTGGTCGTGGTGGACGACGGCACGGCGACGATGGAGTTCGTCGCCCAGCTCGCCCGCGGCGAACGCCTGGTGCGCTGGCACCGCAAGGGCGGTCGCCCGGGCGCCCGTGACCTGCTGTTCGCCCCGGTGTCGGCGTCGGCGCGCCGCCGCCTGACGCCCGGCGGACGGCGCGCGGTGGAGGTCTTCTCCTCGATGCCGATCCAGGAGGCACCCGCCGGGGTCGCGGTCACGGCGAACGACTTCGCCTGGACCCGCGCCCGCTTCGGTCCGCCGCGCCTCACGAAGGGCGCGGACCTGGTGGGCACCTCCCTCGTGGAGACCGGTGTGGTGGACGGCGAGCGCTACCTGGAGGCGGTCCGGGCCCTCGCCGAGGCGCACGGCGCCGGCCGCTACTTCGCGCACCGGCGCGAGAGCGCGGAGAAACTCCACCGTGTGGCGACCGAGACGGGCCTGGAGGTGGTCCGCCCGGACCTCCCGCTGGAGCTGATCGCGCGCCGGGGCCCCATCGGCCGTACGATCCTCAGCTTTCCGTCCACGGTCGTCCACACCCTGCCCCTGGCCCTCGCCGGCACACAGGTCCGCGTGGCGGTGTGCGACATCGACCCGGCCTGGCTGACGGACCGCGCGTCCCCACGGGCGCAGGGCTTCCTGTCCGGGGTGACGGGGACGGCCAGGGACGTGGACCGGGTGCCGTCGCCCGCGGAGCAGGACATCGCCACGGGATAGGACGGTGTGCCGGCCGCGCGGACGGTGCGGTGACGGTCGTGTGGACGGTGCGGCGCCGGTCGTGTGGACGGCACGCCGCCGGTCGCGGGCCTGTGCGGCGCAGGTCGCGGGCCTGTGCGGCGACGGTCGCGGGACGGCACGGCGCAGGTCGCGGGTCTGTGCGGCGCGGGTCGCGGGCCTGTGGGCGACCGGGCTCCCCACCGTGCATGCGACGTGCGAACGCCCTTCGGGAGGCCGGACGGCCCCGCGGCGTGGTATCCGTGGGGGGAAGGGAGTCGCCCGGGTCGTCCGGGCGGTTCCCCGGGTCGGGAGCGCTCGGACAGGGGAGCGGTCCCGTGCAGGGATCACCGGGCGCCCTCGGCGGTGCCGGGACGGCTCCGCGGACACCCCGGCGGGCCGCTCCGGACTTCCCGTATCCCGTTCGTCCGGAAAGGTGGGCGAGTTTACCCATCCTCATCGTCGGCCATGCGGCGAGCGGCCAATTTTTCTCCCCCTGACGGGTTGAAGTTTTGTTGATCGTGGGGAGGCCGGCCGCCCGACCGCCCTACCCTTCAAAGGGTGAACCAAACCATGTCCCGAGAGTCCGAGGCCGATCACCCCGGGGACGCGGTGCTCCCCGGCGCGCTGCCCGAGGCGCTGCGCGCCGAACTCGTCGCCTTCCGCCGCGACCTGCACATGCACCCGGAGCTCGGCAACCAGGAGTTCCGCACGACCGCCGCGATCAAGACCCGCCTGGAGCAGGCGGGACTCGTTCCGCGTGTGCTCGACACCGGCACCGGGCTCTTCTGCGACATCGGCGACCGGGACGGCGCACGTCCCATGCTCGCGCTGCGCGCCGACATCGACGCGCTGCCCATCCCCGACACCAAGGCCGGCTGCGCCTACCGCTCCACCGTGCCCGACCGCGCCCACGCCTGCGGCCACGACGTGCACACCACGGTCGTCCTCGGCGCCGGGCTCGTCCTCGCCGAGCTGCACCGCCAGGGGCGGCTGCCGCGGCCGGTGCGACTGATCTTCCAGCCCGCCGAGGAGGTCCTGCCGGGCGGTGCCACCGACGCCGTCGAGTCCGGTGTCCTCGACGGCGTCGGGCGGATCGTCGCCGTGCACTGCGACCCCAGGGTCGAGGCGGGCCGCATCGGACTGCGCCACGGCCCCATCACCTCCGCCTGCGACCGGCTGGAGGTCGCGCTCGACGGCGCGGGCGGCCACACCGCGCGCCCCCACCTCACCACCGATCTCGTCATGGCCGCCGCGCGGGTCGCCACCGAGGTGCCGGCGCTGGTCGCGCGCCGCGTGGACGCCCGCAGCGGGCTCGCCGTCACCTGGGGGCGCATCGAGTCCGGCCACGCCTGCAACGTCATCCCGCAGCACGCCGAGCTCTCCGGGACCGTGCGCTGCCTCGACCTCGACACCTGGCGGCAGGCGCCGGACGTCGTCCATGCGGCGATCGACGAGATCGCGAACCTGTACAAGGCGAAGTCCGAGATCAACTACGTCCGCGGAGTGCCACCGGTGGTCAACGACCCCGCGGTCGCGGACCTCCTGCGCGAGGCCATGACCGCCCGCCGCGGCGCCCACTCCGTCGAGGACACCGAGCAGAGCCTCGGCGGCGAGGACTTCTCCTGGTACCTGGAGCACGTGCCCGGGGCCATGGCCCGCCTCGGCGTCCGCCGGCCCGGCGACCGCACCGTCCGCGACCTCCACCAGGGCGACTTCGACGCCGACGAACACGCCATCACCGTCGGCGTGGAGCTGTTCACGGCGGCGGCGCTGCTGGACGCGTCGCGGTAGCCGCACCTCCGCGGGCACGGGGTGCCGCCGTGGCCGAAAGCAGGGCCCGGTTGGCACCCCTTCGCCCGCTTGCGTCACCCGTCCGTAACGCCCGGTGCGCAGACGTAACCGGACGTCGGCACGAATCGATAACGGCCGCGACGAACCCCGTACCGCTCCGCTTCTACGCGCGTTACTGTGCGCCGGACCGCTGCGGTGGCGGCGCGTCGGGCAAGCGGACCGGGTGACGGTGCCGTGGCGATGAAGGGGTGCTGTGCTGTGCGTCTGATCTCTCGGAGGACGAGGTTCTCCCAAGTTGCGGTGACCGTCGCGGTCATCGCCCTCGCGGCCGTCGGGTGCGGCAAGTCCAGCTCGGAGGCGAGCAGCGACTCGGGCGGCTCGGACAAGAACGCGTCCGGCTACAGCGGCAAGGGCATCGGCCTCGCCTACGACATCGGCGGCAAGGGCGACCAGTCCTTCAACGACGCCGCCTTCGCCGGCTTCCAGAAGGCCGAGAAGGACTTCAAGATCAGCGGCCGGGACATCGAGCCGCAGGACGGCGAGTCCGACGCCGACAAGGTGCAGCGTCTGGAGACGCTGGCCAAGTCGGGCTACAACCCGGTCATCGGGGTCGGCTTCGCCTACGCGCCGGCCGTCAAGCAGGTGGCGGCCAAGTACCCGAAGGTCACCTTCGGCATCATCGACGACAACACGATCCAGCTGAAGAACGTCGCCGACATGGTCTTCCACGAGGAGCAGTCCTCCTACCTGGCCGGTGTGGCGGCCGCGAAGACCACCAAGAAGAACCACATCGGCTTCATCGGCGGCGTGGACATCCCGCTCATCCACAAGTTCGAGGCGGGCTTCGCGCAGGGGGCGAAGTCGGTCAACCCGAAGATCAAGATCGAGTCGCAGTACCTGACCCAGACGCCCGCGGAGGGCGGCTTCTCCAGCCCCGACAAGGGCAAGGACGCGGCCAACGGGCAGATCGAGGCGGGCGCCGACGTGATCTACCAGGCGGCCGGCCTGTCGGGTCAGGGCGTGATCCAGGCCGCCGCCGCGCACAAGGTCTGGGCGATCGGCGTCGACTCCGACCAGTACACGCAGGGCGCCCTGGCCAAGTACAAGGACTACATCCTCGGCTCGGCGCTGAAGAACGTCGGCGGCGCGGTCTACGAGCTGGCCAAGTCGGTCGTCAAGGACAACAAGCCGCTGTCCGGCGAGCAGCGCGGCGACCTCAAGTCGGGCGGCGTCGGCTTCGCCGACTCCAACCCGAAGTACCAGGCGATGAAGGACGTCGTCGCGGCGGTCGACAAGGCCAAGCAGGACATCATCGACGGCAAGGTCACGGTCAACACGAAGTAGGTCTGCGGGCCGACCGACGATCCAGGGGCGCCCCCGGCCGGGGAGGAACGGGCCGGGGGCGCCCCATCCATGTGCCCGAGACACCCGGTCGATCACCGGGTGTCTCGGGCGACTGTGTACGCGGTCGGGCCGGTGAGCCCCGCCCACGCGCCCGCGCCGTCGAGCATGTCCAGGACCTCGAAGCCGGCGCCCTGCGCGTACCGCTCCAACTCACGGGGGAACAGGACGCGCCTGCGGATCTCGTCCCGGGCCTCGTCGCCTGACGGGAGTACCCAGTGCCGGTGCATGGTGTCGATCTGGGTCCGCAGGTCCCACTCGTGCCGGACGGTGACGGTCGCGGGTCCCCTGGGGGTGTCCACCCTCGCGGTGGCCGGCCCGGTCCGGGTGGTCGGGGCGATCGGGGAGCACAATACGAGCAGTGTGCCCGGCTGGGCGTGGGCCGCGAAGGTGGCGAAGACCTGGTCGATCTCGTCGTTGTCGTGCACGTAGGCGAGGCTGTTGCCCAGGCAGGCCACGACGTCCGTGCGCCGACCGAGTCGTACGGTGCGCATGTCGCCGGTGCGGATGTCCAGCCACGGCCGGATCCGGTGGGCGTGGTCGACCAGGCCGGGCTGCAGGTCTACGCCGATGCACTCGAAGCGCTTGGCGAGGATCTCCAGGTCTCGGCCGGTGCCGCATCCGAAGTCGGCCAGGGTCCGGGCGCCCGGGCGGTGCAGCTCGACGAGGGTCCGGCACATTCCGGCGCCCGTGCTGTCGGACTGGACCATGTCGTAGAGTTCCGGGTCGCGGTACAGGAGGTTGGTGGCTTCCACGTGCTCGGCTTCCGTGTCGGGGCTGGTCACATGATGCTGCGCAGTCCGGCCTCCAGAGCGAGCACGTCGCACAGCAGATCGGGAACGACCGGGGCGGCGTCGGCGTCCCGCCGCGCCTCGGCGAGCGACTTGCCGTCAACGTAGCCGAGGTCCACCAGGATGGACTCCTTCAGCATGTCGTCCAGTACGGGCAGGCCGTAGGACCGCAGGCCCTTCTCCAGGACGGCCAGGAAGTTCTCCGGTTCGGCCGGAGCGGCCACCCACTCGGCCAGCCCGGCCCGCCTGATCCGCTCGCGGAACAGCGCCTTGCCGCGCTTGTGCTCGTGCGGCAGCTGCTCCATGAACCGTACGATCTGCGGGTTCGCGAGCGGGCTCACCGGCCAGATTCCGGCCCGGAGGAATCCCGGGTTGTGCAATCCGAACGCCATCAGGGTCGGTACGGGCAGTACTGGGATGGGCGCCAGGTGCTCGTTCACCTCAGCGAGCGCTCGGGCGCCCTGGACTCCCAGCCACGGTACGGGGTCCGGCGCTGGCAGTTGGGCCTGCGTCCTGGAGTGGTAGGCGTTGATCTCGTCTCCGCCGGTGCCCGTGAACATGATCTCGCACCGCCGGGCGGCGGCCTGCTCTCGGAGGACATCGAACGCCTCCTGGTAGAAGGCTCCCGCCGGATCGTGCGGCTTGCGCAGAGCGCGTACGCCTCCGGGGCAGAAGGGTGGGTGCTGCACGGCGGAGACGGCCGTGTCGAGGAAGCCGCAGTGCTCCACAAGGGCCCGGCGCCGCTCGCTCTGTTGCCTGCCGACGCTTCCTCCCACCAGCAAGCCGAAGCTGTGCATCTCGGGGAAGCAGGCGGCCTTCACGGCCAGGGCGACGTTCCCGGAGTCCGCCCCGCCGGACAGCTCGACGCCCACGCACCCGGTTGCCGTCGGCGCCTGGCGGATCGCATCGGTCAGCAACTCGTCCAGAGCCGCGAGTGGATCCACTCCGGGCCGCAGAGTACGGGGCTCAAGTACGTGCTCGGCCGGCTCCGGGTAGTGGATGCTGAGCCCCGCGGTGGTGAACATCGCGGACGCCCGTTCGGTGAGGCGGTAGACGCCTTCGAAAAGGGTCTCGGAGGTGTAGCGGTGCTGCCTCGTCAGCGTTCGGGCGACCACGCGCGGCGCCAAGCGGTCAGCCCGCAGATGCGGCCGCAACAGTGTCAGGTCCCATGAGGCGTGCAGTTCGCCAGCCCCTTCCGTCAGGTAGAGCGGGGTTGTACCGAAGGCGCCTGCCGCCAGGCGGGCCTGCTCGGGCTCCATGGTGAGTTCGACGAAGTCGGCATCGTCCCGCCTGCACTCCTTCACGCGGATCCGTACGCACGGCGCCTGGTCGTCGTTGACCTCCACAACCAACGCGGACACGTTCGCGGGCTCGATCCAACTTTTGCCGTTGGTCCAACGCCTGCCTGCCAGCCTCCACTTGGGCTCCTGGAGATCATCCAGGAGCAGACGCATCGACAACATGTCGTCCCCTTTCGAGGTCGTGCGGCGGGGTGGGGTTGCGTACGGCCCCACCCCGCCTGGCGTGTCAGCCCTGGATCACTTGCTGCAGTGGTCGCCGTTGTTGTCGCCGCCGCCCGGCATCTTGTCGAGCAGCGTGGCCTCGACGGCCGGGACGCCGGTGATCAAGTTGCCGGTGAACAGCTCGTCCACGTTCATTGCTTTCTCCCTTACGGTTTTCAGTGGACTCCGCGGCGAATGCTGCGGAGTTGACCCCGTCCGGCTGCCGGACCCTTGCGAAGAAGGCAGCCGGACGGGATGCCCACCGCCTTCGGCGGCGGGCCCTCCCGCGTCACGGCTGGGGAGCCTGGATTCGTGACGGGGAGTAGTCAGGTGGGTGCGGACGCGCGGTGACATCGAGGACGAAGCCGACCGACCCCGAGACGGTGGTGATCAGGAGCGGTCCTGCGTAGCGCCGACGACAGCGGTCAACCGACTCACAGTCGCTCTCCGCGACTGCGCTCGTTGGCCTCGCGTACTGCGGCGCTCAGTGTCGCTGTCCCGTCCTCCGACGTCGTAGGGCAGTGCTGCGGGCAGCGACACGCCGAGAACCGATTCGAACCCGGCGGTATGTCCGCGCCCTCGTAGGTATCGATCCTCAACATCCCGTCCATGCCCCGCTCCTCAGTCATCCGGGCCAGCCGGGCCCGCGCTTCGCTTCTCATGTCTTGAGTCCCTCGGACGACGGATGCGGCGAGGAGTCGCCGTTCCCTGTTGCTCTACGCAACCGCACGACCACGCTCAGCGGTACCGTTGCCGCAGCGCCAGGACTTGAAAGCCTTGAAAGTTCGCAAGGGCACGAGGAGTTGACGGCATGGCCAAGCGAGAACCGAACGTGGCGCTCAGGCGCCTCCTCGCCGAAAGCCGCTGGACTCACCGCCAGTTCGCGCGGGCGGTGAACCGCGTCGGCACCGAAGCCGGCACCCCCCTGCGCTACGACGAGTCGGCGGTAAGCCACTGGCTCAGCGGCACGGTCCCCCGCAGCGGCGTACGAGCGTGCATCCTCGAAGCCCTCTCCCGCCGCCTCGGCCGCCCTGTCACCCACGCTGAGGCCGGCCTACCCGTCTCCCACGATCACTCCCCCACCGCCGCGGATACCGTGGAAGGCCTAATCGACCTGGGGAGGCACGACATGGACCCGTCCCGCCGCAGCGTCCTGGGAGCCGGTCTGTTCTCGGTGGCCCTCACCATCCCCGGCTGGCCCGACGTGATCGAACGGGCCGAAGCCATCCAGTCCGGCCGCACCACCCGCATCGGCATGAACGAAGTGGACATGGTCATCGCCATGACCGAGCGCGTCTCGGAACTGGACGACCAGTTCGGCGGTCGCCACGCACGGCCCATGGCTGCCTCGTTCATGGTCAACACCGTGACCTCTTACCTCCGCGTCGACGCACCCGAAGACGTGCGAAAGGCGATGCTGTCCGCGGCTTCGGACCTGCTGTATCTGACCGGCTACATGGCCGTGGACGAGGGACTGCACGGCCTGGCGCAGCGCTACTACATCAAGGCCCTGGAGCTGGCGGGCGCGGCCGAGGACCACCTGACCTACTGCACCACCCTGCGCGGCATGAGCGTCCAGGCAGTGGACCTCCGCCATGGGGTGAAAGCTGTGGAACTAGCCGACGTTGCTGCTGCCGCCTCCCCGAAAGCCGGGCCCCGCATGCAGGCCTTCCTCGCAGGTCAGCAGGCACATGCCGCCGCGCAGACAGGCAACCGGGCGGGCGCACTGCGGTACATCCGCGAGGCTGAGGGAGCCATGGACCGCGCCGAGTCGCGTGGCAAGGCGTTCGGTTCGTACGATCCCGCAGCGCTCAATTACCACATCAGCCAGGTCCGTTACGAACTCGGTGACGTTTCCGGCGCCATCGAAGCCATGCAGGAGTCGGACAAGGTGCGCTACAGCGTCTACCGCCGCGCCCGCGTACGGCACCGCGCCACCCTGGCTGAGCGCCAACTGGAGATCGGTCACCTGGAAGCCGCCTGCGCCACCTGGCATCAGGCGCTCGACGACTACCCGATGGTGCAGTCCGGTCGCGCCGACGACCGCGTGAAAGCGATGTTCGGCCTTCTGCGCCCCCACCTGAAGAACGCGGCGGCCCGTGACCTCTACGACCGAGCACGGACGGTCGCCCCACCGTCGCTGGTCCCCTGATCCCTGTCGCGCCTTCACTCTCAGCCACAGAAGGTCCCCCTCCGTACCCCGCGCGCCCTCCGCGGCCACATCTCGATAACGGACCGGACAGAAGGGTTTTTCCGGCCGGTCTACGCGCGTTACGCTGCCGCGGAACCAGCGCCTGGTAGGGGCGCTTGCACGAAGGAGTCTCGTTCCATGCGCCGGGTGTCCCGTATCGCCGTTGCAGGCGTCGCCACCGCAGCCCTTGCCGTGACCGTTTCCGCCTGTGGCAGTTCGTCCGGCGAATCCGCCGGCGGCAGTGGCAAGAGCAAGGGCATCGGTCTCGCCTACGACGTCGGCGGCAAGGGCGACCAGTCGTTCAACGATGCCGCGTACGCCGGTTTCCAGAAGGCCGAGAAGGACTTCGGTGTCGGCGGCCGGGACATCGAGCCGCAGGACGGCGAGTCCGACGCCGACAAGGTGCAGCGTCTGGAGACGCTGGCCAAGTCGGGCTACAACCCGGTCATCGGGGTGGGCTTCGCCTACGCGCCGGCCGTCAAGCAGGTGGCGGCCAAGTACCCGAAGGTCAGCTTCGGCATCATCGACGACAACACGATCCAGCTGAAGAACGTCGCCGACATGGTCTTCCACGAGGAGCAGGCGTCGTACCTGGCGGGCATCACCGCCGCGAAGACCACCAAGAAGAACCACATCGGCTTCATCGGCGGTGTGGACATCCCGCTCATCCACAAGTTCGAGGCGGGCTTCGTCCAGGGCGCCAGGTCGGTCGACCCGAAGATCAAGATCGAGTCGCAGTACCTGACCCAGACGCCCGCGGAGGGCGGCTTCTCCAGCCCCGACAAGGGCGAGAACGCCGCGAACGGCCAGATCGACGCCGGAGCGGACGTCGTCTACCACGCGGCCGGCCTGTCGGGTCAGGGCGTCATCAAGGCCGCCGCCGCGCACAAGGTGTGGGCGATCGGCGTCGACTCCGACCAGTACGCGCAGGGCGCCCTGTCGGCGTACAAGAACTCCATCCTCACCTCCGCCCTGAAGAACGTCTCCGGTGCGGTGTACGAGCTGGCCAAGTCGGTGGTCAAGGACAAGAAGCCGCTGTCCGGCGAGGTTCGCGGCAGCCTCGACAACGGCGGCGTCGGCCTGGCCGACTCCAACCCGGTGTTCAAGAACGACGCCGATCTGCAGGCCGCGCTGAAGAAGGCCGAGCAGGGCATCAAGGACGGCACGATCACGGTCAAGACGTCCTGACGTCCATGGGCCCGAAGTCCGGGCCGAAAGGTCGTCACGGACCATGGTCAACGCGTCGCCGTAATGGCAGCGTTACGGCCGCGGAACGGGGTGAGGGGAGGATGACCTGCTCGCGCCCCGTTCGCGCGGCACCACGCTCGGAGCGGACCGGAGACCTCATCGGGATCCGGTCGGGTCCGGGCACTATTCAAGGCAGGGGCGCTACGCGCGTAGATAGCCCTTTTTCCAAGGAGAGTGCGCCATCGACGCGTCCAGCAGCCCTCCGCTCACCGCACTGTCGACGATCGCGGTCGAGCTGGCGGGGATCACCAAGCGCTTCCCCGGTGTCGTCGCCAACCACGACATCGACCTCGCGGTGCGCAAGGGCACCGTGCACGCCCTCGTCGGCGAGAACGGCGCCGGCAAGTCGACGCTGATGAAGATCCTCTACGGCATGCAGAAGCCGGACGAGGGCACGATCACCGTGGACGGCGAGCAGGTGGTCTTCAACAGTCCCGCCGACGCCATCGCGCGCGGCATCGGCATGGTCCACCAGCACTTCATGCTCGCCGACAACCTCACGGTGCTGGAGAACGTCGTCCTCGGCAGCGAGAAGCTGCACGGCATCGGCGGCGGCGCGCGCAGGAGGATCAAGGAGATCTCCGAGCGGTACGGGCTGGGCGTACGCCCCGACGTCCTGGTCGAGGACCTCGGCGTCGCCGACCGCCAGCGCGTGGAGATCCTCAAGGTCCTCTACCGCGGCGCCAGGATCCTGATCCTGGACGAGCCGACCGCCGTGCTCGTCCCGCAGGAGGTCGACGCGCTCTTCCGCAACCTGCGCGAACTGAAGGCCGAGGGCCTGTCCGTCATCTTCATCTCGCACAAGCTGGGCGAGGTCCTGTCGGTCGCCGACGACATCACCGTCATCCGCCGCGGTACGACGGTCGGCACCGCCGTACCCTCCGAGACGACCCCGCGCCAACTCGCCGAACTCATGGTCGGCAGCGAACTGCCCACGCCGGAGACCGCCGAGTCCACCGTCACCGACAAGCCCGTCATCCAGGTCGAGGGACTCACCGTCCTCGCGGGCGGCGGCGCCGCCTCCGGGCCGCTCACCGAGCCCGCGGGCGCCGCCCCCGCGGGCGCCGGTCTGCCCGCGCCGGACACGGCAGCGGCGGACGGCACACGGCGCGTCCTCGACGACATCACCTTCACCATCCACGCGGGCGAGGTCCTGGGCATCGCCGGCGTCGAGGGCAACGGCCAGAGCGAACTCATCGCCGCGCTGATCGGGCTCAAGCGGACCGACTCCGGCTCCATCACCTTCCTCGGCCAGGACGTCACCGGCTGGAGCACCCGCAGCCTGCGTGAACTGGGCATCGGCTACATCCCCGAGGACCGTCAGCGCCAGGGCCTGCTCCTGGAGTCCCCGCTGTGGGAGAACCGCATCCTGGGCCACGTCACCGAGCGCCCCAACGCCAAGGGCGTCTGGCTCGACCCGAAGGGCGCCCAGGAGGACACCCGGCGCATCGTCGAGGAGTTCGACGTGCGCACACCCGGGATCGACGTCACCGCCGCCTCCCTGTCCGGCGGCAACCAGCAGAAGCTGATCGTCGGCCGTGAGATGAGCCACGACCCGAAGTTCCTGATCGCCGCCCACCCCACGCGCGGGGTGGACGTCGGCGCGCAGGCGCAGATCTGGGACCGGATCCGCGAGGCCCGCCGGGCCGGCCTGGCCGTGCTGCTGATCTCCGCCGACCTGGACGAGCTGATCGGCCTCTCGGACACCCTGCGGGTGATCTACAACGGCAGGCTGGTCGCCGACGCCGACCCGGCCGCCATCACCGCGCAGGAGCTGGGCTCGGCCATGACGGGTGCCGTGTCGGGCCACCTGGAACACGTGGAGGAATCCACCGACCACGCAACGGACGCCGCCCCGGAGGACGAGGCCCGATGAAGAAGTTCGACAAGGAGCGGGTGCTGCTCGCGGTGGCCGGTCCGGTCATCGCGCTGGTCTCCGCGATCCTGCTCACCTCGGTCGTGCTGATCGCCTCCGGCAAGAACCCGTTCGAGCCGTACCGGCTGATGATCGAGCAGGCGGCGTTCTCCGACGTCCAGGTCCTGATCATCAACCAGGCGTCGCTGTACTACATCGCCGCGCTCGCGGTCGCCCTCGGCTTCCGCATGAACCTCTTCAACATCGGCGTCGACGGCCAGTACCGCCTGGCAGCCGTGACGACCGCCATCGTCGGCGCGCACGTGGCCCTGCCGTCCTTCCTGCAGATCCCGATGCTGCTGCTCGTCGGCGCCCTCACCGGCGCCTTCTGGTCCGGCATCGCGGGCGTGCTGAAGGTCACCCGGGGCGTCAGCGAGGTGGTCGCGACGATCATGCTCAACGCGATCGCCACCAGCCTCATCGGCTACCTCACCCTCACCGACAACTTCGGCGTGCTGGTCGGCGACAACAACACGACCGGTGTGATGAAGGAGTCCGGCTGGGTGCCCGGCATCGACCTGGGCCCGGACGTCGGCGAGATCTACGGCCTGGTCTTCCTCGCCGCCGCCCTGGGCGTCGCCTACTGGCTCGTCCTCAACCGCACCCGCTTCGGCTTCGACCTGCGGGCCACCGGCGCCTCGGAGACCGCCGCCGCGGCCTCCGGCGTCGACGCCAAGAAGATGGTCCTCACGGCGATGCTGATCTCCGGCGGCGTCGCCGGCCTCTCCGGCCTGCCGCTGCTGCTCGGCGACGCCCACACCTACGCCCTCACCTTCCCCGCGGGCCTCGGCTTCACCGCGATCGGCATCGCCCTGCTCGGCCGCAACAACCCCGGCGGCATCGCGCTGGCCGCCCTGCTGTGGGCCTTCCTGGAGAAGACCTCCCCGGCCCTCGACTACGCCACCCCGGTGGCGTACGAGAAGGAGATCGCCACGATCATGCAGGGCCTCATCGTCTTCGCGGTCGTCATCTCGTACGAAGCCGTACGCCAATGGGGTCTGCGCCGCCACCAGAAGCGCGTCGGCGCCGAGCTCGCCGCGGAAACCGTCGGCACCATCAACTCGCACCAGAAGGAGGTGGCGGCCCGATGACCACCGCGACCGTCGCGAAGCCGAAGGCGCAGCAGCCCGTCAAGGGCGGCCGCCGCCTCTCGCTCCCCGTGCTCCTGCTCGTCATCGCGGGCATCCTCGTGCTCACCTCGGTGGTCCGCATGATCAGCGGAGCCAACGGCATCACCTCGACCGGCCAGATGTCCACGGCCCTGCGGCTGGCCGTGCCGATCGGCCTCGCGGGCCTCGGCGGCCTGTGGTCCGAGCGCTCCGGCGTCGTCAACATCGGACTCGAGGGCATGATGATCCTCGGCACCTGGTTCGGCGCCTGGGCGGGCTACCAGTGGGGCCCCTGGACGGGTGTCGCCTTCGGCGTCGTCGGCGGCGCGCTGGGCGCCGTCCTGCACGCCGTCGCCACCATCACCTTCAACGTGAACCACATCGTCTCCGGTGTGGCCCTCAACATCCTCGCCCTCGGCGCCACCCGCTATCTGTCGAAGTTCACGTTCGACGACCTGCCGCAAGGCTCCTCCAAGCAGTCCCCGCCGATCGACTCGCTGGGCACCTTCGACATCCCCGGTCTGTCCGGCGCGATGGACACGCTCAACCAGAAGCACTGGTTCCTCGTCTCGGACCTCGCCGGCCTGATCGGCGGACTGGTCACCGACCTGTCGCCGCTCACCGTCGTCGCGGTCGCCCTCGTCCCGCTGAGCTGGTGGGTGCTGTGGCGCACCGCCTTCGGCCTGCGGCTGCGCTCCTGCGGCGAGAACCCGGTGGCGGCGGAGTCGCTGGGCGTCAACGTCTACAGGTACAAGTACCTCGCCGTGATCATCTCCGGCGGTTTCGCCGGTCTGGGCGGGGCCTTCCTGTCCATCGTGGCGTCCAACGTGTACCTGGACGGCCAGACGGCCGGCCGCGGCTACATCGGTCTGGCCGCGATGATCTTCGGCAACTGGATGCCGGGCGGACTCGCCCTCGGCGCGGGCCTGTTCGGCTACACCGACAGCCTCAACCTGCGCGGCGGCACCACCAACGTCCACGCCCTGATCCTGCTGCTGGCGATCCTGCTGGTGTTCGGCGCCGTGTACCTCGCATGGCGGAAGAAGTACGTCCCCGCCGTGATCACGGCCGTGGTCTCGGCCCTGATGTTCCTCTGGTACGTCGACACGAACGAGGTCCCGAAGCAACTCGTGTCCGCCACCCCGTACCTCGTCACGCTGCTGGTGCTCTCGCTGTCCGCGCAGCATCTGCGGATGCCGAAGGCGGACGGCCTGCCGTACCGGAAGGGACAGGGCAAGTGACGCGGCCCGCGACGGTCGACTGGGCGGCCCTGAGGGAGGAGGCGTGCGCGGCGATGTCCCGCGCCTACGCCCCCTACTCGGGCTACCCGGTCGGCGTCGCGGCCCTGGTCGACGACGGGCGCATCGTCACCGGCTGCAACGTGGAGAACGCCTCGTACGGCATCAGCCTGTGCGCCGAGTGCGGGCTGGTCTCGCAGCTGCAGAACACCGGGGGCGGCCGGCTGACGCACTTCACCTGCGTGGACGGCAACGGGGACGTCCTCATCCCCTGCGGCCGCTGCCGGCAGCTGCTGTACGAGTTCGGCGGCCCCCATCTGCTGCTGGAGACACCGGCCGGGATCCTGCCGCTCTCCGCGATACTGCCGCAGCCCTTCGGGCCGGACCATCTCACCCTGTGACTCCGTGCGGCCCCTGCGAGTCGTGCGTCACGGCTCGCAGGGGCCGCACAGCTTCGCACCTTCGGAAGGAAGCCATCGCCATGGACGCCATCTCCGTCATCCGCACCAAGCGGGACCGCGGTGAGCTGAGCGACGAGCAGATCGACTGGGTCGTCGACGCGTACACGCGGGGCGAGGTCGCCGACGAGCAGATGTCCGCGCTCGCGATGGCCATCCTGCTCAACGGCATGAACCGCCGCGAGATCGCCCGCTGGACCGCGGCGATGATCGCCTCCGGCGAGCGTATGGACTTCTCGTCGCTGTCCCGCCCGACCGCCGACAAGCACTCCACGGGCGGCGTCGGCGACAAGATCACGCTGCCGCTGGCACCGCTGGTCGCCGCCTGCGGTGCGGCGGTCCCGCAGCTGTCGGGCCGCGGCCTCGGGCACACCGGAGGCACCCTGGACAAGCTGGAGTCGATCCCGGGCTGGCGCGCGCTGCTGTCGAACGAGGAGATGCTGCACGTCCTCGACACGACGGGCGCGGTGATCTGCGCCGCGGGCGACGGCCTGGCGCCCGCGGACAGGAAGCTGTACGCGCTCCGCGACGTCACCGGGACGGTCGAGGCGATCCCGCTGATCGCCTCGTCGATCATGTCGAAGAAGATCGCGGAGGGGACCGGCTCGCTCGTCCTCGACGTGAAGGTGGGCAACGGCGCCTTCATGAAGACCCTTCAGGACGCCCGCGAACTGGCGCGGACGATGGTGGGCCTGGGCACCGACCACGGGGTGCGCACGGTCGCGCTCCTGACGGACATGTCGACGCCGCTCGGCCTGACCGCGGGCAACGCGCTGGAGGTCCGCGAGTCCGTGGAGGTCCTGGCGGGCGGCGGCCCGACGGACGTCGTGGACCTGACCCTGGCGCTGGCGCGGGAGATGCTGGACGCGGCCGGACTGAAGGACGCCGACCCGGCGAAGGCCCTGGCCGACGGCTCCGCGATGGACGTCTGGCGCCGCATGATCCGCGCCCAGGGCGGCGACCCGGACGCGCCGCTGCCCGCCTCCCGCGAGCAGCACGTGATCACGGCGCCGTCGTCGGGCGTGCTGACCCGCCTGGACGCCTACGGCATCGGCGTCGCCGCCTGGCGCCTCGGCGCCGGCCGTGCCCGCAAGGAGGACCCGGTGCAGGCGGCGGCGGGCATCGAGATGCACGCCAAGCCGGGTGACCGGGTGACGGCGGGCAGTCCCCTGCTCACCCTGCACACGGACACCCCGGAACGCTTCGCGTACGCCCTGGAGGCGATCGAGGGCGCGTACGGCATCGCGACCCCGGACACGGCCTTCACCGCGCCGCCGGTGGTGCGGGAACGTATCGCCTGACCTGCGGATTCCCCTTGCGGGTGAACGGGATCGGTGGACCGGCGCCGGTCCCGTTCGGCATGCTGGACTCGGTGACGCAACCGATGGGAGACCGCCATGAGCGCACTCACCGTGGGCCACGACCCCGAGCAGAGCTGGGACGACCTCGTCCGGTTCTGGGAGGAGATGGAACGGCCCGAGGGCAGCAAGGTGGAGATCATCGAGGGGATCATCACCGCGTCACCTTCTCCCGCGTACCGCCACAACATGATCGCGGAACGCATCCATCGCCGCCTCTACTCCGTGATCCCCGAAGACTGGGGGGTCTACCAGACGCTGGCGATCGCCGTGCCGTCGCGTATGGGCATGCTCATCCCGGACCTCGTGGTGGTCCCGGTGCAGGAGCGCACGGACGCGGACTCCCACATCCCGGCCGCCCTGGCCGAACTCGTCGTCGAGGTCACCTCCAGGTCCAACGCCCGCCACGACCGCGTCACCAAGCCGGCCGCCTACGCGACCGCGGGCATCCCCCTGTATCTCCTCGTCGACCGCTGGGCCTCCGGCGGTCCCACGGCGACGCTGTACGGCGAGCCCAAGGGCGATGTCTACCAGGTGCTGGCCGAGGCCAAGTTCGGCGAGGCCGTCAAGCTGCCCGCGCCCTTCGACCTCTCCCTCGACACCAGCGAATTCCCGGCCGAGTAGGGACTCACCCGCGTCGGAGCCGATGAGTTGCGCGGCTCCAGCCGGTCCACCCTCCGTGGATGCGACGACACCGGTTGTGCTGGTCCTGCCCGCCTTCCTCGGCCGTGACGAGGTGGCGGCGCTGGGCGCGGACGTGCGGGCGCTGCTGGAGTCGACCGGCGCGGGTGTCGTGGTGTGCGACGCCTCGGCGCTGGGTCCGCCGGGGCTCGCGGCCGTCGACGCGCTCGCCCGGCTGCAACTGGCGGCCAAGCGGGCGGGAGGGTGCATCCGGTTGCGTGGTCCGGCGCCCGCGCTGCGGGCGTTACTCGACGTCGTCGGCCTCCCCGTCGAGGTGGAGGGGGAGCCCGAACAGCGGGAACCAGCGCTCGGTGTCGAGGAAGCAGTGGAGCCCGGTGAGCCGGCCGTCTGATGTCTCCAGGACCTGGATCGCCCAGGCCGTGAAGCCTCCCGTGTCCGGATCCGGCTTGTACTGGGCGAACCCCGGCAGGCCGTTGGCCGCGACCGGCACCAGCCGCGAGCCCGCGCAGGCGGAGCCGAGCGTGGTCATGAAACCGGTGATGTCCGACGTGCCGCGCAGCCACAGGTCGAACGGCGGCATCGTCATGACCGCGTCCTCGTGCAGCAGGGCCGTCAGCGCCGTCATGTCGTAGCCCTCGAAGGCCGCCACATAGCGTTCCAGGAGCCTGCGCTGCTCCTCGTCGAGCGGGGCGGAGACGGATGCTTCGGCGCCCTCCCCGCCCTTCTCCGCGAGAGTCGCCCGGGCCCGCTGGAGCGCGCTGTTGACCGATGCGACCGAGGTGTCGAGCAGCTCGGCGACCTCGCTCGCCCGCCAGGCGAGCACCTCGCGCAGGATGAGCACCGCGCGCTGCTTGGGCGGCAGTTGCTGCAGGGCCGCCATGAACGCGAGTCGTACCGATTCCTTCGCCACCGCGGCCTCCGCGGGGTCGCTCACCGCCGGCAGCACCCGGGCGTCCGGCATCGGCTCCAGCCAGGTGTCCTCCGGGCGGGGGGCGAGGGCGGCCCGGGCCAGCGGGGTGGAGTCGGTCAGGTCCATGGGGCGGGCGCGCTTGTTGCCGGCGCTGAGCATGTCCAGGCAGACGTTCGTCGCGATCCGGTACAGCCATGAGCGCAGGGACGAGCGGCCCTCGAACTTCTCGTAGCTCCGCCAGGCGCGGACCATCGTGTCCTGGACCGCGTCCTCGGCCTCGAAGGAGGAGCCGAGCATGCGGTAGCAGTACCCGGTGAGCTCCACGCGGTGCTTCTCCAGCCGGACGTCGAGGTCGTCCGCCGTCGCCGTGCCGTCACTCATGGTCCACCCACCCCTGTGGCCGTTCCCTCGTGCGCGCCGTTGCGCCCCACCCTTCGGAAGCTATCGCAGGCCACTGACATCGGCCCCCCGCTCGCGCGAAGGGCCAGGCCGGAGTGGGTGCCGCACGGTCGGCGCGGCCCGGAGGGACGCGCCGGGGCCTCAGGCCGCCACGGGCTGCCGCCCGGCCCGGGCCGCCCGCGACCCGGCCAGCGTGATCGTCACGACGCCGAGCACCGCCAGCAGGCCCATGCCCACCGTCCCGGCCCAGCCGCCCGCGTGGAAGGCCACCGCGCCGACGGTGCTGCCGGTGCTGGAGCCGATGTAGTACGCGGACTGGTAGAGGGCGGCGGCCTGCGCACGGCCCCGCTTCGCCGTGTGGCTGACCGCCGACGACGCCACCGTGTGGCCCGCGAAGAAGCCGGCCGTGATCAGGACCAGGCCGAGCAGCACCGGCGGCAGCGACGAGGCCAGGGACAGCAGCAGGCCCGTGGCGGTCGTGCCGCCCGCCAGATAGAGCGCCCCGCGGCGGCCCAGGCGGCCCACCAGCCGGCCGGCGGCCGACGCCGACACGGTACCCACCAGGTACACCAGGAAGACCGAGCCGACGATGCCCTGCGGCAGCCCGAACGGCTCCCGGGTCAGGCGGTAGCCGATCATGGTGTAGACGCCGCCGAACACCGTCATGAACAGCGCGCCGATCGCGTACAGCCGGGCAAGCAGCGGGTCGGAGAGGTGGCCGCGGACCGTGCGGGCCAGCACACGCGGGCGCAGCGACCCCGCCCTGAAGTGCCGCGGCGCCGGGAGCAGCAGGCGGAAGGCCACCGCGCAGCCGACCGCGATCGCGCCGATGGTGCCCAGGGCGACCCGCCAGCCCCACTCCTGCGCGACCCAGCCGGTGATGATCCGGCCGCTCATGCCGCCGACGCTGTTGCCGGCGACGAACAGGCCGATGGCCGTGATCAGGGCCGTGGGGCGGACCTCCTCGGCCAGATACGCGGTCGCCGACGCCGGGAGCCCGGCCAGGGCCGCCCCCTGGACGGCGCGCAGTGCGACCAGCGCGCCCAGCGACGGGGCGAAGGGGACCAGCAGGCCGACGGTGACCGCGACCGCCAGCGACGCCGTCATGACCGTACGCCGCCCGAACCGCTCGGAGAGCGCGCTCATCGGCAGGACGAACAGCGCGAGGCCGCCGGTCGCGGCCGACACCGTCCAGCTCGCCGCGCTCGCCGTCGCCGTGAAGTCACGGGAGAGGAGCGGCAGCAGCGCCTGCGTGGAGTAGAGGAGGGCGAAGGTCGCGACGCCCGCGAGGAACAGGGCGAGGCTCATCCGGCGGTAGCCGGGACCTCCGGGAGTCATCCGGGCGTCGGGGACGGGGGCGGGGACGGTGACGGCATCGGCGCCCACGGTGGTGGGCGCCCCGGTATCGGCGGCAGGCATGCTTCGACCGTACGGAGCCGCCATTCATCCGTCCAATGCACAGAAACCCCATAATCGTTCCCATGGTGCATCAGCGGAGGTCGGCCGCCGGCCTGTCACGGTCCGGTGACACAGAAGACATCGTCGCGGTACTCGCGCCGCGCCTGGCGTACTTCGCCGGTGTCGCCCGTACCGAACACGTCACGCGGGCCGCGCAGGAGATGCAGGTCCCCCAGTCCACCCTGTCCCGCGCCCTCGTCCGCCTCGAACAGGACCTGGGCGTCGAACTGTTCGCCCGCCACGGCCGCACGGTCTCGCTCACCCCGGCCGGCCGTACGTTCCTCGCCTCCGTGGAGCGTGCCCTCGCCGAGATCGAGCGGGCCGCCGAGGAGGTGCGCGCGGACGCGGACCCCGCCGCGGGCAAGGTCGCCTTCGGATTCCTGCACACGATGGGCGCCGAGACCGTGCCCGGACTGATCCACGCCTTCCGCGCCGACCATCCGCGCGTCCGCTTCAGCCTCGTCCAGAACCACGGCGAGGCGATGCTCGAGGGGTTGCGGGCCGGGGAACTGGACCTGTGCCTGACCTCGCCGGTGCCCGACGCCCCCGACCTCGTCGGCCGCCGGCTCGACGAGCAGAAGCTGCGGCTCGTCGTGCCCGCCGACCACCGGCTCGCGGGCCGCAGACGCGTCCGCCTCGCCGAGGCCGCCGACGAGACCTTCGTGACCCTGGAGCCCGGCTACGGAATGCGCCGCATCACCGACGACCTGTGCCGGCAGGCCGGGTTCACGCCACGCGTCGCCTTCGAGGGCGAGGAGGCGGAGACCCTGCGGGGGCTGGTGGCGGCCGGTCTCGGTGTGGCCCTGCTGCCGCCACCGGCCGTGCCGCGCCCGGGAGTCGTGGAGCTGACGGTCACCGCCCCGCGGGCGGTGCGGGAGATCGGCGTCGCCTGGCCGGCGGGCCAGGTGGACACGCCGCCGGTGGCGGCCTTCAAGAGGTTCCTGCTGTCCCGGAGGGGACGGCTGCTGCCCGGCTGAAACACCCGCCAGCCCCCGCCTCCGGCTACCAGGGGAGGGGGCCCTCGGCGTCGAAGTAGCCGCCCGTGGGTCCGTCGGGGCCCACCTGCGCCATGCGCACGATGATCTCGGCGCCCTGTTCCACGGTCTGGATGCCGGTGTTGCCGTTCAGGTTGGTCCTGGTGAAGCCGGGCTCCACCGCGTTGATCCGCATCTGCGGGAACGCCTTCGCGTACTGCACCGTGACCATGTTGAGCGCGGTCTTCGACGCCGGGTAGGCGACCCCCGGGTAGGCGTACGCCGGGGTGCCCGGGGTACCGACCCGGGTCAGGGAGGCCAGGCCGCTGCTGACGTTGACCACGACGGGCGCGGCGGAACGCCGCAGCAGCGGGAGGAACGCGTGGGTGACGCGCACGGCGCCGAAGACGTTCGTCTCGAACACCTGCCGCATCTGGTCGGCGGTCACCTCCTCGGCACCGGGCACGCCGTTGCCCGTGCCGCGGACCTCGACGCCGGCGTTGTTGACCAGGCCGTCCAGGCCGCCGTCGGCCTCGACGGCCTTGGCCGCGGCCGCGACGGACGCGTCGTCGGTGACGTCGAGCGGCACCGTGCGCGCGCCCAGCCGCTCGGCGGCCCGGCGCCCGCGCTCGGCGTCGCGGCTGCCGATCCAGACGGTGTGGCCCGCGGCGAGGAGCCGGCGGGCGGTCTCGAAGCCGAGACCCTTGTTCGCTCCGGTGATCAGTGTGGTGGTCATGTCCCCACCGTGCGGCCGAGGCGCGCGGCCGGCCAGGCGTCCCTCCTTCCTGGGACTGCCAGTACCAGGAAGACCCGGGCGCCGTGGTGCACAGTGGTGACATGGCGGGCACGGAGTTCGGGCGCACGGTGCGGCTCTGGCGCGACCGCGTGTCTCCGGAGGCGGCCGGGCTGCCCATGGGCGGCCGGCGGCGCGCGACCGGGCTGCGCCGTGAGGAACTGGCGCTGCTGGCCGGGATCTCGGTCGACTACGTGACCCGCCTCGAGCAGGGCCGGGCGGCCCACCCGTCGCAACAGGTCGTCGAGGCCCTCGGCCGGGCGTTGCGCCTGTCCCCGGCCGAGCGCGAGCATCTGTTCCATGTCGCCGGCCTCGTACCACCGGGACAGGGCACCGTGCCCGCGTACATCACGCCGAGCGTGCACCGGATGCTGGACCGGCTGACCGGGACGCCCGTGGCGGTCGCCGACGCGGCCTGGACGCTGCTGCTGGCCAACCCGATGTACACGGCGTTGATGGGGGAGTACCACGGCAAGGACCGCAACGCGGTGTGGCGGAACTTCCTCGGCTCGGGCAGCCGCGTCCGCCACACACCGCAGTCCCGGCGGGCGCTGGAGACCACGCACGTCACCGCGTTGCGCACGGCCGCGAGCCGCTATCCGGCGGACCAGGGGCTGCGGCGGCTGATCGCGGAACTGCGCGCGAACAGTGAGCGGTTCGCCGAGCTGTGGGACTCCGGGACCATGGCCCGCCACGAGGCGTCGCGCAAGACCGTCGACCATCCGCGGGTGGGCGCCGTGACGCTGGACTGCGACGTGCTCAGCGTCGAGGGCAGCGACCTGCGCATCATCGTCTACACGGCCGAGCCCGGCACCGAGGACGCCGAACGCCTCGCGCTCGTCGCCGTGCTCGGCACCCAGACCCTCACCGGCTAGTGCCCCAGCAGGCAACGTTCGCCCGTCGCGGCGCCCGGCACGCTCCCCCAAGCTCTTCGAGCAGGGGGACCCCCACTCGCCGCACCGGCCGAAAGCCCACGTACGTCCAGTACGAGGACTTCCGGCCGGCACGCCGAGAGCACGCTCCCCCACTCTCGGCTCCGCTCGAGCGGGGGACCCCCACGACGCCGCTCCTTGACGGGCAAACGTTGCCTGCCGGGGCACTAGCGGTCCCATAGCCTGCCGCCCCTCGGTCAGCTCTCTCTCACCGGAGCCCCCCGTTCCCGTTGCATACCGGGATCCGCCCGCCATCCGGCGTTCACCCGGAACCGGGGGGAATGTTTCGTTTCGGGAGCACGCTCCCCGGCGTGAGACGTATCGCAGGAATCCTCCTCGGGGTACTGCTGATCGGCGGCGTGGTGGCAGCCGTCGTAGCGGGCCGCGGAAGCGGGGACACGAGCACGGCAACGAAGACCGTGCGAGGAGTGATCGGATCGGAGAAGGCGGAGTTCTTCGCCGATCCCGCCGTGGTGAAGGCCCTCGCCGCCAGGGGCTACACCGTCAGAACCGAGACATCCGGTTCCTGGGCCATGGAGCAACTCGCCCTCAAGGGCTACGACTTCGCCTTCCCCTCCAGCCAGGCCCCCGCCGACGCGCTCGCCGCCAAGTACCACGCGCGGCAGCCCCTGCCGCGGCCCTTCTACTCGCCCCTGGTCGTCGTGGCGCGCCGCAGCGCCGCCCAGGTGCTCGCCGCCAACGGGCTCGCCGCCCTGGACCACGGTCGCGGCACCCTCCGCATGGCCGCCTACCTCGACGCGGCGCGCCACGACCGCACCTGGCAGCAGCTCGAGGGGGCGAGCGCCCACACCGAGCTGACCGGGACCCTCTACATCGCGACCACCGATCCGGAGACCTCCAACTCCGGCGCCCTCTACCTCGCCGCCGCCAGCTATGTGGCGGGAGGCGGCCGCGTCGCGGCCGACGACGCCGGCGTCGACCGCACCGCGCCCCTCATGCACAAGCTGATCAGCGTCCAGGGCGCCCAACAGCCCAGCTCGGACGCGGCGTTCCGGGACTTCGTCAGCGGCGCGGGCAACCCGCTCGTCCTCGTCTACGAGTCCCAGGTGGCCGCCCTCCTCCACGACGGCCACGGCGTGGACGACCTCACCGTCCTCTACCCGGACACCACGGCCAACAGCGACCACACCGTCGTACCGCTCACCCGGGCGGGCCGCGACCTCGGCGAACTCCTCAGTACGGACCCGGCGTTGCGCAGGCTCGCCGTCCGCCACGGGTTCCGTCCGCAGGGCGACACCGCCGAGTTCACGGCGGCCACCGCCGCGTACACCTCGTACCTCAACCAGAAGCTGACCGGCGTCCGCCAGGCGCCCGTGCCCACCTCCGCGGTGCTGCACGAGATGGCCCGCCGGGCCCGGAACCAGGGGGAGAACTGACATGACCGGCACCGACACCGGCACCGGAACCGGCGACGACACCTTCACCCTCACCCCGCCCGGGCCCGTCGCCCCCGTGCCACGGGAGAAGGCCGGCGGGATCGTGCCGCTCGACGACTCCGTCCGCGCCGACATGACCCGGAAGGCCGCCGCCCACGTCGAAGGGCTCGCCGCCCTCGACGCCCGTTCCCCGGAGTTCGCCGGCAGGATCGGGGAGATCACCGCGCTCGGCGCGAGCGACATGCGGACCGCGGCCGCCCAGTCCAACCGGATGCTGGAGCGCACCCTGCGCAGCCTCCCCGGCAAGGGCGACGACGCCGGCTCCCGGGTCGGCGGCTCGCTCGTCGAACTGCGGCGGGTCGTCGAGGACCTGGACCCGCGCGACATGCCGGCGGGCAAGGGGCGCAGGTTCCTCTCCCGGCTCCCCGGCGGCACCAGGCTGCGCGACCACGTCGCCAGGTACGCCTCCGCGCAGGGGACCCTGAACAAGATCGTGGGATCCCTGCGCGGCGGTCAGGACGAGCTGCGCCGCGACAACGCCGCGCTCCAGACCGAACGCGTCCGCCTGTGGGAGACCATGGGCAAGCTGCAGGAGTACGTCGTGCTCACCGAGGCCCTGGACGCGGCCGTGGAGCAGCACATCGCCGGGGTCGAGGCGACCGACCCCGCGCAGGCCGACGCCCTCCGCGCCGACGTGCTCTTCCCCGTGCGCCAGAAGCACCAGGACCTGCTGACCCAGCTCGCGGTGTGCGCACAGGGCTACCTCGCCATGGACGTCGTACGGCGCAACAACGACGAGCTGATCAAGGGCGTCGACCGCGCGGCCACCACCACCGTCTCCGCCCTGCGGATCTCGGTGATGCTGGCCTCGGCGCTCGACAACCAGCGCAAGGTCGTGGACCAGGTCAACGCTCTGCGCGGCACCACCGAGGACCTGATCCGCGGCAACGCCGAGATGCTCGCCACACAGAGCGGCGAGATCCAGCGCATCGCCGCCGATCCCGCGGTCGGCGTGGAGACGCTCCGCTCGGCCTTCCAGCAGATCTACCGCACCCTCGACGCCATCGACACGTACAAGGTGCAGGCGACCGAGACGATGGCGGCCACGGTGGAGTCGCTGACGACGGAACTGCAGGAGGCGGGCGCCCGCCTGGGGCGGAGCCGGTCGCAGGGCGCGCTGGAGGGGGGACCCGCGTGACACGCAGACGGCGCAGTGCCGTGCCCGCCTCCCGCGCCTCCGCGGCCGCCCTCGCCGCCCTCGCCGCCTTCGCCGTCCTGCTGACGTCCTGCACGGCGCGGAAGCCGCAGCCCCAGGACGACGGCGGGCCCCGGCCCGGCACCCTCCGTGTCCTCGCCTCCAGCGAACTCAGCGACATGGGCCCGGTCCTGGACCGGGTCCGGGAATCCACCGGCATCACGGTCCGCCCCACCTACATGGGCACCCTCGACGCCGTGGACCTGCTCGCCAAGGGCACGGCGGACGGGGCGTACGACGCCCTGTGGCTGTCCTCCGACGCCTACCTCCGGCTGCGCCCCGAGGCCGCGAGGAAGGTCGTCTCCGAGACGCCGGTCATGTCCAGCCCCGTCGCCATCGGCGTCAGGAGGAAGACGCTGAGCGCACTCCACTGGAAGCCCGACCAGGTGACGTGGTCGCAGATCGGGCAGGCCGTACGGGAGGGCAGGCTGACGTACGGCATGACCGACCCGGCCCGCTCCAACTCCGGCTTCGCCACGCTGGTCTCGGTGACCTCCGCGCTGTCCGGTGCCCAGTCGGCCCTCACCGACGCGGACGTCGCCAGGGCCACCCCGCGGCTGAAGGAGTTCTTCGGGGGTCAGAAGCTGACGTCGGGTTCGTCCGGCTGGCTGGCCTCCGCCTACGCCCGCCGCGGGAACGTCGACGCCCTGCTCAACTACGAGTCCGTCCTCACGGGCCTCCCCGGCCTCACCGTGATCCGGCCCCGGGACGGGGTGGTCACCGCCGACTACCCGCTGTCGACCCTGGCGACGACGAGCCCCGGTACCCGCGACGAGGTCCGCCGTCTCGCCGACGCCCTGCGCACCCCGGCCGTGCAGCGGCTGATCACCGACCGCACGCACCGCCGTCCGGTGGTCGCGTCCGTGCCGCCGGGCGCCGGCCTCGGCGCCGGCCGACGGCGCGAACTCCCCTTCCCCGGCACCCGCTCGGTCGCCGACCGCCTCCTCGACGCCTACGAGAACAGGCTGCGGCGGCCCTCGCGGACGGTCTACGTGCTCGACACCTCCGGCTCCATGGAGGGTGACCGCCTCACCCGGCTGAAGAAGGCGCTGACGGACCTCACCGGCCACTTCCGCGAGCGTGAGGAGATCACGCTGATGCCGTTCGGGTCGGACGTGAAGAGCGTGCGCACCCATGTCGTCGACCCCGCGGACCCGCAGCGGGGACTGGACGCCGTCCGCGCGGACGCCCGGGCGCTGGACGCCGACGGGGAGACGGCCGTCTACACCTCCCTGGAGAGGGCGTACGAGCACCTGGGCGCCGACCGCGACACCTTCACGTCGATCGTGCTGATGACGGACGGCGAGAACACGACCGGCGCCGAGGCCGGCGACTTCGACGCCTTCCACCGCCGCCTGAGCGGCCACCGGCGCGACATCCCGGTGTTCCCCGTCCTCTTCGGCGACTCCGACCGGGCGGAGCTGGAGCACATCGCCGAACTGACCGGCGGCCGCCTCTTCGACGCCCGGAAGGGCTCGCTCGACGGCGCCTTCGAGGAGATCCGTGGCTACCAATAGGCTGATGCGCTACGTCGAGTCCCCGAAGAACCTCGCCGGGAGCGCCTGCGGACTGGCCGGGCTCGCGCTCACCTTCACGGGCGTCGCGGGCGCGTACTGGCCCGTCGTGGTCGCCGGCCTCTACGGGGCGGGAGCGCTGATCGCCCCGCCGGAGCGTCCGGCGCCCCCGGACTTCCCCGACCCCTCGGCGCAACTGGAGGCACTGCGCGCCGACTTCGAGGCGCTGCGCGGCTATCTGGCGGAGGTCGAACTGCCGCCCGCGGCCTCCGGCAGGCTCACCGAACTCACGGGCCTGCTGGCGGCGTTGCTGGACCCCGGCTGGGTCGCCGAGGTCCTCGCCCAGGATCCCGAGGGCGTGCACACGCTGGCCAGGACCGTCCGGCAGGACGTCCCGGAGGCCGTGGACACGTTCGTACGGACCCGCTGGTGGAGCCGGCTGACGCCGGGGCAGGAGCCGCCGGAACGCCATCTCGAACGGCAGCTGGACCTCCTCCACGAGGAGGCGGGCCGGCTGGCCTCGGCCCTGCGGGAGACCGAGGCACGCCGGCAGGAGACCCACACGAGGTACCTGGAAGACCGCTCGACGTGAGCCCCGCGGGCCGGGATCGTACGGTGACGGGGCCGGGCCGGGCACGGCCGCTCTGCCTCACCCGTCCGGTGTCGGGCCGGCCGCGAGGACGGTGCCGCCCGCGGACGCGCCGGCCGCGTTCTCCAGCCGACGGCACAAGGAGTCGGTCCTTCCCGCGATCCTTCCCTCGGTCCTTCCCTCGGTCCTTCCCGCACGTCGTCACGGCCGTGCTCCCGCAGACGGATGACGCCTGTCACCGCCGGGGCTCCCCGTCACCTCCGCAGCGACCGCCCGAACCCCGCCGCAAGCGGCATCCGCAGCCCCAGCGGCGGTGGCGCCGCCAGGGCGTCCTGGAGGGGGCGGGTGAAGGCCCGGCCGAACAGCGTGCCCATCACGAAGTCCTCGGCCAGCGCGAGTACTTCGGAGCGGTACTGGTGCAACCCGTGGCCGTCTGCGTGCACTTCGAAGCGGCAGACGTCGCGGTTCGCCTTCTTGGCCCGCTGCGCGAGCCGGAACGACAGCTCCGGGTCCGTCCGTCCGTCGTTCGTGCCGTGCACGATCAGCACCTGCCGGCCCGTGAGCTGCTTCACCGGTTCGGGTGCCGCCGCCACGTCCTCCTCGGGCAGCCAGGGGGCCAGCGCGAGCACGGACACGACGGCGGTGTGCCCGGCCGCGTGCAGTGCCGCCCGCCCGCCCATGCCCACGCCTGCGAGGCAGACGGGCACGTCCCCGTGGCGTCGTACGACCTCCTCGGCGGCCCAGGCGGCGTCCTGCGCCAGATGCGCCTCGCTGCCGTTCCATCCCCGGTAGCGGTAGTGCACCACGTGTGTGACCAGACCCTCACCGTGGCCCGCGCGTGCCAGCCGGCGGCCCAGCGCGCGGACGGAGGCGGCCGCCAGCAGAGGGGAGGGTTTGCGGGCGGAGATCTCGTCGCCGCCGGGGAGCAGCAGCACCGCGCCGCTCACCGCTGTCGGTTCCGGGCCGAGCGGCCTTCCCAGCCGGGCCCTGCGAACCGGCGTAGCTTGGTGTGCCATGAAAGAACAGTGTCAGACACGGGGGTGGACGAAACCTGCCCGGGGGGTCACCTTTGGATATCGACCTCGCCCCGAACCCCTGACTCTACGCGCGTAGGGGCTATGGTGCGGAAATGAAGAACCAGCACCAGAACACCCCGAGCTGGGATCAGATCCGCCGCGCGCCCAAGGTCCTGCTGCACGACCACCTCGACGGGGGCCTGCGCCCCGGCACGATCGTGGAACTCGCCCAGGAGTCCGCCCCCCACCGCCTCGACGGCGTGGGAGGCACCCCCGTCCCGCCTCTCCCGGAGACCGACCCGGACAAGCTCGGGGTCTGGTTCCGCGAGGCCGCCGACTCCGGTTCGCTGGAGCGGTACCTGGAGACCTTCACCCACACCGTCGGCGTGATGCAGACCCGCGAGGCGCTGGTGCGCGTGGCCGCCGAGTGTGCGGAGGACCTCGCCGAGGACGGGGTGGTCTACGCCGAGGTGCGCTACGCCCCCGAGCAGCACCTGGCGGGCGGGCTCAGCCTCGAAGAGGTGGTCGAGGCCGTCAACGAGGGCTTCCGCGAGGGGGAGTCGCGCGCCCGCCGCGGCGGCCGCCGCATCCGCGTCGGCGCACTGCTGACCGCCATGCGGCACGCGGCCCGCGCCCTGGAGATCGCCGAACTGGCCAACAGGTACCGGGACCTGGGCGTGGTGGGCTTCGACATCGCCGGCGCCGAGGCCGGCTACCCGCCCACCCGGCACCTGGACGCCTTCGAGTACCTCAAGCGCGAGAACAACCATTTCACCATCCACGCCGGCGAGGCATTCGGACTGCCGTCCATCTGGCAGGCCCTGCAGTGGTGCGGTGCCGACCGGCTCGGGCACGGGGTGCGCATCATCGACGACATCCAGGTCGACGACGACGGCACGGTGAAGCTAGGGCGTCTCGCGTCCTACGTGCGCGACAAGCGCATCCCGCTGGAGCTGTGCCCCAGCTCCAACCTGCAGACCGGCGCGGCGGACTCGTACGCCGACCACCCCATCGGGCTGCTGCGGCGGCTGCATTTCCGTGCCACGGTGAACACGGACAACCGCTTGATGTCGGGGACGAGCATGAGCCGGGAATTCGACCATCTGGTCGGGGCATTCGGCTACACGCTCGATGATCTCCAATGGTTCTCCGTCAATGCTATGAAGTCAGCATTCATTCCTTTCGATGAACGGCTGGCGATGATCAACGACGTCATCAAGCCCGGATATGCGGAACTGAAGTCCGAATGGCTGTTCCAGCAGACCGCCTCCACCAGGGGTTCCCTGGTGTCCGACGGCTGACCGGAGCGTTTCACGGGCGGTCCGGAAACGGAAAACCGGCCGTATCCGGGTGTTTGCGGAGCCCGCTTCCGCGTGTTTACGGTTCTTGGACCGCTCACATCCCCGTCATCGGATCCAAGGACGCATTCACCATGAAGCAGTCTGCTGCCAAGACCCTCGGGGTCGCCGCCCTGGGCGCCGCCTTCGCCGCCGCGGGCGCGGGCGTCGCGAGCGCGGCCCCGGCCACGCCGGACGCCGTCGGTCCGGACACCGTCACCCAGGCGCTGCCGGTCGGCGACGTCGCCAGGACCCTGCCCGGCGCGGGTGAGGCGCTCGGCCAGGGACAGGACGCACTCGGCGCGGCGGTGGCCGCGGCCCGGCCCGTCGCCCGGCAGGCCGTCACCGACGGCCCGGTCGCGCCGGCCGCCGGACTGCTCGGCGGGCTGCCGGTGCACGGACTGCCCACGCACGGCACGCCGCTGAACGGAATCCCGCTGGGCTGAGGCCCCCCGCACCGGCCGATGGGCGCCCCGCCCGGGGCGCCCATCGGCATGTCGGTGCGTGCCGGCGCCGCGGCGCCGGGCGCCGGCGTCACCGGGCGGCGCGGCCCGCCGCCTTCTCCTCGGAGGGCAGCAGGATCCACAGCGCTATGTAGAGCAGGAACTGCGGGCCCGGGAGCAGGCACGACACCAGGAAGACGACACGCATCGTGGTCGCGGAGGTGCCGAAGCGCTGTGCCAGCGCTGCGCACACTCCGCCGATCATCCGGCCGTGGGTGGGGCGGGCAAGGGCGGTCATGGTGGCTCCTTCGCGAACCGTGGCGGGGGCCGGCTCCCGGCGGCTGCCGATCGCCCGGCCGGTCTCGATGCCGGTGGGCCGGTGCCGCCGTCGTTCTGGCGTCCCGCTGTTCCGACGTGTTCCACGCTACGCGGACGAAGCGGACGAAGCGTCGCTCTACGGGGCTGTCCCGACCCTGGGAATCGTCGGGGTCCGCCCCTGAGACGGCTCCTCCCGCGGGAGGGCGGCCCGTTGCCGGGACTCCGCCCGGCGGCGGAGCCGGCCCCGGGCCGCGGGCACGACCAGGAGATGGGCCAGTGCCACCCCCACCGTGTTGAGCAGGATCGCGTCGATGTCCACCACCTGGCCGGGCACACCGGTCTGCAGCAGTTCGATGCCCAGGGAGATCAGGGTGCCCGCGGCGACCGTACGGGCCAGCGAGGCGAGCGGCGAGACGACGAGTCGGCCGCCCGCCACGGGCAGCAGCACCCCGAGCGGCGCGAGCAGCGCCAGCCCGTCCCCGATGCGGTGGGCGGCTTCGGGCCAGCCCAGCGCGAGATCGGCTCTGATGCCGGCGAACGGACGCAGGTTGGCCGGACTCACCCAGGGCACGTCCAGCGGGCGCAGCGTGATCCAGGCGACGAGCGCCAGGTGCGCGACGAGGAGGACACCCCCTGCCACCCGGACGCGGTTCGCGGCGCTGCCGCCGTTTGAGCCTTGACGCTGCACGCCCCCCAAGACGCGGGTCCCGGCGGGATCGGTTCCGCCATACGCCCGGGAGCATGAGGGGCGCGGTGGCGCGCCGGCCGCGCGCGGCCGCGCGGACGGCGCTCCCGCGCCGGCTCAGGCCCCCAGCACCTCGCTGGACGGCGGTGTCGCGGTGCCCGGGCGGGAGCGCACCGCGTTCGTGCACTCGTAGCGGCGCACCGATCGCCCGTCCGGACCGCCGAGCACGACGGTCCCGTCGTCGTCGGCGGTCGCCTCCGAGTCCGCGAAGGTGCAGACGATCTGCGCGAGGGCGTACGGGGTGAGGTCCTGGGGGCGGGTGCCGAGCCGGAAGGTGCCCTCGGGGTCGCCGTCGCGCGGGCCCTTCACCTTGACACGGCCGGGGACGGCCGTGGTGTAACCGGCCTGCCTCTCGGCGGCCGGGGGTTTCCCGGCCAGCTCGTTCAGCAGCCCCTGCGCCACCAGCACCCGGCGCGCGGCCTCGGCGGTGCCGTCCGGGATGCGCACGGAACGGTCCACCGGCACCAGCTGCGAGGCGCACAGCAGGAAGACCTGGACGGGGATGCCACGGCCCGCCTGCGTGGACAGGTCGGTGCCGGACAGGGCGCACGGCACCCGGGACGGGGCGGGCCCGAAGTCCGTCGGCACCTGGGTGGGGCGGATGCCGCAGCCGGTCAGCAGCGCGGCCAGCAGGGGAAGGGCGAGCCAGGGGCGTCCGCCTCGTATGCTCATCGGGCGTTCTCCTCGGCGCCGTTCCGGTCCGCGTTCCCGCTCCCGTTCGTCCTCCCGGCCCCGCGGGCCCCGCCGGCCCCGCCGGTCCCGGTCCTGCCCTCGTCGGCGTTTCCGTTCCCGTTCCTGCTCCCGTTCCGCGTCTCGTCCTCGATGAGCGGCGAGGCGTCACGCGGCAGCCGCAGCGTGAACACCGCGCCGCCCTCCGGCGCGTTGGCGGCCGTGATCCCGCCGCCGTGGATGTGCGCGTTCTCCATCGCGATGGACAGGCCGAGCCCGCTGCCGTCGGAGCGCGGGCGTGAGGCGCTCGCCTTGTAGAACCGGTCGAACACGTGCGGGAGGACGTCCTCGGGAATGCCGGGACCGTGGTCGTGCACCTTGATCACCAGCTCGTCGTCCTCCTCGCGCACGGAGACCCGTACGGGTGAACCGCCGTGCTTGAGCGCGTTGCCGATCAGATTGGCCAGGATCACATCGAGGCGGCGCGGGTCGAGGTGGGCCATGAGGCCGCGCTCGGCGTCCAGTTCGACGGCGTCCAGCCAGGCGCGGGCGTCGATGCAGGCGGTGATCTGGTCGGCGATGTCGACGTCGTCCAGGACCAGCCGGGCCGTGCCCGCGTCGAAGCGGGTGACCTCCATCAGGTTCTCGACCAGGTTGTTGAGCCGGTGGGTCTCGCTGACCACGAGCCGGACGGCGGGTTCGATCATCGGGTCGATGCCGCCCGTCTCCGCGTCCAGCTCCTCCTCCAGCACCTCGGTGACGGCCGTGATCGCCGTGAGGGGTGTGCGCAGCTCGTGGGACATGTCGGCGACGAAGCGGCGGGACGCCTCCTCGCGGGCGCTCATGTCCGCGACGGTCTTCTCCAGGGACTCGGCGGCGCGGTTGAAGGTCCGGGACAGCTCGGCCAGTTCGTCGGTGCCGGACACCCGCAGCCGGGTGTCCAGCTTGCCCTCGCCCAGGCGCCTGGCGGCGATGCCCAGGCGGTGCACCGGCTTGAGCACGGTCGTGGCGGCGGCCTGCGCGAGCAGCGCCGAGCCGATCAGTGCGAGTCCGGTGGCGATGCCGAGCGACCACGCCAGCGAGTTGAGGTCCTTGGCCTCCGGCTCCAGCGACTTGAGCATGTAGCCCGTCGTGCCGCCGCCGATCACCTTGGCCCCGCCCACCAGGTACGGCTTGTCGCCGTCGACGATCCGCTGCCAGTACAGGTGGTAGGCGTACTTGTTGGCCGACGACACCGACTGCTGCCTGTTCACCGCCCGCTGAAGGGACTTCGGGACGTCCTCCAGCGTGAAGGTGTCCAGGTCGGAGTTGCCGACGAGGGTCCGGCCCTGTGCGTCCTGGGCGACCAGCAGCACACTGAAGCGCTGGCTGCTGTTCGCCATCTGCCCGGCCGTGTGCTGGAGTTCGTCCTGCGTGGGATGCATCGGCAGGGAACTCGCCCGGTTCTGCATCTCCTGCTGGAAGTCGCGCAGCACCGCGTCCTGAGTACGGGTGAGCACGGCCTCGCGGTTGAGCCAGTAGGCGATGCCGGACGCCGACACGGCGGCGGTCAGGGCGACGAGCGCGAACACCACGACCAGGCGCAGGCGCAGACTGGTGAAGCGGAGACGTGACAGTACGGTTCTGCGTGCCGCGGCCCAGCCGCGCCGTCCCTCTGGGGAATCGATCACTGAGGAGCGTCCAGCCGGTATCCGACCCCACGGACCGTGCGGATCAGGGTGGGCGACGAGGGCACGTCCTCGACCTTGGCGCGCAGCCGCTGCACACACGCGTCGACGAGCCGCGAGTCACCGAGGTAGTCGTGCTCCCACACCAGCCGCAGCAACTGCTGCCGGGACAGCGCCTGTCCGGGCCGCCGGCTCAGCTCCAGCAGCAACCGCAGCTCGGTCGGGGTGAGCTGGAGGTCCTCGCCGTTCTTGGTGACCGTCATCGCCGCCCGGTCGATGACGAGGCTGCCGTAGGTCGCGGAGTCGCTGGCCTCCCGCTCGCCGCGCCGCAGCACGGCCCGGATCCGGGCGTCGAGCACTCGCCCCTGCACGGGCTTGACCACGTAGTCGTCGGCGCCGGACTCCAGCCCGACCACGACGTCGATGTCGTCGCTGCGCGCGGTCAGCAGGATGATCGGCAACTGGTCGGTGCGCCGGATGCGCCGGCACACCTCGAACCCGTCGATGCCGGGCAGCATCACGTCCAGCACGATCAGGTCCGGCCGTTGCTCGCGCAGCAGCTTGAGACCGTCCTCGCCGGTGGCAGCGGTGGCCACACGGTGTCCCTGGCGCGTCAGTGAGAGCTCCAGGGCCGTTCGGATGGCGTCGTCGTCCTCGATCAGCAACAGGGAAGGCACGGGGGTCATTCTGGCCCATGCCGGGCTCGTCTTTCGACTGTTGGAGCGCTCCCGCACATCTCACCCACATCGACCCCGGCCGAGCGTGCGTCTGCGTAGCCGTACGACTCTGCTCCGTCACCGGCCGTCGCGCCGGTGCGCGGGGCCCCTGTGACAGGTCTGTGACAGTCGGCAGACACGGCCATGAAGTCACCCCGGCAAGCTTTTCCGCACCAGCAGGGCCGCACCGGGCGGAGCCGCACCACAGGCGGCACGAGCGGACGGCCGGCGGGACGGCACGACGACCGGGACTCCACGACGGGGGGCGCGAGATGAACACGCTGCACAGCACCAGCACGAGCGCAGTTGTCACGCGTCTGCACGACGTCAACCGGAACACCGAGAAGTCCGGTGCCGTGAGCGGGCGGGGGTGCGCTCGCGGCACCGGGCGTCAGCACACCGTGTACATGACGGTGGTTGACGCGCACACGGGGGGCGGCAAGGCGGGGGAAGCTCACGGGGGAGCCGCGTACAGGGAGGGTTCGGGGGAGCGCCGCTCGGCGGCGGAGGCGGAGTTCACCGCCTACGTCGAGGAGCGCCGCGCCTCCCTGTACGCCACCGCCTACCACCTGACCGGCGACCGGTTCGAGGCCGAGGACCTGCTGCAGAGCGCGCTGTTCTCGACCTACCGGGCCTGGGACCGGATCAGCGACAAGGCCGCCGTGGGGGGATATCTGCGGCGGACGATGACCAACCTGCACATCAGCGCGTGGCGCCGCCGCAAGCTGAACGAGTACCCGACCGAGGAACTGCCGGAGACCGCCGGTGACACGGACGCGATGCGCGGCACCGAACTGCGCGCCGTCCTGTGGCAGGCGCTCGCCCGGCTGCCCGAGCTCCAGCGCACCATGCTGGTCCTGCGCTACTACGAGGGCCGCACGGACCCGGAGATCGCGGAGATCCTCGGCATCAGTGTCGGCACGGTGAAGTCCAGCATCTGGCGGTCCCTCCGCCGGCTGCGCGAGGACGAGGTCCTCAGCTTCGGCCGTGACGAGGAGGAGTCCTTCGGGGAGCTTGTCGCCTGAGGGATCGGGGGGACACGGGGGAGCACCACGGGGGAGTACGGGGGAGTACGGGGGAGTACGGGGGACACGGGGGAGCGGTACAGGGGGGCACGGGGGACAACGGGGGACCAGGGGGAACCACGGGGGTGGGGGAACCCGAGGGGGCGGGACTGGAGGGCCGGGGGGTTCGTCCAGTCCCGCTTCTCGGCGTACCGGTTGGGGGAGGCGTACGGGCCTACGCCGCGGTCCTCATCGAGGTGTGCCGGCCCGCGGCCGCCGCGGCCAGCCGGTCCAGCGCCTCCTCGCGGTCGCAGGCGTACGCCCCGAGGGACCTCTGCCGGGCGACGATCGACCGCTCCGCCCGCATCAGCCGCCAGCCGCGGCGCAGCAGGAACGGGACCGACTTGCGGCCCTCCCGGAAGTCGCGCACGAAGCGCCGGCGGAACGTGGTGAGCGGCCCGCGGCTCAGGCACAGGGCGTCGGCGAGCACGCCCAGTTCACGGCAGCGCTCCACGATCTCCGCGGCGAAGATGCCTTCCGCGACGAACGCCGCCGCCCGGCCGATGCGCAGGGTCTCCTCGCCGGTCCGCGCGCTGCGCGCGATGTCGTACACGGGGACCGTCGTACGGCCGGTGGCGCACAGTTCGGCGACGGCCGCGACGGCGGCGTCCGCGTCCCACGACCGCGGATGGTCCCAATCGATGTCCGAACTCCCCTCCACCCGCGGCAGGGTCGGGTCGCCGCCCTCCTTGTAGAAGTCGTCGAGCCGCAGCACGGGCAGGCCGGAGCGGGCGGCGACGAGGGACTTGCCGGAGCCGGAGGGGCCGCACAGCAGCACGACACGGGCCGAGGCCGGGAGACGGGGATTCACGAGGGACCAGTCTGACGCATCGCGCGCGCGGTGCCGAGCCCGCGGGTCGGCGTTGGAGCCCACATCGCGCGTCAACTACCCTTCGTGTCGACATGATGACGTTCCGCAGCAAGAAGGTGGCAGCAGCCATGGCACGACACGCCTCTCCCCGCACTCCCGCCGCCCGGCGCGCCCTCGTCGTCCTCGCGACCACGGGTGCCGCACTGGGTGCGGGCGCGGCCGCGGCGGCCGCGGCGCCCGCGGACGGCGCCCCGGCCGTCGACGCGATGCGCACCCGGCCCGTCTCCCTCGGCGCGGCCGACCCGCACGAGGGACTGCAGGTGCTCAGGGGAAGCCTCGGACATGTCACCGGGCCGCTCGCGGGCCTCAAGCCCAACCCGCTGGCGGGCACGGGCACGGACCCGCTCGACAACGGGATCACCACCCGGCTGGCCGACTTCAAGCCGCTGTCGTCGCAGGCGCTGACCCGGCCGGTGGCGCAGGCGAGGTCGCTCGGCGGCGTGCCGGTGCTCGGCCAGGTGCTCGGAGCGGTGCGCTGACCGTCCGGCCGTCGAAGGGCCGCGCCTTCCCGGTACTCGGTACCTGGTGCTCGGGGAAGCGCGGCCCCTTGTGCCGGGCGGCGTCAGTACGAGGAGCCGGACACGCCCAGTGACCCCGTCGGGTGCCAGACCGTCTTCGTCTCCAGGAAGGCCGTCAGACGCTCGGTGCCCGGTGTCGCAAAGTAATCCACAGGCTGTGGACGAAGGACCCGCTTCAGGTTGTCCGCCGCCGCGATCTCCAGCTCCTTGGCCAGGACGCCGTCGGCGCCGGCCAGATCGATCGCGTTGACGTCCTGATGGGCGGCCAGCGGCGCCGCGACCTCCGCCGTACGGCCCGAGAGGAGGTTGACGACGCCGCCCGGAAGGTCGGAGGTGGCCAGGACCTCGCCCAGGGAGAGGGCCGGCAGCGGAGAGCGCTCGCTCGCGATCACGACGGCCGTGTTGCCGGTCGCGATCACCGGCGCCACCACCGAGACCAGGCCGAGGAAGGACGACTGCTGGGGGGCGAGGACCGCGACCACGCCCATCGGTTCGGGGGTGGAGAGGTTGAAGTAGGGGCCCGCGACCGGGTTTCCGCCGCCGACCACCTGGGCGATCTTGTCGGTCCAGCCCGCGTACCAGACCCAGCGGTCGATCGCCGCGTCCACCCGGAGAACCGCCTTGGCCCTGGGCACGCCCTCGGCGTCGGCGACCTCGCGGACGAACTGCTCCTTGCGGCCCTCCAGCATCTCGGCGACGCGGTAGAGGATCTGGCCGCGGTTGTAGGCGGTCGCGCCCGACCATGCGCCGAACGCCTTGCGCGCGGCGACCACCGCGTCACGGGCGTCCTTGCGGGAGGCGAGGGGAGCGTTCGCCAGCCAGTTGCCCCTGTCCGCCGCGTCAGCCCCTGATGTCGCTGTGGTCACCTCGTACACCCGGCCGCTCTCGGACCGCGGGAACTTCCCGCCCACGTACAGCTTGTAGGTCTTGAAGACGGCGAGCCGCGGCTCGCTCCGCACGGCCTGCGCGCTCTTCTCGCTCTTCACGGCCCTGCCGGCCTTCTCGCTCTTCACGGTCTTGTCGGTGTTGCCGCTGTTACCGGACATCCAGGTACGCCTCCAGACCGTGGCGGCCGCCCTCGCGGCCGAAGCCCGACTCCTTGTAGCCGCCGAACGGCGAGGTCGGGTCGAACTTGTTGAACGTGTTGGACCAGACGACGCCGGCGCGCAGCCTGCTCGCGACGGCCAGGATCCGGGAGCCCTTCTCCGTCCAGATGCCGGCGGACAGGCCGTACGGGGTGTTGTTCGCCTTGGCGACGGCCTCCTCGGGGGTGCGGAACGTCAGGACGGACAGCACCGGGCCGAAGATCTCGTCGCGGGCGATGGTGTGCGCCTGGGTGACGTGCGTGAAGAGCGTCGGCGCGAACCAGTAGCCGGACGCCGGGAGTTCGCAGTCGGGGGACCAGCGCTCGGCCCCCTCGGACTCGCCCTGCTCGGCGAGCGCGGTGATCCGGGCGAGCTGTTCGGCGGAGTTGATCGCGCCGATGTCGGTGTTCTTGTCGAGGGGATCGCCCAGCCGGAGCGTCGACAGCCTCCGCTTCAGGGACTCCAGGAGCTCGTCGTGGACCGATTCCTGGACCAGGAGACGGGAACCCGCACAACAGACCTGACCCTGGTTGAAGAAGATGCCGTTCACGATGCCCTCGACGGCCTGGTCCACGGGCGCGTCGTCGAAGACGATGTTGGCGCCCTTGCCGCCCAGTTCGAGGGTGAGCCTCTTTCTCGTGCCCGCGACCGTGCGCGCGATCTCCTTGCCGACGGCCGTGGAGCCGGTGAACGCGACCTTGTCCACGTCGGGGTGCGCGACGACCGCGGCGCCGGTGTCGCCGTATCCGGGAAGGATGTTGACGACGCCCTTGGGCAGGCCCGCCTGGCGGCAGATGTCCGCGAAGAACAACGCCGAGAGGGGAGTGGTCTCCGCGGGCTTCAGCACGACCGTGTTGCCGGTCGCCAGGGCCGGGGCGACCTTCCACGCCAGCATCAGCAGCGGGAAGTTCCACGGGATGACCTGGCCCGCGACGCCGAGCGGCCGGGGGTCCGGGCCGAAGCCCGCGTGGTCGAGCTTGTCCGCCCAGCCCGCGTAGTAGAAGAAGTGCGCGGCGACCAGCGGGAGGTCGGCGTCGCGGGTCTCCCTGATGGGCTTGCCGTTGTCCAGCGTCTCCAGGACGGCCAGTTCGCGGCTGCGCTCCTGGATGATGCGGGCGATGCGGAACAGGTACTTGGCGCGTTCGGCGCCGGGCAGCGCCGACCATGTCCCGAAGGCCCTGCGGGCGGCCGCCACCGCCCGGTCGACGTCCGCCCGGCCCGCCCGGGCGACCTCGGAGAGGACCTCCTCGGTGGACGGGCTGACCGACTTGAAGACCCTGCCGTCGGCCGCCTCGGTGAACTCGCCGTCGATGAACAGGCCGTACGACGGCGCGATGTCGACGACCGAGCGGGACTCGGGCGCGGGTGCGTACTCGAATGCGGATGCCATGGGGGATCAGTCCACCGTCACGTAGTCGGGGCCGGAGTAGCGGCCGGTGGCCAGCTTCTGACGCTGCATCAGCAGGTCGTTCAGGAGCGAGGAGGCGCCGAAGCGGAACCAGTGGTTGTCCAGCCAGTCCTCGCCCACGGTCTCGTTCACCAGGACCAGGAACTTGATCGCGTCCTTGGAGGTGCGGATGCCGCCGGCCGGCTTCACGCCGACCTGCACTCCGGTCTGTGCCCGGAAGTCGCGCACCGCCTCCAGCATGACGAGCGTGTTGGCGGGGGTCGCGTTGACGGCGACCTTTCCGGTCGAGGTCTTGATGAAGTCGGCGCCCGCCAGCATCGCGAGCCAGCCGGCGCGGCGGATGTTGTCGTACGTCGACAGCTCGCCGGTCTCGAAGATGACCTTCAGGCGGGCGTTCCCGCAGATCTCCTTCACGGCGACGATCTCGTCGTACACCTTCATGTACCGGCCCGTGAGGAACGCCCCGCGGTCGATGACCATGTCGATCTCGTCGGCGCCCGCGGAGACGGCTTCACGCACGTCGGCCAGCTTCACCTCCAGCGCGGCGCGGCCCGCCGGGAAGGCCGTGGCGACGGACGCGACCTTGACGCCGGAACCGGCGACGGCCTCCTTCGCGACGGCCACCATGTCGGGGTAGACGCAGACGGCCGCGGTCGCGGGCGCCGAGCGGTCCGTCGGGTCGGGGCACACCGCCTTGGCGCCGAGCGCCCGGACCTTGCCCGGGGTGTCCGCGCCTTCCAGCGTCGTCAGGTCGACCATCGAGATGGCGAGGTCGAGGGCGTACGCCTTCGCGGTGGTCTTGATCGAACGAGTGCCGAGGGAAGCGGCGCGCGCCTCCAGGCCGACCGCGTCGACGCCGGGCAGCCCGTGCAGGAAGCGGCGCAGCGTGCTGTCGGACGCGGTGACGTCGGCGAGAGCGTGTGGGGCCTGTGCGGCAGTGATGGGCATGGTCACCAGCCGAGCATATCTACGCGCGTAGCGGCTGTACAGCCCCGGGGCGGGACAGGACGGGGCCGGTCGGGGCGGGGCGCGAGGGGACGGGTGCGGGGCGCGGTGCACCCGCGGCCCTCGTGACACCGACGGTGTTCTTCCCGCGAAAAGCCCCGATGATGATCGTGTACGAGTTCTTACGCATCACAGACAGGCCGAGACTCCGCCCATGCCGAGCTACTTGTTCGCGGCCGTACGCCGCGCAGCCGCAGCGGTTGCCCTGCTCGCCGTTTTCTGCGGCGCCGCGATGACGGCTGCCGTACTCACGACGGAGGACGCGGCCACCTGGTCGGCCGCGCTGTACCAAGGGGTGGTCGTCGGCCTGGTCCTCGGGGCCGTCCTGCTCGCTTCGGTCGCCCTCTCCAACACGTGGCAAGCCGCGCGTACGGCCTCGCGCCACGGTCTGACCCTGGTCGCCGAGGCTGCGACCGTGCCGTGCACCGCAGAGTTCCGGGCACCCGTGCCGTCCGGCACCACTCCCTACCAGCTCTCCGACAGCGTGCTGCACACGCTCAAGAAGGCGCGAGCTCCCCGGATCGGCGAGGTCAAGGAGTTCACGCACGGCAGGCTCACCCTCGTCTTCACGGATGCGCTCGCCTGCCCGGTGAGGTTCCACATCTCGATCGGGACGGACCGGGACACCGCGACGGTGATCATGGAGGCCCGCCCCGTGTCCCCGCGGAGGCGACTCGACGGCGGTGCCAGCTGGAGCGTTCTCACAGCTCTTGAGCCTCTTGTCAGCAAGGCCGTCCACGCCGAGACGGCCCCGGAGTCCTAGCCCGGACGTCGGCCGGGCCAACTGGTCGTGCCCGCTGTGGCGGTCGTGCAGAATCGGGTCCATGACGACTCCGGATCACCAGCCGCCCGCGCCGGAACCCTCGGCACCCGAGTTCCGGGACCGTGTCTACCGGTCGCCCGCCGGTCTCGCGGCCGGCGGACTGCTGCTCGCCATCGTGCTCTGGCTCGGCATCGACGCGCTGGCCTCCGGGCACGGCCGCACCCCGTGGCTGGCGCTCGCCACGATGATCCTGGTCATCCCGCTGGTCACCGCCTTCACCCTGCGCCCGGCCGTGTACGCCAACGAGGAGCGGCTGCGCATCCGCAACCCGTTCCGGGTGATCGTGCTCCCCTGGGGCTCGGTGGACTCGCTCCGCTCCGGCTACTCGAACGAGGTCGTCGCCACCTCCGGCACCAAGTACCAGCTGTGGGCCGTGCCCGTCTCGCTGCGCGCCCGCAACAAGGTGGCCCGGCAGCACACCCGCGCCACCGCCCAGGCCGCCCGCCCCGGCACGCGGGGCCGCACCGGGACCCCGCCGCCGGTGCCGGCCGGCCCCGCCCGCGCCCAGACCGACCAGATCATGGACGACCTGCGCGAACTCGCCGAGACCCGCCGGAACGCCGAGCACGCCCAGGGCGAGCCGACCGTCCGCTGGGCCTACGAGGTGATGGGACCGGCGGTGGCGGGGGCGGTGGTGCTGGCGATCCTGGTGGCGGTGGGGTGAGCCGTCCGGCCGGGCGGACGTCCGGGGCCCGGCGCGAGAGCGCACCCCCCTGTGGTCCCGATGCGGGGTCTCCACCTGCTGGTCCTCGAGGTCGGGTGAGTGAGCGTAACCATGGATGAGTGAGTGTCGTTGTCAGAGTGTGAATCTGACGGAATGGGCGAAGTCGCAGGGCGTGCATCCGCAGACCGCGTATCGCTGGTTCCGTGAGGGGACGTTGCCGGTGCCGGCTCAGCGGGTCGGGCCACGCACGATCCTGGTGAACATCGACGTGAACACCATGCCCGAGGCCGTCGGAGGTCTGGGCCTGTATGCCCGTGTGTCCTCGCACGATCAGAAGAGCGATCTGGAACGCCAGGTCGCTCGGCTGTCGGCTTGGGCGGCGAAGGCCGGTCACCGAGTCGTTCGTGTCGAGGCGGAGATCGCTTCCGGGATGAACGGCTGCCGTTCAAAGGCTCGACGTCTGCTGGCCGACCCGAACGTGACCACCGTGGTGGTGGAGCACAAGGACCGGCTTGGTTCGATGAACATCGAGCTCGTCGAGGCCACCATGTCCGCCACGGGCCGTCACCTGCTGGTGCTGGACGACGGTAAGGTCGAAGACGACCTGGTGCGGGACATGGCGGAGGTACTGACGTCGTTCTGCGCCCGCCTGTACGGGCGCAGGTCGGCGAAGAACCGCGCCCGTAAGGCACTGGAAGCCGCCGAACATGGCTGACCTCCGCCCGATCGCCGCGCCGTTCGTCGCTCCCGGTCCGTCCGGCGTGGCGGTTCGTACCCGGCTGGGGGACCTCACGCCCGAGGACGAGAAGATTCTGCGCTTGGTGGGTGCGCACCTGGGCTCGCTCGCCTCGAAGGGCCTCAAAGCGCGTTGCGCTGACGGCCCGGAGCACTCCACCCGGTCATGGGCGGCCCGTAAGCGGGACCTGACGGCCAAGTCGTCGTCCCGGTGGGCCGGGTCGATCACGAAGGCCACGCATGACCAGTGGGCCCTCGCCCGGCGCGGCCAGGCCGCGCACATCCAGTCCCTCGAAGCCGGTATCACGACGATCCGGCACCGGCTGTCCCTGCCGGTCAGCCAGAAGGGCACCAAACGGGCTTCGGGCGGCTACCGCTGCGCGCACGAGTGGTTTAACAAGGCACGCCGCCTGCATGTGCTGGAGGACCGGCTCGAGAAGGTTCAAGCCGACCGGGAAGCCGGCCGGGTGCAAGTCGTGCGTGGCGGCAGACGTCTGCTGGGCACCCGTCACAACCTCGACAAGGCGCAGCTCACCGAGGCCGAGTGGCGTGAGCGGTGGGAAGCCGGGCGCTGGTTTTTCCAGGCGGACGGCGAGTCGGGGAAGAGGTTCGGCAACGAGACGATCCGCATCACGCCCGAGGGCGAAGTGTCGATCAAGCTCCCGGCCCCGCTCGCCGACCTGGCGAACGCCGAGCACGGCCGGTACGTACTCGCCGCGAAGGCGCGCTTTTCTCACCGGGGGCAGGAGTGGGCCGACCGCGTGGAGGCGAACCGGGCCGTGGCCTACCGCATCCACTACGACACGGAGCGCGGACGCTGGTACATGGACGCCTCCTGGCAGGTCCCTCCCACCAAGACCATCCCACTCCGAGCCGCCCTCGTCGATGGCGTGATCGGCGTGGACACCAACGCCGCTCACCTCGCCGCCTGGCGCCTGGACACTCACGGTAACCCGATCGGCCGGCCGCACCGGTTCTTCTTCGACCTGTCTCGAGGCGCCCAGCACCGCGACGCCCAGGTACGGCACGCCCTCACGCGGCTGCTGAACTGGGCCAAGACCTGCGGCGTCAAGGCCATCGCGGTGGAAGACCTCGACTTCCGGGCCGAGAAATCCAGAGAGAAGCACGGGCGCAAGCGCCGATTGCGGCACCTGATCTCCGGCATGCCGACCGGCAAGCTCCGAGCCCGGCTGACCTCCATGGCCGACGCCACAGGTATCGCGATCATCGCCGTGGACCCGGCCTACACGAGCACGTGGGGCGCCCAGCACTGGCAAAAGCCCATGGCCGCCCCACCCGTAAGACCACCCGGCACGACGCCGCGAGCATCGCGATCGGACGACGCGCCCAGGGACACCCGATCCGGCGACGGACGACACCGCCCCGTGCACACCAGAGCGATGTGCACGGGCATCGGACCGTCCAGGCCGACCGGCGTGTCCCTGGGCGTGAGGGACCCCGCCCCCGCATCCCCGGACCACGGACACGATCCGTGCCGCCGGACGCGGCGAGCACGCGGGCAACCAGGACATCCACAACCGTTCGGGGTGTCCGCAGTGACCAGGTACAGGTCCAAGACCCACCCCTGCTCACTGATTAGGAACGGTAGTTGTAGACGTTGCACTTCTTGTCACCGGCGTTCTGCACGGTGATGAGGAGGCTGCGCATGGTGTTCCCCCGTCGTATGGCCGTACGTGCCAGCTCTCGGTCTTGATCGACAGCAGAGTCTGCACGATGTACGGCCCTCACCACGTGTGCCACGTCCGTGTGTTACTGATCAGGAACAAGAAAGGCGCAGGTCCGTCGAAAGGTTCACCGATGTGGTCGGTCGGCGTGTGTCTGCGCGGACGGGATGGAGGGGGCGCCCATGTCGCCGCTCGTGTCGCCGCTCGCGCCCGCCGCGTCCAGCAGATGGCCGGCCACCGTGCGCGCGCCCTCGTCGCCGATGAGCACCGTGTAGTGGTTGACGTCGGCCACCCGGTGCGTCGCGATTCGGGTGGGGTCCAGGTCCGCGGCGGCCAGCCGCTGCTCGTCGTACAGCCCCTGCGGCTCGTCCATCAGGCCCCGGTCGGCCCACAGCAGCCGGGCCGGAAGCTCCAGTTGCCGTACCGCGGACAGCACCTCCGGATCGCGCAGAACCTGTGTGCCGTCGACGCGCACGGCGTCGCGGACGCAGGACGAGCGCAGGTGGGGCTCCTCGCCGACGAGGTCGCGCTGGACGTAGGCGTCCACCCACGGCGACCACGCACCGGAGAAGGCGGGATGGTTCCGCCAGTAGTCGCGGTAGGACTGCCGGTCGGGGAAGGTCATGGTCAGCCGGCGCATCGCCGGGCCGATGACGGCGTCGAGCAGTGCGTCCGGGTCGAGGTGGGCCGGAGCCGGGAAGCCGAGGCCGCCGTCGACGAGGACGAGGGAGACGAACCTCGAGGGATGGCGTACGCCGGTGAACGCGCTGACGAAGGCGCCCATCGAGTGGCCGGCGAGCACCGCCCCGCGCAGCCCGAACGTGTCGGCGAGCGCGGCCATGTCCGCGGCGTGCGCGGCGATGCCGTACGGGCCGGGCAGTGACCGGCTGGCGCCCCTGCCGCGCAGGTCGGGCGCGATCAGGGTGGCCCGGCCGGCGAGGTGGTGGGCGACCCGGGCCCAGGAGAGCGCGTTGGCGGTGATGCCGTGCAGCGCCAGCACGACCGGGGCGCCCGCCTCGGCCGCGGGCCAGCGCAGCACGGCGAGTTCGCCGCCGTCGACGGGCACGCTCAGCTCTTCGTACGGGCCGGTCTGCGGCGTGGCCTTGCGGTGCGGGCCCTCGGGGTGACGCGTCATGCTCGGCGGCTCCTCGTCTCGTCACGCACCGGAGAGCGGTCGTCCGGTCGCGTGGTGCGCACGATAGGGCGCGGCGAGCCGCACCGATATGTACTCGGTGCATGCAGGTGACCCTGGGCTCGTGTGGCGGGCCCATGTGGCTTGGGCGACCACCGGCTTCTGACGCCGAGGGGCCCCGGTCCGGGCGGCGGGACAGGTGCCGGCAGTCGGACGCCTCTGCCCGGAGGACCCGCGGGTCTGCCCGGGACCCGGCGGGGCGGCACGCGCCCTCCGAACCCCGCTTCCCTCCGCCTGTCACCGTCAGATGGGGACGACCCCTTCCCGGCGCGGGGGTGTCGGCCGCAGCACCGATGCCGCCCCGCGGAAGGGCGGAAGGGCGGAAGGGCGGAAGGGCGGAAGGGCGGAAGAGGGGAAGAGGGGAGCGGTGCGTGTGATCCGGTACGGAACCCGTGCCCGCGGCTGGAAGAAGCCGCGGGCACGGGCGGGCGCGGGTCAGATGCCGGCCGCGGCCGCCAGGTCGCGCTTGAGTGCCGCCAGCAGGTCCGTGGCCCTGGCCCGGGCCGCCGGGAGGCCGGCGCGTCCGGCGGCGGGGACCACGACCTCCAGGTAGCACTTCAGCTTCGGTTCCGTGCCGCTGGGACGGACGATCACGCGGGCGCCGTCGAGCGTGTAGCGCAGCCCGTCCGTGGGCGGCAGGGTGTCCGTGCCCCGCGTGAGGTCCTCGGACCGGGTGACGGGCAGGCCCGCGAGTTCCGTGGGCGGCTGCTCCCGCAGGCGGCGCATCGCGTCGGCGATGAGCGAGAGGTCCTCGACGCGGACCGAGAGCTGGTCCGTGGCGTGCAGACCGTGTTCCACGGCCAGGTCGTCGAGGAGGTCCAGGAGGGTGCGGCCCCGCGACTTCAGCCGGGAGGCGAGTTCGGTGATCAGGAGGGCCGCGGTGATCCCGTCCTTGTCGCGTACGCCGTCCGGGTCGACGCAGTAGCCGAGCGCCTCCTCGTAGCCGTAGCGCAGGCCCTCGACGCGGGCGATCCACTTGAAGCCGGTGAGGGTCTCCTCGTACGCGAGGCCCGCCTTCCCGGCGATGCGGCCGAGCAGGGAGGAGGAGACGATCGACTCGGCGAACGTGCCCCGGGCGCCGCGCTCCACCAGGTGCGCGGCGAGCAGGGCGCCGACCTCGTCGCCTCGGAGCATGCGCCAGTCGGCGCCGTCCTTGACGGCCACGGCGCAGCGGTCGGCGTCGGGGTCGTTGGCGATCACGAGGTCGGGGTCCGTCTCACGGGCCTTCGCGAAGGCGAGGTCCATGGCGCCGGGCTCCTCCGGGTTGGGGAAGGCCACGGTCGGGAAGTCCGGGTCGGGGTCGGCCTGTTCGGCGACGAGCACCGGGGCGGGGAAGCCGGCGCGGGCGAAGGCGGCGAGGATGACGTCCCTGCCGACGCCGTGCATCGCGGTGTAGACGGTACGGGCGGTGCGCGGGGAGTTCGGGGCGAGCACGGCGTCGGTGCGGGCGAGGTAGGCGTCGAGGACGCCGTCGTCGAGCGTGTCCCAGCCGCTGTCCGGGCGGGGGACCGCGGTGAGGGTGGTGATCGCGTCGATCTCGGCCGCGATCCCGGCGTCCGCGGGCGGCACGATCTGGGAGCCGTCGCCGAGGTAGACCTTGTAACCGTTGTCCCGCGGCGGGTTGTGGCTCGCGGTGACCTCCACACCGGCGACCGCGCCGAGGTGCCGGACGGCGAAGGCGAGGACCGGCGTCGGCAGGGGGCGGGGCAGGAGCGCCGCCCGCAGGCCCGCGCCCGTCATGACGGCGGCGGTGTCACGGGCGAAGTCGGCGGACTTGTGGCGGGCGTCGTAGCCGATGACCACGAGGCCGTCGCCGTGGCCCTGGGACCTGAGGTACGCGGCCAGGCCGGCGGCGGCGCGGATGACCACGGAGCGGTTCATGCGCAGGGGGCCGGCGCCGAGTTCGCCGCGCAGGCCGGCGGTGCCGAACTGGAGGGTGCCGCCGAAGCGTGCGGCGAGCTCGGCGTGGTCCCCCGCGTCGATGAGCTTGGCGAGTTCCTCACGGGTCTCCGCGTCGGGGTCCTCGGCCAGCCACGCCTGGGCCCGTGCGATGAGTTCGTCGTGCACGTCGGGTCAACCTCTCGTTGTGTGTGGGTGGGGCGGGAGCAGGCGTCCGCGGTGGTTCCTGCCCGCCGGGTGCGGTACCACGCCGTCACCGGCGGCCGTCCCTACAACCGCTCCAGCACCTGGGCCAGGAGCGCTCCCATGCGCGCTGCGCTGTCGCGGCCCGCCTGGAGGACCTCCTCGTGGCTCAGCGGCTCGCCCGTCATGCCGGCGGCGAGGTTCGTGACCAGGGAGATGCCCAGGACCTCGGCGCCCGCCTCGCGCGCGGCGATCGCCTCCAGGACCGTCGACATGCCCACCAGGTCCGCGCCCATGCCCCGGGCCATGCGGATCTCCGCCGGGGTCTCGTAGTGCGGGCCGGTGAACTGCGCGTACACGCCCTCCTCGAGGGAGGGGTCGATCTCCTTGCACAGGGTCCGCAGGCGCGGGGAGTACAGGTCGGTGAGGTCGACGAAGTTGGCGCCGACGATCGGGGAGGTCGCGGTCAGGTTGATGTGGTCGCTGATCAGGACCGGCTGGCCGGGGCGCATCGTCCCGCGCAGGCCGCCGCAGCCGTTGGTGAGGATGACGGTCTTCGCGCCGGCGGCGACGGCGGTGCGCACGCCGTGCGCGACGGCGGCGACGCCGCGGCCCTCGTAGTAATGCGTACGGCCCAGGAAGACCAGGGCCCGTGTGTCGCCCGCCAGGTAGGAGCGGAGCCTGCCGCCGTGACCCTCGACGGCCGGCGGCGGGAAGCCGGGCAGCTCCGTGACCTGGAACTCGGCCTCGGCCTCGCCGAGGGCGTCGACGGCCGGGGCCCAGCCGGAGCCCATCACGAGGGCGACATCGTGGGTCTCGGCACCCGTCAGCTCGCGCAGGCGCGCGGCGGCGGTGTCGGCGGCGGCGTAGGGATCGCCCTGGACGTCGTCCGGAAGAAGAGATGCGTTCACGCGCACGAGAGTAGCCGCTCTCTGCCTACGCGCGTAGATGATGGAGTTCACGGGAATGCGATCGTTGTCTTGTCGTTTCCGGTGATTCCCGTCGCCGCCATGGCTGTGGCCGCGGTCACGGCGTGCGCCGTGCGGTCGGCCGCGTCGGCGATGTGCGGCCTCCCGGCCGGCACCGCGCAGCCGGCACCGCGGGGCCTTGCTCGGCGCGGGGCGCCGGTCGTCGTGCGGCCCTGCTCGGCGCCGGGCGCCGGTCGTCGTGCGGCCCTGCTCGGCGCGGGCCGCCGGTCGTCGTGCGGCAGTCCCGGCAGGGCTCAGCAGGGGCGCTTGCGCAGTTCCATCACGTAGTCGTGCGGTGCCCCGGCCGACTCCGCCGCGTCCGCGATCTCGCCGAGGTAGCGGGCGGACGGGAGGCCGCCCTCGTAGCCGTCGAGGACGTAGGTCCAGGCCGGTTCCTCGCCCTCCAGGGTGTGCACGCGCACGCGCAGCCGGCGGTAGACGCCGAGGCCCACGCCCTCCCAGCGGTCCAGGGAGTCCTCGTCCATGGGGGCGATGTCGTACAGCGCGACGAAGACCTGTGACAGCGGGTCCTCGACGATCGTCGCCAGGGCGCCCTCCCACCCGATGTGCTCGCCCCCGAAGGTCAGCCGCCAGCCGTTGAGCCAGCCGGTGGCGCGCAGCGGCGAGTGCGGGGCGCGGCGGGACATCAGCCGCGCGTCGAGGTTGCCGGCGTACGCGGCGTAGAGCGACATGGAGTCGAGGGTACGGCAGCGCCACGACAGCCTCTGCTGCAACAGGAGTACCACCGGGCGGCCCCCCGGGGAGAGCATCACCCGACGCGTGCGGGACAATGGGGTACGTGACTCGGATCGTGATCATCGGTGGCGGACCCGGCGGATATGAAGCGGCGCTGGTGGCCGCGCAGCTCGGCGCGGAGGTGACCGTCGTCGACTGCGACGGTCTCGGCGGCGCGTCGGTGCTCACCGACTGCGTGCCGTCGAAGACGCTCATCGCGACGGCCGAGGTGATGACCACCTTCGACTCCTCCTACGAGGAGCTCGGCATCATCGTGGCCGACGACACCCCTCCGCTGGAGAAGGCCGCACGGGTCGTCGGCGTCGACCTCGGCAAGGTCAACCGACGGGTGAAGCGCCTCGCGCTCGCCCAGTCCCACGACATCACCGCGTCGGTCACGCGCGCCGGCGCCCGGGTCATGCGCGGCCGCGGCCGGCTGGAGGGCATGCAGGCGCTGGACGGGTCGCGCAAGGTCGTCGTACGGGCCGCGGACGGCGGCGAGGAGACCCTCGCCGCCGACGCCGTGCTCATCGCCACCGGCGGTCACCCGCGCGAGCTGCCCGACGCCCAGCCCGACGGGGAGCGGATCCTCAACTGGACCCAGGTCTACGACCTCGACGAGCTGCCCGAGGAGCTCATCGTCGTCGGGTCCGGTGTCACCGGCGCCGAGTTCGCGGGTGCCTACCAGGCGCTGGGATCCAAGGTCACCCTCGTCTCCTCGCGCGACCGTGTGCTGCCCGGCGAGGACCCGGACGCGGCCGTCGTCCTCGAGGACGTCTTCCGGCGCCGCGGCATGAACGTCATGGCCCGCTCGCGCGCGCAGTCCGCCAAGCGCGTCGGCGACCGGGTCGAGGTCACCCTCGCCGACGGACGTGTGATCACCGGCTCGCACTGCCTCATGGCCGTCGGCGCCATTCCGAACAGCAGCGGGATGGGCCTGGAGGAGGCCGGGGTCAAGCTGCGCGAGTCCGGGCACATCTGGACCGACAGGGTCTCCCGTACGACGGCACCGGGCGTGTACGCCGCCGGTGACGTGACCGGCGTCTTCGCCCTGGCGTCCGTCGCCGCCATGCAGGGACGCATCGCCATGTACCACTTCCTGGGCGACGCGGTGGCCCCGCTCGACCTGAACACCGTCTCCGCGAACGTCTTCACCGACCCCGAGATCGCCACCGTCGGCTGCAGCCAGGCGGACGTCGACTCCGGGAAGATCGACGCCCGGTGCGTCAAGCTGCCGCTGCTGCGCAACCCGCGCGCCAAGATGCAGGGCATCCGGGACGGTTTCGTCAAGATCTTCTCCCGGCCCGGCACCGGGATCGTGGTCGGCGGTGTGGTCGTCGCGCCGCGCGCGTCCGAACTGATCCATCCCATCTCGATCGCGGTCGACAACAATCTGACGGTCGAGCAGATCGCGAACGCGTTCACCGTGTACCCCTCCCTGTCGGGCTCGATCGCCGAGGTGGCACGGCAGTTGCAGACCCGGAAGGCCACGGGCGAGGTCTGACCGCCCGGCCCGGAAGGACCGCCGGTCACGGGGAGTGGCCGGCGAGGGTGCGGCGCCGATGCCGGGAGTGGACGCCTATACCACTTTGGGCCCTACTGTGCGAACAACTTCTGTTATTCGGCGCAAACTGCTGAAAGCAGACGGTCGTTGGGGTTACTGTCAGTTTCGTGTTCGCTGCAGAACGTCGCCAATTGATCCTCGAAATGGTGCGAGCGAACGGGGCCGTGTCGCTCCGTGAGCTCGCCCGCGTCGTCCAGACCTCCGAAGTGACCGTACGGCGGGACGTGCGCGCACTGGAGGCAGAAGGACTCCTCGACCGCCGGCACGGCGGTGCGGTACTGCCGGGCGGATTCACGCGAGAGTCCGGCTTTCCGCAGAAGTCACATCTCGCGACCGCCGAGAAGACCGCCATCGCCGACCTCGCCGCGGGGCTCGTCGAAGAGGGCGAGGCCATCGTGGTCGGGGCGGGGACCACCACGCAGGAACTGGCGCGCCGGCTCGCGCGGGTGCCCGGTCTGACGGTCGTCACCAACTCGCTGCTGGTGGCTCAGGCACTGGCCCATGCCAATCGCGTGGAGGTCGTGATGACCGGCGGCACCCTGCGCGGTTCCAACTACGCCCTCGTCGGCAGCGGGGCCGAGCAGTCACTCCAGGGGCTCCGGGTCTCCAAGGCCTTCCTCTCCGGGAGCGGGCTCACCGCCGAGCGCGGGCTGTCCACGTCCAACATGCTGTCGGCGTCCGTCGACCGGGCGCTGGTGCAGGCGGCCTCGGAGGTCGTCGTCCTCGCCGACCACACCAAGCTCGGCACGGACACCATGTTCCAGACCGTGCCGACGGACGTGATCACCCGACTGGTGACGGACGAGCCGCCCCCGCACGACGACCGCGCGGCCACCGAGCTGCAGGCCCTGGCCGACCAGGGGGTGCAGATCGCGGTCGCGGGGGTCTCGGGCGGTGCGTCGGGAGGCGAGTCCGTGCCGACGGGTCGCCAGCCGCGCCGGGACGTGCCCCTGCCGGGGCCGCGCCGCGGCCAGGTCCCCGGCGGCCCGCAGCTGCGCAGCGCGACCGCCCTCGGGGAGCCGCCCACGGGAGAGCGGGCCAGGGTGGCAGACCTCCGCCGCCGCTGAGCGCTCCGCCGGCCTCCGGTACGCCGTCCGCGGGTGCGACGGGGCGCGCCCGCCTGACGGAGCCGCGGACGGTCACGGGCCCTGCTGCTGAGGCGCGCCGTGCCGGGGCAGGCCGTGCCGCGTCGTCTGCCGTGCCGCGTCGTCTGCCGCGCCGGGGCGGCCCGCGCCATGTCGTCTGCCGCGCCGGGAGACACAAGGCGCCCGGGAGACCGGTCGTTCATCCGGTCTGCCGGGCGCCTGGTTTGTGGGGTGGGTGGGGGTGGGGGTGTCAGTCCTTGATGTCGCAGATGGTGGCGCCGGAGGTGAGGGAGGCGCCGACTTCGGCGTTGAGGCCCTTGATGGTGCCGGCTTTGTGGGCGTTGAGGGGTTGTTCCATCTTCATGGCTTCGAGGACGACGATGAGGTCGCCTTCCTTGACTTCCTGGCCTTCTTCGACGGCGACCTTGACGATGGTGCCTTGCATGGGGGAGGCGAGGGTGTCGCCGGAGGCGACGGGGCCGGTCTTCTTGGTGGCGCGGCGTTTGGGTTTGGCGCCGGCGGCGAGGCCGGTGCGGGCCAGGCTCATGCCCAGGGAGGCGGGCAGGGAGACTTCCAGGCGTTTGCCGCCGACTTCGACGACGACGGTTTCGCGGCCGGGTTCCTCGTCGGTGTCGGTGTCGGTGGGGGTGGTGAAGGCGGGGATGTCGTTGACGAACTCGGTTTCGATCCAGCGGGTGTGGACCTGGAAGGGGCCGTCCTGGTCGTGGACTTCGGGGGCGAAGGCGGGGTCGGTGACGACGGTGCGGTGGAAGGGGATGGCGGTGGCCATGCCTTCGACGTGGAACTCGGCCAGGGCGCGGGCGGCGCGTTGGAGGGCTTGTTTGCGGGTGGCGCCGGTGATGACGAGTTTGGCGAGCAGGGAGTCCCAGGCGGG
>NZ_JBIAFD010000010.1:0-307431 GCF_042869095.1 Streptomyces sp. NPDC007264
ACATCCGCCGACGCACCCGTGTCGTACGACCGACGATCCGCACCCGAACCCGCCATCACACACCACTCCCCGTCACAACAACATCCCCACTACCCGCCACCCTCAACGGAACCGCGCCCCGTCGAAGTTCGCCGCCGCCTGCTGACGCCGCGCGTTCTCACCCTGCTCCTGATCACCCGAACCGAACGCCGACTCCATCCCCGACTGACCACCCAAAATCGCCGCCAACGACGCGTTCAACTCCTTCGTGATCCCATCAGCCCGCGCCTTGAACTGATCGAACGCCACCCGCCCCGCACCGTTGAACTTCCCCTCCAACGGCTGCGCCGCCTGCACCAACTGACGAATCAACGTCCCCAGATCATCACTCGACCCGTGCGAGTCCTTCATCAGCGTCGACAGGACCTGCGCCCCCATGTCGAACTTCATGCTGCCTCCCCCTGTGGCGAGTTGACATCACTGAACGATTCTGCACCTTCCATGTTCACTGCGGCGCGTCACACTCGCAACCACCTGAAGTCACAGGCCTGCTACAGCAGTCGGGCGGCGCGTCGGACCGGCGGGCCGCCGTCCGGGCGGGCACCCTGTACGCGTAGGCCCGTGGGATCCGTCGGGAGGCAGTTCATGTACGACTACGACCTCCTGGTCGTGGGGTCGGCCAACGCCGATCTGGTGATCGGGGTCGAGCGGCGGCCCGCGGCCGGGGAGACGGTGCTCGGTTCCGACCTGGCCGTCCACCCGGGCGGCAAGGGTGCGAACCAGGCGGTCGCCGCCGCCCGTCTCGGCGCCCGTGCGGCGCTGCTGGCCAGGATCGGCGACGACGCGTACGGCCGGCTGCTGCTGGACGCGCAGCGCGACGCGGGCGTCGACACCGCGGGGGTGCTGGTCGGCGGGGCCCCCACGGGGGTGGCGCTGATCACGGTGGATCCCTCGGGGGACAACAGCATCGTGGTCTCGCCGGGGGCCAACGGACGGCTGGCTCCCGGGGACGTACGGGCCGCGCGCGGGCTGCTGCGCGCATCCCGCGTGGTGTCGGCGCAGCTGGAGATCCCGCTGGAGACGGTCGTGGAGGTCGTACGGAGTCTGCCGTCCGGCACCCGCTTCGTGCTGAACGCGTCGCCGCCGCGGCCGCTGCCCGCCGAGCTGCTGGCGGCCTGCGACCCGCTGATCGTGAACGAGCACGAGGCGCGGGTCATCGCAGGCGGGAAGCCGGGCGGTGCGCCCGAGGACCGGGCGGCCGGGCTGCTGGCGCTCGGCCCGCGGTCGGTCGTGGTGACGCTGGGCGCGGAGGGCGCGCTGGTGGCGACGGGGGACGCCATGAGCCGGGTGCCGTCCCCGACGGTGGAGGCGGTGGACACGACGGGTGCGGGCGACGCCTTCACCGCGGCGCTGGCGTGGCGGCTGGGCCTGGGCTCGCCGCTGCCCGACGCGGCGGCCCGTGCGGCGCGGGTGGGTGCGGCGGTGGTCACCCGTCCCGGCGCGCAGGCGTCCTTCCCGACGGCCGGGGAGGTCGACGCGCTGTGCGGGAGTCCGGCGCCCTGAGGCGGCACCTCACGACGGCGGCCGCGGCTCGCCCGCAGCGGCCGCGGCATGTTTCGAGGGGCCCGGTCCGCGGACCGGGCCCCTCGGTTTCCCCTCCCTGCCGGCACTCCTCCGATCCCCCCCGGATCCCCACCCCAGGAGTGCCGATGCCTGGTTCGACACCCCGGTCGGGGAAAGGGTTGCGCGCTCCGCGCGGGGAATTCCCGCCGCAGGCCCACGAGTGGCGGGGGCTGCGGAAAGGACCGACGATGGGCAGAGAGCTAGAAGGTGAATGATCACGAACGACCGTGAGCCGAAGAAGGCACGTGACCCGTCGCGAGAGGCGTCCGCGGAGCAGCGGGTGTCGGCGACCGAGGCGATGCGGAGCGCGACCCGGCAGCTGGCCGAGCTGCTGGGGCGGGCCCCGGAGTCCGTGTCCGCGCTCAAGCCGACCGACCAGGGCTGGGAGGCCGAGGTCGAGGTCGTGGAGCTGGAGCGCATCCCGGACACGAGCAGCGTGCTGGCCAGCTACCAGGTCGTTCTGGACCCCGCGGGCAGGCTGATGGCGTACGAGCGCGGACGCCGCTACACCCGTGCGCAGGTCGACAGACAGGGCCGCTGACAGGGGCGGCTCCCCTTTGTCCGAGGGGAAGAGGAAGACCGTGACTGTGGTGCCGCAGGGCGGAGGTGGCGCCGTTCCCGGGGCCGCCGGTGGTGGTTCGGGGAATCTGTACGACGTGCTGGAACTGGTCCTTGACCGGGGTCTGGTGATCGACGCGTTCGTGCGGGTGTCCCTCGTGGGGATCGAGATCCTGAAGATCGACGCGCGCGTGGTCGTGGCCAGTGTGGACACGTATCTCCGGTTCGCCGAGGCGTGCAACCGGCTGGACCTGGAGTCCGGACGCAAGGCCCCCGCCCAGCTGACCGACATCGCCCAGAGCATCACCGAGAGCGGTGCCCGGGGCAAGAGCAAGGGTGCGCTGACGGGCGCGGTCGAGGCGTTCACCGAGTCGTTCCAGAAGGGGCGCGGGGGCGAGGGGGAGGGTGAGCGCGAGAAGCGGCACGAACACGCCGAGCGCGGCTCGCAGCGCCGTTCCTCGAAGGACCGGGAGGAGTGAGCGAGCCGATGTCCGTGTACGTGTACGCGATCAGCAAGGACTCGCATCCGCTGGACCTGGACGGAGTCAAGGGCGTGGGCGAGTCACCCGGAGAGCTGCACGCGGTGCGCGCCGGCTCGCTGTGCGCCGTCGTCAGCGAGGCCCCCGAGGACATCTCGGTCGCGCGCCGGGACCTGGAGGCCCATCACACCGTGCAGGAACACCTGTGGGCCGACGGCACCATCCTGCCGCTGGGATTCGGGTTCGTCGCCACGGACGAGGGGTCCGTACGCGCCGTTCTGGAGCAGCGGGCCGAGGAGTTCACCCAGCGCCTCGACGAACTCACCGGGCGGGCGGAGTTCAACGTCAAGGGAGTGGAGGACGAGAACGCGGTGCTGCGTGCCGTCCTGGAGGGGTCCGAGCAGGCCCGCGTGCTCAACGAGGCGACCCGTGGGGGCGGCGGCACCTACGAGGACCGGGTGGCGCTCGGGCAGCTCGTGTCACAGGAGGTGCAGCGCCACCAGGAGGCGCTGGCCGGCGAGGTCCTCACCGCCCTGCGGCCGTTCGCGCTGGCGGAGAAGCTCACGCCGCCGTCCCAGCAGTACTTCGTGAACGTGTCGTTCCTGGTGGACGACGACCGGGCCGAGGAGTGCGTACGGGCCGGGCAGGAAGCCGCCGGACGGCTCGGCGAGGGCGTCGAGCTACGGGTACGGGGGCCGCTGCCGCCGTACAGCTTCACCTGACCCCGGCGCGCCGCGTTCGACCGGTCCGCACGACGTGAAGACACGACGTGAGGACACGACGTGAGGACACGACGTGAGGACGTGAGGAGGAGACGTGGGAGGACTGGTTCCCGAGATCCTGGCCCTGCCGTTCGCACCTGTTCGCGGAATCGTGTGGGTGCTCGACAAGGTCGTCCGTACCGCCGAGGACGAGTACTACGACCCTGCCCCTGTGCAGGAGCAACTCGTGCAGCTGGAGCAGGCGCGGACCGAGGGCCGTATCGACGACGAGGAGTTCACGCGGCGCGAGGACGAGTTGCTGCACCGCCTGGAGGAGATCAGGGCCTACCAGTTGCGGCGCGGAGCGCAGGGCGGCCTGTGAGAAGCCGACCGCGACGCGTCGGCGAGGAAAGGCGAGGAAAGAGGACAGGATCATGAAGAACGCCAAGATCGGCGCGGCCGTCCTCAGCGGTTATGTGCTGGGCCGCACGAAGAAGGCCAAGCTCGCCCTGAGCCTCGGCGCGCTGCTGGCCGGATCGCGGATCAAGCCCGGGCAGCTCGGCAAGGTCATGGAGGAGTCCCCCTTCCTCAGCAACGTCAGCCAGCAGGTGCGCACCGAGCTGGCCGGTGCGAGCAAGGCGGCGGCGACCTCCGTCCTGACGGCCAAGGCCGACAGCCTGGCCGACGCCCTGCACGAGCGCACGGCGGGGCTGCGGGAGAAGACGCACGCCGAGCGGGAACAGGGCCCAGACGAAGAACGGGAACAGGGCCGGGACGAGGAAGCGGACCGGGAACACCGGGAGAAGCGCCGCGGCGACGGGCACCGTGGCGCGCGGCAGGAGGGGACCGCCGGACAGGAGAAGAAGTCGCACCACCGCGGATCGGGCCATGAAGGCGGCGAGCCGCGCAAGCAGCGGACGGCGGGCGCCCAGGGCCCTCCGAAGAGCGGCTCGGCACGATCGAGGAGGCCGGACGATGGCTGAGGACAAGGCGGCCGAACACGGCTCGGGTGGCATCGGGACCCTCACCAAGGTCCGTGAACAGGCACTGCAGAGCCCGGGTGCGAACCGGCTCAAGGAGGAGCTGGAGCACTACCTGGAGGCGCGGGTGGAGCTGATGCTGGAGGGCGTGGGCCACCGGCTGGGCGAAGGGGCGCGTCGGCTGAGCGAGACGAGCCTCGGTCCCCAGGCGCTGACCTCCGCGGCCGCGAAGGGCGGCAAGAAGCTCCTCGGGCACGCGCCGTCGGGCGAGCTGCTGGCCTCGGTCGCCTCCCACGCCAAGGACGCGCTCCTGGACACGGCGAAGCAGAAGGCCAAGGACAAGGTCAAGGACCTCACCGGGAAGGGCACGAAGGGCACGGGCCAGGTGAAGCCCCCCACCGGCACCGGCAGGGGCCTGACCATCATCGAGGACGTCGACGTGGGCGTGCCGGTGCGCGAGGCGTACAACCAGTGGACGCAGTTCCAGGAGTTCGAGCGCTTCGCCAAGGGCGTGGTGGGGGTCGAGCAGGAGGACGAGGTCACCACCCACTGGCAGGTGAAGATCGCCAAGGCGAGCCGCCACTGGCGGGGCATCGTCACGGAACAGGTCCCCGACCAGCGGATCGCCTGGACGTCCGAGGGCGCCAAGGCCACCACCAAGGGTGTCGTCACCTTCCACCCGCTCGGGGACAACCTCACCAAGGTGCTGCTGGTCCTGGAGTACTTCCCCAAGGGCGTGGTCGAGAGGGTCGGCGGCCTGGTACGCGCCCAGGGGCGTCGGGTACGGCTCGATCTGAAGCTGTTCCGCACGTTCGTCATGACGCGCGGCGAGGCCACCGGCGGCTGGCGCGGGGAGATCCGCGACGGCGAGGTGGTCCGGGGCCCGGAGGAGGCCGAGGAAGGCGAAGAGGCTGAAGAGGGCCGGGAGGCCGAGGGCCGCGAGGAGGAGCCCGAGGAGAGCTACGACGAGGAAGAAGAGGAAGAGCCTGAAGAGGAGGAGGAAGAAGAAGAGCGCGAGGAGGAACCCGAGGACCGCTACGAGGACGAGGACGAAGAGGAAGAGGAAGAGGAGCCCGAGGGACGGGACGAGGAGCAAGAGGACGAGGAGGAGCGCGAAGGCCGAGAGGCCGACGACCGCTAGGAAGACACCGAACCCCGGGAAACGAGGTCGACTGCACCGTGACCGAGTCCCAGCCAGTGCCCACGCCGTCGCGGGCCTTCACCCCGTACGGCCAGCAGGGTTCCAGCGCGAACCTCGCCGACATCCTTGAACGCGTGCTCGACAAGGGCATCGTCATCGTCGGCGACATCAAGATCAACCTGCTCGACATCGAGCTGCTCACGATCAAGCTCCGTCTGCTGGTGGCCTCCGTCGACAAGGCCAGGGAGATCGGCATCGACTGGTGGGAGCACGACCCCGCCCTGTCCTCCCGCGCCTCGCGTACCGACGGCCGGCGCGACCTGGAGGCGCAGAACGAGCGCCTGCGCGCCGAGGTGGAGGAGCTGCGCAGCCGTCTCGCCGAGTCCCCGGCGGAGCTCTCCGACGCCCGGCCGGCCGGCCGCCGGCGTCCTCGTGAGAGCGAGCGGGAGCCCCGCACGGAGCCGCGACGCAAGCGCCGCAGGACCGACGAGGACGAGGACGAGGACCGGGGCCGATGACCGTGGACGGGCAGCTGAGCTACGCATACGCCGTGCTGCGACCGTCCCCCGAGCTGGAGGGCACGGCGCTGGCCGGGATCCGCGGGGTGGCGGACGCACCGGTCGGTCTCGTGCGCTCGGGGGCCGTGGCGGCCGCGGTCAGCGCCGTTCCCGGGGAGGACTTCTCGGAGGCCGCCCTGAAGGTCCGTCTGGAGGACCTTCGGTGGCTGGAGCCGACGGCCCGTGCGCACCACGCCGTCATCGAGGCGCTGGCGGCGCACACCACGGTCCTGCCACTGCGGCTGGCCACCGTCTACCTCGACGAGGGCCGGGTCCGGGAGATGCTGGGCGAGCAGGAGCCGGCCTTCACCGCGCTGCTGGACCGGCTCGCCGACCAGGTGGAGTGGGGTGTGAAGGTGTATGCCGAGGTCCCGCCGGGAGCCGTGGCCACGCCCGTGGACCCGTCGGCGGAGGAGACGGACCCCGGTCGCGCCTATCTGCGCCGCCGCAGGCACCAGCGTGAGGCGCGGGAGGACGCCTGGCGGGCCGCCGAGGAGGCCGTCCGGCGGACCGAGGCGCGGGCACGCGGTCTGGCGGTGGAGCGTGCGCGCCACCGCCCGCAGCAGGGAGACCTGGCCCGGCAGGCCGGGGAGAACGTCGCCAATGACGCCTACCTCGTGCCGCGCCGTCTGTCGGAGGAGTTCCGCGACCGGATGCTGCACGCAGCGGACGGACTGCCGGGGGTACGGGTGGACGTGACCGGCCCGTGGGCCCCGTACTCGTTCGCCATGCCTCCCGCGCCCGAGGGGCAGGAAGGGGTACGGCCGCGGTGAGCGAACTCGAGTTCGAAGGGCCGGGCGGGCGTCCGCTCAGTCAGCCGCAGGTGGCGCTGATCGACCTGCTCGACCGGCTGCTGAGCGGCGGTGTGGTGCTCACCGGCGATCTGGTGCTGTCGATCGCCGACATCGATCTGGTGCGGATCTCGCTGCGCGCGGTGGTCGTCGCCATCTGCGAGCAGATGGGGGAACAGTGGGCTCCCGTCCTTCCCGGCGGGACGGAACGGGCGCCCGTCGGACACGGCGGCCACCATGACGAGACCCCCTGACCGTCCCCGGGCCGACCGGCTGCGCGAGGTGGCCGAGGCCGCGGACCGGGCCTTCTCGCTGCTGCCCGCCCGGCCGGAGGACCTCGCGCCGCCGCCCGGTGAGCGGGGCGTGGGGGCGGTACGGCAGCTGCGCGCCGATCCGGACACGGTGGAACGGGACCTCGTCAGGCTGGTCCTCACCATCGTGGAGTTGCTGCGCCAGTTGATGGAGCGGCAGGCCCTGCACCGCGTGGACCAAGGCGATCTGACGGGGGAGCAGGAGGAGCGGCTGGGGCTGACGCTGATGATCCTGCACGACCGGATGGCCGAGCTGTGCGAGCGCTACGGCCTCACGATGTCCGATCTCAACCTGGATCTGGGGCCCTTGGGAACGCTGCTGCCGCCGTGAGGCCCGCCTCCGCTCACAGTCCCTCCGCTCACAGCCCCTCGTCGAAGAGTTCGACCTCGATCGGAAAGAAACCGCCCCGGCACAGCGTCGTCACCGTCAGCCCCAACGGGCGACGGTGACGGCAAGCGCTTTCTGCACCGGGAGACGCTAGCCTCTGCGCGATGGACCGGCCAAGATCGCGTGGCCGATCGAACACGGAGAACCGTGGACCTGTACACGGGCGTCCGGGGAGCTGTAGGAGAGTCGGCAAGGGGTCTTCGGGGACGCCCTTCTCCTGAGGACGACGAGAGCACGACCGGAGGACGACGACGATGACGGTGACCCTGGCGGACGTGGCGGCGCGCGCGCAGGTTTCGCCTGCCACCGTGTCACGCGTGCTGAACGGGAACTACCCGGTGGCGGCATCCACCCGGGAGCGGGTGCTGCGGGCCGTCGACGAGCTGGACTACGTCCTCAACGGCCCGGCGAGCGCGCTCGCGGCCGCCACCTCCGACCTCGTCGGGATCCTGGTGCACGACATCGCCGACCCCTTCTTCGGGATCATGGCGAGCGCCGTCCAGTCGGAGATCGGGGGGCCGGGCGGCCGGGCCGGCGGCGAACGACTGGCGGTGGTCTGCAACACCGGTGGCTCGCCGGAGCGGGAGCTGACGTATCTGACCCTGCTGCAGCGGCAGCGGGCGGCGGCCGTGGTGCTGACCGGCGGCGCGGTGGAGGACAGCGCGCACGCGGAGGCCGTGGGCGCGAAGCTGCGGAAGCTGGTCGACGCGGGGACACGCGTGGTGCTGTGCGGGCGGCCGCCCGCCCCCGCGGCGGTCACCCTGGCCTTCGACAACCGCGGCGGCGGCCGGCGGCTGACCGAGCACCTGACGGGGCTCGGGCACCGGCGGCTCGGATACATCGCGGGCCCGGAGGACCGCACGACGACACGGCACCGGATGGAGGGGCACCGGGCGGCGCTGGCCGCCGCCGGGATCGAGGACGAACCCCGGCTGACGGTGCACGGCCCCTACGACCGCCGCTCCGGCTACGAGGCGGCGCTGGAGCTGCTGCGGCGGGAGCCGTCGCTGACGGCGATCGTGGCGGCGAACGACACGGTGGCGCTGGGCGCGTGCGCGGCCCTACGGGACTCCGGTCTGCGCGTCCCCGAGGACGTGTCGGTGGCCGGCTTCGACGACCTCCCGTTCGCGGTGGACGCGGCACCGGCGCTGACGACGGTACGGCTGCCGCTGTCCGAGGCGGGCGCACGGGCCGGCCGGATCGCGATGGGCCGGGAGGAAGCCCCGCCGGGCGGCATCGCGACGGTGCGCGGCGAGCTGATGGTGCGGCAGTCCACGGCGGTGGTGCGGGGGTGAGCCGCCCCTACCGCACCTGACGGCTGCGGCTCGTCCGGCCGAGCGGACCCTGCCCGGCCGAGCGGACCCCGGACTTGCGGGCCGGGTCCCGGGGCGGGCCAGCTCAGTTCGCGGCCCGCACCCCGGGGCGGGCGAACTCACCTTGCGGCCCGCACCCCGGGGCGGGCGAACTCACCTTGCGGCCCGCACCCCGGGGCGGGCGAACTCACCTTGCGGCCCGGCCTCCGGGGCCGGAAGCACCCGGCTCAGCCTCCGGCCCCGGGGACGCGCGGTCGCGCGAACCACCGGCCGGCGCCGCTCTGGCTCAGCAGGACCACCACCGCGATCGCGCCCAGCAGGGCGAAGCCGCCTCCCAGAACGCCGCGGGCGGTGCCGCCGAGGGCCAGCAGGATCTGGATGCTCGCCAGGACGATCGACGTGGTGCGGACACCGGTGCCCGCCGTGCGGTAGCGGAAGGCCAGGACGAACAGGACCAGGCCCATCAGGTTCTGGCCGAACGTCTGGCCCGCGGCGCGCGGCCCCTCGGCGAGGCCGACCAGGAGCGACACGAGCAGGGTCAGTCCCGTCATGGCCCAGATCGTGATCTGGGCGGCGCGCACCACTCCGGGCATGACGAGCTGCGGGGCGGGGGCGTACGGGTACGGGGCCGCGTACGGGCCCGGGTAGGGGCCCGGGCCCGGGTAGCCGCCTCCTGGCGGCGACCCGTACGGCGGTCCGCCCTGCGATCCGTACTGCGATCCGTACTGCGATCCGTACTGCGATCCGTACTGCGATCCGTACTGCGGTCCGGAGGGCGGTCCGGAGGGCGGTCCATAAGGGCCCGGCTGGTGCGGCGGCTGCTGCTGCGGTTCGTCAGGCATGCCCATGACCCTAACGCCCGGAAGCACGCGGGACTCATGGACGGCGGTCGCAAGCCGCCGTAGGCTCGAGCCCGAATCTCTGACTGAGTCAACATTCGAGGCAGGCGAGGCCGGTCATGACCGTCCAGGACATCCGCTCGTTCAACCGCTTCTACACCAACGTCATCGGCGCGCTGGACTACGGGCGCCACCTCTACGCGCCGTACACGCTCACGGAGTCCCGCGTGCTGTACGAGCTGGCGCACGCGCCCCGTACGGACGCGGCCGACCTGCGCGCCGCGCTCTCCCTGGACGCGGGATACCTGAGCCGGATCCTCAACAAGTTCGAGCAGGACGGGCTGGTCGAGCGGACGCCCTCCGACAAGGACCCGCGGCGACGGCGGATCACGCTCACCTCGCGCGGCCGGGACGCCGCCGGCCTGCTGGAGGAACGGGCGCGCGAGACCGTGGCCGCGCTGCTCGACACGGTGGCCCCCGTCGACCGGCCGCGCCTGGCCGAGGCGATGCGCACCATCCGCTCGGTCCTCGGCGGGGGCCGGGCCCCCGAGGCGCAGGACGTGGTGCTGCGCGATCCCGCACCCGGTGACCTCGGCTGGATCGTGCAGCGCAACGCCGCGGTGTACGCCGCCGAGTACGGCTGGAACGCCGACTACGAGGGACTGGTGGCGAGGATCGTCGCGGACTTCGGCGAGGACCACGACCCGCACCTGGAGCGGGTGTGGATCGCCGAGACCGGGGACGGTCGGCCGGTGGGGTGCGTGATGTGCGTACGGGACGAGGCGCCGGCCACCGCCCGGCTCCGGCTCCTGCTGGTCGAGCCCGACGCCCGCGGACTGGGCATCGGCGACCGGCTGGTCGAGGCGTGCATCGGCTTCGCGCGCGGCGTCGGCTACCGCGAGCTGGTCCTGTGGACGAACGACGTGCTGACCACCGCCCGCCGCATCTACCAGCGCCACGGCTTCGTCCTCGTCGCCGAGAAGCCCCACCGCTCCTTCGGCAAGGACCTGGTCGGCCAGGACTGGCGGCTGGACCTGCACGCGGCGTCCGAACGGCTCCGAGGGGCGGTACCCGGCAGTCACGAGTAGGGTCCGTGAGCATGAAGCTGGCGTTCTCCACCCTCGGCGTCCCCGGCCTTCCCGTACCGGACGTGGTACGGCTCGCGGTCACGCACGGCTACCACGGCGTGGAACTGCGCACCCACCCGGAGGAGCCGGTGCATCCCGGTCTCGACCCGGACGAACGGTCGCGGGTGGCCGCCGAGTTCAAGGCGCAGGGCATCGAGATCCTGGGGCTCGCGGGGTACGCGCGGGTCGCCGAGCCGGGTGCGGACGAGCCCGTTCTCACCGCCGTCCGCGACCTTCTCGACCTCGCCCACGACCTCGGCGCCCCCTTCGTCCGTGTCTTCCCCGGTGCCCGCCCCGGGCAGCCCCCCGAGGAGGCCGACGCCCTCGCGGCCCGGCGCCTGGGCACCGCCGCCGAGTACGCCGCCGGGGTGGGCGTGCGCATCCTGCTGGAGACCCACGACTCGCACCCCACCGGCGCGGACGCCCTCCGCGTGCTGGGTGCGGTCGGCCACCGCTGCGTGGGCTCGCTGTGGGACGTGATGCACACCTGGCTGGGCGGCGAGCAACCGCAGGAGACGTACGCGGCGCTGTCCCCGTATCTCGGCTACGTCCAGGTCAAGGACATCGCGTCCGCCGACGACACCACCCCGCTGCCGCTCGGCGCCGGTGTCCTCCCGCTCACCGAGTGCGTGGAGGTCCTCTCCCGCCACGGCTGGGAGGGCTGGCTGTGCTGGGAGTACGAGAAGCGGTGGTACGAGGCGGCGCCGCCGCTGCCGGAACTCCTCGGCCCGGGCCGGGACCACCTCACCCGTCTGCTGACCGAGTCGGCCTAGCCGGACGCCTGGCCGTGGCCCGGCCGGACGCCTGGCCGTGGCCCGGCCGCGCGGATAATCGATGGCCCCGCGGGCGAACGGGGATTAGCCTCCCGCCGTGCCCGAGCCCGCCCGCGCCCTCGCCGTCGCCGTCACCGTCACCGCGGCCCCCGCCACCGCCGTCTCATGAGTCCGCCCCGTACGTTGATCGACGTGCGGCCCCTGCGGACGTCCCCGGCGTTCCGGCGGCTGCTGATCGGGCGGACCGTGTCGGTGCTCGGCGGGTTCATGAGCATGGTCACCGTCATGTACCAGGTCTGGGACATGACCCACAGCACGGTCTGGAGCGGTGCGGTCGGCCTGGCGCAGGCGCTGCCCGTGGTGCTGTTCGGCCTGTTCGCCGGGTCGCTGGCCGACCGGGGCGACCGGCGGCGGATCTTTCTCGGGAACACCGTGGGCCAGGCGGTGTGCGCGCTGCTCCTCGCGGTGCAGGGGTTCACCGGGCACGTCCCGGTGACCGGGGTGCTCGCGCTGGTCGCCGCGCAGTCCGGCTTCGGCGCGGTCGTGGGCCCGGCGGCGGGCACGTTCGTGCCGCGGCTGCTGCCGAAGGAGCAGGTGGCGGCGGGGCTGGCGCTCAACCAGGTCTCGTTCCAGGCGACGATGCTCGTCGGCCCGGCGCTCGGCGGCCTGCTGCTCGGCTGGCTGGGGATCGGCGCCTGCTACCTGGTGGACGCCCTGAGCTTCGCCGTCGCCTTCCACAGTGCCCTCGGCCTGCCCGCCCTGCCGCCCGAGGGCGAGCCGTCCCGGGCCGGACTGAGCGGGGTGCTGGACGGGCTGCGGTTCCTGGCCGGGCACCGGGTGGTGCGCGGTGCCCTGCTCACCGACCTGGCCGCCACCGTGCTGTCGATGCCGATGAGCCTCTTCCCGCTGGTCAACGCCGAGCGGTTCGGCGGGAACCCACGTACCCTCGGCCTGTTCCTGTCGGCCGTCGCCGTCGGCGGCGTCACGGGCTCCGTGCTGTCCGGCGCGGCCACCCGGTGGGGACGCCCGGGCCCGGTGATGCTCTGCGGCGCCGCCACCTGGGGCGGTGCCCTCGCGCTCTTCGGCCTGACGACCAGCCCCTGGGCCGGGATGGGGCTGCTCGTCGTGGCCGGGGCCGCCGACACCACCTCGGTGATCTCCCGCAGCACGATCGTGCAGACCCGCACCCCCGACGCGCTCCTGGGCCGGGTCACGGCCGCCGAACAGATCGTCGGCCAGGCCGGCCCCAACCTCGGAAACCTGCGCGGCGGTCTGGTCGCCGGGTGGACGTCGGGGGCGACCGCCCTGGTCAGCGGGGGCCTGCTGTGCCTGCTCGCGGTCGGGTTCGTCGGCGCGACGAGCCCCGAGCTGCGGACCGACGCCGATCGCTGATCCGCGCGCGGCCACGGACCCCGTCGCCGCGCCGGTACTGGTGCCGGTACTGGTACCGGTACCGGTCAGGCGATGCGGAAACGCTGCATCATGTCGTGGTCCTCGTGATCGACGATGTGACAGTGCCACACGTAGTCGCCGGAGTGGACCTCGCGGGCCGCGATCGGGAACGGCGCCGCGCCGCAGCCGAAGGGCACCGCGATGCGGGTCACCATGCCCGGGGGCACCTGCACGGTGTCCTTCCAGCCCGTCTCGTTCGCCGCGGGCGGCTGGAGGGGGCCGGTCAGGTGTCCGCGGGGTGAGGGCGGCGGGTAGGGGCCGGAGCCCGGCAGCACGCGGCCCGACGCGTCGGCGTAGACGTCCCTGCGGTAGCGGCGCGCGTCGAACGGCTGCCGTCCCAGCACCTGGAACTGCACGAGGTGCACATGGATCGGATGGGTGTCGGGCGTGGTGTTGGCGAACTCCCAGACCTCCAGGGTGTCCGGTGTGACCGGGTGGGAGGCGTAGGCGGTGTCGTGGAACGAGCGGTTGTTCTGCAGGACCATCAGCACGTCGCCGGTCCCCGGGTCCGTGATCTCGACGAGGCTGTGCGTGCGGACGGGCGCGCTCGTGGCCGCTCGGTCCAGTCGCCGGACCGGGGTGAGCGGGCGCAGACGCATTCCCGCGAGGGGCCGCCGAGGGGCCCAGCCCGTTCTCGCGGTCACCCGGAACCGCATGATCTGCCGCAGTGCGGGCGCGTTCGGGGAACCGGCCGGATAGGGGGCCGCCGCGCTGTTGCCCACCTCCAGCACCGTCCCGGCCGCCAGGCCCCGGAAGTCGACCAGCAGATCGGCGCGTTCCGCCGGCGCGATGAGCAACTGCTCCGTGCGCACCGGGCTGTTCAGCAGGCCGCCGTCGCCACCGATCTGCCAGAAGGGCAGGGCGGCGCCCGTCCCCTGGACCGTGATGCCGAGGCGGTAGAAGCGGGCGTTCGAGGCGTTCACCAGCCGGAAGCGGTACACCCCCCGGTCCACCGTCAGGTACGGGCGTGCCACCCCGTTGACGACCGGGGTGTCCCCGAAGAACTCGGGGGCCCAGGGCGCCGGGGGGAAGTACTGCTCCCCGTCCGCGGTGAACGACTTGTCCTGGAGGACGAGCGGGATCTCGTGCGGTCCGGCCGGCAGCATGGTGCCGTCACCGGTGTCGATGCCGGTGTCCTCGGTGTCCCGGATCAGATAGCAGGCGGCGAGGCCCGCGTACACGTTGAGCCGGGTGATGCCGAGGGCGTGGTCGTGGTACCAGAGGGCGGTCGCGTCCTGGGTGTTCTCGTACCGGTAGGTGGTCGGGTTCGGGAACGGCGGCTCACCGGCGGTTCCGCTCGGGAACGTGTCCAGCGGCCCGCCGTCGTGGCGCGGGCGGGAGTTGGCGCCGTGCAGATGGACCGCCGTCCGGGGCCGCGTCCGGTCACCGGTGACCGCTCCGTGCACGGCGGTGTCGACGGAGGCGGCGAGCGGATGACGGGTGACGTGGTGGGTGACGCTCACGGCGGCCGGTGTTCCGGTGCGGACGACGATGGTGGGGCCGAGGTAGCCGGAGATCGTCCCCGGCACGACGACCTCGCCCTCGGTCAGCCGGTACGCCAGAGTCGGCGCCGCTTTCAGGGAACTGCCGAACCGGTGCGTGGTGTTCTCGATGGTCAGATGCACCGGGCTGCCGCCGTCCACGAGGGCCGGCCGGGCCAGCGGATCGTCGAACGCGCCGACGGGGGCGGACGGGGCGTGCGCCGCCGTCTCCCCGAGCCGGAACGGGGCGGCCGTGGCCGCCCCGGCGATGGCCCCCCTCAGAATCTGCCTGCGGTCAACGGCCATCGCCGCCCCCCTTGAGACGTTCGGAGACCATGCGGGAGGGCGGACGCATGGTGCGATCGGCGCGCGTGCTCCCCCGGCATGTGCCGTACACAGAGAGTTTTTCCGGAGTGAACCGGATATACGTGCCGTACCGATGACAGTCATACGATGGTGGGACTGATTCGGAAAAAGGGGTCCAAGTGAACCCGCGCTCGCTACACTCACCGCACCCCGCGCCGGGGCCCGGACCGTCGAGTGGCCGACGGTCCGGGCCCCGCTGTCGCTCGCCGTCGTCAGAGCTGACGGCGCCGGCAGTGTCCGTGGTGCTTGAGGGTGGTGGTGTCGGTGGCCGTGTGGACGGTGCTGTCTCCGCCTCCGGTGACGGTGGCGATGTTGGTGACCCGGTCGGAGTCGTCGGTGCCCCGGTCGGAGGACCGGCAGGAGGATGTGACCTTCAGGGTGAGGGGCGGGTAACTTCCCCCCGCGGCGAGGACGTCACTGCGCGTACAGGTGAGCGTGGCCAGGGTGCAGCTCCACCCGATGCCGCTGAGGCTGCGAGCGGTGAGCCCTCTCGGGAGGATGTCGGTCACGGTGACCGCGCTGCCGTCGGTCGGTCCCGTTCCGCTGTTGCCGACGGTGAGGGTGTAGTTGACCTTCCCGCGCTCGCCGGCGCGTCGGGCGTGGCTCTTGGCGATGGTCAGCGACGCTCCGGCGGGCTGCCGGGCGATGGTGGTGGGGTCGACGGCCGTGTGGGTGGTGCCGTCCCCGCCTCCGGTGACGGTGACCGTGTTGGTCACCTGGTCGGGGGCGTCGGCCGCGACGTTCACGGTCAGGGTGAGGGGCGGGTAACTGCCCCCCGCGGCGAGGACGTCACTGCGCGTACAGGTGAGCGTGGCCAGGGTGCAGCTCCACCCGATGCCGCTGAGCCCGCCGGCGGTGAGCCCGGCCGGCAGGGTGTCGTGGACGCTGACGGTGGTGCCGTCGGTCGGACCGGAACCGGAGTTGCCCACCGTGACCGTGTAGACGCCCGTCCCCCCTCGGGTGAAGTTCCCGCTGTGGCTCTTGGCGATGGTCAAGGAGGGCGGCGGGACGGCCGTGCATTCGGGCAGGCGGAAGGACGCGATCCTGGTGTGCCAGTTGAAGGCCCCGGTTTCCGGCTGGTACTGGTTGGTGTACCAGAACGTGCAGTCGTCCGTCGGATCGACGGCCATGGACGTGTAGTCGCCCCATCGCCCGATGCGGGTCTGCGATCCTCCGCCGGGCAGCACGGTGGTCTCGCCGAGCGGCAGCGTTCCCAGCGGGTCCGCGGCCCGGCGGCCCGTGAAACGGATCGAGGGGAAGGTGGTACCGGAGGACTGCGAGTACCCGAGCGCGATGTCACCCAGGCGGTCCTGGGCGATGGAGCCCATCCACCGGTAGGTGTCGTCGGGGGCGTACGTTCCCTGCTGGTACACGGTGGGGTTGCCGCCGGCCAGCCGGAGTTCGTACCAGCGCACCCCGACCGACGAGTCCGCGGCGACGGAGTGGTTCACCACGAGGGACTCGTGGTCGCCGAAATTGCGGTAGGCGAGCCGGTACATCATGACTTCCGAGAGCGCTTCCAGCCGCTGAGTGGTACCGCCTTGCGGGATGCACGTCTGCCGCGGAAAGGCGATGCAGGCGATGGTGAAGGGCGCCACGGGGAGTGCCGAGGGGCCGGTGAAGGTGGAATTGGCGGGCGTGCTCCAGTCGACGTGGAACTTCCAGTACGCCAAGGTGGTGTTCGTGTCGAGGCCGACCACGAGTTCCGGTTCTCCCGTGGGAGGTGGCGTGGAGCCGTCCAGGTCGGCCGGGAGCACCCCGAAGTGGTCGGCGTCGTCGAAGCACTGCTGAGTCGCCGCCGCGCCGGCCAGCATGTTCGCCCGGTCCAGGGCGCACACCTTGACCCCCAGAAACGCGCCCGTCGACACGCTGAACATGTTGTAGGTGACGTAGTACGCGTCAGGCCACACCGAGAGTTTCGGATAGTCGTTGAAGTCGCTGTAGCTGAAGTCGTACCGGTTGTAGGAACCGGTCGCGTCAGGGCTCGTGGACACGGCCACGCACTGGTGGTACGGGCCTGTGCTCGAACCGGCGTTCGCGAACTTGGTGATGACCCAGCGCCTGGCCAGGGTGTCCCAGCGCACGACGGGATCCCCGTCGTCGGTCGTCTCGCAGGGCCCGCCGAAACCCGTCCACAGCGTGTTGGTGGCCGTCGGCCCCAGGACGGTGGCGCCGGTCTTGGTGTACACGGCGTAGGCGAGGTTGACGACCTCGACGATCTGCGTGTCGCCGACCGAGGCGTTCGGGTCCGGCGGCACGACCGGCACCTGGTAGTTGTTCGACCCGATGCCGTCGAAGCTGACGTCGACGGGCAGGGGCGCGGCGCGCTTCTGCCCCTTCTGCACCACCGGGTCCTTCACCACCGCTGAGGGATGCGGGCCCTGTCTGACCGGGTGCGGACGCGGGCTCACCACCGGCGCCCCGTGCAGGGTGCGCAACGGCGGCGACGTGTCGTGATGCACCGCAGGGCCGGAGTCACCGTCCGGACCGTGCTCGGCTGCCCGGACACCGGTGCGCACCTCGCCCATCGCCGGCGCCTCCGAGGCGACGGTGAAGCCGGTGAAGACCAGTGCGGCAGCGAGCAGCAATCGCGGGTGCAGAATTCGCATACTGCCTCACAGACGCTGAATTTTTGTTCTTTCGGGATCGGAATCGTTATAAGCCCGACAGTGAGGAATGCACCGTATTGGTGACGCTTCATCACCTTCACGGGTGCAGAAGTCCGAAGGCCCCCGCCGGCCACCCTCGTACCGGCTTCCGGAAAGCCGGCCGTTTCCCGGGAACCGGGTCGGTCCCGCCCCCGTCCAACGCACACCTGCCGGATGAGTCCCCGCGCCGCGGTGTCGGCCTCGCCGCTGACCGCGAGGCCGACCCTCTTTCTCCGCCGCACGCGGCCGGCAGCACGCCGTCATCGGTGCGCCCCCTCCACACAGCACCGATGACGGCCCCTCGCCGTTTGCCGCGCATTCCCTTGACTGGCAGAAACTTCCCGGATATTGGTGGCTCCTTGGAAGTTTCCTTCAGCGTTCTCCTCCGGAAGGAGCGCACGTGCACGACGCCGGCACGGGAAGCACCGCACGCCCCTCCAGACGCACGGTCCTCGCCGCCACGGCGGGCCTGACCGCCGCCCTCGCCCTCACCCCGGACACCGCCCGCGCCGCCGGGCACGACGACGAGCCGCTGCGGGCGCTGATCGCCCGCATGACGCTCGAGGAGAAGGTCGGCCAGCTCTTCGTGATGCGGGTGTACGGCCACTCCGCCACCGATCCCGACCAGGCCGACATCGACGCCAACCTCAAGGAGATCGGCGTGCGGACGGCCGCCGAGCTGATCGCCAAGTACCGCGTGGGCGGCATCATCTACTTCACGTGGGCGCACAACACCCGCGACCCGCACCAGATCGCGGACCTCTCGAACGGGATCCAGAAGGCGTCCCTCGACCAGCCGCGCGGACTGCCGGTGCTCATCGCCACGGACCAGGAGCACGGGATAGTGGCACGCGTGGGCAGACCCGCCACCCTCTTCCCGGGCGCCATGGCCCTCGGTGCGGGAGGCTCCCGCTCCGACGCCCGTACCCTCGGCCGGATCGCCGGCGCCGAGCTGCGCGCCCTGGGCATCCGCCAGGACTACGCGCCCGACGCCGACGTGAACGTCAACCCCGCCAACCCGGTCATCGGCGTCCGCTCCTTCGGCGCCGACCCGGACGCGGTGGCGGGCCTGGTGGCGGCGGAGGTGTCCGGCTACCAGCGCTCCGGCGTCGCGGCGACCGCCAAGCACTTCCCCGGCCACGGCGACACCGCCGTCGACAGCCACTTCGGTTTCCCGGTCATCACGCACAGCCGCGAGCTGTGGGAGAAGCTCGACGCGGTGCCGTTCCGGGCGGCGATCCGCGCCGGGATCGACTCCATCATGACCGCGCACATCATGGTGCCCGCCCTCGACGACTCGGGCGATCCGGCGACGCTCTCGCGCCCGATCCTCACCGGCATCCTGCGGGAGGAACTCGGCTACGACGGGGTCGTGGTGACGGACTCGCTCGGCATGGAGGGCGTGCGCCAGAAGTACGGCGACGACCGCGTGCCCGTGCTCGCCCTCAGGGCGGGCGCCGACCAGCTGCTCAACCCGCCGTCCCTGGACGTGGCGTGGAACGCGGTGCTCAAGGCCGTGCACGACGGGGAACTGACCGAGGCCCGGCTCGACGAGTCGCTTCTGCGCGTCCTGCGCCTGAAGGCGAAACTCGGGCTGCTCGACCGGCCCTACGTCACCTCCGCCGGCGTCGACCGGACCGTCGGCACCCCCGCGCACCTGCGCGCCGCGGACCGCATCGCGGACCGCACGACCACACTGCTCGTCAACAGGCGCGGTCTGCTGCCGCTGTCGCCCCGTACGCATCCCCGGCTGCTGGTCGTCGGCGCCGACCCGGCGTCGCCGTCCGGCACCGACGGGCCGCCCACCACCGTGCTCGCGAACACCCTGACCGGCCTGGGCTTCACGGCCACCGCGCTGTCCACCGGCACGGCACCCTCGGCGGCGACGATCGCCCGGGCGGTGACGGCGGCGGGCGACGCCGACGCGGTGGTCGTGGGGACGTACAACGTGGGCGCGGCCAGCCCCCAGCGGACCCTGGTCGACCAGGTGCTCGCCACGGGGAAGCCGGTGATCGCGGTCGCGGTCCGCAACCCCTACGACGTGGCCCGACTGCCCGATGTGGACGCCTGCGTGGCCTCCTACTCCTGGACGGACGTCGAACTCCGCGCGGCCGCACGGGTGATCGCCGGACGGGTGCGGCCGCGCGGGAGGCTGCCGGTCCCGGTGCAGCGGGCGGACGACCCGGCCCAGGTGCTGTACCCCATCGGGTACGGGCTGTCGTACTAGGGCCGGAGTCCCGTCAGAAGGGCCCTAGGGTGCGTGGGCGCCATGGATGGCCCGCCGGTCAGGCTGAGCGGGCCGCGGGCCGGCGGCACCGTCGTACGGCCGGCCCGCGGCCGGCCGTCACGGCCTGAGCGTCGGTTCGCGTTCCACGTCGCGGCGGTCCAGGCGCGCGTCGTACGCCGCCAGCGGCCTGGCCGCCGAGGGGTTCGAGAGCACCGCCGGGGACGCCACGCCCGCCCAGTCCAGGATGCGGGCCGTGGCCAGCGTCTTCTCGTCGGACGCCAGCCCCGCCACGTTCGCGCCGTGGTTCAGGCCCGGGGCCGTGAAGACGTAGGAGTCGCGGGCGCCCGCGCCGAGCCGGAAGCGTTCCGCACCCCACGGGTCGTTCTGGCCGTACACGAACAGCATGTGGTGCGCGTGGTGCCTGACCCAGCTGTCCACGTCCCGCATGGCCCACGGCTGGAACCGCATGGGGACGGAGCGCGGCACGAAGTTCCGGGGCGGCTGGTAGCCGTAGCGGATGTACTGCTTCTCGATGTACGGAAAGTGGATCGTCGGCGCTCCCAGCTGCGTGCCCGCCTGGTAGTAGTACGGCGTGTACGGCTCCAGACCCTGGTCGGTGTAGAAGGAGAAGCCGGAGATCGTGTCGACGGAGTTCCAGATCTCGTCGTCGGTGGCGTTCTTCGCGTCCGCCGGGATCGTGTCGCAGTCCGACAGAAGGCTGTACTGCCAGAAGCCCCACACGTAGTCCAGGACGACCGCCTCGTACGCCCGGTCCAGACCACCGATCGTGTCGAAGGTGTAGCCGTTGTCCGCCGCGTACGCCGCGTACTTCTCCTCCAGCGGTTCACGCCGCACCAGCGCCTCGCGCTGCACCGCGTTCAGCCGGTCCCGGCACTCCTTGCTGCCGACCGCCGTGAAGAAGCGGTCATAGGCCGAGTCCTCGTTGTTGACGACGTCGTTGGGGGCGACGTAGGCGACGACGCCGTCCATGTCGCGCGGGTAGAAGCGCTCGTAGTACGTCGCCGTCATGCCGCCCTTCGAGCCGCCCGTCGCGATCCAGTTGTGCGAGTAGACCGGCTTGAGCGCCTCGTAGATGCGGTGCTGGTCGCTCGCCGCCTGCCAGATGTCGAGCTTGGACCAGTCCGCCGGGTCGGGGCGGGACGGGGTGAAGAAGCGGTACTCCATCGAGACCTGGTTGCCGTCCACGATCTGGGTGGGCTCGCGGCGGCCGGGTGTCGTGGAGACGCTGTAGCCGCCGGTGTAGAACACCGTGGGGCGTGAGACGTCCTTGTGGAGCACCGTGATCCGTTGCTGGAACGTGCCCTTGGACGGATGCCGGTGGTCGACCGGCTGGGTGTAGTTGAGAACGAAGAAGCGGTGACCGGCGTACGGCTTCTCCTGGACCAGGCTCATGCCCGGGATCGCGAGCAGCCGGTCCTTGATGTCGCTCGGCTCCTGCTGGGAGGCGGTGGCCTCCCCGGCGGTACCGACGGTGCCGATGAGCACCATGAGCGCCAGCAGCCATCTGAGCGCCTTACGCATGCACCCTCCCCTGTGAACACAGATGTCCGCCGGAACCTAGCGGAGCAACTGCTGTCGCACCAGGGGACGTTGGGATGACACGCCTATGCGCGGGCGCCCGTGGGGCCGCCGGGTGGGCGTGCCCTCAGCACAGGAACCATCCCGAACTGACCGACGCCGAGCCCACCGAGCCCTTCACCCGCACGCACCGGTGCCCGGCGTGCACGGTCACGGGCCCGGCGTGGTACCGGTACGACCCGCTGTCGGTCACGGGGCGGCTGCCCCGCGCCTGCACGCTGACCGACATGGCTCTGCGGCCGGCCACCCGCTTCACGACGGTCATCGCGCACACATAGCCGTCGCGCTTGTAGACCTGTACCGAGCCGCCCGAGAACGCGAGCGTACGGACCTTCCGTCCGGAACAGTAGTCGGCCGCCTGCGCGTTGCCGGGGCTCGCCACCGCCAGTAGCCCGCCCGCCGTCAGCACGGCCAGACCGAGCGCCAGGCGCCGGCGTATCGCACCACCATCCACTGTCGTCCCCCTCCCCGTGGATCGACGTACTGATGTACGGACGCCCGTCGTATGCCGGATGGTTGCCTGGCACGGATCCGTCCGGGGCGGTTCAGGCCGTGGAGCCCACCGTCTCCTCCGGCTCCGGCTCCCCGGCGAACGTCCGCCACAGCCGCGCGTACCGCCCGCCCCGGCGCAGGAGTTCCTCGTGCGTGCCGTCCTCGACGACGCGGCCGTCGTGCATGACCACGACCCGGTCCGCGCGGGCGGCCGTCGTCAGCCGGTGGGCGACGATCAAGGTGGTGCGCGCGCCAGCGCTCGACGAGGGGCGGTGGTCGGGCGACGGGTGGGCGGCACGGCGGCCGGCGATACGGTCCGTGGCCCGGTTGACCTGCGCCTCGGTGGCCAGGTCGAGCGCGGCGGTCGCCTCGTCCAGCAGCAGGACGTCGGGCCCGACCAGCTCGGCCCGGGCCAGGGCGATCAACTGCCGTTGCCCGGCAGACAGGTTGCGCCCGCGCTCGGCGACCTCGTGCAGATAGCCGCCCTCCAGCGTGGCGATCATGTCGTGCGCCCCGACGGCCCGTGCCGCGGCCTCCACCTCGGCGTCGGAGGCGTCCGGACGGCCGTAGGCGATGGCGTCCCGCACGGTCCCCTCGAACAGGTACGCCTCCTGCGGCACGACGCCGAGCCGGTGCCGGTACGAGGTCAGGTCGAGGGACCGCAGATCGGTGCCGTCGACGAGCACCCGCCCGCGCGTGGGGTCGTAGAACCGTGCGACCAGCTTGACCAGGGTCGACTTTCCCGCCCCCGTCTCGCCGACGAAGGCCACCGTCTGCCCGGCCGGGATCACCAGGTCGACGCCGCGCAGGGCCTCTTCGTCGTCGCCGTAGGCGAAGTGGACGCCCTCGAAGGCGATGTCGCCGCGCAGCGACCGCACCGGGAGCGGTTCGTCGGCCGTCTTCGTGGTGGTCGGCTCCTGGAGCAGCTCCTGGATGCGGCCGAGCGACACCGTGGCCTGCTGGTAGCCGTCGAAGACCTGTGACAGCTGCTGCACCGGCGCGAAGAACAGATCGATGTACAGCAGGTACGCCACCAGCGCACCGGTCGTCAGCGTCCCGCCGTCCACCCGGTGGGCGCCCACGATCAGGACGGCCGCGGCGGCCACCGCCGACAGCAGCTGCACGAAGGGGAAGTACACGGAGATCAGCCACTGGCCGCGGATGCGCGCCCGGCGGTAGCTGTCGCTGCCCTCGCCGAACCGCCGCCTGCCGTCCCCCTCGCGCCGGAACGCCTGAAGGATGCGCAGCCCGGACACCGACTCCTGGAGGTCCGCGTTGACCACCGACACGCGCTCCCGCGCGAGTTCGTACGCCTTCACGCTCGCCCGGCGGAAGAAGACGGTCGCCACCGCCAGCGGCGGCAGGGTGGCGAAGACGATGAGCGCGAGCTGCACGTCGATCACGAGCAGCACGGCCATGATGCCGAAGAAGGTGACGACGGAGACGAAGGCGGTGACGAGACCGGTCTGCAGGAACGTCGACAGCGCGTCCACGTCGGTCGTCATCCGTGTCATGATCCGGCCCGTCAGCTCCCGCTCGTAGTAGTCGAGTCCGAGCCGCTGGAGCTGGGCGAAGATCTTCAACCGGAGCGAGTAGAGGACCCGTTCGCCGGTACGGCCGGTCATGCGCGTCTCGCCGATCTGCGCCGCCCACTGCACGAGCACGGTGAACAGCGCGAGCAGGGACGCGGACCACACCGCGCCGACGGCGAGCCGGGAGACGCCCTGGTCGATGCCGTGCCGGATCAGGACCGGCAGCAGCAGGCCCATGCCCGCGTCGACGGCGACCAGGCCGAGGCCGGCCAGCAGCGGCAGGCCGAAGCCGCGCAGCAGCCGGGTGAGGCCGTACGACTCCTCCGCCCGGACCGCGCGGGCCTCGTCGACGTCGGGGGTGTCGGTGGCCGGGGGCAGCTTCTCGACCTGGGCGAGCAGTTCCGGGCCGGCCGGGGTCCCGGCCAGCGCCTGGTCCTTGGGCTCGCGGTCGCCCGTCCACAGATGGGGGGTGACCCCGCGCTCCGCGTCGAACTCGGCCTCCAGCTCCTCCTGGACGGTCGTGTCCTCCTGCGGGGGCGCGGCCGGGGCGTGGCCCGGGGAGACGCCGCCCAGCCCGTCCGGGTCGGTGAGCAGCCGCCGGTACAGGGCGGAGCGCGCCTGGAGCTCCTCGTGCGTGCCGATGTCGGCGAGGCGGCCGCCGTCCAGGACCGCGATGCGGTCGGCCAGGTTGAGGGTGGAGCGGCGGTGGGCGATCAACAGGGTGGTGCGGGTCTCGGCGCCCGACGAGGGGTGGCCGGGTGACGGGCGCCGGCCCTCCATGACCTGCTTCAGCGCTTCGTGGATCTCGTGCTCGACCCGGGCGTCCACCGCGGAGGTCGCGTCGTCGAGGACCAGCAGCCGCGGGTCGGTGAGGATCGCGCGGGCCAGGGCGATGCGCTGGCGCTGGCCGCCGGACAGGGTCAGGCCGTGCTCGCCGACCTTGGTGGCGTACCCGTCGGGCAGTGCGGCGATGAAGCGGTCGGCCTGGGCGGCGCGGGCGGCCCGCTCGATCTCCTCGTCGGTGGCGTCGGGACGGCCGTACGCGATGTTGTTGCGCACCGTGTCGGAGAAGAGGAAGGAGTCCTCGGGGACGAGCCCGATCGCGGCGCGCAGCGATTCCAGGGTCAGCTCGCGCACGTCGTGGCCGCCGACGAGGACGGCGCCGTGGGTGACGTCGTAGAACCGGGGCAGCAGGAGCGAGACCGTCGACTTGCCGGAGCCGGAGGAGCCGACGAGGGCGAGCGTCTCCCCGGGGCGGATCTCGAAGGAGAGCCCGTCGAGGACCGGGCCCTTCTCGTGCGAGGTGCCGTACGCGAAGGAGACGTCGTCGAACTCGACGCTCACGGGCGCGTCGGCGGGCAGCTCCCGGGTGCCGTCCCGCAGCGACGGCTCGGTGTCGATCAGCTCCAGGACGCGCTCGGCGCTCGCGCGTGCCTGCTGGCCGACGGTGAGGACCACGGCGAGCATCCGCACGGGGCCGACGAGCTGGGCGAGGTAGGACGAGAAGGCGACGAACGTGCCGAGCGTGATGTGCCCGCGCACGGCGAGCCAGCCGCCGACCGCGAGCATGGCGACCTGGCCGAGGGCGGGCACGGCCTGGAGGGCCGGGGTGTACCTGGCGTTCAGCCGGATGGTCCGCAGCCGGCCCGCGAACAGCCGGCGCCCGACCTCCCGGAGCTTCCCGGTCTCCTGCTCCTCCTGCCCGAAGCCCTTCACCACCCGGACGCCGGTGACGGCGCCGTCGACCACGGTCGCCACGGCGGCGGCCTGGGCCTGTGCGTACCAGGTCGCCGGGTGCAGCCGGGCGCGGCTGTGCCTGGCGATGAACCACAGGGCGGGCGCGACGGCCAGCGCGACCAGCGTCAGCGGCAGCGACAGCCAGGCCATGATCACCAGGGAGATCAGGAAGAGGAGGACGTTCCCGATGGTCATCGGGAGCATGAAGAGGAGGCCCTGGATCAGCTGGAGGTCGCTGGTGGCGCGGCCGACGACCTGCCCCGTGGACAGCTCGTCCTGACGGCGTCCGTCGAGGCGGGTGATCGTCGCGTACATCTCCGTGCGGAGGTCGTGCTGGACGTCGAGGGCGAGCCGGCCGCCGTAGTAGCGGCGGATGTAGGTGAGGGCGTAGACGACGGCGGCCGCGCCGACGAGGGCGCCGGCCCAGGGCGCCATGGACCGGGTGTGACTGGTGACAACGTCGTCGATGATCACCTTGGTGACCAGCGGGACGACCGCCATGACGGCCATGCCGCCGAGGGAGGACCCGAGCGCGAGCAGGACGTCCTTCCGGTAGCGCCACGCGTACGCCGTCAGCCGCCGCGCCCAGCCCGGCCGCTCCGGTCGCTCCGGTCGCTCCGGTCGCTCCCCCTCGTGCGCTGCCACGCCGGTCCCTTCCTGCCGTCCCTGCGGTCCTGATCTTCCTCAAGGCACCAACGCGGACCGGTGCGGATTTCATCCCGCCGCGACACTCCGGCGGGAGGCTCCGGCGCGACGCCCCTCCACGGCACCCCGGCGCGCCGACCGGCCGACGGCCGGTGAGAGCGTGGTGGGGAACCGGATCGTGTTGTCGTCCCAGAAAGCGGAGGGCTGCGACGGTCGCCTGGGGCGACGATTGGCGTATTCGTCCCATGCCCGGAGGCTCGGCGAGGTCCTTCCGAGGGCGTGAGCGGTACGGATCCGCCGATCTGGGGTCTCCTGTGCTGCTCAGCGTCGGAGACCCGCCGAGCGCTCGTCCCGCCACGGCTGTGCGCGAGCTCTGTCGGCGGCTGCGAAGCCTCGAGCGCAGGCGGCAGGGCCGGGAGGGGGAACCGGCCGGGTGCGGTCCGCACCCGGCCGGCCGTGCGCCCGGAGCCGGGTCAGTTCGCGGGGACTGCCGGGAACGCCTCGCGCGGCGCACTCGTCGGCACGTAGGTGCTCGTGAGGCCGGTCGTCGGCACCAGGTCCTTGTGGATCGCCTTGGCGACGTTCTGGATGGTGGTGACGCCGTAGCTCATGGTGCTGTTGCCGTGCGTGAGCACGGTGATCATGTAGTCGTGTCCGCGGCCGTTGAACGTGCCGACACTGTGCACGCGCCAGCCGTACGAGGACCGCTGGAGCCAGCCGTTCTTCACATGCACGGAGACACCGGAGGGCGTGCCCGCCGGGGTCCCCCAGCGCTGCGAGGAGATGACCTTCCCCATCAGCTTCAGGATGTACGCGCGGGAGTTGTCGCTCAGCACCGCGTTCTTCGCGGTGATCAGCTTGAGCAGCTTCTGCTCGTCCTGCACGGTGATCTGGGTCAGTCCCCAGTAGCCGTCGGCGCCCGGCTTCGTCCGGGTCATGCCGGCGGCGGCGAGGAAGCCCTTGATCTTCGTCAGGCCGAGCTGCCGCCACAGCGTGCTGGTGGCGCTGTTGTCCGACTGGGTGATCATGGCCGTGGCGAGGCTCGTCTCACGGCTCGTCAGGTAGCGGTTGTGCTTCTTGGCGTCCCACAGCAGCGTGGCGAGCACCGTGACCTTGACGACGCTGGCCGAGTCGTAGGCGGAGGTGGCGCGCAGCGAGCACGTCGTGTTGGTGGAACGGTCGTAGAGGCCGACCGCGATCGTGCCCTTGCGGCCGGCGAGGGCCGCGGTGATGTCCTTCTGCAGCTTCGCGGCCAGGCCCGCCTTCGCCGACGTGCAGGCGACCGTCGGGGCGCCGGCGGCCGCCGCGGGCGTGGCGGCCGCCACGAGCGGTATGAGCAGCCCGGCGCCGAGGCTCGCACTGAGCGCACGGACACGCCGGGACATCCGGTGAGTCATGGAAGTTCTCATCCCCCTTGGGTGAAGTCGGACGTGCTTTCGACACGCCCGCTCCTCTTGACGCACGGCCACCGGTGAATGGTTGTACCGGTTCGCGGGGGCGGTGCGCCCCCTACGTGCGTACGTCACTGCCGCCGGGCACCCGTGCCCCGGCGGTGGCCCCGGCCGTCCTCGGCGCGCGTGCCGGATGCGCGGCGAACCGCGCGACCGCGCGGGGGCGGCCGGCGTGGAACCGGTCCTCGGCCGGTGCCGCCGGCTGCAGCCGGACGACCGCGTCGATGCCGCCGCCGGGCGCCTCCTGGAGGGTGACGTCGCCGCCCCCCGCCCTGGCGAGCCGGCGCACGATGGGCAGTCCCAGGCCGGAGCCGTCACTGTGGGTGCCCGGGGCCCGCCAGAACCGGTCGAAGGCGCGTTCCCGTTCGGTCGCGGACATGCCGTGACCCTGATCGATGACGTGCAGTTCGGCGGCGTGCTCGGTTCGGCGCCGCGCGAGGGTGATGGAGGTGCCGGGCGGGGCGGCCCGCAGGGCGTTGGCCAGCAGGTTGTCGATGATCTGCTCCACGGCGCCGGGGACGGCCACCGCGGGGCCCGCGGGCTGCCCCGCGACGGCGATGTGCACCTGCTGCTCGGCGGCGAAGGGAGCCCAGGTGGCGGCGCGGTCGGCGACGACGGCGTCGAGATCGACCGGCTCCGGGGTGGTGGCGCTGTTCTCCAGCCGGGCGAGGGCCAGCAGCCCATGGATCATGCGGTCGAGGCGTTCCACCTCGCCGATGGCCTCGTCCAGGCTGTCGTGGGCGCGCGGATCGAGGTACGGCTCGAAGTTCTCCAACCGCAGGCGCAGGGCCGTGAGCGGCGTCTTCAGCTGGTGCGAGGCTTCGGAGGCGAAGGACCTCTGGGTCTGCAGCAGATGGTGGAGCCGGGTGGCGGTACGGGTGAACGTCGCGGCCAGCCGGCGCAGTTCGGGAGGGCCGTCGTCGATGACCGGCGCAGGCGCGAGACGGCCGTCGGCGAGCTGGGCGGCGGCACGCTCCAGGGCGTGTACCGGACGGGTGATCCAGCGGGTGAGAGCGAGCGCCGTCAGTGCCGCGGCGGCCAGGACGCAGGCCCCGCCGATGGCGAGGGCGAGCCAGACCTCGTGGACGCGCCGTTGTACGGGCCCGAGCGGGTGGCTCAGGCGCAGTGCGCCGTGGACCGACGTGCCCGACCAGGCGGGCATGGTGGCGTAGTACTCCTCGGCGCCGGTGCCGGCGTCGCGGCGCGTGCCGGTGGCGGACCGGTCGCGCAGGGCGGAGGCGATGTCGGGCTCTTGGGACAGGTTCCGCCCCCGGGCGGCGGACGCGCCGGAGTCGGCGAGCACGGCGCCCTTGCGGTCCACGATGACGACGCGGCCGCCGGAGCGGTGCGCGTAGTCGGCGGCCAGGCCGGGGAGCATGTCGGTGGAGTGTGCGTCGATGATCTCCTCGGCGAGTTCCGCCAGCATCACCGCGTCACGGTCGACGGCCCCGGTGAACCGGTTGAGTTCCCCTCGCGCGTAGACGTATCCGAGGGGAAGTTCCAGGGCGAGCAGGGCCAGCAGCACCAGGCTCAGGTAACTGGCCAGCAGGCGGCGGGTCACGCCGGGCCGCCCGTCGGGTCCGCGAGGCGGAACCCGACACCGCGCACCGTCTCGATCCACGCCGGGTCGCCCAGCTTGCGGCGGAGCGCGGCCACGTGCACGTCCAGGGTCCTGGTGGGGCCGAAGTAGTGGGGGTCCCACACGGCGTCCATGATCTGCTGCCGCGAGCAGAGCGCTCCCGGGTCCTGCGCGAGGTACTCCAGCACGCCGAACTCCTTGGGGGCCAGGGCGATCGGCCGACCGTGGAGTTCGACGCGGTGGGTCCGGCGGTCGATGGTCATCGGCCCGATGCGCTGGGCGCTGTGGGCCCGGTCGGACCACGGGGCGGGCGCGGCCGACGGTCCGGCCGCCGCGCCGAAGGCGGCACCGCCCTGACCGCCCCCGGCTGCCGCGACGGCTCGCGTCCGCCGGGTGACGGCCCGGATGCGGGCGACCAACTCCCGTACACCGAAGGGCTTGGAGAGGTAGTCGTCCGCGCCGAGTTCGAGGCCGACGACACGGTCGGCCTCATCGGTCCGCGCGGTGATCATGATGATGGGGACCTCGGAGCGGGAGCGCAGCGCCTTGCAGACGTCGATGCCGTCCATGTCGGGCAGACCGAGGTCCAGCAGGACGAGATCCGCCGCGGCGGCCGCGAGTGCGGCCGCCCCGGTGCGGGCCAGCTCCACGGTGAATCCGTAGCGGCCCAGACCCTCGATCAGCGGGCCGGCGATCCGGTCGTCGTCCTCGACGAGGAGCAGCCGCACGGCGTCAGGCCGGCACGAGTCCGCGCCGGCGGGTTGGGGATTCACAGCGATCATGGAACGTGCCTGTCTGCCTCGGTGAGTCGGTCGGTGCGGTCACGCGCTCTCTTCCCGCTCCTCCTCGTGTTCGTGAGCTTCGCCGTCGTCCGGCCGGCTCGGGGCGGGGCGGACGCTGAGTTGCCGGACACGGGCCTCCAGGGCGTACTGGGTCACGGGTCCGTACACCCCCGGCGCCTCGCTGCTGATCCCGGCCGAGCCCTGGAAGCGGGCGACCGCGTGGGCGACGCCGGCGTCGAAGCGGCCGTCGGTCTCGCCGCTGCCGACCCCGTACAGACCGGGTATCCGGTGCAGGAGCGACTGGAGTTGCCGCACCCTCGGCCCGGTGTCCCCTTCGCGGAGCACCCCGTCGTCCGTCGCCGTGGACGAACCACCGGACCCGGCCGGAGGCTCCGTCGGCGGCCTCGCGGTGGCCGAGGGGACCGGCGAGGAGCCGGCGAAACCGGTGGGCAGACTGATCGGTACCGTCCCCGGGCCCTGGGGATCGCCGGACGAGAGCGAGAAGCTGCTGCCGAAGAGCGACATGGCGAACAGGAAGCCGCCCACCGCGAGCAGCGCGACGACGGCGCCGATGACGGCCTTCGGCTTGTCCCGCAGCCCGGGCCGGACCGCGGCATGGCCCCGCCGGGGCGCGGGCCGCAGCCAGTGGACACCGGTCCCGTCGGGGTCCGCGGCGGCCGCGGGGCCGATGTCACGGGAATCCTGGGACGACGGTGCCGGCGTCGGGTCCGGAGGCGTCCCGAACAGCACGGCGGCGTCGAGGTCGTCGGCCGAAGGCCGGGTGCGGAGGGTGTTGCGCGCCTGCTTGAGCACCACGGGACTCCTCCTCGTCGATCAGGTCGGCGACCGCCTCCTGACCACACCTCGTCGCACGGCGCGGCCTCGCGGCAGCCCGTCCGTGGCGCATCCGTGGGCCGGAAGTGCGGACAACTGTAGAGGCTGACGGTGCATGACAATGCGAAACGGCGGCAAGTGCCGTCGGTTCAGGGCCCGGTGGGCCGTCGGTGGCACCCCGGGGCGGCCGTGTCCCCGGCCGCCCCGGACTCGCTCTGTGCCGCCCTACGCCTTCGCCCCGTCGATGGCGGACTGCAGTGACTTCTTGTAGGAGCCGGTGGTGTACGTCGCACCGGACACGCTGTCGATGGTCGCGCTCTGCGCCGCCAGCGCCTCCTTGCGGAGGGTCGGGATGGCCCGGGCGTTGATCTGGGCGGTCGTCGCCGGCGTGGTGGGGTAACTGGCGGCGACTTCGGTGATCTTGCCGCCGGAGACGGTGATGGTGGTCTGGATCGTGCCGTAGGGGTTCGTGGAGGCGGCGCCCTTGAACGTGCCGTCCCGCAGGCCGGTACCGGGCTTGGACGGCGCGGGCGGAGTACCCGGCTTGGACGGGGCGGGCGGAGTGGCGGGCGTGGACGGTGCGGGCGCGGAGGGGGAGGAGCAGGAGCAGGGGGGCGGCGTGGACGGGGAGGGGCACGAGGGCGCGGCCGGGCCGGTGGACATACCGCCGGCGCCGCCGTCGTTCGCGGTGCCGGGGGCCTGTCCGCCGCCTCGCCGACCGTCGCCGTCCCCGTCCCCGTCGCCGTCGCCGTCCTGCTCGCCCCCGCGGTCGTCGGCCTCGGGCCCGCTGCGCCCGTCGTCGTCCCCGGTGCGGGTACGGGTGCGTTCGTCGTCGCCCCCGGTGCCGGTGCGGGTGCGTTCGTCGTCGCTGCCGCCGCTCTCGCCGTCGCCCCTGTCCTCGTCACTGCGCCAGCTGACGGGTACGGCGGGTATCGCATCGGCGGCGGCGTTCCTGAACGTCGCGGGGCAGGCTGGTGCCGCGGGGGCGGGAACGGCGGGGGCGGCGTTCGCGGATGCTCCGCCGGCCGCGGGCGGCTCGCTGGTGACGGTGGTGGTGGATCCCACCGGGGCGATGCCCAGCTTCAGTGCGGTCAGCAGTGCGGTTCCGGCGAGGGTGCCCGTGATCGCGACGATGGACTTGCGCATGGTGAACCTCCAGGGATCGGAGCGGAGAAGAGGGGGATGCCGGAGAAGACCCGGACACGGGGAGAAGTTCAGAACTCGAAGGGGTCGAGGTGGATCTGGCGCTCGGGCACCCGGAGTTCCTTCAGGGCGCTCAGCGCGGCGGCGATCAGCCCGGGCGGCCCGCACAGGTACACGTCCCGGAGGGTCACGTCCGGCACCAGCTCGACCAGGCCCTCGGGGGTGAACAGCCGGGCGGGCCCGGGGTCGTGGCGGGAGCCGGTGACGTAATGGACCGTGCAGTCCCGGTCATGGGCGATGCAGTCCAGTTCGTCACGGAAGACGATGTCCTCGGCGGAGCCGGCCCGGTAGATCAGGGCGGTGAACCGCGGCATCCGCTCCAGCACGGCCCGTACGGGGGCGATTCCGCTGCCGCCGGCGATCAGCAGGGTGCGCTTGCGCACGCGTCGGCCTGCCGTGAACGCTCCGAAGGGGCCCGACGCCACGACCCTGGTGCCGGCCTTCAGCGAACGCAGACGGGTGGTGTGATCGCCGATCGGGTTGACCGTCAGCCGCAGCCACTCGGAGTTGGGCGCGCTGGACAGGGAGAACGGATGGGACTGCGACCAGTCCTCGCCGGTCAGGAACCGCCAGCGGAAGAACTGTCCGGGCCGGGCGCTCAGCTTGTGCAGCTTCCGGCCGCTCACGTAGATCGAGAACATGTCCTGCGCCTCCGGCACCACGGCGGCGACCCGCAACCGGTGCCGCAGGTTCAGCCACAGCGGCTCGACGGCCCGCCCACCGACCAGACAGGTGATCACCAGCGCGTACAGGGCGATCCAGTAGGCGCGCGCCACCGGGGACTGCAGGTCGGTACCGGTGCTGAGCTGGTGCCCGTAGCCGAGCAGCAGCGCCCCGTAGGCGGTGAGGTGCAGGGCGTACCACACCTCGTAGCGCATGCGCCGCCGTACGGCCCGGACGGCCGTGAGGGAGATCACCACCAGAATGCCGGTGGCGGCGAACGCGTCGACCATGTCCTGGGAGGTGTTCAGCAGCGACAGCGTCTGTGCCTTCACCGTCATCCGTGCGGACAGGGCGTACCCGTAGACGATGAACACCGTATGGGCCAGGACCGTGACCAGTACCGGGGCCCCGAGCTGCCGGTGCCAGGCCATCAGATGGTCGGCGCCCGCCCAGTCCTCCAGCCAGCCGACCCGGCTCATCACCAGGACCTGGGCGAGCAGGAGGAAGCCGGACACCATGCCGGTGACGCGGCCGACCGCGGTGAACAGCGTGGCCTCGTCGGTGAGCGACCCGCTGGGGGTGTTGAACCACCACAACGCCACACTCGCGACCAGCAGCACCCAGAACCCGGTCTCCACCAGCGACCTGTTGCCCTCGGCCTGGAGGCCGCGGGCCGGCTCCACGGCCGGCTGCGCGCCGGGACCGCCCGCTCCGCCCTCGACGGGTGGCTTCCGTCCCGCGGCGGGCCACAGACGGTTCCTCCGCGGCGCCGCACGATGCCGGCGGCGGGCGGGAGGACCATCCGAGGGGAGTGTGTCGGCCTGCGACGCGACGTCGCTTGCGGAGAGGGTGCTGGAGAGGGCGCTGGATGGGGGCATGGAACTTCCTGTTCGCAGGTCTTCCCGGATCGCGGGACCGACGTCGCGGGCGTCGGGGTGCGGCCGGGTGCTGTCGCCGGGCGCCGAGGGGGAGCTGCGGCCCGGCGACAGCGGTCGGGTGTGCCTCCCCTCCTTTCTGGCGCGGTGGCGCCGTCCTGGCTCCGGGCGGGGCACCGGCACGACGGCGACCCGTGTGGGAGCGCAGGGCTTGGGATGCCGGCGGTGGACGACGGCCGTCATGAACGGACACGCTCCGCGTCAGGGGCTGCCGCGGAGACCAAGGCCAACGCCGGGAAACGCCAACGACTTTAGGAGGGCTGATCCAAGGGCGAAGACAGCGCTTCATCAGCAATCCGTTAGGGCTCGGCCAACCTTTCGCAGCACGCGTGGGGTCCGAGCCGCCCGCCGGCCGGCCGGCTTCGGCCGACGATCAGTCGACGCCCTCGGGAAGGCGGGCGCCCCGGCTCTCGGCGATGCGGTGCACATCGGTGAGCGCCTCGCTCATCCTGGCCAGCAGGTACCGGAGTTGCGCGCAGGTCGCCCGGTGGTCGGCGAGCATGTCGGCGGCATGTCCCAGGAGTTCGGCCGCCATGCCGAGCTGCACCGACTCGATGTCGTCAGCCAGGCGGGACAGGTAGCCGGTCCCGTCCGTCACCAGGTAGCAGCGCTTGCCGTCCGGGCCCGCCCACGGCAGCAGGCGCGCGCCCTTGGTCCGGTCCGTCATCGCGCCACCCCCAGCCCCGCGGAGGGAAGCAGCAGCCGTGGCAACTGCTCGAAGAGGCGGGCGATGCGGTGACTCATGTCGTCAACTCCGCTGTGGTTGGTGGCCATACCCCCGGACCGGTCGCACGGTCGCGGGGATGTCGCTTTCTGTAGCGATCCACTCACAGCGTGAGACGGTCGGAGCTAGGCTCGCCAGAGGGAAACGGGTGACGAAGCACTGGTCACGAGGGGGTTGACGCGTGGGCAGCATCTACGGCGACTGGCTCAGGGAACAGCGGGAGGCGGCCGGGCTGACACAGCAGCAGCTGGCGGACATGGCGATCATGACGCGTTCACACATCGCCCACATCGAGGCCGGCCGCCGCATCCCGTCCAGGGAGGACGCGCGGCGCCTGGATGCCGCTTTGAACACGGGGAACGTGTTGAGCAGTTTCCTGCCGCGAAACGACGTGGCGACCGCCGACTACTTCGAGGCGGTGCGGGTTCTCGAACAACAGGCGGTGATGATCCGCGAGTTCGCCCTGGCGTACTTCCCGGGCATCCTCCAGACGGAGGAGTACGCGCGTGTGATCCTGAGCTCGGCTTTCCCTCCAGTGAATGAGGAGGAGCGTGACAGGCGTGTGGTCACACGCCTTGAGCGCGCGAAGATTCTTGAAGATCCGATGACGCCCGTGGTGTGGGCGCTGCTGGACGAGACCGTGCTGCGACGCCCCGTGGCCAGCGGGGACATCATGGCCGAGCAGATCAGGCACGTCGTCCGCCTCGCAGAGACCGGACGTATCCGCGTGCACGTGATGCCGTTTGAATTGGGCCTTCATCCGCTGATGGAAAGCATGCTCACCCTGATGTGGTTCGAGGACCAGCCGCCTCTTGCATACGGTGAGGGCCTGCGGATGGGGAAGTTGCACGACTCCCCGGCTGTGATCCGCGAGTTGCAGACCCGCTACGATCTCGCGCTCAGCGACGCGCTGCCGCTCAAGGAGTCACTGGCCCTACTCAGAGCCACCGCGAAGGACTACGGACATCATGACTGACCGAACCATCCCGAACGCTGCCGTGCCGAGTGGCTGGCGCAAGTCGTCCTACAGCGATCCGAACGGGGGCAGTTGCCTCGAAGTCCTCGACGGCCACCCAGCCGGCGTCCCCATACGCGACTCCAAGGTCCCGCACGGCCCCGTGCTCGTCTTCTCCGCGGCCGGCTGGGCCTCGTTCGTCGCGGCCGTGAAGCACGGCACCCGGTAGCCGCTACCGTGCCGCTCCCGTGCCGAAGCAGTGCCGCTCGCCCTGGCGTACGAGGCAGGCTCGAACCTGCGTCAGGTCGTCCCGGGTGGCGGCCGCCATGGGGGTGGAGATGGCGCCCTGGGCGTCGTACTTGTCCTTCACCACCGTTCGCAGCGGGGCCCGGCGCGGGACCACGATCTCGACCCGGTCCCCGACCTTGCCCAGGTCGATGCGCGCCCACACCGCCCCGCAGACCGCGCCGCGCCGGATCTTGATCACGGTCCCGCCGGGGAAACGCTCCTGACGCAGGGTCTGCGGCGGGGGCGCGACGCCGCAGCCGTACGCCTCCGGGTCCTTGCCGGTGCAGCCGCTGCCGTGACATCCCTTCGCCGCGGCGGCGGGCGTCGAGGGCGCGTTCCCGGCGTGTGCGTCGCCGTCCGTGCCGAAGACGCCGACGGCCGCCAACGATACGCCGACCGCGACGACGACCACGGCGCTCAGGACCGCGGCGAGCGTGCCCGGGCGCAGACGCCGGGCCGCCTCGCCACCGGCCTCATCGGGGGGAGACGTCCGCACCGGTGCCGTCGCCGTCCCGGCCGGCCGGCCGCTCGCCGCGCGTCCGCTCCACGCCGCCTCGGCCAGCTCCCACAGGGCGAGGGGCCGGCCGGACCGCTCGCCGGCCAGCTCGCACAGTTCCACGACGGCCTGCCGGGGCGGGACGGTCTTGCCGTTGAGGTAGCGCTCCCAGGAGGACTTGCTGTACGGGGTCTTCGACGACAGCGCGGCCAGGCTCAGCCCGGTCCGTGTGCGCAACCCCCGCAGGGTCTCCGCCAACCGGTCGCACTCCACCGGCCGGTCACCGGTCGTCATTTCCGGAGTACCCCCCAGGTGTCCTCGCCGATCACGCCGTCCACGGAGAGGTGTGCCCTCTCCTGCAGCCGTTTCACCGCCCGCTCGGTGTGGGTGCCGTACGCCCCGTCCGCGATGCCGGGCGAGAGGCCGTGGTGGCCCAGCAGGCACTGGGCCTCGACGACGGCCCACTGGGCGGATCCGCTGCCGATCAGGTCGGTGCGGGTCCTGCTGTACCCGGCGTAGAGCAGGCCGTCCTTGTCGCGGCGCACCGTGCACGGGTAGTCCTTGCCCGCCCGGAACACGAACGCCCCCTTCCCCTGGGCCTCCGCCGTCGAGGCGCTCACCGGGGCCGTTCGGTCCTTGCCCGTCCCGCCGTCGTCCCAGGGCGCGGCCACCACCAGCGCGATGAGGCCCGCCGCGATCGCGGCCGCGACGGACGCGAGGACCCAGCGGCCCCGGTTTCGCCCCGGCACACCGCCGTCGCCGTCACCGCTGCCGTTGTCGCCGTCACCGCCGCCGTCCTCCGCCGGCCCCGCCGTCTCCGCGGCGGCCGCCTGCCGCGGACCGGCCCCGGCGCCTTCGCCCGCTTCCGCGGCCACCTCGTGCAGGGCCAGCAGCCGGGCCGGGTCGGTGTCACAGGCCCGGGCGAGCGCGGCCACCGCCTGCTGCGGTGGTATCGCCCTGCCGTTGAGGTACCGGTCCCAGGAGGAACGGCTGTAGCCCGTCCTTGCGGCCAGTGCCTCCAGGCTGAGCCCGCTGTGGTCCTTGACCCTGCGGAGCTGCACGACCAGTTGTCGCACCCGCGGATCCATCGAGGCCGGTAAGTGTTTCCAACGAGACATGTCCCACCCCATGTCTGCCTGCTCGCCACGTCTCAAGAAGGATGCCCCAGAATGCCGCTTCGGTTCCCCGGCTCGACGGCGCGACGCCACACTTTCGGCCGTCTCACCGGCCTCCCGGTGTCCCTCCGGTGCCTCACCGTGGGGGGCGTCCCCGCAGGTCGGGCGGGGGGACGTCCCGCTTGCGGGGCATCTCACGGGTGATCCTGGCGCACAGATGGAGCCGAGGCGCACCGTCGGTGGTGCACAACGGGCGGCGCGGTCCACCCCGCACCACCCGTTGTGCACCGCACGGCGGTCCGTCCTTCTCGGGGGGAGGACGGACCGCCGACTCGCCGTACCTGCCGACTGTTGGCCGGAAATTGACGACCCGTCAGTCCGCCCGTCAGTCGACCCGCCAGCCGGCCGTGCCGTCGCCGGACCGGCGCGGAGTACGGGGCGCCCGCGTCGCACGGGTCACTTCGTGCCGGTCCCCCCGCCGGCGCGGGCCGCCGCGATTCGGCGGGACATGAGGGTCGTCAGCTCGTAGGCCGTGTGGGAGGCGGCCACCGAGGTGATCTCCGCGTGGTCGTAGGCGGGTGCGACTTCGACGACGTCCGCGGAGACCAGATCGCAGGACGCGAGGCCGCGCAGGATCTCCAGGAGCTCTCGCGAGGTCATGCCGCCGGCCTCGGGCGTGCCGGTGCCGGGGGCGTGCGCCGGGTCGAGGCAGTCGATGTCGACGGAGATGTACAGGGGGCGGTCGCCGATGCGCTGCCGCAGCTGGTCGGCGACCTCGTCGGCGCCGCGGCGGTAGACGTCGGCGGAGGTGACGATGCCGAAGCCCATCTTCTCGTCGTCGGTGAGGTCCTGCTTGCCGTACAGCGGGCCGCGGGTGCCGACGTGCGAGAGGGCGGAGGTGTCGAGGATGCCCTCCTCGACCGCCCGGCGGAACGGGGTGCCGTGGGTGTACTCGGCGCCGAAGTAGGTGTCCCAGGTGTCCAGGTGGGCGTCGAAGTGCAGAAGGGCGACCGGGCCGTGCTTCTTGGCCACCGAGCGCAGCAGCGGCAGCGCGATGGTGTGGTCGCCGCCGAGCGTCATCAGCCGGGCGCCCGTGCCGAGCAGTTCGTCGGCCGCGGCTTCGACGGTCTCCACGGCCTCGTGGATGTCGAACGGGTTCACGGCGATGTCGCCGCCGTCCGCGACCTGCGCGAGCGCGAAGGGGGAGGCGTCCTGTGCCGGGTTGTACGGCCGCAGCAGCCGGGACGCCTCGCGGATCGCGTTGCCGCCGAAGCGGGCACCCGGGCGGTAGGAGACACCCGAGTCGAAGGGCACGCCGACGACGGCGACGTCCGCGGTGCCGACCTCGTCGAGGCGGGGCAGCCGGGCGAAGGTCGCCGGTCCCGCGTACCGCGGGATGCGCGAGGAGTCGACGGGGCCGCGGGGCCGGCCGCCGTCTGCTGCGGAGTTCTCGGTGCTGCTCATCGTCGGACTCCTCCGGTCATCGGTGTCTCCTCCAGTGTCGCGGGCCCGCGGCCGCGGCCCGCCGAGAGCACGCTCCCCCGCTCCGGCTCCGCTCGAGCGGGGGGAACCCCCACGACGCCGCTCCTTCTCCCACGGAGATCCGCCAGAAGGACCCTAGGCGGGCCGCAAACCGCCGGGGAAGTGTACGTTTCCTCCATCGAAACCCCATCCGACAGAGGAATCGTCCATCATGCCGGACCCTTCGCCGACGTCCGCGCCCGCGGTGCCACCCACCCCGCCGGTCCCGCTGTCGGCCCTGCTCGCCCGGGAGGACCTGGCCCTGCGGCAGATCGCCGGCCCGGAGGGTCCCGGCACCGTGATCCACTGGGCGCACACCTCGGAGATGGCGGACCCCTACCCGTATCTGCTGGGCGGCGAGTTGCTGCTGTCGGCGGGCGTGCACATCCCGAAGGTCACGGGGCCGGACCCGGAGCGGGAGGACTGTCTCGACGCGTACGTCTCGCGGATCGTGGCGGCGGGCGGCGCCGCACTGGGCTTCGGGGTGGCGCCGGTGCACGACACGGTGCCGAGGGCACTGGTCGCGGCCTGCGGCCACCACGGGCTGCCGCTGCTGGAGGTCCCGCCGCAGACGACGTTCTCGGCCGTGGCCCGGGCCGTGTGGCAGCTGATGGCCCAGGCCCGCGTGGCCGAACTGCGCCGTGTCAGCGAGGCCCAGCAGAGCCTGGCCGCGGCGGCGGCCCGCCCCGCCCCGGTCGCGGCGGTGCTGCGCCGGCTGGCCGGGTGGGTGGGCGGCCGGGCGGTCCTGTACGGGCCGGACGGCGCGGAACTGGCCGCTGCGGGGCGGGCCGCGCGGACGGCGGTCCGCGCACTGGGCGAGCTGGCGGAGGTGGTACGGCAGGAGGGCCGCCCCGGCGGGCACGCGCACGGTCCCTCCTCCGCCACCGACACCGTCGACGGCACCCGTCTCGCCGCCTACGCCCTCGGTGCCGGCCGGGGCTTCGTGCTCGGGGTGGCCGCCCCGCGCCGCGACCCGGGCGACCACACCGTGTCCTCGCTCGCCGCGGTGCTGCTGTCGCTGCTCACCGGCGAGCACCAGGGCGCCGACGGCGCGGCGCGCTCCTCGGCGCTCGTCCGGCTGCTGCTCGGGGCCTCGGCGACGGCGGTCGCGCCGCTGCTCGGCGCGGAGCGCTGGGTCGTGGTGCACGCGCGGCCCGCCGGGGAGAAACCGGCGCCGGACGCGGTCGCCGCCTCGGCGCTCGGCGCGGCGCTGGGCTCGTCGCTCCTGGACACGGCCGGTGACGTGGTCCGGGTCCTGGTGCCCGCCGACCGGGAACCCGCCGCGCAGCCGGGCTGGACCCTCGGCGTCAGCGCCGCGGCGGGGCCGCCGGAGTGGCCGTCGGCCGACGCGCAGGCCGCCCGCGCGCTGGCCCGCGCCCGCGCGACCCGCACTCCGCTGGTGCGCCACGGGGAGCGCACGGTGCTGGCCGACCTGGTGCCGCCCGGGCAGGCGGAGCTGCACGCCCGGACCCTGCTCGCACCGCTCGCCCCGCTCCCCGCGCTGACCGAGACGCTGCGTACCTGGCTCTCGCTGCACGGCAGTTGGGACCGTACGGCGGTGGCTCTCGCCGTCCACCGCAACACGGTCCGCCAACGCATCGCCCGCTGCGCGGCGTTGCTGGGGACGGACCTGGACGACCCGGACGTGCGCATGGAGCTGTGGTTCGCCCTGGGCCGGGCCGGACGGGTCTGACGGCCCGGCACTGCCCCGGCGCTACCCCGGCACTGCCCCGGCGCTCCTTCCACCGAGTGACGCACGTCCCACGCCGTGAAACATCGGCTGACCCGGCGCGACGCGACGGCAGAATGGAACCATGCCGATACCCGGGATGCCCAGCCGCGCCGAGCTCGTCGACCACCTCGTACGGACCCGTATCGCGGGCGACGTCGCCACGCCCCGCGAGAACAACCTCTCCCACTACCGCAAGCTCGCGAACGGCGACCGCAACTACTGGCTCGGCCTGGAGCTCGGCGACCGGTGGAGCGACGAGCAGGACGTCCTCGCGGTGATGGCGGAGCGCTGCGGCGTCAACGACGATCCCGAGTACCGCTTCGGCCGCGACACCATCGACCCGGAGCTGACGGTCGACGCCCTGGATCGGCTGGCGGCGCGCCTGCGCAAGGCCGCCGACGGCGAACAGCGCGTGCTGTTCGCCACCGGTCACCCCGGCGGTCTGCTCGACGTCCACCGCGCCACCGCCGCGGCCCTGCGCGCCGCCGGCTGCGAGATCGTGGTCATCCCGGACGGGCTGCAGACGGACGAGGGGTATGTCATGCAGTTCGCGGACGTCGCCGTGCTGGAGCACGGGGCCAGCCTCTGGCACACCCACTCGCCCCAGCCGATGCGCGCGATCCTGACCGGTCTGGAGCGCGAGGGCCGCCCGCTGCCCGACCTGGTGGTCGCCGACCACGGCTGGACGGGCTGCGCGGGCCAGCTCGGCGTCGACTCCGTCGGGTACGCCGACTGCAACGACCCGGCGCTGTTCCTCGGGGAGGCCGAGGGGACCGTCCAGGTGACGGTGCCTCTCGACGACCACGTCGTGAGCCCCCGCCACTACGACCCGCTGACGGCGTACCTGCTGAACGCGGCGGGGCTGGGGGCCGCGGGCTGACGGGCGGCGCGGCCGGGGCCGCGGGCCGAAGCCGCGGGCTGACAGGCGTCAGCTGAACGCGGCGGGGCTGGAGGCCACGGGCCGAAGCCGCGGGCTGGGGGCCGCGGGCTGGAGGGCGCGAGCCCACGACCGCGGGCTTACGGGCGCGGGCCCAGTGCGTTGCGGCAAAGGGAGTCCCTGTTCGATGAGCAGGGGCTTCTTGGTGTGCGGGGCATGACCGCGGCGGGGTGGGGGCAGGCGGCGGACGGCTTGTGGCCTCGGGGAAGTCGTCCGTCGCGGCCGGCCTGCGCGAGCGGTTCGGCCGCGGCCTGGCCCTGGTCGGCCGGGACAACCTCCGAATGCTCACCTTGATCTTGTGGGTCAGGCGGGGCCGGGGTGCGGGTCAGCCGCCCTGGCCGGCGCTGCCGATCGGGCCGACCTTCACCGGGGTGCCGGAGCCGTCCGTGACGGGCAGGGAGCTGCCGCCCGGCCAGTCGAGGGAGACCGACTTCGTCTCGTCCGGCGGGGTCACCACCAGCCCGGTGATGCGGACGCCGGAGCCACCGGAGTCGTTGACCGGGTAGGTGATGGCGAAGGACACCGACCGGCCGTCCTTGAGGACGACCGAGGGGGCCTGCTCTCCGGTGCGCTTGGCGGACAGCGAGCCCGCGTTGGTCTTCAGGTCGACACCGGCGTAACCCGAGATCGCGCAGTCCCTGCCGCCGCCGTTCGTGAACTCCACCGCGACGGTGCCGTCCTTGTCGCCGCCGATGGTGGCGTCCTTCGCCGTCACCTCCAGTTCGTCGGTGCGGCACTTGCCGACCTTGCCGCCCTTGTTGGAGCCGGTCCCGGCGACGGTGCCCTGATCCTTGCTCGAGTCCTTGTTCGAGTCCTTGGCGGTGTCCTGCGCCGAGTCGCCGGAGCTCGAGCCGCCGTTCGCAGAGGACGGGGCGGAAGCGGCGGACGAGGCGCCCGAGTCGTTCCGGTCCGTGGCGGCGTCGCCGTTCTGGCAGGCGGTGAGCGAGAGACCCGCGACGACGGCCAGGGCAGCGATGGTCATCCTGCTGACGCGCATGATGTCTTCCTTGATGTCGGTCGGTGTGACGGCCCGTGAGTTCGGGCCGTTCTGCAGATCAAGAGCCGTCCGGTCCGTGGTGCGTTTCGCCCGACCGCCCGCTAGGACAAGCCTGTTACAGACGAAGGCCGGCCGCCGGGCCACAGGCCCGACGGGACGAGGTTTCCGCACCGCTCCGTCCCGCGCGCGGCCATGGCCCGCCGGGACAGACCCGTGACATGTCGGTCCTTGTCCCCGGTCGGTGACTCAACCTTCGTCGGGCAGAAGGCGTGCGGCCATCCCCCGTTCCACCGCGTCCGCACGGTCCTGTCTGTTCATGTTCCGCCCTGCCGAGGCAAGACCCTGGCCGGCGCCGCCCGCCCTCCGTGTCACCGCCGCGCAGCAGGTGCGGCGGCTACGCTCCGTCACCTCAACAACAAGCCGTCCGCTGCCTGCCCCCACCCCACCGCGGTCATGCCCCGCACACCAAGAAGCCCCTGCTCATCGAACAGGGGCTCCCTTTGCCACACCGCACTTACGGGCGCCGGCCGACGACCGCGGGCTTACGCGCGGGCCGACCGGCGTCAGCGGGGAACGCGGACCACGCCCTCCTGGATCACCGATATGGCCAGCCGCCCGTCCTGCGTGTAGATGCGGGCCTGGCCGAGCCCGCGGCCGCCGTGCGTGGACGGCGACTCCTGGTCGTACAGCAGCCACTCGTCGGCCCGGAACGGACGGTGGAACCACATCGCGTGGTCCAGGGAGGCCCCGACGACGTCGCCGACGGCCCAGCCGCCGCGCCCGTGCGCGAGCAGGACGGAGTCGAGGAGCGTCATGTCGGAGACGTAGGTGGCGAGGACGACGTGCAGCAGCGGCTCGTCGATGGCGCCCTCGAGCTTGCCGTTGGTGCGGAACCACACCTGGGAGTGCGGCTCCCGCGGCTCGCCGAACCTGCCGAAGGGCGGCTCGTCCGCATAGCGCAGGTCGATCGCCTCGCGCGCCTGGATGAACCGCTCCACCACGTCAGGGGCGAGGTGGTGGTAGCCGCGCAGCCGCTCCGGGGAGGTGGGCAGGGTGGCCGGGTCGGGCGCGGGCGGCATCGGCGTCTGGTGGTCGAGACCCTCTTCGTCGGTCTGGAAGGACGCGGACAGGCCGAAGATCGGCTTGCCGTGCTGGACCGCGACCACCCTGCGGGTGGTGAAGGAGCGACCGTCGCGGATGCGGTCGACCTCGTAGACGATGGGCGCTCCCGGGTCGCCCGTCCGCAGGAAGTACGCGTGCAGGGAGTGGGCGTGCCGGTCCGCGGGGACCGTGCGCCCGGCGGCGACCAGTGCCTGGGCCGCCACCTGCCCGCCGAAGACACGCGGGACGACGGCGGACCGGGACTGCCCGCGGTAGATGTTCTCCTCGATCTGCTCCAGGTCGAGCAGATCGAGGAGTTCCTGTAGCGCCTGGCTCATGGGTTGGATGGGTACCGGCCGGTGATGTCGCCCGGCTTACAGGCCCATGTCCTTGGCGATGATCGTCTTCATGATCTCGTTGGTGCCGCCGTAGATCCGGTTGACGCGGTTGTCGGCGTACAGGCGGGCTATGGGGTACTCGTTCATGAAGCCGTAGCCGCCGTGCAGCTGGAGGCAGCGGTCGATCACGCGGTGGGCGACCTCGGTGCAGAACAGCTTGGCGCTGGCGGCCTCGGCCGCGGTCAGCTCGCCCGCGTCCAGGGCCTCCAGGGCACGGTCGGCGACCGCCTCGGCGGCGTCCACCTCGGCCTGGCAGGCGGCCAGTTCGAACTTGGTGTTCTGGAAGTGCGCGACCGGCTTGCCGAAGACGGTGCGCTCCTGGACGTACTGCTTGGCGAACCGGACGGCCGCCTTGGCCTGTGCGTAGGCGCCGTACGCGATCCCCCAGCGCTCGGAGGCGAGGTTGTGGCCGAGGTAGGAGAAGCCCTTGTTCTCCTCGCCGAGCAGGTCCTCGACCGGGACCTTGACGTCGACGAACGCCAGCTCGGCGGTGTCGGAGGTCTTCAGGCCGAGCTTGTCGAGCTTGCGGCCGACGGAGTAGCCCTCGGACTTGGTGTCCACGGCGAACAGGGAGATGCCGTGGCGGCGGTCCTCGGCGGTGGGCGCGGAGGTGCGGGCGCAGACGATGACCCGGTCGGCGTGCACACCGCCGGTGATGAAGGTCTTGGCGCCGTTGAGGACGTAGTGCGTGCCGTCCTCGGAGAGCTTGGCGGTGGTCTTCATGCCCGCGAGGTCGGAGCCGGTGCCCGGCTCGGTCATCGCGAGGGCCCACATCTCCTCGCCGGTGACGAACTTCGGCAGGAAGCGCTTCTTCTGCTCGTCGGTGGCGAGCATCTTGATGTAGGGCAGGCCGAGCAGGACGTGCACTCCGGAGCCGCCGAAGGTGACGCCGGCGCGGGCGGTCTCCTCGTACATGACCGCCTCGAACTTGTACGAGTCGATGCCGGCGCCGCCGTACTCCTCGTCGACGCGGATGCCGAAGACGCCCAGCTCGGCGAGCTTGTAGTAGAAGTCGCGCGGCGCCTGGCCCGCGGCGAACCACTCGTCGTAGACCGGGACGACCTCGGCCTCGATGAAGGCGCGCAGGGTCTCCCGGAACGCCTCGTGATCCTCGTTGAACACCGTACGGCGCACCGCGCCACCCCTCCTTGCGCCTGAACCGGCGCCGCTCTCGCGTACCTGGCTGCTCGCCGTCGGGGTTCCTCAATCGATGGTTGCGACCCCATGGCTAAGCGCTTGCTCAGCACACGTTACCGGCCGGTCACCAGGCCGTCCAGAGCAGCCGCCACGTAACGCTCGTCACGTGACGGCCGGACCCCGGCAGGGGTCACGCCCCGGCGGCGGCGAACGCGCCCCTGGCCATCCGGTGCAGCAGCGCCGCCGTCGCGGCCCGCCCCGGCAGCGAGCCCGGCCGCCCCAGATGGGGGGTCGAGTTGAGCAGCCCGAACACCGAGTGCACCGACGAGCGGGCGGTCGGCTCGGTCAGCCCCTGATACACCTCACGGACGACCTCCACCCAGAGTTCGACGTACTGCCGCTGCAGCTGCCGCACGAGCTTGCGGTCGCTGTCCCGGAGGCGGTCCAGCTCCCGGTCGTGCAGGGTGATCAGGGGACGGTCGTCGAGCGCGAAGTCGATGTGCCCCTCGATCAGCGAGTCGAGGACCGCCTCCGGGTCCCGCCCCGCGGGATTCCCGTCGGCCTCGGCGACCCGCCGCCTGGCCCCGGTCAGCAGCTGCTCGCTGATGCCCACGAGCAGCTCGGCGAGCATCGCGTCCTTGCCCGCGAAGTGCCGGTACAGGCCGGGCCCGCTGATGCCGACGGCCGCCCCTATCTCGTCGACCCCGACACCGTGGAAGCCACGCTCGGCGAACAGCCGCGCGGCCTCCTTCAGGATCTGCTCGCGACGGGTGAGGGCGTCGGTTCTGGTGGCCATGGAGGCAATTCTAGACAGGCAGGTTAGCGCTCGTTAACCTGAAGGAAATGCGTTAACGCTCATTAACAAGGTGAGGGGACCGCGGGATGCAGGAGGCACCGGAGCTGACGAGCGCGGGGGACCCCGCGTCGGAGGCCTGGCGGGCCAACGAGGCGGCGCACCACGCGCTGGTCGAGGAGTTGCGCGCCAAGCTGGCCGCGGCCCGGCTGGGCGGCGGCGAGAGGGCCCGCGCGCGCCACACCGCGCGCGGCAAGCTGCTGCCGCGCGACCGGGTGGACACCCTGCTCGACGCGGGCTCGCCCTTCCTGGAGCTGGCGCCCCTGGCGGCCGACGGGATGTACGACGGGCAGGCGCCGGCCGCCGGTGTGATCGCGGGGATCGGGCGGATCAGCGGCCGCGAGTGCGTGGTCGTCGCCAACGACGCCACGGTCAAGGGCGGCACGTACTACCCGATGACGGTGAAGAAGCATCTGCGCGCCCAGGAGGTGGCTCTGGAGAACCGCCTCCCGTGCGTCTACCTCGTCGACTCCGGGGGCGCGTTCCTGCCCATGCAGGACGAGGTCTTCCCCGACCGGGAGCACTTCGGGCGGATCTTCTACAACCAGGCGCGGATGTCCGGCGCCCGCATCCCCCAGATCGCGGCGGTGCTGGGCTCCTGCACGGCGGGCGGGGCGTACGTCCCGGCGATGAGCGACGAGGCCGTGATCGTGCGCAACCAGGGCACCATCTTCCTGGGCGGCCCGCCCCTGGTGAAGGCCGCCACCGGCGAGGTGGTGACCGCGGAGGAGCTGGGCGGCGGCGAGGTCCACTCGCGGGTGTCGGGCGTGACGGACCACCTGGCCGAGGACGACGCGCACGCGCTGCGGATCGTGCGGACCATCGTCTCGACGCTGCCCGCGCGCGGGCAGCTGCCCTGGGAGGTCGTGCCGTCGGTGGAGCCGAAGGCGGACCCGGCCGGCCTCTACGGCGCGGTGCCGGCCGACTCCCGTACGCCCTACGACGTCCGCGAGGTCATCGCGCGCGTGGTGGACGGTTCGCGGTTCGCGGAGTTCAAGGCGGAGTTCGGGCAGACCCTGGTCACCGGGTTCGCCCGCATCCACGGCCACCCGGTCGGGATCGTGGCGAACAACGGCATCCTGTTCTCCGAGTCCGCCCAGAAGGGCGCCCACTTCATCGAGCTGTGCGACCAGCGCGGCATTCCGCTGGTGTTCCTGCAGAACATCTCCGGCTTCATGGTGGGCCGCGACTACGAGGCGGGCGGCATCGCCAAGCACGGCGCCAAGATGGTGACCGCCGTGGCCTGCACCCGCGTGCCGAAGCTCACGGTCGTCGTCGGCGGCTCGTTCGGCGCGGGCAACTACTCGATGTGCGGCCGGGCCTATTCGCCGCGGTTCCTGTGGATGTGGCCGAACGCCAAGATCTCGGTCATGGGCGGCGAGCAGGCCGCCTCGGTCCTCGCGACCGTCAAGCGCGACCAGCTCGAGGCGCGCGGCGAGTCCTGGCCCGCCGAGGACGAGGAGGGGTTCAAGGCCCCGATCCGCGCCCAGTACGAGCGCCAGGGGAACGCCTACTACGCGACGGCCCGCCTGTGGGACGACGGTGTGATCGACCCGCTGGAGACCCGGCAGGTGCTGGGCCTGGCCCTGACCGCGTGCGCCAACGCGCCGCTCCCCCAGCGGGACCGCACGGCGCCCGGCTTCGGCGTCTTCCGGATGTGAGGGTGGGAATGTTCGAGACAGTCCTAGTGGCCAACCGGGGCGAGATCGCCGTCCGGGTCATCCGCACGCTGCGCGCGCTCGGGGTGCGCTCGGTGGCCGTCTTCTCCGACGCGGACGCCGACGCACGGCACGTCCGGGAGGCCGACACCGCGGTACGGATCGGGCCGGCGCCGGCGGCGGAGAGCTATCTGTCCGCCGAGCGGATCCTCCGGGCGGCCGCCCGGACCGGCGCCCAGGCGGTCCATCCCGGGTACGGCTTCCTCGCGGAGAACGCCGCGTTCGCGCGCGCCTGCGCGGAGGCCGGGCTGGTGTTCATCGGCCCCCCGGCGGACGCCATCGCGCTCATGGGCGACAAGATCCGGGCCAAGGAGACGGTCCGGGCGGCCGGAGTGCCGGTCGTACCCGGGTCGGACGGGAGCGGCCTGTCGGACGCGGAGCTGGCCGACGCCGCGCACGCCATCGGCATGCCGGTGCTGCTCAAGCCGTCGGCCGGCGGCGGCGGCAAGGGTATGCGGCTGGTGCGGGAGGCGTCCGCGCTGGCCGACGAGATCGCCGCCGCCCGCCGTGAGGCCCGCGCCTCCTTCGGCGACGACACGCTCCTCGTCGAGCGCTGGGTCGAGCGCCCCCGGCACATCGAGATCCAGGTCCTGGCGGACGGCCACGGCAACGTGGTGCACCTGGGCGAGCGCGAGTGCTCCCTCCAGCGCCGCCACCAGAAGATCATCGAGGAGGCGCCGAGCGTGCTCCTCGACGAGGCCACCCGCGCGGCGATGGGCGAGGCGGCGGTCCAGGCGGCCCGCTCGTGCGGCTACCGGGGCGCGGGCACGGTGGAGTTCATCGTCCCGGGCGTCGACCCCTCCTCGTACCACTTCATGGAGATGAACACCCGCCTTCAGGTGGAGCACCCGGTGACCGAGCTGGTCACCGGCCTGGACCTGGTCGAGTGGCAGCTGCGGGTGGCGGCGGGCGAGCGGCTGTCCTTCGCCCAGGACGACGTCACGCTCACCGGGCACGCCGTGGAGGCCCGCATCTGCGCCGAGGACCCGTCCCGCGGGTTCCTGCCCTCCGGCGGCACCGTGCTGTCGTTGCGCGAGCCGCAGGGCGAAGGGGTGCGCACCGACTCGGGGCTGTCCGAGGGCACCGAGGTCGGCAGCCTCTACGACCCGATGCTGTCGAAGGTCGTCGCGTACGGCCCCGACCGTGCGACCGCGCTGCGGAGACTGCGGGCCGCCCTCGCCGGGACCGTCACCCTGGGCGTGCGGACCAACGCGGGCTTCCTGCGCCGTCTGCTGGCCCACCCGGCGGTCGTGGCGGGCGAGCTGGACACGGGCCTGGTGGAGCGGGAGGTGGACGGCCTCGTGCGGGACGGGGTCCCGGAGGAGGTCTGGGCCGCGGCGGCACTGCTGCGCCAGGCCGCCCTCGCCGCCCCGGCGCCGGGGTGGGTCGATCCGTTCTCGGTGCCCAGCGGCTGGCGGCTGGGCGGCGAGCACGCCTGGACGGCGTTCCCCCTGCGGGCGCCGGGACACGACCCGGTGACCGTCCGCGTGCGCGGCACCGCGGCCGGCGCGGCGGAGCTGCTGCTGCCGGGCGCGGAGCGGCCGCTGCGCGCGAGCTGGGGCCCGCCGCCGGGAGCGGGCGGCGGATCCGGGTTCACCTTCCGCCTGGACGGCGTCACCCACACCGTCGCCGCGCTGCCGGACGGCACCTGGCTCGGGCGCGACGGCGACGCCTGGCACGTGCGCGACCACGACCCGGTCGCGGCGTCGCTGACCGGGGCCGCCCGCACGGGCACCGACTCGCTGACCGCACCCATGCCCGGCACGGTGACGGTGGTGAAGGTGGCGGTCGGGGACGAGGTGACGGCCGGGCAGAGCCTGCTGGTGGTCGAGGCGATGAAGATGGAGCACGTCATCTCCGCCCCGCACGCCGGGACCGTCGCCGAGCTGGACGTCACACCCGGCTCGACGGTCGCCATGGACCAGGTGCTGGCCGTGATCGCGGCGCACGAGGAGCACACGGAGGCGGAGGAATGACGGATCATCGGCTGCCCATGGTGGTACCGGCCCGGGGCCTGCCCGCACGGGTCAGGATCCACGAGGTCGGCGCGCGCGACGGCCTGCAGAACGAGAAGGCGGCCGTTCCGACCGAGGTGAAGGCGGAGTTCATCCGCCGGCTCGCCGACGCCGGCCTGACCACCATCGAGGCCACCAGCTTCGTCCACCCCAGGTGGGTGCCCCAGCTCGCCGACGCCGAGGAACTGTACCCGCTCGTCGGCGACCTGCCGGTGGAGCTTCCGGTGCTCGTGCCCAACGAACGCGGCCTGGATCGCGCCCTCGCGCTGGGCGCCCGCCGGATCGCCGTCTTCGCCAGCGCCACCGAGTCCTTCGCCAAGGCCAACCTCAACCGCACGGTGGACGAGGCCCTGGGGATGTTCGAGCCGGTGGTCGAGCGGGCGAGGTCCCGGGGCGCGCACGTCCGCGGCTATCTGTCGATGTGCTTCGGCGACCCCTGGGAGGGCCCGGTGCCCCTCCACCAGGTCGTCCGGGTCGGCAAGGCGCTCATGGACATGGGCTGCGACGAGCTGAGCCTGGGCGACACCATCGGGGTGGCGACGCCGGGCCACGTCCAGGACCTGCTCACCGAGCTGAACGCCCAGGGCGTGCCGACGGGCGCCATCGGCGTGCACTTCCACGACACCTACGGCCAGGCCCTCGCCAACACGCTGGCCGCGCTCCAGCACGGGGTGACGACCGTCGACGCCTCCGCGGGCGGCCTCGGCGGCTGCCCGTACGCCAAGTCCGCCACCGGAAACCTCGCCACCGAAGACCTCGTGTGGATGCTTCAGGGTCTCGGCATCGACACCGGAGTCGACCTCGGCCGGCTCACCGCCACGAGCGTGTGGATGGCCGCGCACCTGGACCGGCCCAGTCCGTCCCGTACTGTCCGAGCCCTCTCCCACAAGGAGTGATCCCATGGACCACCGTCTCTCCCCCGAACTCGAGGAACTCCGGCGCACGGTCGAAGAGTTCGCCCACGACGTCGTGGCGCCCAAGATCGGCGACTTCTACGAGCGCCACGAGTTCCCCTACGAGATCGTCCGCGAGATGGGCCGCATGGGCCTGTTCGGGCTGCCGTTCCCGGAGGAGTACGGCGGCATGGGCGGCGACTACCTGGCGCTGGGCATCGCGCTGGAGGAACTCGCCCGTGTCGACTCGTCGATCGCCATCACCCTGGAGGCGGGCGTCTCGCTGGGCGCGATGCCGGTCTACCGCTTCGGCACCGAGGAGCAGAAGCGGGAGTGGCTGCCGCGCCTGTGCTCCGGCGAGATACTGGGCGCCTTCGGCCTGACCGAACCGGACGGCGGCTCGGACGCCGGGGCGACGCGTACGACGGCCCGGCTGGACGACTCGACGGGCGAATGGGTGATCAACGGCACGAAGTGCTTCATCACCAACTCGGGCACGGACATCACGGGTCTGGTGACGGTCACGGCGGTCACCGGCCGCACGGAGTCCGGCCGCCCGCAGATCTCCTCGATCATCGTCCCGTCCGGCACGCCCGGCTTCACGGTGGCGGCCCCGTACTCGAAGGTCGGCTGGAACGCCTCGGACACCCGCGAGCTGTCCTTCTCGGACGTGCGCGTCCCGGCGGTGAACCTGCTCGGCCAGGAGGGCCGCGGCTACGCCCAGTTCCTCCGCATCCTGGACGAGGGCCGCATCGCCATCTCGGCCCTCGCCACGGGCCTGGCCCAGGGCTGTGTGGACGAGTCGGTGAAGTACGCGAAGGAGCGGCACGCCTTCGGCCGGAACATCGGCGCGTACCAGGCGATCCAGTTCAAGATCGCGGACATGGAGATGAAGGCCCACACGGCCCGCCTGGCCTGGCGCGACGCCGCGTCCCGCCTGGTCTCGGGCGAGCCCTTCAAGAAGGAGGCGGCCCTGGCGAAGCTGTACTCGTCCACGGTCGCGGTCGACAACGCCCGCGAGGCCACCCAGGTCCACGGCGGCTACGGCTTCATGAACGAGTACCCGGTGGCCCGTATGTGGCGCGACTCCAAGATCCTGGAGATCGGGGAGGGCACCAGTGAGGTGCAGCGGATGCTGATCGCGAGGGAACTGGGCCTGACGGGCTGACGCCCTTCCCGAGAGGTCACGGCTGTACCCGGCCGCCGGGTCGGGTACGGCCCGTCCGTGGTTCCGTGCCATCGGCACGCCGGAAGCCTCAGTACGCTGGACACATGGACTACGCGAAGATGCGCGCGATCGCCGAGGAGCTCACGGCGTACGCGGAGCACCTGGAAGGGGCCTGGAACGTCGAGATCGGCCCCTCCGGGCCCTTCCTCGCCATGATGAGCCCTTCGAAGCGCCACGAGGGCACGGTCCGACGTATCCGAAACCAGCTCAACGCGCAGCTGCCCGGCACGCACCCGGGGTACATCTGCGAGAACGGGCCGGAGATCGAGCATCCGGCCATCGGGCGCATGCGGCGTCCCGACGCGGTCGTCATCCCGGAGGACGTACTCGACGAGGAAGGACTCGCCGTGGACGCGACGCAGGTGCTCGCGGCCGTCGAGATCGTCTCACCGTCCAACCCCGACAACGACTACGGTGTCAAGCTCACCGAGTACCCTGCGATGGGCATCGCCCACTACATGATCGTCGACCCTCGCACCGGCACCATCGAGGTGCACTCCGAACCATACAAGGACCGCTACGCCCACAAGGAGCCCTACATCTTCGGGGACTCCGTGCGGTTCGGCCCGTGGACGGTGGAGACGTCCGCGTTCCGCCGGTACGGCAAGGCCGGGAACGGCACGGGCTGAGGGCCTGGCCGCCCTCTCCCTGCAGCGGCGTCGGCCCCGGCCGGTTACGTCGGTCACGCGAAGAATGCAGAAACCCTCCTCCCGAACAACTCGGGGAGGAGGGTTGGTTGAGCGCCGGGCAGGCCTTGCACCTGCATCTTCCCGCAGGAAGCGGGACGTCTTTCCTTGGACCACCAACGCGTGCGGCCGACCGGTGAGGCCCGGCGGCGTCTGCAAGATCGACTGTAGCCCACCGCGCCTCCTGACCACAACTCCGGCGATCGGCGCCCGACTTCCCGCTCGCGCGGGGAGCCACGAGTCGACGCGCGGTGGGCGGGCACCCGCCCGCAGATCACCTCGGGCCGTACGGGCGACACCGGCTCCTCACCGGCCGGATCCCCCCGTCTGCACGACGGCGAGGGATATCTCGCCGAAGTACGACAGGTCCCAGGCCGCCACGACCGCCGTCCCGGGCCGGTCGGCGACGGACCGGTACCGGACGGCGGGCGTCCCGACCACGGTGCCGTCCTCGGCCCGGTCCCAGGGCATGTCCAGGTACGGCGACCAGATGTGCGCCCGCAGCCGCGGGTCGCCGACCGGGGCGAGCAGCCGGTCCCGCTCCGCGGCCGCCGCGGGCGACAACTGGTCCCCGAAGAAGGTGAACACGTCGGTCGTGGACAGCACGGCCGCCTCCTCGGGACCGGGCCGCAGGCCGTCGGGGCCCGCCGCGCTGCGGGTCGCGGTCACCATGGCGTCGCGCAGCGTCCCGTCGGTGGCGACCCGCAGGGTCACTCCCACGTCGAGAGTCCCGTCCTCCGACGCCGAGACGATGTCCGCCGGCCCGAGACCGTGCGCCGGGAGCAGGCGGGCCAGTTCGCGGCCGGGCAGGGTCGTCCGGTGCCGGTCGAGGAAGGCCGTGTCGGGCAGCGAGTCGAGGGCGCGGGCGAAGGCCGTCCCGTCGTCCGGGCACAGCTCGAACTCCGACCGGGCCAGGTCGAGGCCCCAGTCCAGGCCCAGGCACACCTTCAGCGCCTGCGGACGGCCGCCGTCCGCCGACGGCGACAGCACCCGCCCGAACTGTCCGACGTCGTCGAGCAGTTCGAACAGCATCGAGCGGTCGATGGTGTTGCGGTAGTACAGCGCGTACTCGGCTGCCGGGTCGAACGACTCCAGCGGCCCGCCCAGCAGGACGGAGAAGGCGGCGGTCAGCTCACGCTGCCATGCGGTGCTCGTGATCACGGCCGCCAGGCTACCGGCGTCGAAACGAAAAACCCTTCTCCCCGAACACCACGGGGAGAAGGGTTGTTTGAGCGCCGGGCAGGCCTTGCACCTGCATTTCCCCGCAGGAAGCGGGACGTCTTTCCTTGGACCACCAACGCGTGCGGCCGACCGGTGGAACCGGCTGCAACCTCAAGATCGACCTTATCCCACCCGCCCCGACGGCCACAAGCCGCCGCCTTCGGCCGCGACCCGCGGCAAGCGCGGGCCCCGGGGCACCGCTCCCGGCGGGCACTCCACTCCCCCAGCCTGATTAGGTTAGGCTAACCTAACTTAAATCCATGTGGTCCACGCGCGAAAGCAGACACGCCCATGCCCCAGCACCGACCCACCGTCCCCTCCCGCCGCGGCGTCCTCGCCGCCGGCGGCGCCCTCGGACTCGGCGCCCTGCTGGCCGCCTGCAAGGACGGCGAAGCCCCCGGCGACGACGGCTCGGGCGGCGGCTCGGGCGGCGGCTCGGGCGCGGGCAAGGGCTCCGGCCCCTGGTCCTTCGAGGACGACCGCGGGCGGACCGCGAAGGCCGGCCGGACGCCCTCCGCCGTCGTCGCGTTCGTCGGTGTCGCCGCCGCGCTGCACGACTACGGCATCGGCGTGAAGGGGGTCTTCGGGCCGACGAGGACCGAGGACGGCACGGCGGACGTGCAGGCCGGCGACCTCGACATCGGCAAGGTCGCGGTCCTCGGCAACGCGTGGGGCCAGTTCAACATCGAGAAGTACGCGGCACTCGGCCCCGATCTGCTCGTCACCACCATGTTCGACGGCGCCGGCACCCTCTGGTACGTGCCCGAGGAATCCCGCGAGAAGATCCTCGCGGTCGGCGCCCCGAGCGTCGGGATCTCCGTCTACGACCGGCAGTTGACCGAACCGCTGCAGCGCATGCTGGAGCTCGCGAACTCGCTCGGCGCGGACACCGGCTCCGCGCGGACCACCCGGGCGAAGAAGCGGTTCGAGGACGCCGCCGCCCGGCTGCGCGCGGCCGCAAGGGCCAGGCCCGGCATCAAGGTGCTGGCGGGGTCCGCGAGCCAGGACGTCCTCTACGTCTCCGGCTCGAACCTCTCCATCGACCTGGAGTACTTCAAGGCGCTCGGCGTGAACCTCGTGGAGCCGCCCGCCTCCGCCCTGAAGGCGAGCGGTGGCTGGTTCGAGAACCTGAGCTGGGAGAACGCCGACAGGTACCCGGCCGACATCATCATGATGGACAACCGCACCTCGGCCGTCCAGCCCGCCGCCGTCACCGAGGCGACCTGGAAGAAGCTCCCCGCGGTCAGGGCGGGCCAGGTCATCGCCCGCAATCCCGAGCCCATCCTGTCGTACGACAAGTGCGCCCCGCTGCTCGAGGACCTCGCGAAGGCCATCGAGACGGCGAAGCAGGTGAGCTGACATGACGACGGCCGTGGCCGCCCCGTTCCGTTTCTTCTCCCTCCAGGTCGTACGGACGAGGCGGCTCGGCCCCTCCCTCGGCCGCCTCACCTTCGCGGGCGACGACCTGGACGCGTTCCGCTCCGACGGGCACGACCAGAGCCTCTCCCTCTTCCTGCCGCACCCGGGCCAGACCGAGCCCGCCGTCCCGGTCGGCCTGGGCGAGCGGTGGTGGCAGGGCTGGCGGGAACTCCCGGACGGCGTGCGGGCCGTGATGCGTTCGTACACGCTGCGGGCGCTGCGGCGGGATCCCGCGGAGATCGACATCGACTTCGTGCTGCACGGCGTCGGGCCGGGCGAGGCCGCCCCCGCGGGCCCGGCCTCGCGCTGGGCCTCCCGTGCCGCCCCGGGCGACCGGGTCGTGGTGCTCGGCCCGGCGGTCGCGGACAACCGGGCGATCCGTTTCCGGCCGCCCGAGGACACCGATCTGGTGGTCCTGTGGGCCGACATGACCGCCCTGCCCGCGGCCTGCGCGATCCTCGAACGGCTGCCCGCGGGCACCCGCGCCCGCGTCTGGCTGGAGGTGGGGCACGCCGGTGACATCCAGGACCCGGTGACCGAGGCCGACGCCGAGATCACCTGGCTGGTGCGCGGCGAACTCCCCCACGACCCCTGGGGTGCCGGGACCGCCCCCGCCTCCCCGGCCCTGGCCGCCTCCCCGGCCCTGGCCGCGTCCCCGGCCCTGGCCGCGTTGCGTGCCGCCCGGCTCCCCGAGGCGCGCGCCCCGTACGTCTGGATCGCGGGCGAGGCCGGGCAGGTGAAGGAGGTGCGCCGGCATGTCGTCGCGGAGCGCGGCATCGACCGCCGGCGCGTCACGTTCGTCGGTTACTGGCGGCGCGGGCTGAGCGAGGAGCAGATGCGTGCGCACGGGTGACGGCGGTCAGGGGGCGGAATCACCCGACCTTACTTAGGTTAGGCTAACCTAAGTCGCCGCCCTCATCGGAGGTCTTCATGCGCTCGCACCTGCTCAATGACCTGACCGCGGAGCACTATCGCCGCTCCGTGGCCGAAGGAGTCGAGCGGGTGGCCGCCCAACTCGCCGCCACCGACCGTCCCTTCACCGGCGTCACGGTCGACGCCCTCGCCTCCCGCATCGAGCGGATCGACCTGGACCGCCCGCTGCGCGACACCGCCGCGGTCCTGGACGAACTGGAGGACGTCTACCTCCGCGACGCCGTCTACTTCCACCACCCCCGCTACCTCGCCCACCTCAACTGCCCCGTCGTCATCCCGGCCGTGCTCGGCGAGGCCGTCCTGTCCGCCGTCAACTCCTCCCTCGACACCTGGGACCAGTCGGCCGGAGGCACCCTCATCGAGCGCAGACTCATCGACTGGACCGCCGAGCGCATCGGGCTCGGCCCCGCCGCCGACGGCGTGTTCACCAGCGGCGGCACCCAGTCCAACCTCCAGGCACTGCTGCTGGCCCGCGAGGAGGCCGGCCCCGGCGCCCTCGCCCGGCTGCGGATCCTCACCTCCGAGGCGAGCCACTTCAGCGTGCGGAAGTCGGCGAAACTCCTCGGCCTGGGCGCCGACTCCGTCATCCCGGTCCCCGTCGGCCACGACCGACGCATGCAGACCCTCGCCCTCGCCCGGGAGTTGGCACGCTGCACCCGGGACGGGCTGGTCCCCATGGCCGTCGTCGCCACCGCCGGCACGACCGACTTCGGCTCCATCGATCCGCTGCCCGGGATCGCGGAGCTGTGCGCGCGCCACGGCACCTGGCTGCACGTCGACGCCGCCTACGGCTGCGGCCTGCTCGTCTCGCCCCGCCGCCGCGACCTGCTCGACGGCATCGAACGCGCCGACTCCGTCACCGTCGATTACCACAAGTCGTTCTTCCAGCCGGTGAGTTCGTCCGCCCTGCTGGTACGGGACGCCGCCGCCCTGCGGCACGCCACCTACCACGCGGAGTACCTCAACCCGCGCCGGACGGTGCGGGAGGGCATCCCCAACCAGGTCGACAAGTCCCTCCAGACCACCCGCCGCTTCGACGCCCTCAAGCTGTGGACGACCCTGCGCGTGATGGGTGCCGACGGCATCGGCGCCCTCTTCGACGAGGTGTGCGACCTGGCCAGGGAGGGCTGGAAGCTGCTGGCCGACGACCCGCGGTTCGAGGTGGTGGTCGAGCCGCAGCTGTCCACCCTCGTCTTCCGCTGTGTCCCCGCGGCAGCCGCCGACCCGGCCGAGATCGACCGCGCCAACCTGCACGCCCGCACCGCCCTGTTCGCCTCCGGCGACGCCGTGGTCGCGAGCACCGAGGTCGCCGGCCGCCACTACCTGAAGTTCACCCTGCTCAACCCCGAGACCACGACGGACGACATCGCCGCCGTGCTCGACCTGATCGCCCGCCACGCCGGGCAGTACCTGGGAGAGTCCCTTGACCGCGCTTCCTGAAGCTCCCGACCGGACGTACGACCTCGTGGGGATCGGGCTCGGTCCCTTCAACCTGGGCCTCGCGTGCCTGATCGATCCCATCACCGCCCTCGACGGCGTCTTCCTGGAGTCCAAGCCCGCCTTCGAGTGGCACTCCGGGATGTTCCTGGACGGCGCCCACCTCCAGACGCCGTTCCTGTCGGACCTGGTCACCCTGGCCGACCCGACGTCCCCGTACTCCTTCCTGAGCTACCTGAAGGAGCAGGGCAGGCTGTACTCGTTCTACATCCGCGAGAACTTCTACCCGCTCCGCGTCGAGTACGACGACTACTGCCGCTGGGCCGCCGCCAGGGTCGACGGCGTCCGCTTCGGCGCCACCGTCACGGAGGTGACGTACGAGGACGAGCTGTACGTCGTGCGGACGCGGGACGGGGACGCCTACCGGGCGCGCCATCTGGTCCTCGGCACGGGGACCACCCCGTACGTCCCGGAGGCCTGCCGCGGCCTCGACGGCGATGTCGTGCACTCCTCCCGCTACCTGGACCACAAGCGCCGGCTGCAGACACTGGAGTCGATCACCGTGGTCGGCAGCGGTCAGTCCGCCGCCGAGATCTACCGCGACCTGCTCGGCGGGATCGACGTCCACGGCTACCGGCTGAACTGGGTCACACGCTCACCGCGCTTCTTCCCGCTCGAGTACACCAAACTCACCCTGGAGATGACCTCCCCGGAGTACATCGACTACTTCCACGCGCTGCCCGAGCCGACCCGCTACCGTCTCGCGCGGCAGCAGAAGCCGCTGTTCAAGGGCATCGACGGCGCCCTGGTCAACGAGATCTTCGACCTGCTGTACGAGAAGAACCTCGACGGCCCCGTACCCACCCGCCTGCTCGCCAACTCCTCGCTGAACGGCGTCCGCCGCGAGGACGGCGGCTACACGCTGGGCCTGCGCCAGGAGGAGCAGGGCAAGGACTACGAGCTGCGCACCCAGGGCCTGGTCCTCGCCACCGGCTACCGCTACGCCGAACCCGGCTTCCTGCGGCCGATCCGCGACCGCCTGCGCTACGACGCGCACGGCAACTTCGACGTGGCCCGCAACTACGCCGTCGACACCACGGGCCGGGGCGTCTTCCTGCAGAACGGCGGACTCCACACGCACAGCGTCACCAGCCCCGACCTGGGCATGGGCCCCTACCGCAACGCGTACATCATCCGGGAACTGCTCGGCAGCGAGTACTACCCCGTCGAGAAGTCCATCGCCTTCCAGGAGTTCGCCGCATGAGCACCGCCCCCGGCGCCCTCGGCGCCCTCAGCCTCCGCGACCTCGACCCGGCCGGGGACGCCGGGCTGCTGCACGCCTGGGTCACCCACCCCAAGGCGGCCTTCTGGATGATGCAGGACGCCGGACCGGCCGACGTCGAGCGCGCCTATCGGGCGATCGCGGCCGACGAGCACCACCACGCCCTCCTGGGACTGCACGACGGCGTACCCGCCTTCCTGATGGAGAGGTACGACCCCGCGCACCGCGAACTGGCCGGCCTGTACCCGGCCGAGCCCGGTGACGTCGGCATGCACTTCCTCGTCGCGCCGGCCGGGACACCCGTGCACGGCTTCACCCGCGCCGTCCTCACCACGGTCATGCGCCATCTGTTCGACGACCCGGCGACCGCCCGTGTCGTCGTCGAACCCGATGTGCGCAACTCGGCCGTGCACGCCCTGAACGCGGCGGTCGGGTTCCTGCCCGAACGCGAGATCCAGAAGCCGGAGAAGACGGCGCTGCTGAGTTTCTGCACCCGCGAGCGGTTCGAGCGGGCGGTGGCGGCATGAGCGCCGACGCCGTCTCCCATCTGTCCCCCGAGCGCTGGGAGCGCGCCAACCGCCTCCTCGCCCGCAAGGCGCTCGCCGAGTTCGCCCACGAGCGGCTGATCACGCCCGGCGGGGACGGCGACGGCCGGTACCTCGTCCGCAGCGACGACGGACGGACCGCCTACCGGTTCGCCGCCACCCGCCGCGCCCTCGACCACTGGCAGGTGGACCCCGGTTCCCTCACCCGGCACCGCGACGGCCGCGCGCTCCCCCTGGAGGCCCTGGACCTCGTCATCGAGCTGCGGACCTCGCTGGGGCTGAGCGACGAGGTGCTCCCGGTCTACCTGGAGGAGATCTCCGCCACCCTCTCCGGCGCCTGCTACAAGCTCGCCAAGCCGAAGGTCACCGCCGCGGAACTCGCCCGCAGCGGGTTCCAGGACATCGAGAGCGGCATGACCGAAGGCCACCCCTGCTTCGTCGCCAACAACGGGCGGCTGGGCTTCGGCATCCACGACCACCTCGCGTACGCGCCCGAGACCGCACGCCCCGTCCGGCTGGTGTGGCTGGCCGCGCACCGCTCGCGGGCGGTGTTCACGGCGGGCGCCGGGGTCGAGTACCGGTCGTTCGTCCGGGAGGAGCTGGGCGAGGCGACGGTCGAGCGCTTCCACCGGCAGCTGACCGACCAGGGCCTGGACCCCGCCGACTACCTCCTCGTCCCCGCCCACCCCTGGCAGTGGCGGAACAAGCTCGCCGTCACCTTCGCCGCCGACATGGCCCGGCGGCACCTCGTCCGCCTGGGTGAGGGCGACGACGAGTACCTGGCCCAGCAGTCCGTCCGGACCTTCTTCAACCGGAGCAGCCCCACGAAGCACTATGTGAAGACGGCCCTGTCCGTCCTCAACATGGGCTTCATGCGCGGGCTGTCGGCCGCCTACATGGAGGCGACCCCCGCGATCAACGACTGGCTGGCGGGGCTCGTCGCGGACGACCCGGTGCTGACGTCGACGGGCCTCACGATCATCCGCGAGCGGGCGGCGGTCGGTTACCGCCACGCGGAGTACGAGGCGGCGACGGACCACCACTCGCCCTACCGGAAGATGCTCGCCGCGCTGTGGCGGGAGAGCCCGGTGCCGTCGCTGCGGGCGGGCGAGAGCCTGGCCACCATGGCGTCCCTGCTCCACGTGGACCACGAGGGCGCCTCCGTCGCCGGCGCGCTGATCGAGCGGTCGGGGCTCACGCCCGCGGAGTGGCTGCGCCGCTATGCGCGGGCGTACCTCGTCCCGGTGCTGCACAGCTTCTACGCCCACGGCCTGGTCTTCATGCCGCACGGCGAGAACGTCATCCTGGTCCTGGCGGACGGGGTGGTGCGACGCGCGGTCTTCAAGGACATCGCGGAGGAGGTCGCGGTCATGGACCCGCACACGGTGCTGCCCCCGCCCGTCGCGCGGATACGTGTCGAGGTGCCGGAGGAGAAACGGCTCCTGTCGGTCTTCACGGACGTCTTCGACTGCTTCTTCCGCTTCCTGGCCGCCCACCTCGCCGCCGAGGGGGTGATGGAGGAGGACGACTTCTGGCGGACGATCGCCGAGGTCGCCCACGCGTACCAGGACGCGCACCCCGAACTGGCCGACCGGTTCCGGCGGTACGACCTGTTCGCCCCGGAGTTCCCCCTGTCCTGCCTCAACCGGCTCCAGCTGCGCGACAACCGGCAGATGGTCGACCTGGCGGACCCGTCGGGGGCGCTCCAGCTGGCCGGGACCCTGCGGAACCCGGTCGCCGGGCGCTGAGCGGTTTCGGGGAGGTGCCCCGCTTCCCGGGACCGCTCAGGCCCGGCTTCCGGGGACCGCTCAGGTCCGGGAGGACGGCACGGGCACCCCGGAGTGCGGTCTCCGGGGTGCCCGTGCGCGGTGTTCAGCCCGCCGGCCAGGGCACCTGCGGCGACCGGTAGAACCCGATCCCCAGCGCCTGCCAGCGCGGCCCCTGTGCGGCGAGCCGTGTCCGGTAGGCGTCCCAGTCGTGCGTGGCGGCCGGTGACCAGCCCAGCTCGGCCACTCCCGGCAGCCTCGGGAAGGCCATGTAGTCGATGTCGGCACCCGTGACGATCGTCTCCGACCACAGCGGCGCCTCGACCCCGGCGATCGCCGAACCCGGCGCACCCGGAAGGTAGTCGCCCGGGTCCCAGTCGTAGGAGCGGCGCACCTCCACCAGCCCCGCCCAGTCCAGTCCGAGCGGCGTGTCCTTGGTGTACTTCATGTCGAGGTAGACCCGGTCGGCCGGGGACAGGATCAGCCGGGTGCCGTTCTGCGCCGCGCGGGCCACCTGGGCCTTCTCCGCGGCGCTGGTGCCGTCCAGGCCCCAGTACTGCGCCAGGGCGCCCTTCACCGGGTGCGCACCGGTCAGCTGGTGCCAGCCGATCACCGTCTTGCCGTACCGGCCCACGAGGGGCTGCACCCGGTCCATGAACGTCACGTAGTCGTCGTGGCTGGTGGAGTGCGCCTCGTCGCCGCCGATGTGGAGGTAGCGGCCCGGCGTGAGGGCGGCCAGTTCGCGCAGGACGTCGTCCAGGAAGTCGTACGTCACCTGCTTGGGCACGCACAGCGAGCTGAAGCCGACATTGGTGCCGGTGTAGAGCGGCGGCGCGACCCCGTCGCAGTTGAGATCGGCGTACGAGGCGAGGGCGGCGTTCGTGTGGCCCGGCATGTCGATCTCGGGGACGACCTCCAGATAGCGGGAGGCCGCGTAACGGACGATGTCCCGGTACTGCGCCTTGGTGTAGTGGCCGCCTCTGCCGCCGCCGACCTGTGTCGAGCCGCCGTAGGCCGCCAGGCGCGGCCAGGAGTCGATCGCGATCCGCCAGCCCTGGTCGTCGCTCAGGTGCAGATGCAGGGTGTTGATCTTGTAGAGCGCCAACTCGTCGATGTAGTGCTTGACCTGGGCGACGGTGAAGAAGTGGCGGGAGACGTCGAGCATCGCGCCGCGGTAGGCATAGCGCGGGGAGTCCTCGATGGTGCCGCCCGCCACGACCCAGGGCCCGGGCTGCGCGGTCTTCCGCTCGACCGCGGCGGGCAGGAGCTGGCGCAGTGTCTGCACGCCGTGGAAGAGCCCCGCGGGCCTGCGGGCGGTGATGGTGACGCCCCGGGGTCCGCTGTCGAGGCGGTAGCCCTCGCCGCCGGTGGGGCCGCCGCCCAGGCGGAGCCGGATGCCGCCGGCGCCGTGTGCGGTGACCGGCAAGCGGTAGCCGGTCGAGGGCCGCAGGACGTCCGCGAGGTACTCGCCGACCCGGCGGGTCTCGCGCGAGCCGTCGACGCGGATCCGCGTGCCGGGGGTGATCCGGTACGGGGATCCCCCCGCGGCCACCGAGGCGGGCGCCGGGATCACCTGGGTCAAGGGGGTGGCGGGGTCCGCGGGCGCGGCGGGTGCGGCGCCGGCGCTCAGGGTGAGTCCGGCGGCCGCGAAGAGCAGCAGCGTCCCGAGGAGGCGGGGCGTTCTGTGGTGCCGTGTCACATGCGCTCCCTTCCATGAGGTCCCACGGTGCCTGTCCGGTGCGACGCCGAGGGGTATAGACCACTCTCTCGTACCTCGGATGGAACAATCCTCCTCATGGCGGAAATCATCCAGAAGGACGGCACGTGGATCTTTGACGGCGACGTGCTGCGGCTGACCCCGGGGCGCGACAAGAACGTCAGCCTGCTCCGCCGGACCCTGGGCGAACTCACCGTCCCGCTGGGCGCGTTGGCGGGCATCTCCCTCGAGCAGGGCAAGAAGGCCGGACGGCTGAGGCTGCGGCTGCGCGAGGGCGCCGACCCGCTGCTCCAGGCGACCGGCGGCAGGCTCGGCGAGTCCGACGACCCCTACCGGCTGGTCGTCGAGCCCGACCGCTACGGCGTCGCCGAGTACCTGGCCGACGAGGTCCGCCACGCGCTCCTGCTGGAGCAGGTGCCGTCCGGCCCCGTCGACCACTATCTGCTGCCCGGCCCCGCGGTGCCGCTGTCCGCGTCCGCCGGGGACGGCTCGGCGAGCTTCGACGGCGAGCGCATACGCCTGGAGTGGAACTGGAAGACCGAGGAGGCCAAGGCGTCCGGGGGCGTCCGCGCCCTGCCCGTGGCCACCGTCACCGCTGTGGACTGGCAGCCGGCGGTGGGCCTGGAGAACGGCTATCTCCGCTTCGTCGTGCGCGGCGCTCCGACCACGACGCCACCGAAGTACGACCCCCACTCCGTCGTGCTGTGGGGCTTCAAGAAGGACCCGCTGATGGCGCTCGTCGCGGCGGCCGTGCAGGCCAGGATGCCGCACCCGGCGGCAGTCGCGGGCACCGCAGGCACCGCAGGCACCGCAGGCACCGCAGGCACCGCAGGCACCGCGGGCACCGCGGCCGCCGACGCGCCGCCCGCGGACGAACCCGCCGCGCTCGCCCCGCCGCCCGCCGCCGCCGAGCACGACCACGACGCACTCCTGCGCCGGCTGCGCGAACTGGGCGAGCTGCACCGTACGGGAGTGCTGACCGACGAGGAGTTCGCGGCGGCCAAGCAGGCGGTCCTCAAACGAATGTGAGCCACATCCTGCCCGGAATCGGGCAGGATTCTTGCACTTCCCTCGCCCGTACACCATGATCTAGCGGGTGCACGACGAACTCGTTGATCATCTGGAGCGGTCCACACCCCTCAGCCGGGGCGAGGCGCTGCGCGTGATCCAGGACGTGCTCGCCTACTTCGACGAGACGACCGAGGAATTCGTCCGCCGCCGCCACCGCGAACTGCAGGCCCAGGGCCTGATGAACGCGACGATCTTCGACCGGATCGAGGCGGATCTGAAGTACCGCGCGGTCGCGCCGCCCGAGCTCACCCTCCGGCAGCTGCGCCGCATCGTCTACGGCTGAGCCGCCGGACGACATCACGTCACCGAGCGCAGGACAAAAGGGACTAAAGGACTCATATGTGCGGAATCGTCGGATATATCGGTAAGCGCGATGTGGCCCCGCTGCTGCTGGAGGGCCTGCAGCGGCTGGAGTACCGGGGCTACGACTCGGCGGGCATCGTCGTCACGTCCCCCAAGTCGGCCGGCCTGAAGATGGTCAAGGCCAAGGGCCGGGTCCGCGATCTGGAGGCCAAGGTCCCCGCGCGCTTCAAGGGCACCACCGGCATCGCCCACACCCGCTGGGCCACCCACGGCGCCCCCTCCGACGTCAACGCACACCCGCACCTGTCGGCCGACGGCACGGTGGCCGTCGTCCACAACGGGATCATCGACAACGCCGCCGACCTCAGGAAGAAACTGGAGGCGGACGGCGTCGAGTTCCTGTCCGAGACGGACACCGAGGTCCTCACCCACCTCATCGCCCGCGCCTCGGCCGAGACCCTGGAGGAGAAGGTCCGCCAGGCGCTGCGTTCCGTCGAGGGCACCTACGGCATCGCCGTGATGCACGCGGACTTCGCCGACCGGATCGTGGTGGCCCGCAACGGCTCCCCCGTCGTTCTCGGCATCGGCGAGAAGGAGATGTTCGTCGCCTCCGACGTCGCCGCGCTGGTCACGCACACCCGGCAGATAGTGACCCTCGACGACGGCGAGATGGCCACCCTCAAGGCCGACGACTTCCGTACGTACACCACCGAGGGCACCCGGACGACGGCCGAGCCGACCACCGTCGAGTGGGAGGCCGAGTCCTACGACATGGGCGGCCACGACACGTACATGCACAAGGAGATCCACGAGCAGGCCGAGGCCGTGGACCGCGTGCTGCGCGGCCGCATCGACGACCGGTTCTCCACCGTGCACCTGGGCGGCCTGAACCTGGACGCCCGTGAGGCGCGTGCCGTGCGCCGGGTGAAGATCCTCGGCTGCGGCACCTCGTACCACGCGGGCATGATCGGCGCCCAGATGATCGAGGAACTGGCGCGCATCCCCGCCGACGCCGAGCCGGCCTCCGAGTTCCGCTACCGCAACGCGGTGGTCGACCCCGACACGCTCTACGTCGCCGTCTCGCAGTCCGGCGAGACCTATGACGTCCTGGCCGCCGTGCAGGAGCTCAAGCGCAAGGGCGCCCGGGTGCTGGGCATCGTCAACGTGGTCGGCTCGGCGATCGCACGCGAGGCCGACGGCGGCATGTACGTCCACGCCGGCCCCGAGGTGTGCGTGGTGTCCACCAAGTGCTTCACCAACACCACCGTCGCCTTCGCGTTGCTCGCCCTGCACCTCGGCCGCACGCGGGACCTGTCGGTGCGTGACGGCAAGCGGATCATCGAGGGCCTGCGGAAGCTGCCCGGGCAGATCTCCGAGATCCTCAAGCAGGAAGAGGAGATCAAGAAGCTGGCGCAGCAGTTCGCCGAGGCCCGTTCCATGCTCTTCATCGGGCGCGTGCGCGGCTACCCGGTGGCCCGTGAGGCCTCCCTGAAGCTGAAGGAGGTCTCCTACATCCACGCCGAGGCGTACCCGGCGTCCGAGCTCAAGCACGGCCCGCTGGCGCTGATCGAGCCCGCCCTGCCGACCGTCGCGATCGTGCCGGACGACGACCTGCTGGAGAAGAACCGCGCGGCCCTGGAGGAGATCAAGGCCCGCAGCGGCAAGATCCTCGCGGTCGCCCACCAGGAGCAGGAGAAGGCCGACCACACCGTCCTGGTGCCGAAGAACGAGGACGAGCTGGACCCGATCCTGATGGGCATCCCGCTGCAACTCCTCGCCTACCACACGGCCTTGGCCCTGGGCCGGGACATCGACAAGCCCAGGAACCTCGCCAAGTCGGTGACGGTGGAGTAGGCGCGTCCGCAAAGAGGCGACCCCCTGTGTGCCACCTGCACAGGGGGTCGCTCCTTTTCGGGGGCCGGGAACCCGCCTCCGGCCCGGCGCTGCGTCAGCCGGCGGCCGTCACTCCCCGGCCGGCAGCGCGTCGGGGGAGGGCCGTGGGCCACTTGGCCAGGGCCGCCGTCGCCGCGTACCAGGCGACCGCGCCCGCCGCGACCGCGAACCAGCCGCCGGCCTTGCCCAGCGAGTCGCTGTCCGCGAAGCGCGCGACGGCGAGCAGCAGCAGCGAGACGAAGAACAGACCGTAGGCCCCCTGGTCGAGGACGCCGCCGGCGGCCCCGAGCGTCAGGGTCAGCGCCACCAGGGCGAACAGCAGGAGGAAGAGTCCGGCGGCGTTGTCGGACATCGGACTGCCCGCCGTGACGGCCCAGGTGAACCACAGGGCGCCGAGCGCGCAGAAGGCCGTCCCCGTGGCGGTGTCACGGTCGCGGAAGGCGAACAGGCCGGCGAGGAACAGGGCCACGCCGCCGAGATAGTGGGCCAGTGACACGGCGTCGGCCGTCGTCACGCCGTCGATGACCTTGGTGGTTCCGAGGCCGAAGGCCAGCAGTGTGATGCCGAGTGCGAGCCGTCCGACGGTCGAGGTGGTGCTTCCCGCAGAGACGTCGTTGTCCACGGCGGGCTCCCTTCTTGTCCTGCATGCACGGTTGTGCGGTGACCGATATATGCCCTTCACAAGAGCACAAACACCTCTACGCGCAAGTAGGTTGAGGAAGAATTCCCGCGACGACACGAGGAGGCGGCGGCCACCCACGGCTCATCTCACCTGGCACGACGGCACGTTGCGGAACGGCAACGCCGGGACGGCGGAACGGACGCTTCCGGGCGCCCGTCCGGAGCGGGGCGGTGACCGTAATCGTGCGGCGGGCCCGGAAGGCCCGGAGGACCCGGAAGGCCCGGAGGACCCGGAGGACCCGGAAGACCCGGAGGACCCGGAAGGCCACGACCCGGGAAGGCCCGGACGGCTCAGGGAATGACGATCACGGGCCGCCGTGCGCGCTTGGCGAGCCGGCCGGCGACCGAGCCGAAGATGCGGCCGACGATGCCGTGCGTGGAGCCGACCACGATCGCGTCCGCCTCGTACTCCCCGCCCACCTCTTCGAGTTCGTGGCAGATGTCACCGCCGCGCTCGACCAGGATCCAGGGCACCTCGGCGAGATGGTCGGCACAGGCGAGCTCGAGCCCGAGGACCTCCGTGCGGTGGTCCGGCACGTCGACGAAGACCGGGGGTTCACAGCCGGCCCACACCGTGGTGGGCAGCCGGTTGGCCACATGGACGATGATCAGCCCCGAGCCGGAGCGGTGGGCCATGCCGATCGCGTACGCCAGGGCGCGCTCGCTCGAGGTGGAGCCGTCGAAGCCGACCACCACGCCGTGTTTGAAGGCGGGGTCGCAGGACGGGCGTGACTCTTCCGCCGCCTCGGGCTCGGCCGCCGTGGGATCGGCGACGGGGCGCTTGCGGTCCGCGGGATCGAAGAATTCGTGACCGGCCATGGGTGTCTCGGCGTTGTGATCCTCTGGGTGGGACGGCAGTGTGCGGCGGAGCTGTGTCCGGGAAACATCTTCCCAACCCCATACCCCCAAGGGTACGGCGGCACGCCTCCTTAGCCCAGATCCCGCGCACCCTGCACGGGGGTTCCAGGGAGCATGCACGAGGGGACGCCCGTAACGCAACGGTTGCTGCCCTGTACAGCCGGTTCGCACGGAGTTCAACCACCACCGGGGCCGGTTCCGGCCGCGGCGGCCGTGCGGCGGACTTGCGGTGGCCGTGCGGCGGACTTGCGGTGGCCGTGCGGTGGGCACGCGACCGTCGGACGGTGGGGGCGCGTCCGTGGATCCGGCAGTGACCGGGCGGTTCGGCACGCGTTGAATCCGGTGACCGACCGCCTCAGGGAGCACGCCGTGTCCGGACCCCGCACCGCCCCTCCGCAGCGCCCCGTGCCGGACACCGCGAGCGATGTGGTGCGCTGGGCCGTCTTCAGCTGCGCGCTCGTGCCCGTGGTGCTCGTCTGGTACGGCACCTCGATCGCCGGCGCCATCAGCACCGCCCTGGGCCTTGCGACCATCACCTGGGTGTGCCGACTGCTGCTGCGGGAATCCGAGCGGGGTGCCGCCCGGCTGGCCGCCGAGGAGCGCGCCCCGCACCGCGGACGGCACAGCAGGACCGGAACGGGGGCGCACAGGGGCGGTCGGCACAGCGGCGGAAGCACTCCGGTCGACTGACCGGTTTCCGCGCACGCCCCCGGTTCTTTTCAGCCAACTTCCGACCTCTGCACATCACCCACCCGAACACCCCCTCACCCCCCGTTCGACCTGCACCGAAAGGGTGTTGGAGGACGCACGCACCCTATGGGGATTGGCCACCGGGACGAGGCGCACTTCCCTGCACGGCCCACGAGTGCAACGCTTCGTGATCGAATGCTTCACGCCAAGTTGCCATGTCGACAATGTGCCGGATCGTGAACTGGCCACGCCGGCATGGCGGGACACAGTAGATTCGATCATGACTGTCTTACGGCGGGGGACTCGTGCAGGACCGAGGGGAAACGTGCAGGAGCGACACAACCGAGGAGCCGCGACCACCGAGGGGGGCTTAGCAGGATGAGCCACGACTCCACTGCCGCGCCGGACGCCGCGGCCCGGAAGCTTTCCGGGCGACGCCGCAAGGAGATCGTCGCGGTGCTGCTGTTCAGCGGCGGCCCCATCTTCGAGAGTTCCATACCGCTTTCGGTGTTCGGGATTGACCGCCAGGACGCCGGAGTACCGCGCTACCGACTACTGGTGGCCGGGGGCGAGGAAGGCCCGCTGCGGACCACAGGGGGCCTGGAACTCAGCGCACCGTACGGGCTGGAGGCGATCTCACGGGCGGGCACCGTCGTGGTGCCGGCCTGGCGGTCGATCACCTCGCCGCCACCGGACGAGGCGCTCGACGCGCTGCGCCGGGCGCACGAAGAGGGTGCCCGCATCGTCGGGCTGTGCACCGGCGCCTTCGTACTGGCCGCCGCCGGACTGCTGGACGGACGGCCGGCCACCACCCACTGGATGTATGCGCCGACGCTGGCCAAGCGCTATCCGTCGGTGCACGTCGATCCGCGCGAGCTGTTCGTGGACGACGGAGACGTCCTGACGTCGGCCGGCACGGCGGCCGGCATCGACCTCTGCCTCCACATCGTGCGCACGGACCACGGCAACGAGGCGGCGGGCGCGCTCGCCCGGCGCCTGGTGGTCCCGCCGCGCCGCAGCGGCGGCCAGGAGCGCTACCTCGACAGGTCTTTACCGGAGGAGATCGGCGCCGACCCGCTCGCGGAGGTCGTCGCCTGGGCGCTGGAGCACCTCCACGAACAGTTCGACGTGGAGACCCTGGCCGCCCGCGCGTACATGAGCCGGCGGACGTTCGACCGGCGTTTCCGCTCGCTCACCGGGAGCGCGCCGCTGCAGTGGCTGATCACCCAGCGGGTGCTGCAGGCCCAGCGGCTGCTGGAGACCTCCGACTACTCGGTCGACGAGGTCGCCGGGCGCTGCGGCTTCCGCTCACCGGTTGCGCTGCGCGGGCACTTCCGGCGCCAGCTCGGCTCGTCGCCGGCCGCCTACCGGGCCGCGTACCGGGCCCGGCGCCCGCAGGGTGACCGGCCGGGCGACGGCGACGGTCCCTCGGGCCCGTCGCTGCCGCAGGTCGCACAGGAGGCCGCCCCCGTCCCGCTGCACACCCGGCGCACGGCCGCGGCCAGCGCGCTCGGGCCCACGGCGTCCCTGTCCACGGACCACGTCAGGCACGTACCGGAGCTGTACGTGGCCGGCCGTCCGAGCGTGCCCGGGCAGCGCAGCGCGCCGTAACCCCCACCCGCGCCGCCGCCGAGGACGGGCGGGATCCGCGAGGCCGTACGCAGGTCGTACGCGCGCCGGAGCCCGCCCGTCCCGCGTGTCCCGGGGGAGCGCCGCACATGCCCCCGGGGTCCTCGCGGCGTGCAGGGGCGGTCCGCCCGGCCCGGGCGGGCCATAAGGTGGACGCATGAACGATCGCATGGTGTGGATCGACTGCGAGATGACCGGTCTCTCGCTGTCCGACGACGCGCTCATCGAGGTGGCCGCGCTGGTCACCGACTCCGAGCTGAACGTACTCGGCGAAGGGGTGGACATCGTGATCCGGCCGCCGGACGCGGCCCTGGAGACGATGCCGGAGGTGGTGCGTCAGATGCACACCGCCTCGGGACTGCTCGACGAGCTGGCGGCCGGCACGACGCTCGCCGACGCCGAGGAGCAGGTCCTGGCGTATGTGCGGGAGCACGTCAAGGAGCCGGGCAAGGCCCCGCTGTGCGGCAACTCGGTCGGCACCGACCGCGGCTTCCTGACCCGTGACATGCCGACGCTGGAGGACTATCTCCACTACCGGATCGTGGACGTCAGTTCGATCAAGGAGCTGGCCCGGCGCTGGTATCCGCGGGCGTACTTCAACAGCCCCGAGAAGAACGGTAACCACCGGGCCCTGGCCGACATCCGCGAGTCGATCGCCGAGCTGCGCTACTACCGCGAGGCGATCTTCGTCCCGCAGCCGGGCCCCGATTCGGACACGGCACGCACGATCGCGGCCAGACACGTGCTGCCGGCGCGGTAAGCGTCCCGTCGCGGCCCACCGGGGCCACGGGAAAGCCTGGCGCGAGCACCCCTTCGGACCCTGTACACTTTTTCTCGGCCGGTAGGGGAAACCACTGCAAGAACACCGGTCGTGGTGGGTGTAGCTCAGATGGTAGAGCACCTGGTTGTGGTCCAGGATGTCGCGGGTTCGAGTCCCGTCACTCACCCCATGAGATAGGCCCATGACCTGCGGGAACGCGGATCATGGGCCTATCTGCCGTTTGGCCAGGGTCTCACCACGGCCCATCCACCCGCGATTCGAGCCGTCGACGAAGAAGCTAGGGCCGTAAGTCCGCACGGAATCTCGCTCAACGTATGCTTCCATTCACCCTCGGTATAGCTTTCGGTCATCGATCCGCCGCTGAGTGACGGGATACAGACCCACGGAAGGCACTGACGAACCAGTTGCTCAGAAACAAGGACTTGCGGCCGGCGGCCCGGCCGACCGAGGCGCTCGGAGACCGGTTGGCTCGTCGCAGGCCGCTAGCCTGTCGGTATGTCAGAGCGTGTCATGCCCGGTCGCACGGACGGTCTGATCGCCCTGGGTGCCGCGGACGCTCTGTGGGTCGATTTGACCGCCGACAGTGCCGTGCCGACAGCTTCTGGGGCATTCACCTGCTCTCCTGCCCGTGCCCGGATGGGGTACGTCCTGCTCGGCGGCCATGTGGTGGCGACGGTGGGGGTGAGCGGCGGTCAGTGGAGTGTTCCGGAGGCCCGGGTGCGCCGGGCAGCCGCGGAACTGAACGCGGTGGGGATGGATCCGCAGGACCTGGTACTCATCGGTCCGTTTCGTGGGGCGCCGAGGCAGGAGTGCGACGAGGAAACGCCGCTGCGTTGGCGCCGACGCATCGCGGGGGAACTGCAGGAGTTGGGCGGCCCCGAGCGGGCAGCACGACGTGAAGCCGGCCGGCCGTACCATCTGGCGGGGATCGACTGGCGACAGATACTCGTGGAGCAGACCCGCGACGGGACGCAGCGCACGTGGTGGCTGCCGCGCGCTGTGGTCAGGCTGCTGGACGCAGCCGAGCACGCCGAAACGCAGTGGGTGCAAGCCGCGCGAGCCCGCCAGGCAAGCGCGGCCGCCACCGAGCCGCCCTCCCCCGGACGGGCCCGAAACGCCGGCGGTCGGCAGACGACGAGCCCCGAGGGCCCCACCGCCTCACTGCGCCCGTACGACAAAGAGCTGGAAGGCCAGCTGTACTCGGTGCTCAGCAGGAAGCCCGGTACCTCCCGCAGGGTGGCCGGGTGGGCGTGCGCAGTCTGCCGCACTGCGCCTGCCACCGTGCTCGACCACTGCCACGAACACGGCTACGTCCGCGCCCCCGTCTGCCAGTCCTGCAACACACTGGAACGCCCCGACCACCTGTACAGCAACGACATCCGCGTGGCGAACCGCTACACACGCCTCTTCCACACCGACGCCGACGACTGGCTCCGCCACTGGCACCGCTGCCCCGGCTGCCGCGCACGCACCACCCTGCCCCTGCCGCACCTCGCCGCATGGACCGCCCACATAGCCTGCCGACCGCTGCGCCCGACCCACCCCGCCCCCCGCGGGCGCAAACCCTGCGGCGTCCTGCGCGTGTCCTGGACGGGCAGTCAACAGGCGCCCCGTTCCTGCCTGCTCACCGTCGCCGTCGACTTCTGCCCCGCCGGCGAGCACCGTGTCCTGGCGCAAGTCCCCTACCGCGAAGCCGCCGACCGCTTTCGGGTCTGGTTGACCGAGACGGCCCCCGCCGTGGCCGCCGCGGCCGGTCCCGACCGCCTGGACAGCCTCCCCGCCCAGTCCCGGCCAGTCATCGCGGACACCAGCGGTGAGGATCTGGAACTGTTCTGACCGGGCACCGGAGCCGTCGAAGATCTACGGGGCGGTTCAGCGGGGCTCGACGTCGCCCGCTCCCCGAGTTGACACCGCCGTTCCAGTCAGCCCCAGGGTGCTCGGGCACTGACGCCGACTCGCCGGTGGATGCCGGCCGGCACTCCGTGGTGGACGGATCGATCCGACCACCACCGGACGCCGGTTCAGGCGCAGGTGAGGTCGGACAGGAGCGCGGGCAGGAGGCGTTCCTCCATGACCGCACTGCCCGACTCCTCCATCACGAGGGCCAGTCCGGGGTCCCAGGGGCTGGCCGCGGGCGGTCCCGCGAGCGGGGTGGACTCGCCCTCGCCGAGTGCTGCCGTGTAGTCGGCGGCGGTCATCCGCCAGGGGCGGGCACCGTGGCGGGCCACGGCGTCGGCGGTGATGCGCAGTCCGGCCCTGTCGAAGTCGGCGCGCCAGTGCAGCCGGGCTCCCGCTCGTACGGCGTCGCCGAGCAGTTTGTGGCAGGCGGCGGACGGGACGCCCTCGGTGCACACGAGGGCGGCACCGGTGGCCTGGAGTTCGCCGGCGGCGGCGCGCAGTACGGCCGGGTTCTCGCAGACGTAGATGGTGCGGGCGGCGGGGACGACGGGGTCGGTGGCGAGTTGGTGGAGGGTGAGCCGGAAGGGGATGCCGAAGTCTGCGGCGTCGCGCAGCCAGTCGCAGACCACGGTGTCGCCCTCGGCCCCGATGTTGAGGACGAGTACCTGGCTGGCGAGGTCGTCGGCGATGGCTCCGGCGCTCTCCCACAGGGCTCGCCGCCCGGCCCGCTCACGGGGGACGACGCGGCCGTCGCCGGCGCGCTGGGCGAGGGCGCGCAGGACGAGCTGTTCGAGCGGGGCGCCCGGCACGAGGGCCTTGGTGTCGCCGGTGGCCCACTCGGCGAGTACCGGAAGCGGCAGGACACCGGGAACCCGGTACGGGGAGCCCGTACGGTGGTCCCCGTCACCGGTCAGTCTTTCCAGGACGCGTACCGCCGCGTCCAGGAGCGGCGCGTCCCCCCGGCGTACGAGACGGGTGAGAGTGCCGTCGGCGGCGACGCGGTCGAGCCAGGCGGCGAACCATCCCTGCCCGGCGAGCCGACTGGAGTGGGCCGACGTCAGGGCCTGCTCCCGGCGGGCCTGTTCGTCGGCCCGTTCGGCCGGCCGGTCGCGCAGCGGACCGTGGAGCCGGCCGAGGGTCTGGAGGAGACCGGTGCCGTAACGGTCGTACAGATACCCGTCCAGGTCACGCAGGGGTACGGCGAGGCGCTTGGCGGTCTCGGGCCGGTAGCGGCCGGTGATGCCGATGACGGTGCGGCGCTCGGCCTCGCTGGGCCCCGTGAGCCCGATGTCGCCGTCGAGCGCGCCGCCGGTGCGCTCCAGTCTGCGGCGGGCAGCGGCGAGCAGGCGGGTCCATCCCTCGCCCCGCAACTCGTTGTACCCATGGCTTTCACGCTGCTCAGCCGACAACCGCGGTCTCCTCGGGCGTCGGGGCGCGCCGGGTGCCGGGCGAGCCGAGGGCTGTGGTGAGGTCGCCGGTGTCGTCGGCGAGGAGCCGGTCGCCGTCCCAGACGAGCAGAAGCGCGGAGACGGTGTGGTCGACGGCGGTGTGTGCGAGGTCGTAGTGGGCGGCGGCGGACACGGAGGCGTGGGCGGCCCACAGGTCGTAGCCGGTCATGAACAGGTCGAGGTCGAACTGGGCGGCCAGTGACATGAGCTCGCCGCGCCCGGTGTCGTCCACTCCGGCGAAGGCCTCGTCGAGGGCGAGCAGGCGCGGGGCGTGCGGGTCGGCGGAGTTGAGCATGGCGTGTGCGGCGGCGAACAGCGGCAGGTGCAGCGACACGGACTGCTCACCGCCCGACAGGCGGCTGTGCCGGGCGCGGGTGAGCCGCTCCTCCGTCTTGTCGGGGCGTACCAGCTGGAACGCGAACTGCCGCCAGCGCCGGTAGTCGAGAACCTCGGCGAGCAGTTCGCGGTAGGGCTGGTCGCGGTGGCGGGCTCGGGCGGTCTTGATCTGCGCGGCGAAGTGGACGCGCACCCGGGCGAGACCGTCGGGGCCGAGGCGAGCGGCGTCGGCGTCGAGGAGTGCGCAGACGGCGCGCTGTTCGTCGTCGAGGTGGTCGGCGAGCAGCCAGCTCACCCCGACCGTGGTCCCCGAGGACATGGTGCGCCGGCGCATGTCGGTGTTCATCCGCCTGATCAGGTCGCGGGCGTCGACCGTGCGGTCGTGGATCTGCTGGGCGAGCCGGGTGAGCAGGGCGTCCTCCAGGATGCGCTGCTCGGACTCGGAGAGCAGTTCGGCCTGGTCACGACGGTGGGAGGCGATCTTCTCGGCGAAGGCCGCCACGGGCAGCGGGCCCTCCTCGTCGGCCACTCGGACGAGGATGACCCCGTCGGAGCCGTCCCATTCGGGCCGGTAGTCCTGTCCGGCGGCGGCGAGCTGCGCCTGCAGGTCGTCCAGGGCCTTGGTGAGACGGGTGACGGACTGCTTGAGGCTGCTCTCGGTGGGGGTGAGGTCGCGGGTGACGGACAGGACCGCCTCATGGACGGCGACCACGGCCGGCGGGAGTGCCGCACCGGCCCAGTCGGCCTCCTGGGCGGGCCAGGCGAGGCCGGGCGGGCAGCGCAGGATGTCGAGGAGTTCACGGGCGGCGTAGGGGCGCAGCCCGCGGGCGGTGTCCTTCTCCTCCGCCGCGGCGACCGCCCCGGCCTCGGCGGCGGCCGTACGGCGGGCCTCGGCCGCCGCGGTGCCGGCGATCGCGGTGTGCTGGGCGGTGCGGGCCGTCTCGGCCTCCCGGACCAGGGCGTCGATCCCGTCCTCGGTCTCCTGCACCTGGCGCATCACCTCCTGTGCCTCGGCCCCGACGGCCCGCTGGAGGGCCTCGAGTCCCGCGGCCTCCTCGGTGTGCCGGCGGCGCGCCGCGCGCTCGGTGTCCGCCGCCGCCTCCTCGTCCTCGGCGGCGGCGCCGAGCCGGTCGGCGGCGGCCTCGGCCGCCTCGCGCTGGCGGGTGTGTTCGCGGCGGCGGGCGGCGAGTTCGCGGACCGCCGTCTCGAAGGCGCGGGTGGCGGTCTCGACGGCGTCGACGCGTTCGGTCTCGATGGCGTGCTCGGCCGCGGTGCGGCGCAGAGCACGTTCGGCGACCGAGCAGGCGGCCACCGACTCGTCGTACGCGCCCTGGGCGGCGTCGGCGGCGTCGCGGGTGGCGCGCAGCCTCGCCGCGGCCCGGTCGAGCTCGCGCAGGGCCTGCGTGATGCCGGTGGTGCGGGGCAGGGCGGCGCGGGCTGCGGCGTACGCCTCCAGGGAGGCGTCCGTACGGGCCTGCAGGCGCGCCAGTTCGTCGAGCTGGGAGGAGAGTTCGGCCAGCAGCGCCTCGCAGGCGGCGATCCGGGCGGCACGCCGGCGGGCGCGGGCGGTCGCGCCGACGTACTCGGCGTGCTCCTTGGTGTGGGCGCCGACCAGGACACCGGCCGCGTACCGGCCGTCGGGACCGATGTGCGGGATGCCGGTGTCGAGGTCGCCGGTGACGGCGACGGAGCGCAGTACGGCGGTGATCCGGGCGGCGGTCGGGATCGCCATGCCGACCCCAGGGCTCTCGGGGCTCTCGGGGCTCTCGGGGCTCTCGGGGCTCTCGGGGCGCAGGAGATCGGCGAGGCTCGGTCCGTTCACCGGGGCGCCGGCACGCAGGTAGCCTTCGCTGCGCCCGGCCGCCACGGGGGTGTCCTCGGCGGTGACGAGTGCGTCGAGGAGGCCCGACGCCTCCAGGGCCGCTTCCAGATCCGCTCGTTGACGTTCTGTCAGCTCCTCTTCGAAGTCGACGAGTTGCCACAACGGGACGCCGTCACCAGCCGCCCGGTCGGCGCAGCGGCCACGGGCCGGGGGTGGGGCGTCGTCGTGTTCGGCTGCGATCCGGTCACGTTCGGCCTCCGTCTCGGCGCGGCGGCGCTCGACGTCGGTGCGCCGGGCGCGCAGGGAGGCGAGGGTGTCGCGCAGTTCCTGCACGGCGGGAGCGGTGGCCTCGGTGAAGGCGTCGGCGAGCGTGACCGCCTCGGCCTCGCCGGTGCGTTCGAGGGCTCCGGCGAGTCGGCCGACCCCCTCCTCGGTCAGGAGCTCGCCGTGCGCCTGCGTCCACTGGCCGAGTGCCGTACGGGCCTGCTCTCGGGCGGAATCGAGGGCCGACTCGGCGGCGGTCTCCGCGGTCTCGGCCGCGGTGACGGCCTCCTGCGCGCGGTCGAGGGAGACCCGGGCGAGGTCACGGGTCTGCTCGGCGCCGCGTGCCGCCTGCTGGGCGGCGCGCACGGCCCGGACGCCTTCGTGGCGGGCGGCGGCGAGTGCGGCGGAGCGTTCGGCGAGGTGGGCGGGCTCGGCGTCGGCCGGGGTCCAGGGGAGGCCGGCGGTGTGGGCGTGGTCGGCGACGGCGGCGGCGTCCCGGGAGACGGCGGCGTCGAGTTCGGCGGCGAGCCGGGCGGCGTGTCCGGCCTCGGCGCGGGCACGGCCGGTGGCGGCCGTGCGGCGTTCGCGTTCGGCGCTCGCTTGCCGGGCAGTCTGCTCACAGGTGCGCACCAGGCGTTCCAGGTCGGCCAGTTGCTCGACGGCCTGATAGGCGGCGGAGGAGCGCAGCTGGTCGAGACGGGCGCGCTGGGCGGCGAGTGCGGCGTCGGCCGACTCGGCGTGCTTCTCGGCGGCGGCCTGCTGGTCCCGGGCCGCCGCCAGGTCCGTGGTGGCGGTGCGCAGCGCGGCGGCGCGCTCGGCGGTCTCGGCGCGGCGGGCGGAGAGCCGGTCCGCGGCGGCACGGGCGTGTACCCGCAGATAGGTGGAGTAGCTCGCGAGGAAGGCGCGGGTGGCGTCGTCGGCGGCGGCCAGCCCCTCCAGCGTGCGCTGCACGGACTCCATGTCGTCGAAGGAACGGGCCGCCTCGGCGATCAGGTCGTCGTCGAGCGGGCGCAGGCCGGCGGTGAGGGTGTCGGAGAGCTTGGCCGGGTCGAGGTTCTTGGCGAGCTGCGGGCGGCGCAGGGTGAGGATCAGGGTGAGCAGTTGCTCGTACCGCTCCGGGCCGAGGCCGAACAGGCGCTGGTCGACGGCGGCACGGTAGTCGGCCGTGGAGGTGATCAGCTCACGTCCGAGTTCGGCCGCGAGCTGCTTCCTCGTCATCGGCCGGTCGTCGTGGGTGAGGAGGGAGAAGTCCTCACCGACGCGGCCCTCGGCGACGAAGTGCCAGCGGGCGGGTGTGTCGCGGTGCCGCTGGGCGTGCAGCCCGATGCCGCAGGTGACGGCCTCGCCGGTCTCCCGGTGGGTGAACTCGATCCAGACGTAGCCGAGCGCGCTGTCCTGCCCGCGGAAGAGCAGGTTGGACTTCATCGTGCGGTCCTCGGCGGCGAACGGGTTGAGCCGCTTGGGGTCGATACGGCCGTCGAGGACGAACGGGAACAGAACCTCCAGCGCCTTGGTCTTCCCCGACCCGTTGGGGCCCCGCAGCACCAACCAGCCGCCCGCGAAGGAGAACTCCTCGTCCCGGTAGTCCCACAGGTTGATGATCCCGGCGCGGGTGGGGACGAACCGGGCTGAGGGGGCGGAGGCCTGGGTGGGAGCGGCGGTGCTCACGGAATCGGGTCCTTGGCGATGTCGTCGGTGAACAGGGTTGTCCGGGAGGGCGGCCCGGCCGCCGTACGGGTTCTCACCCGGGCGGTGACCCCCCGGTAGCGGGCGAGCAGCGGAAGCGCGAGGGCCCCGCCGTCGACCCGGGCGATCAGCGACATGGCGGCCAGCAGATCGAGCGCCTGGTCCAGCAGCCGTTCCGGGTCGCCGCGCAGGTCGGCGGCGAAGCCCGCGCCGTACTCGGCGGTGATCTCCTTGAGCCTGCCCCGGAGCCAGGAGTCCGTGACGAAGGGGTAGCGGGTCTCCGCCGGCTCCCGCCCGTCGTCACCGGGTGCCGCGTGCGCCGACGCCTCGTCCGGCTCTGCGAGTGCGGCGAGTTCGGCGACCGGACCACGCGACGGCAGCGCAGCGTCGATACGCCGGGCGCGCGCCGCGAGGCGTTCGGCGGCGGTGGGCGCGGGCAGCAGTTCCAGGGCGTGCCGTCCGGAACGCTGGACGGCGGCGCTGATCCGGGCGGCCAGCAGCAGCGCAGCCTGCGCGACGGTACCGCCGCCGGGGAAACGGACGTCGGACAGCCTGCCGGAGGTGTCGATGAGCGCCACGCCCTCGGCCCGCCGCTCCACCGTCAGCCCGGTCAGGCGCTCCAGGTCCTCGGCGAGGGCGGGGGCTCGCAGCTGGCCCAGGAGTTCGGTGTCGGCGTCGGCGTAGTACGCGACCGGATTCTCCAGCACCAGACGGCGGGCCCGGCGGGCCTGGTCGCGACGCTGGGCCGCACGCCCTGCGGACATGCCCAGCGCACCGGCCGAGTCCAGGAGCGCCGTGACCGAGGTCATGTGCTGCAGGACGCGGGTCGGGTGATGGACGGCGAGGAGGATCTCCCGGTCGATGTCGTACAGGGCCTCGGCCCGCTCGGGGTCGCCGGCCCAGGCTGTGGCGGAGCCGTCGGCGAGGGTGAGCGCGCCGCGCTCGGTGAGCCAGGTGACGGCGTCGACGAAGGCGTCCCGGTCGGGCTTGCGCGCGGTGTCGAGGCCGAGTCCGTCGATGCGTACGGCGTCGGCGGCGACCGCGTCGGCCAACTCGCCGAGCGCCACCTGCGCGCCGTGGCGGCCCAGGGCCGCGAGGGTGAGGACGAGGTAGGCGTAGCGGCGGCGGTCGAAGGGCCGTCCCGCGCGGGTGAGGGCCGGGCGGGTGGCGTCCAGGCCGTCCTGGGCGCGCTGGAGCCGCGCGGTGTCGGCGGTGGTGACAAGCCGGTGGCCGAGCACCTCCATCAGGTCGGTGCGCAGCTGGTCGGCCCAGCGGCGCACGGTCGCCAGCGCCGCCTTGTCCGGGTACCCGGGTGTGATCAGCGGATGCCGCAGGACGAGCCGTACCGCCTTCTGGTAGTCGGCGAGTTCGAGCGGGGAGACGCCCTCTGCGACGCGGCTCATGCGGTCCTGCCGAGGTGACGGCTCGTACGGCTCGTACGGCTCATGCGGTGACCTCCAGGCGCAACCCGTCGAGATGGAGACGCCCGCGCACGGTGTCGACGGTGGTGGAACCCTCGGCGGGGGTGAGGGTGAGCCGTACCCCGTGGGCGGAGCCGGAAGCGGCGGTGACCCGACGGCTGGCGGGGACACGGGCGGCGAGGGCCACGTCCAGCAGGGCCAGCAGAGCCCGTGTCTCGGGCTCGTCGAGCGTCCGGCCGTACACACCGTCCGAGGCGAGAGAGTTCGCGGCACCCCGGCGCTCGGCCTGTTCCTTGAGCTGTTCGGCGCGGAGCAGGGCCCGCCGGTCGTCGTCGCGTTCGATGCGGCCGGGGCCGTGCAGGGCCGGGGTGCGGCCGGACTGGACCAGGGTGCGGGCGAGTTCGACCGGTTCCGCCTCCCACCAGGACGTACGTCCCGGGATCAGCTCGGGATCGGCGTACGGGACGGCGATGTGGCGGGGTGCACCGAGCCCGAAGACCGCCTGGAACAGGGCGTGCGCGTCCTCGTCGCTCTCGCAGGAGGTGAACCACTGGGCGAGATGGCGCAGCTGGCTCTCCCGGCTCACCCCGCCACGGCGCGCCTCGGTGACCCGGCGCAGCAGGGCGAGGACGGAGCGGATCGCGGTGACGGTGGCGTCCTGCAGCCGCTCGGTCTCGCTGTGCTCGCGCTCCGCGAACCAGTGGACGATGCCGTCCCACCGGTGCCGCCAGTCCGCCAGGCGCTCGGCGGGGCTGCGGAAGAGCCGCTCGTCGGCCTCGGCCGCGTACTCGATCATCCGGTCCACGCCGGTGGCCGCGGCCTTCTCGACGGCCTCGGCCAGCAGCGGAGCGTAGCGGCCGAGTTCGGCGGTGAACTCCCGCATGTGCGCGAGGAGTGTGTCCTTGTGGGCGAGGAACACCTCGGGCCGGGTGTCGTTGGTGCGCGCCAGGTCGCCCAGCATGAGATAGAAGCGGGCGGCGCGCTGCGCCATCTCGTTCAGCACCGAGTCGAGACGGCCGAGCTTGCGGTACACCTCCTCGCCGTCGCCCGCGGTGTTGGCCTCGGCCAGGGCGCGCAGATCGCCGAGGATGTCGGGGAAGACGAGGCGGGAGAGCTGGGCGTCCTCCAGGCTGGCGCCGAGCACGTCCTCCACCGCCCGGTAAGCCCGGTATCCGGCCTGGGTGAACTGGTACACGTAGTGGCGGTTGCGGTACTCGGCAAGGTTCGCGGCGCGCGTCCCGTCGTACGACCGGTCCAGGACCTGCCACTCCGCGAGCGCGTCGAGCAGCGGCTGCACACCGGCGGGCCCGCCGGCGGCGCCCGCAGCGGGATGGTCGACGGCGAGCCGCTCCAGCAGCCCCACCACGTCCGAAGCGTGCAGCAGCACCTGGTAGTTGGCCCGCCCGCGGTCGAAGGCCCGCAGCAGCCACAGGTACTCGTGGCGCTTCTCGGCGGCGGCGAAGTGGAACAGCCGCAGCCGGTCGTCGACGGAGAACGCGTCGATGCCGAACGCGCCCTCGTCAACGGACTCCGAGGCCGAGGGCTCCGAGACGTCGAACTCGTCACTCACGGATCTGCGGGCTTCCCTTCTCCCCTGTTCCGGCCGGTGCACGTCCGACCGGACACCACCGGATCCACACCAGTCTGCCGTAGCCCGACCAGCGCGGGTAAGTCGCTCCTCGGCTCGTTCCAGCTGCGCTACAATACGCCCCTCTCGCACCGCCCTACCGGGCAGTGGTCGCCGTCGGGGATGCACCCGGCGACCGGCTCAGCGGCGGATCGCTGCGTACGCCCTCAGCCACACCGGTGAGCCGCCCGCGGCCAGCCACCCCGTCTTCGCCGTGGGCAAACCTCGCTGCGGCCCTCCTTCCCCAGCCCTGCCGCGCTGCCAGGATCGTCCATCCACGATGAGACCTCCGACCGAAACGACATCTATTCTGGACAATAAAAGGTATCGTTTCAATTGGCAGGGCTAGCAGCGGAGGGACGGTCCACATGGCCAGAACAGTCATCGACCTCGATGAAGACATGGTCACCGAGGCCATGCGCATCTTCGGGGCCAAAACGAAGGCCAAAGCCGTCCGCCTCGCTATGGAAGACGCCGTCAAGAGGCACCTGAGACAGGAGGGCTTCGACGCCATGGAGGCAGGCGAGTTCGACTTCAGTGAGATCGTCGAGAACACCGGCCCCCGCAACGCTGACGGCTCTCTCAAGCACGACGGCGACCGCGACGGAGGCCGGGCCGCCTGATGCAGGACCGCTACCTGATCGACAAGTCCGCCCTCGCCCGCTGGACGAAACCGAGCGTCAAGGAGGTGCTCGCGCCCCTCCACGAGCGTTACCTCCTCGCAGTGTGCCAGCCCACCGAGTACGAGATGATCCACTCTGCACGGGACAGCTCCGAGGCGACCCGGATCAGCACCTGGCTCCACGCCTTCGACTACATCCACGCCGACGACCACACCTTCGTCCGCGCCCTGGAAGTTCAGCGCCACGCTCTCAACGCAGGCTTCCACCGCACACTGTCCCTCCCCGACCTACTGGTCGCCGCCACGGCGGAACTGCACCAGCGGACGGTCCTCCACTACGACGGCGACTTCGACATGATCGCCTGCCTGACGGGACAACCCGCCGAATGGGTCGTACCGCCCGGCAGCGCCGACCGTTGAGCGGGCCGCCCGTCCACCGGGCGAGGTCGGCGGCCGGAAGCCTCAGTCACGGGTTCCGTAGCGCCATCAGCCATGCCAGGTCCGCCGCGGTCCGACTGCGGACCGCCTGTTCACGGGTGAATCCGGATCTCCATCCGGCACGTGGTGCGCATGGGCACGATCTCCACGCGCATGCGCATCCACCGTCCCCGACCCCGACGGGAGCGTTTGGCCATGGCCAAACCGGATGCCGCACAGCGTCATCCAGCGTCATCCCCCGTCACTCGTACGCCCTGATTTGCCCACGACCACAGCAAAGGCGCAGGTCACGGTAGCGATACGAAACAGGTTCGAGTCCCGTCACTCACTCTCAGCAACCGGCCGGTGACCCGCTTCAGTGGGCCACCGGCCGAGTGCGTCCCGGCACAGACGCCTCACCCCTCCGCCGCACCCTTGGTGTCGACGACGCAGAACCGGTTGCCGTCCGGATCGGCCAGCACGACGAAGTCGGCGTCCTCGGGATACAGCTCCCAGTCGACGCACCGTGCGCCGAGCGCCAGCAGCCGCTCCACCTCGGCGGCCTGGTCGGCCGCGCCGCCCGCGTACAGATCGAGATGCACCCGCGGGTGCTCCTGGACGGGCGTCTCGCTCAGTCCCAGCGACAGCCGCGGCCCGGCGGCCCCGTCCGTCGGCACGAGCACGACCCAGTCGTCCTCGATCTCGTCCCTCGGCACATAGCCCAGCGCCTTCGTCCAGAAGGCGGCGGCCCGCCCCACGTCGGACACGCCCAGCACGACGGACCCGATACCCAGCATCCCCCGATGGTGTCAGTCCCGGCCACGGCCCGCCACGCGTCCACGAACGTGCCCACGCCGCCGAACCGTTCCCCGGGGACCCGGGCGGACCACGGACACCGTCTTCCTGCCGGACGCTCGGGAGACACGGCGTGGGCTCCGCAACTCCTGGGCCGGGCCGGGGCGACGTCTCTCCCGGCATGATTCCTGGCCCGTTTCCGCGTCGTCCACCGAATTCCGTGCCGACGAGAGACCGAGGGAGTTCCTCCGAGTCTCCCCCTCGGTCTTTCGTCCGTCTGGGAGTTCGGCTACTTCGTCATGACCGCGCGGAGCGTCCCAGCGGTGGTCGCCTCGAACTCGCCGAAGGCCGTCGTCCCGTCGGAGAAGAGGGCATACGCCCGGGCCCCGGCCAGATCGAGGACTCGCACCCCGGCCGACGCGGCGCCCGTGAAGTCGGGGTCGATTCCGGTGAACGACACCTGCTCCCCGGGGGCGAACCCGGAGAAGTTCGCGATCACCACCTCGGACTCCACACCGACCGTGCTGGTGAGCGTCGCGGGACCGGCGAAGGTGCCCATGCTGTCCCAGGTGACGGGGAACTTGGCCGTACGGCCGCTGAGACCCACCGACTGAACCTGTGCGCTGCTTCCGTTGCCGATCGTGAGGTTGATGGAGAACGAGTCCAGTGGACCAGCAAATGTGGCCACGACTTCCTGAGCCATGTGCAATCTCCCGTCCCGCCGTTGAAGGGCCGCAGTTCGACCCGTGTGCTGCCTTTACGATGCACCCATGTCGATATCGACGACCAGGTCGGGAAGAATCCGAAAGAAGCACAGCAGTATTGACGGAATATCCTCCGCGCAGTCACTCTCCCCCTCAATGCACCATTGCACCGTTTCACCGAGGCACCGGACGGGAATAGCACGAACAAGGCGGCCGGATAGGATATTCGGATAATGCGAGAACTTGGCACGGCTTGGCCGTGACGGGCCTCGGACGGCTGCTGCCGACGACGTGTGCGCATCGCGCTGAACATGGGAGGGGTTGCATCCGGCGAGCCCACCCCGGCCTCCACGACCGGGGGGCGCCAGATCGACTTCTTACGCCGCCGGGCATGGACGCGAGCCGCAGCTCCCCGCACCGCGTCCGGTTCCGCACTTCTTCAGGACGAGTCGCGCTGCACCAGCCGCGTGGGCAGGACCACCTGCCGGGGCTCCAGGCTCCGCGAGGCCGCCGGGCGGCGGTCGGCTATCTCGTCGAGGAGCAGGTCTGTCATCGCGCGGCCCATCTCCTCGATCGGCTGGCGCACGCTCGTCAGGGGCGGGTCCATGTGGCGGGCTATCGCCGAGTCGTCGTACCCGACCAGCGCCACGTCGTCCGGGATGCGGCGGCCCGCCTCGCGCAGCACCTTGCGCGCCCCCGCCGCCATCACGTCCGACTCCGCGAACACCGCGTCCAGGTCAGGGCGGCGGGCCAGGAGTTCCGTCATGGCGCGCCGGCCGCCCTCCTCCGTGAAGTCGCCGGGCGCGATCAGGGCCTCGTCCACCTCGCGGCCGGCGTCCCGCAGCGCGTCCTGGTAGCCCTCGATGCGCCGCTGCGCGCCGTACACGTCGAGCCGGCCCGTGATCGTGGCGATCTGGGAGCGGCCCCGGGCGAGCAGGTGCTCGACGGCCGAGCGGCCGCCGCCGTGGTTGTCGGAGTCCACCGACGGCAACGTCTCGTGCGCCGAGCGCGGGCCGCTGATCACCGCCGGGATCTCCAGCTGGGCGAGGAGGTCGGGCAGCGGGTCGTCGGCGTGCACCGAGACCAGCAGGACGCCGTCCACCCGGTGGGCCGCCAGGTACTGGGCCAGCCTGCGGCGTTCACGGTCGTTGCCCGCGAAGATCAGCAGCAGCTGCATCTCCGTGTCGGACAGCTCGGCACCCACCCCGCGCAACATGTCCGAGAAGTATGGTTCTGCAAAGAATCGGGTCTCCGGTTCGGGGACGACGAGGGCGATGGCGTCGGTGCGGTTGGCGGCCAGCGCCCGGGCCGCGGTGTTCGGCACGTAGCCCAACTCCGCGACGGCGGCCTCGACGGCGGCGCGCGTCGCGTCGCTCACCCGGGGCGAGCCGTTGATCACCCGGGAGACCGTGCCGCGGCCGACACCTGCGCGTGCGGCCACCTCTTCGAGGGTCGGCCGACCCCCGCTCCGGCCCCGCACTCCGTGGCTTGCCATTGGCCCCGCCTCCCGTCATCACCACGCCGGCCTGGAATGTAACAGCCCGGTCCACTCCGCCGACCGCCCCTGGGGCCGCCAGGCCGCACAGGACCCCGCCGAGCCGGCCACCCGCCGGCCCGGTTAACGTCCCGATAACTGAACGCGTCTCCCCCCGTCCCCTCCCTTGACACCCCCGCACGAACCCGCGACTCTTCAACACATCACCTGTGGGAGCGCTCCCACAGTACCTGACACATACACGTCCCGCACGTTCCCCGCCCGAGCCGCAGCGAGTACGAACGGGCCCAACCAATGCAGTTGGCCGGGGGGTCGGCACGTCAGGCAACAGGAGGACACATGCGCACGAGTACCCGCCGGTCCCACAGGGTGGCGGCCTTCGCGGCCATCGCCGCGCTGGCCACGGGGCTGCTGGCCGGCTGCGCCGACGACTCGGGCGACAGCTCGTCGGACTCGAACGGTGGTGGAGGCGGCAAGGGCAGGACGGAGCTGACGATAGGCACCTTCGGTGTCTTCGGCTACAAGCAGGCCGGCCTCTACAACGAGTACATGAAGCTCCACCCCGACATCACCATCAAGGAGAACGTCACCACCCGCACCGACGTGTACTGGCCCAAGGTCCTCACCCGCCTCCAGGCCGGTTCCGGTACCGACGACATCCAGGCGATCGAGGTCGGCAACATCACCGAGGCGGTGCAGACGCAGGCCGCCAAGTTCGTCGACCTCGGCAAGGAGGTCGACACCTCCCAGTGGCTGCCCTGGAAGTCGGCGCAGGCCACCACCAAGGACGGCAAGACGATCGGGCTCGGCACCGACGTCGGCCCGATGGCCATCTGCTACCGCAAGGACCTCTTCCAGAAGGCCGGCCTGGAGACGGACCGCACCAAGCTCGCCGCGCAGTGGAAGGGCGACTGGGCCAAGTACGCCGCCCTCGGCAAGGAGTACATGAAGAAGGCGCCGAAGGGCACCAAGTACGTCGACTCCGCGTCCTCCGTGTACAACGCGGCCCTCGGCGGCGCGGCCGAGCGGTACTACGACAAGGACGGCAACGTCATCTGGGACAAGTCCTCGGGGGTGAAGTCGTCCTGGAACGTCGCCATGGACGTGGCGACCAGCACCATGTCGGCGAAGCTGAAGCAGTTCGACAAGCCGTGGGACCAGGGCTTCGCCAACGGCACCTTCGCGACGGTGGCCTGCCCGGCGTGGATGATCGGCTACATCGAGCAGAAGTCCGGTGAATCCGGCAAGGGCAAGTGGGACGTGGCCGCGGCACCCACCGCGGCCAACTGGGGCGGCTCCTTCCTCGGCGTGCCGACGGCGAGCAAGCACCAGAAGGAGGCCGTCGCGCTGGCGAAGTGGCTGACCGCGCCCGAGCAGCAGGCGAAGGTCTTCGCCAAGCAGGCCAGCTTCCCGTCGACCCCGTCGGTGTACGCGAGCCTGAAGCCGCAGGCCGACACCACGGCGTACTTCTCGAACGCGCCGATCACACAGATCTTCTCCGACTCGGCGAAGACCATCCCGGTCCAGTACTTCGGCACCAAGGACCAGCCGATCAACAGCGCGATCACCGACATCGGCATCCTCCAGGTCGAGCAGAAGGGCAAGACCCCGGACCAGGGCTGGAACGCGGCGTCCAAGGAGATCAAGGACGTGCTCGGCCAGTGACCAGCTCCAAAGAGGCTCTCGCGCACCCCGCGTCGAGCGCCGAGGCCGCGCCCGGCAGGCAGCCGGGCGCGGCCCGGGGCGCTCAGGGTCGCGGTACGCCGCCGACGGGCACCGCCTCCTGGCGCAGCCGGCTGTACCGCTGGGACATGAAGGCGTCGCCGTACGTCTTCATCGCCCCCTTCTTCCTCGTCTTCGGGGCCTTCTCGATGGTCCCGCTGCTGTACACGGCCTGGTACTCGCTGCACCACGTGCAGTTGTCCGCGCTGGACCACCAGACCTGGGCGGGCCTGGACAACTACCGCAACCTGTTGACCTCCGACTTCTTCTGGAACGCCCTGAAGAACACCTTCACCATCGGTGTCATCTCGACCGTGCCGCAGCTCATGGCGGCCATCTGGCTCGCCCACCTGCTCAACTACCGGCTGCGCGGCTCGACCGTCTGGCGGGTCGTGATGCTCACCCCGTACGCCACCTCGGTGGCGGCGGCGACGCTGGTCTTCACACTGCTGTACTCCTGGGACGGCGGCGCGATCAACTGGCTGCTGCACTTCGTCGGCATCGACCCGGTCAACTGGCGTGAATCCGACTGGGGTTCGCAGTTCGCCGTCTCCTCGATCGTGATCTGGCGGTGGACCGGCTACAACGCGCTGATCTACCTGGCGGCGATGCAGGCGATCCCCACCGATCTCTACGAGTCGGCGGCCCTCGACGGCGCGGGACGCTGGCAGCAGTTCCGCCATGTGACGATCCCGATGCTGCGGCCGACGATCCTGTTCACGGTGATCGTCTCCACCATCGGCGCGACCCAGCTGTTCGGCGAGCCCCTGCTGTTCGGCGGGGTCAGCGGCTCCAAGGGCGGCTCCGAGCACCAGTACCAGACGCTCGGCCTGTACATGTACGACCAGGGCTGGATCATCGGCAACCTCGGCAAGGCGTCCGCGATCGCCTGGGCGATGTTCCTGATCCTGCTGCTGGTGGCCGTGATCAACATGCTGTTCACCCGACGGCTGAGGAAGTCCCTATGACCACAAGCGACCTGACTCTTCCTCAGGACCGGGCCGGTACGCGGGCCGAGCGCGGCAGGGGCCTGCGGCGCCCCCGGGTCATGGGCGCCGGCAAGCAACTGGACGCGGGCCCGGTCACGTATGTCGTGCTGACGGTCTTCGCACTGGTCTCCCTGGCGCCGCTGGTGTGGACGGCGATCGCCGCCTCGCGCACCGACCGGCGGCTCGCCGAGACGCCACCGCCCCTGTGGTTCGGCGGGAACCTGTTCAAGAACCTGCAGGCCGCCTGGGAGCAGGCCGGGCTCGGCACCGCGATGGTCAACTCCACGCTCGTCGCCGGCACCATCACCGTCAGCACGGTCCTGTTCTCCACGCTCGCCGGGTTCGCCTTCGCCAAGCTGCGGTTCCGGTTCTCCGGCGTCCTGTTGCTGCTGACCATCGGCACGATGATGATCCCGCCGCAGCTGGCCGTCGTACCGCTGTACCTGTGGATGTCCGACCTCGGCTGGTCCAACCAGCTGCAGACCGTCGTCCTGCCGACGCTCGTGACCGCCTTCGGCACGTTCTTCATGCGGCAGTACCTGGTGCAGGCGCTGCCGACGGAACTGATCGAGGCGGCACGCGTGGACGGCGCGAGCAGTCTGCGGGTCGTGTGGCACGTGGTCTTCCCGGCGGCGCGGCCGGCGATGGCCGTGCTCGGCCTGCTGACCTTCGTGTTCGCCTGGAACGACTTCCTGTGGCCGATCATCGCCCTCAACCAGCAGAACCCGACCGTGCAGGTGGCGCTCAACGGCCTGGGCACCGGCTACGTTCCCGACCAGGCGGTGATCATGGCGGGGGCCCTGCTCGGCACGCTGCCGCTGCTGATCGCCTTCCTGCTGTTCGGCAAGCAGATCGTGGGCGGGATCATGGCGGGTGCGATCAAGGGCTGATCCTCCCTCGCCCACGTCCGGCCTCGCGCGGGGGATCCCCGTCGCCACGGCCGGAGACCTGGGGCCGGGGCACCGGCACCCCGGCCCCTCCGCCCTGTTCCTCCCCTACCACCGTCGGTCTCCACGACCATCAATGGGAGCGCTTCCATGTCTGAGCCCGTTCCGTCCGTGACGTTTCCTCCCGCCTTCCTCTGGGGCGCGGCGACCTCCGCGTACCAGATCGAGGGGGCGGTGCGGGAGGACGGCCGTACCCCCTCCATCTGGGACACCTTCAGCCATACGCCGGGCAAGACCGCCGCAGGTGAGACCGGTGACATCGCTGTCGACCACTACCATCGCCACCGCGAGGACGTGGCGCTGATGGCCGAGCTGGGCCTGGCGGCGTACCGGTTCTCGATCTCCTGGTCGCGCGTGCAGCCGACCGGCCGGGGTCCGGCGGTGCAGCGGGGCCTGGACTTCTACCGCCGCCTGGTGGACGAACTCCTCGCCCACGGCATCAAGCCGGCGATCACCCTCTACCACTGGGACCTGCCGCAGGAACTGGAGGACGCGGGCGGCTGGCCGGAGCGGGACACGGCGTACCGGTTCGCCGAGTACGCCCGGCTCGTGGGCGAGGCGCTGGGCGACCGCGTGGAGCAGTGGATCACCCTGAACGAGCCGTGGTGCAGCGCGTTCCTGGGCTACGGCTCGGGCGTGCACGCCCCGGGCCGTACCGACGCGGCGGCGTCGCTGCGCGCGGCCCACCATCTGAACCTGGCCCACGGCCTCGGCACGTCCGCGCTGCGGTCCGTGATGCCGGTCCGCAACTCGGTGGCGGTGAGCCTCAACTCGGCCGTGGTGCGGACGGTGTCGCAGGACCCGGCCGACCTGGCGGCGGGCCGCAAGATCGACGACCTGGCCAACGGCGTCTTCCACGGCCCGATGCTGCGCGGGGCCTACCCCGGGACGCTGCTGGAGGCGACCTCGTCGATCACCGACTGGTCGCACCTCCGGGACGGCGACCTGGAGACGATCCACCAGCCGCTGGACGCGCTGGGCCTCAACTACTACACCCCGGCCCTCGTGTCGGCGGCCTCCTCGGCGGACGCGAGCACCCGCCGCGCGGACGGTCACGGCCTGAGCGACCACTCGCCCTGGCCGGGCGCGGACGACGTGGCGTTCCACCAGACGCCGGGCGAGCGCACCGAGATGGGCTGGTCGATCGACCCGACGGGCCTGCACGAGCTGATCATGCGGTACACGCGGGAGGCGCCGGGCCTGCCCCTGTACGTGACGGAGAACGGCGCGGCGTACGACGACAAGCCGGACCCGGACGGCCGCGTCCACGACCCGGAGCGGATCGCCTACCTGCACAGCCATCTGTCGGCGGTCCGCCGCGCCATCGCGGACGGTGCCGACGTCCGCGGCTACTTCCTCTGGTCGCTGATGGACAACTTCGAGTGGTCGTACGGCTACGGGAAGCGGTTCGGGGCCGTGTACGTGGACTACGCGACGCTGGAGCGCACCCCGAAGTCCAGCGCGCACTGGTACGCACGCGCGGCACGGACGGGGGAACTGCCTCCGCTGGAGGGCTGATCCGTCCGCGGCGCGGCACACGAGAGGGGAGTGCCGCGCCCCGGGCGGTTCACCGGGGGGTGCCGGACGGGTCCCGGCCACCGCGGCCGGGCCCGCTCCCGCGCCCCAGCCCCAACCGGGCGCAGGCCAGCAGGGCCACCTCGATGTCCAGCCGGTTCTCGGTGAGGGGATGGCCGAGGATCTCCTCCGCCTTGCGGATGCGGTAGTGGACCGTGTTCTTGTGGACGTGCATGCGCAGGGCGGCGTCGGTGAAGCTGCCCCGCGCGTCGAGGAAGACCTGCACGGTCTCGCGCAGCCGGACCGTGGCGTCGTCGTCGCGCATGAGGCCGCCCAGGACCCGCCCCGCCCAGGCCCCGACGTCCGGGAGGCGATCGACGAGCAGGCCCGCCAGCGCGACGTCCGAGTGCACCACGAGCGCGCGGCCGGGATCGGCCCCGGTGACGGCGACACTGCGGGCGCGCTGCGCGTCCCGGAAGGTCTGCCGGAATCCGTCGAGCCCGGTGGACGCGTCGCCGAGGGCGATGCGCAGCGCGGGACGGTCGCGCAGATCGCGCTCGATCCGGTCGAGGTCGACGGCCGGCCGGCCCGTGGAGGAGATCCACGTCCAGTACGTCTGCTCGTCGGCGGAGACCGTCAGCGGCGCCTTGCCGGTGGCCGCGGCCAGCATCGCGGCGCCGGCCCGCAGTTCGGCCGAGGCCGGGGCCGCGGTGCCGGGTCCCGTCCAGATGATGGCGGCCAGGTGCCAGCCGCGCAGCGACGTCGACAGCATCTTCTCGGCCGAGGCCAGGTCGAGCCCCTCGGTGTCGAGCACGGCGCGGACCTGAGCGGCACGGGCCGCGTCGGAGCGGGCGTCCCAGCGTCTGCGCTCGCTCTCGTAGATGTCGATGACGCCCTCGATCACCTGGTCGATGTACCTGTTGGTCAGCAGCGCGACCCGGCTCGCCGCCGTCAGCGCCTCGTCCGCGGACAGTTCCAGGCCGCGCAGCACCGTCACGGCCCCCTGGACGAACATGTGCTCACCGAGGCGGTAGGCACGCAGCAGCGCCTCCAGCGACAGGTCGTGCTGCGCGAAGCGGCGCGCGTACTCGGCGGCGGCGGGCGGCACGGCGATGTCGTCGAGCGAGATGCCCAGCGCCAGCATGTCGCAGATGGCCACGAGATTCGACGAGGTGCTGGCGACCATCAGCCGCCGTACCGCGTCGTCATGGCGGAACTCGGGGATGACCTCGACGAACATCGAGGTCATCCCGGTGGTGAGGCTCTCCAGACCGGCCTGGATGCGCTTGGCGACATCCCGCACGGTCGTGTCCGCGTCGACGCTCATGGCGGGACGGTAACCGGGCGGCCGGCGCACGCGACAGGACCCGGCGGCAATCTCCTTTGTGACGGCGGCACAAAACACCGGTCGCGGGCTGGGACGCAGGCCCATGGCCGGCGATGTGCGGCCTCCCTACCTTTTCCTCACCAGCTTCGTCAGGGTGCGACTCAATGGTGAGGGAACGTGCAGCACATCGCCGAATTGCCGGACGTCAGGGCCGCGCGGAATCCCGCAGGGCCCTGCATCGCGGACGACCACGAACAACTCGACAACCGGACTTTCCTGGAGCGGGTCCGCAATGCGGCCGCCGCCCTGCGCGCACACGGAATCGGTGCCGGGGACGTGGTCGCGGTGATTCTGCCGAATCGCCTCGACCTCGTGGTCATCATGTTCGCGGCCTGGCGGCTGGGCGCCGCCGTGACACCCGTGAACCCCGAACTCACCGATGCCGAGGCGCGCCATCAGATCGAGGATTCCGCGGCGAAGGCGGTGATCTGCGACGCCCCCTCCCGCGCCGTCGCCACGCTCGACGTGTCCGAGGTGGTGCACGCCCACGCCGCGGCCGGCGACGACGGCGAGGACGCCGTCGCCCGCGCCCACGACTCCCTCGCCCTGATCATCTACACGAGCGGGACCACGGGACGTCCCAAGGGTGTGATGCTCGACCACGCCAACGTCGCCGCGATGTGCCGGATGATCATCGACGGTCTCGGCCTGGACGCCACCGACCACAGTCTGCTGGTCCTGCCGCTGTTCCACGTCAACGGCATCGTGGTGAGCGTCCTGTCGCCGCTGCTGGCGGGCGGGCGCGCCACGGTCGCCGGACGGTTCAGGGCCCCGTCCTTCTTCGCCGCGGTCGAGCGCGCCGGGCCCACCTACTTCTCCGCGGTGCCGGCGATCTACGCCCTGCTGGTCGCGCTGCCCGCGGAGGTGCGCCCGGACGTGTCGTCGCTGCGGCGCGTCATCTGCGGGGCCGCCCCGATGCCCGCGGAGCTGATCGCCCGGTTCGAACGGCGCTACGGGATACCGGTCGTCGAGGGGTACGGGCTCTCCGAGGGCACCTGCGCCTCGACCATCAACCCGCCTGCCGGGCCGCGGAAGCCGGGCACGGTCGGACGTCCGCTGCCGGGACAGACCGTCGCCGTGATGGACGGCGAGGGCCGGCTGCTCGACGACGGATCGGTGGGCGAGGTAGTGGTGCGCGGCCCCAACGTCATGCGCGGCTACCTCGGGCTGCCCGAGGAGACGGCGCGGACCGTCGTCGACGGCTGGCTGCACACGGGGGACGTGGGCCGTTTCGACGCGGACGGCTATCTCGTCCTGGTCGACCGGATCAAGGACATGATCATCCGTGGTGGGGAGAACATCTACCCCAAGGAGACGGAGAACGTCCTGCACACCCACCCGGCGGTGCTGGAGGCGGCGGTGGTCGGAGCACCCGATCCGGTGCTGGGCGAGGTCCCGGTCGCGCACGTCGTCCTGGTGCCGGGTGCGGAGGCCACCGCCGAGGAACTCATGGAGCACTGCCGCGGCTCGCTGGCCCGGATCAAGGTACCGGTGTCGGTCACCGTCACCGAGGCGCTGCCGAGGAACCCGGTGGGAAAGATCGACAAGCGGCGTCTTCGCTCGTCCTCGTGAACCGGTGAGGCGGATGCCCGCGTCCCGCGCGGCCGCACACCCGTAGAGAAACCGCGCCTTTTCATCACCCGGAAATCCTTCACCCGGTCATTTCCGGGTGCGGGGAGCCGCGCCCGGAAACCGTCCTGAGAAAGGGGCATCACCATGGGTTTCAAAACCGCGAACTTCCCTCCGGTCGACCCGGAGACCTTTCTGGAGAAACCTCTTCAGGACCGCTTGAGAACGCTCGCCCTGCACTGGGTCGAATACGGTTTCGGAACGCCGAAGATGATCCCGGCGATCTACGCGTGCAAGCTCGTCCTGCTGTATGTGCTCGGCGGGGCGGCCCTGGCCACCTGGACCTCGGGAGCCGGTCCGGTCTGGGACGTGGCGCACTGGTGGGACGAGCCGATCGTCTACCAGAAGCTGGTGCTGTGGACCGTCCTGCTGGAGGCGGTGGGCGTCGCGGGGTCGTGGGGCCCGATCGCCGGCAAGTTCAAGCCGATGACCGGCGGCATCCTGTTCTGGGCCCGGCCGGGCACCATCCGGCTCAGGCCGTGGAAGCGGGTGCCGTTCACCGGCGGCGACCGCCGCACCGTGGGCGACGTCCTGCTCTACCTGGCGTTCCTGGCGTCCCTGCTCACGGCGCTGCTGATGCCCGGGGTGCCGAGTTCCTCGCTCGGTGACACGCTGCCGGACGACACCTCGGGGCTGGTGCGTCCCGCGCTGCTGATCGCGCCGATCGTGCTGTACGTCGTCAACGGTCTGCGGGACAAGACGGTCTTCCTGGCCGCCCGGGGCGAGCAGTACCTGCCGGCGCTGGTGTTCTTCGCCGTGCTGCCGTTCACCGACATGATCATCGCCGCGAAGCTGCTGCTCTGCGTGGTCTGGATCGGCGCCGGTGTGTCGAAGTTCGGGCTGCACTTCACCCACGTCGTGCCCCCCATGATCTCCAACAGCCCCTGCGTGCCCGGGACCTGGGTCAAGCGGCTGCACTACCGCGACGTCCCGCGCGACATCCGCCCCTCGACCGTGGCGAGCCTCATGGCGCACGTGGGCGGTACGACCGTCGAGATCGTCACCCCGCTGGTGCTGCTGTTCTCGACGAACCGGTGGCTCACCGTCGCCGGGGTGGTGCTGATGGTCGTCTTCCACCTGTTCATCGCCTCCACGTTCCCGCTGGCGGTGCCGCTGGAGTGGAACATCCTGTTCGGCTATCTGGCGGTCTTCCTCTTCCTCGGCTTCCCGGCGGGCAACGGCTACGGCATCGGCGACATGTCCTCGCCCTGGCTGGCCGTCGGCATCACCGCCGCGCTGCTGTTCTTCCCGGTCCTCGGCAATCTCCGCCCGGACCTGGTGTCCTTCCTGCCCTCGCTGCGCCAGTACGCGGGCAACTGGGCATCCGCGCTGTGGGTCTTCGCGCCCGGCGCGGAGGACAAGCTCAACACGCTGCGGCACCGCCCGACGAAGAACCAGATCGACCAGCTCCGGGCGATGGGCTACCCGCCGGCGGTCGCCGAGATCACCATGCAGCAGACGATCGCCTGGCGGTCGATGCACAGCCAGGGCCGCGGCCTGTTCTCGGTGCTGATGAAGAACCTCCCCGATCTGGACCGCCGCACCGTGCGCGAGGCCGAGTTCGGGTGCAACTCCCTGATCGGGTTCAACTTCGGCGACGGCCATCTGCACGGCCTCGACCTGATCGAGGCCGTGCAGGCCCGGGTGGGGTTCGCGCCGGGTGAGTGGATCATCGTCTGGGTGGAGTCGCAGCCCATCCACCGGGGGACCCAGCACTACCAGGTGATCGACGCCGCGCTGGGTGTGATCGAGCGGGGTACGTGGAAGGTCGCGGACGCGGTGCGGGAACAGCCGTGGCTGCCGCGCGGTCCGATCCCGCTCGACGTCACCTGGACCCGCGCGCAGGCGTCCCCGCCGGCGGCCCAGGCCGAGGTGGCCGAGGGGCTGGCACCGTAAGCGAGGGCGCGACCCGGAGAGGCAGGACGACATGAGGACAGCGACCGTGGTCGGCGCCGGCCCGAACGGCCTCGCCGCAGCCATCGCCCTGGCCCGGGCGGACGTGCGGGTGACGGTGCTGGAGGCGGCCGACGTGATCGGCGGCGGCGCCCGCTCCGGAGAGGCGATCCTTCCCGGACTGCTGCACGACCACTGCTCGGCCATCCACCCCATGGCCGTCGGCTCGTCGTTCCTGCAGAGCCTCGGACTGGATCGCCACGGGCTGCGATGGGCGTGGCCGGAGATCGACTGCGCGCATCCGCTCGACGGCGGCACGGCCGGGGTGCTGCACCGCTCGGTGGCCGGGACCGCGGCCGGTCTCGGCGCCGACGGGCGGCGCTGGCGGCTGCTGTTCGACGGCCCGTCGTCGGCGTACGACAGCTACGCCGACGACGTGATGGGCCCCCTGCTGCGGCTGCCGCGGCACCCGGTCCGCCTGGCCCGCTTCGGTGTTCCGGCGCTCGCGCCCGCTTCGGTGGTGGCGAAGGGGTTCTCGACCGACGAGGCCAGGGCGCTGTGGGGCGGGGTGGCGGCCCATGCCTTCCGTCCGCTGGAGCGGCCGCTGAGCGCCGCCGTCGGACTCGGCATCCTCACCGCGGGGCACCGGTACGGCTGGGCCGTCGCCGAGGGCGGTTCGGGCCGTATCACCGACGCCATGGCGGCGCTGCTGCGGGAACTCGGCGGGACGATCCGGACCGGGGTGCGGGTACGGTCGGCGAAACAGCTCCCGCCCTCGGACGTGACCTTGTGGGACGTCACGCCCACGGCCCTGGCCGACATCCTGGGCGACCTGCTGCCGTCCCGGATCGCGCGCGCCTACCGGCGGTTCCGGTACGGGCCGGGCGCGTTCAAGGTCGACTTCGCGGTCGAGGGCGGGGTCCCCTGGACGGCCGCGGCGGCACGGCGGGCGGGAACCGTGCACGTCGGCGGCACGTTCGAGGAGATCGCCGCCGCCGAGCGGGACATCCATGCCGGACGGATGCCGCGCCGACCGTTCGTGCTGGTCGGCCAGCAGTATCTGGCCGACCCGTCGCGGTCGGTGGGTGACGTGCACCCGGTGTGGTCCTACGCCCACGTCCCCCACGGCTACACCGGCGACGCCACCGCGGCGATCACCGCCCAGATCGAGCGGTTCGCCCCGGGGTTCCGGGACCGGATCGTCGGCACCAGCGTCCGTACCCCCCGCGGTTTCGCCGAGTACAACCCGAACTATCCGGGCGGCGACATCATGACCGGCGCCAAGGACATCCCCCAGCTGCTCTTCGGGCCGCGCCCGACCCTGCAGCCCTACGACGTCGGAGTACCCGGCCACTACCTGTGCTCCGCGGCGACCCCGCCCGGCCCCGGTGCGCACGGGATGTGCGGGGCCCGCGCCGCGGCACGGGCCCTGCGCCACCTGCGCCGGACGTCGCGCGGGTAGCCGGCGCGGTGGTGCCGCGGTTCCGGGCCCGCCCGGCACCGCCCGTACGCCCGCGCCGCGCGTCCCGGCCGGATGGGGGGCAGACCGGCCGGGGCGCGTGTCCCCCGTTGCCCGGTGTCCCGGTGTCACGCCCGGGCGCCGGTCACTTGTACGCGCCGAACGCCTTGGAGAAGGCGAACGGCTCCTGGACGATCGAGCTGCACGTGGCGTCCGCGGTGGGCTTGGCACCGCCGGCGCACTGCTTGTCCCGGCCGGCCGACCACATCGACAGCCCGCCGAGGCCCTTGGACCGGGCGAAGCCGACCAGCTGGGTGGCGTCGTCGACCTTGAAGACCTCGGAGGAGACGTCGTTGACGCCGATCATCGGGGTGATCGCGACCGCCTTCCAGGCGGCGCTGTCGGAGAGGCCGAGGACGCTCTTGATCTGGGCCTGGGTGGCGGTCGCCGCCTGCTCGGCGTAGGTGCCCATGTCACCGCTGTAGGAGGCGCCGTAGTCCATCGCCATGATGTTGACGGCGGAGATCCTCACGCCGTCGGACCTGGCACCGGAGAGCAGGTTCACACCGTCCTGGGTCAGTCCCTCCGGCATGACCGGCAGGGTGAAGGAGACGTCCAGGCCCGGGTGTTGCCGCTGAAGCTCGGCGACGGCCCGGGCGCGGCGGGTGTTCGCGGCCGTGTTCGGCAGCGCGCCGCCCTCCACGTCGAAGTCGACCTTGGTGAGCCGGTACGCGTCCACGGCCTTCCCGTACGCCGCCGCCAGCGCGTCGGCCGAGGTACAGGTCGTCGCCAGCTCCGAGCCGGAGGCGCCGCCGAAGGAGACCCGGACGTCGCCGCCCATGGCGCGCAGGGCACCGATCTGCGCGGCCACCGCGTCACTGCCGAGGTCGGTGACGCCGCCCCACTTGGGCGTGCAGCCGCCGCCGTCGGTGACGAAGGCCAGGTTGTAGTCCTTCACCCCGGTGGCGTCGGCGGAGGCGACCAGGTCGAAGGCCGGGTAGAGGGACGTGTCGACGTACGGGGCGAAGCCGGCGACGGCCGGCGTGCCGGTGCCCGGGGTCCCGGGCGGGGAGGACGTCGCCGTCGGAGCCGGAGTGCCGGTGGGCGTCGCCGACCGGGTGGGGGCCGGGGACCGGGTCGGGCGGCCGCTCGGCTCGGGGGTCGTGCCGTCGTCGGCGGAGCACTTCGCGCCGTCGATGAGGCAGCCCGTCGGGTCGCCGGAGCCGCTGACGACGAAGCCGACGGTCATGGACTCGCCCGCCGCCAGCCCGTCCTTGTCCCAGGACGGCGGCTTCACGGTGACGTGCTGTCCGCTCACCGTCGACGTGCCGTTCCACAGGGAGCTGAGCCTGGCACCGGAGGGCAGGTCGAACCGCAGTGTCCAGTCGTCCTCGGCCCGACCGCCGTCGTTGGTGACGACGTACTGCGCCGTGTAACCCGTCGACCAGTCGCTGGTCCTGGTGTAGACGGCGCCGACGCCGGCGGCGTGCGCGGTGCCGGTGAGCGCGAGCGCGCCGCCGCCGACCACGGCCGCGGCGACGAGGCCGCCTGTCGCCTTGCTCCGCCCGCTCACCCTGCGCCGGTGCGTCCTGCTCATCGCGTGCCTGCCTTCGTTCCTCACGGGGAGTGGAATCGGGCAGCACGCTAGCGACGCGGAATCGGACAACCGGCGCGATCCGGACGGGAGTCGAGGATCTTAGGACGCGCTTAAGGGAGGGATCGGGGACGGTTAAAGGCAGCGCCCCGTGCGGCTGGTGCCGCGGCCGTGCGCCGGCGCCGCCGTGCCGAGCCCCGGTGCCCCCGCCGCAGCGGAGCCCGCCCGTCGAGCTGGATCCAGATCCGCACCTCGGTACCGCCCAGCACCGACGAACCGATCCGCGCGTCCCCGCCGGTCGACTCCGCGAGCCGGCGCACGATGTCCAGGCCGAGCCCCGTCGAGCCCTCGCTGCCCGATCCGCGGCCCCGGGCCATCGCCGCCGCCGGGTCCGGGATGCCGGGCCCCGCGTCGGACACCAGCACGATCACCGCGTCCTCGCCGTTGTGCACGTCGACCGCGAACGCGGTGCCCTCCGGGGTGTGCCGGAAGACGTTCCCGAGCAGTGCGTCGAGGGCGGCCGCGAGGTCGGCACGGGCCACGGGTATGCGCACCGGCCGGTCGGCCCCGGCCATCCGCCACTTGCGTCCCTCGTCCTCCGCGAGCGCCGACCAGAACGCCATCCGCTCGCGCACCACCTCGGCCGCGTCGCACCCGGCGCCCGGGCCCGCCGCCGCCGTCTGCGGCTTGGCCTCCCGCGCCGTACGGATGATCGTGTCGACCTCGCGCTCCAGTTGGGCCACCGCGGCCCGTGTCTGCTCGGCGGCCGGCCCGTCGCCGAGCGAGGCCGCGTTCAGCCGCAGCACGGTCAGCGGCGTGCGCAGGCGGTGGGAGAGGTCGGCCGCCAGCTCCCGTTCGTTCGCCAGCAGTTGGACGACCTGGTCGGCCATCGAGTTGAACGCGACCGCCGCCAGCCGCAGTTCGGTGGGGCCCTCCTCCGGGACGCGTGCCCCGAGCTTGCCCTCCCCCAGTTCGTGCGCGCCCTCCACCAGGCGCCGCGCGGGCCGCACCATCCGTACGCCGAGCCGGTCGGCCACCGCCACCGAGCCGACGACCAGCGCGACGCCGACCCCGGCGAGCACCGCCCAGGCCGTGCCCACGCCGTTGGTCATCGCGGCGTCCGGCACGTACACCTCGACGACGGCGATCGCGCCCGAGCCGAGCGCGGTGGGCTGAAGCAGCGTCGAGCCGCCCGCGACGTCGGCGGTGGAGGCCCGGCCCAGCCGGCGCGTGGTGGCGATGTCCTTGCCGGTGGCGCGCCGGCGGCCGATGTCGACCGCCTTCGTGCCCTCACCCGCCGGAATGTGCACGGCGATTCCGTCGTCCGAGCCGGCCGCGGCGACGACCCGCTCCAGCTCGTCCCGGGCCGTGGTGATGGACAGCGCCGGCGCGATCGCGGCGGCCTCCCGCTCCGCGTTCGAGAACGCCCGGTCGCGCGCCATCTCCTTGATGACGAGCCCGAGCGGGACCGCGAAGGCGACCACGACCATCGTGGTCACCGCCACGGCCACCTTCACCAGCGCCCACCTCATGACAGCGGCTCCGGCCCGGGCGGCTCCAGCTTCACGCCGACGCCCCGCAGCGTGTGCAGATAGCGCGGCCTGGCGGCGGTCTCGCCCAGCTTCCGCCGGAGCCAGGACAGGTGCACGTCGATCGTCTGGTCGTCCCCGTAGGACTGCTGCCAGACCTCGGCGAGCAGTTCCCTGCGCGGCACGACGACGCCGGGCCGGCCGGCGAGGAAGGCGAGCAGATCGAACTCACGGCGGGTCAGGTCGAGGCGGGCGCCGTCCAGTTCGGCGTGCCGGCGCCGGGGATCGATGGCGAGGCCGCCGACCCGGATGACCGGGGACGGCGCGCTGTCCGCGGCGGCCGCGCGGGAGCGCCGCAGCACCGCCGCGATGCGCGCCGACAGGTGCTCGACGGAGAACGGCTTGGTGAGATAGTCGTCCGCGCCCGCGTTGAGCAGGCGGACGATCTCCGTCTCGTCGTCGCGTGCGGTGGCGATGATCACGGGCACGTCGGTGATGCCGCGCAGCATCTTCAGCGCCTCGGCCCCGTCCAGGTCGGGCAGTCCGAGGTCGAGGATCACGACGTCGAACGAGAGGTGGGCGACCTCACGCAGCGCCTCGAGCGCCGTGCCGACGCTGCGCACGATGTGCCCGGCCTCCGTCAGATGCCTGATGAGCGCCGATCGTACGAACTGATCGTCCTCGACCACGAGCACACTTGCCATGGGCGGCACCGTACGCCATGGGGCGGAGGCCGACCGGGGCCTGTGGACAACTCCGTTGCGCGGCAACGGACGTCGTACGCGCGTGCGAGCCGTGGCGCATCCGTCGGACATCCCCGGGGTGCGTGGGGCACTATGGCCGGGATGCTCAGAGGACTCGTACACGTACTGGCGTGGTCGCTCGCCACCGGGGCGGCGGTCACGCTGTCGTGGTGGGGTGTCCACACGGTGATGGCGGGAACCGCGTACGATCCGCCGCGCGCCCTGCCGATCACTGCGGGCGGCGCCACGCCGCAGGGGCCGACGCCGCTGACGTCCTCGACGGGGCGCCCCGGCCCGTCGCGGAGCGCGGGCCGCACGTCCGCGCCGAGCCCGACGCCGGCCCGCTCGTCGAAGCCCACCGAGAGCGCCGGCGCCGCCCCGGCGGCGTCCTCATCCCCGGACTCGTCCGCGTCGGGCCGGGTCAAGAGCTACGACACCGACGGCGGGCGTGCGGTGTTCGACCTGGGCAGCACGTCGGCGACGCTGGTGTCGGCCACGCCCGGTCCCGGCTGGTCGATGCAGGTGTGGAAGACGGAGACGTGGATCCGGGTGGAGTTCAGCTCGGGCACGGACCGGGTGTCGGTGTTCTGCACCTGGCACGACGGGCCGCCGCATGTGGACGTGGGCACGTACTGAGCGTTCCGCGGGAAGCCGGGGGCATGACCTGCGGGTGCGGAGGGGTGGGCGCCCTGTCCGGGAGCGTGCGGAGCGGCGCGGCGGTCAGCGGAACACCGAGGGCGGCGGCGCCGGTGACGCCACGGCCGCCGCGTCCGTGACCGCCTTCGCGCCACCCGTGAACGCGGCCAGTGCCGTGCCGTGCTCCACCCGTGCCGGGTGCGGGTCCGAGGCGGCGCGGCGGGTCAGTTCGGCGACCGGGAGCGGATGGGCGGAGGCGACCAGGACGGCGTTCCCGAAGCGCCTGCCGCGCAGCACGGCCGCGTCGGCCATCAGGGCGAGTTCCGGGAAGACGGCCGCCGCGGTCGAGATCTGGGCGCGCAGATGGGCGAGCGGGGGGCCGTCGGCGACGTTGGCGGCGTACACGCCACCGCCCTTCAGCGCCCGGCGGATGTCGGCGAGGAATTCCACCGACGTCAGGTGGGCCGGGGTGCGCGCCCCGCTGAACACGTCCACGACGATCAGGTCGGCCCAGCCGTCCGGCACCTTGGCGAGTCCCTCGCGGGCGTCCGCGGAGCGCACCCGGATCCGCGCGTTCGCGTCCAGGGGGAGTACGCGCCGGACGACATGGACGAGTGCCGCGTCACGCTCGACGATCTGCTGGGTGGAGCGGGGGCGGGTGGCGGCGGTGTAACGGGCGAGGGTGAAGGCGCCGCCGCCCAGGTGCACGGCGTGCACGGGCCGTCCGGGCGGGGCGGCCAGGTCGATGACGTGACCGAGGCGGCGCTGGTACTCGAAGCCGAGGTACGCGGGGTCGTCGAGGTCGACGTGCGACTGCGGGGCGCCGTCGATCAGCAGGGTCCAGGCGCGGGCCCGGTCCCGGTCGGGTATCAGCTCGGCGAGCCCGCCGTCGACCTCCTCGACGACGGCCTCGGCGGCCTCCCTGCGCCGCGTGTTCCGTGACCTGCCCATCCCGCCATTATCAGGGGCGACTGGAAGGGATACCGCTTCTTCCCATTTCCCCCCTGTTCCTCCCCATCCTCCCCGTCCGGCCCGTCCGGCCCGTCCGGCCGGAGGGTCAGAGGACCGGAGGGCCAGGCGGGTCCGATGTCCACGCGTGCCGATGTCCGCGTGACAGGTCGCGCGACCCGTCGGCGGGCTCACCGGCAGTTGTCCGCCGCCTCGATCAGCCGGGCCGCCTCCCCCAGGGCCGCGCGCAGCACCACCGGGTCCGTGGCCAGTTCCGCGTCGCCGGGCGGGAGCAGCCAGTCCGTGCCCTCGGCCGGGGACTCCGGAGCGACGAGGCTCATGCCGCGCCCGTTCGTCTGCGTGCAGGTGCTGCCCGGAACGTCCCACGCGTCCGCCGTGCCGGGCGGTACCAGGAAACCGAGCGTGTCGCATTCGTCGTCGTGGAGCACGGGCCCCACGCAGTCGCCCGCGCCCCGGCGGAGGATGTCGACCGCCTCCAGGCCCTGCCGGGCGGGAACGGTCACGAGGTCGGGACCCTGCTGCGGGGGTGCGCCGCGCTCCGCGGCCGGCACCCGCCGTGCCGTCTGCCTCTGCCTTTGTCTCTGCGTCTGCGTCTGCGTCTGCGTCTGCGTGCGGAACTCGGTGCTCTGGCTGGTCTGCATCCCGGCCTCCACGACGGAACCCCTCCTCGACGAGTGAGTTGGGTCAGGAGCTCGGGGGGCTCCCGGTCCACGGGGTACAACGCGCGAGGGCGTCAACGGCTACGGCGCAACACTGCCGCAAAGGATGGCAGTTCATGGCAGATCACGGAGGAGACATCCGGTTTGTAGCCAAACCTCGCCTGCCGACACCCGCCGGGCAGGTACGTTCTTGCACCGCCGGACGCAGGGGAACCAACTGCCACCAGGCAGACAACTCACCCTGAACCCGGCATGGTTCGACGGTTCGCACGAGAGGGCCCGGCCATGACCTCGTCCCAGTTCCCCCGGCCATCGCGGCCCAACCTGGCCTTCCGGCAGTTGCGCGGACAGCGCTCCCCGGGCGAGTTCGCCGCGGCGGTACGGCGCGCCGCGCGCGAGATCGGCGAGCGGGTCAGTTGTGACGCGCGGTACATCGGGCGCGTCGAGGCGGGCGAGATCCGCTGCCCCAACTACGCCTACGAACGAGTGTTCCTGCATATGTTCCCGGGGCGAACGCTCACCGACCTGGGCTTCGCGCCCCGCTCGGCGGTACGCGGCCGAGGGGCGCGCAGCGCCGACGAGGCGCCCCCCGCGCACTCCGGCAGCCGTCCTTCCGTTTCCGGTGAGACCGGCGATACGCATGAGACGTATGAGACCTGTGAGAACGCAAAGCTCCATGAGCCTCACGAGACCCAAGAGGCCCACAAGAGCCAAGAGAGCCAAGAGACCCACGAGACCCACGAGTCGTACGGCATGCACGCGTACGACGACCAGCACACCGAGGAGAGCGACGTGCGGCGTCGCGCATTCATGACCGGCGGAACCGCCACGGTGGCGGCCGCCTCCCTGGGCCCCCTGGGGCTCGCCTTCGGCGGCCGGGCGGCGGCCGCCGAACCCCCGGCCGGCCGTCCCGGCTCGTCCGAGGCGGGCGCGCTCGAGGAGGCGGTCCGCAGGATCCGCGTCCTCGACGACCGGCACGGCGCCGACGGCCTCTACCGGCGCGCCGCCGGTCCCCTGCGCACGGCGTACGCGCTGCTCGACGCGGGCACCACCCGGCAGGCGGTTGCCGATCGGCTGTACACGGGCGCCGGTGAACTGGCCATCTCCGTGGGCTGGCTGGCGCACGACTCGGGGCGCTTCGACGACGCCCGCTCGCACTACGCCGAGGCGCTGGCGACGGCCCGGATCTCCGGGGACCCCGCCCTGGAGGCGCACGCGTTCTGCAACACGGCGTTCCTCGCGCGCGACGCGGGCCGGCCCCGGGAGGCCGTCCGGGCGGCGCAGGCGGCCCAGCGCGTCGCGCGCCCGCTCGGCTCCCACCGGCTGATGTCACTGCTCGCCCTGCGGGAGGCGGGCGGCTGGGCGGGGCTCGCGGACCGGGCGGGCTGCGAGCAGGCGCTGGCCCGGGCGCAGGCCCTCTTCGAGCGGGGGCCGAGGGACGCCGACCCCGAGTGGATGACCTTCTACGGGGAGGCCGAACTCGCGGCCCTGGAGGCGCAGTGCTGGTCGGCCCTGGGCGACTGGCCGCGTGCCGCCCGGCACGCCCGGCGCGCGGCACAGCTCCAGGACCCGCACTTCACCCGGAACACCGCGCTGTACACCGCGGAACTGGCCGACGACCTGGCCCGCGGCGGGCGCCCCGACGAGGCCGCCGCGGCCGGTCGACGCGTCCTGGACCTCCTGGACCAGGTCCAGTCGTCCAGGGTCCAGGCGATGCTGGCGGGCACGGCGAGGGTGCTGCTGCCGCACAGGCGCGCGTCCGGGGTGTCGGCGTTCCTCGACCGCCACGCGATGCTGCCGCGCCCGGCGGAACCCCGTCGCGCCGGATGAACCGCCCCGGGCGGACCACCCGGAGCCCGTCCGCCGTCGCGCCTCCGCACCGCTTGGCGGGCAACCCGGGGAGCGGTGTGCGCGTCTTGTGGGCCGGGGGGCACCCATCACGGAACGGACGCGTACGCCGTAAGGTGGCACGACCGGACCGCCGGGAGCCGCAGCAGATCAGAAGGGGGAGGGCGAATCGGATGCCGCAGGCCGAGACACCAGGCACCGGAGTGGGCTCGCCGCCCCGACTGCGCTGGTGGACGGAACTGCCGTTGATCCTGCTGGTGTACGGCGCCTACTCCGCGGGCCGGCTGCTGGCCCGGGGCGACGTCGCGGGCGCCGTCGACCACGGAGTGGCGATCCTGCGGCTGGAGAAACTGCTGCACATCAACGCCGAGCACCCGCTCAACCGGCTCTTCACCCACGAGGCGTGGCTCGGCGTGCCGGCCGACTTCTGGTACGCGTCACTGCACTACCTGGTGACGCCGGCGATCCTGGTGTGGCTCTTCCGGCGCCGCGGCGAGCGTTTCCGGGCGGCCCGCACCTGGCTGATGACGTCCACGTTCATCGGCCTGATCGGCTTCACGCTGCTGCCCACCTGCCCGCCCCGCCTGCTCTCCACGGGCCACGGCTTCGTCGACACGATGGCCCAGTACAGCTCCTACGGCTGGTGGGGCGGTGAGGCGAGCGCGCCGCGGGGCCTGGGCGGCATGACGAACCAGTACGCGGCGATGCCGAGCCTGCACGTCGGCTGGGCGCTGTGGTGCGGAGTGATGCTGTGGGCCTACGGCGGGACGCGCTGGGCCAAGGCGGCGGGCGTCGCGTATCCGCTGCTGACCGCGATCGTGGTGATGGGCACCGCGAACCACTACTTCCTCGACGCGGTCGCGGGCGTCGCCGTGATGGGCGTCGGCCTGCTGCTGACCCGGCCGGTGACGCGGGCCGCGGACGCGGTCCGGGCCCGGCTGCGGCCGCACACCACGACCGTCACCGGCGTCCCGCGGGCCACGGGTTCCCCGATTGTCAGTGCCGGATGCCAGACTTCCGCGGGTGAGCGAATTCCCCGACAGCGCACCTCCCGACCGGAGCCCGGAACCGAGCAGGGTGCCTCCCCCGCGGACGCGGGGGAGGGCGCTGCGGCAGCAACTTTCTGAGCTGCGCGGCCCCTCCCTACGGCCCAAGGCCCTCGACGCGCGCGCCCTGGCCGCGCTCGCCGCGAACCCCGGGTGCCGGCGGCGCGCGCTCCTGGACGGGGCCGGGGTGGACAAGGCGGCGCTGGCGGGCGCGCTGGGCGCACCCTCGGCGTTCGGACAGTCGCAGTTCGCCTTCATGCGGGGCAACGCCTTCGAGGCCCGCGTCAAGGCGGACGGCGGTGCCGAACTGCTGCGGCTGGTGCACGAGAAGCTGGACCCGGCCGCCGCGGCCCCGCAGGACGCCCTGGTTCCCGACCTCGCCGCCGTGGGCCCCGAGGGGCGCACGGCCCGCACGGCGATGGCGCTGCGCGAGGCCACCGAGGCGCGGGCCTGGGCGCTGCTCGACCACCCCATGCTCGCCCTCGACGTGGCGGGCTCCCCCGCGTTCCTGGAACCGGACGCGGTGGTGGTCCACCCCGACGGCAGCTGGACGGTCGTGGAGATCAAGTCCTTCCCGATGCTGGACGGTTCGGCCGACCCGGCGAAGGTGGGCGCCGCCGCCCGCCAGTCCGCGGTGTACGTGCTGGCGCTGGAGGAGGTCGCCGCGCGTCTCGGCGGGCAGCCGGAGGGGCGCACCCAGGAGAGCGCCGCCGCGCCCGTGGTGCGCCACCGGATCCTGTTGGTGTGCCCGAAGGACTTCTCCAACCTGCCGACCGCGTCCCCGGTCGACATCCGCAGGCAGCGCGCGGTCACCCGGCGCCAGCTGGCCCGGCTCACCCGCATCGAGGAGATCGCGGACGACCTCCCGGAGGGCACCTGCTTCGCCCCCGACCTGCCTCCCCAGGAGCTGGCGGCCGCCGTCGAGTCGGTCCCGGCGACGTACGCGCCCGAGTGCCTGGCCTCCTGCGAACTGGCCTTCCACTGCCGCGACCGCTCCCGCGCCGAGGGCTCCGTGACCTCCTACGGACGGTCGCTGCGGGCCGAGCTCGGCGGCCTGACGACGGTGGACGACGTCCTGGCCGCCGCCCACGGGGCGGCCGGGGACCCCGACGACCCGGCGGTGGCGGCCCTGCGCAGGGCGGCACGGCTGCGGGCGGAGGCGCTCGCCCGCCCGGAGGGCGCCGCATGTCGCTGATCGCCACGCTCGCCCGCCTGGAGGCCGTGCGCTCCGGCCGCGCCCAGCCCGCCGCCACGGTCCGGCACCGGCACCTGTCCGAGCGGCCCCTGGTCCTCGTGCCGCTCACCACCGCAGGCGAGGCCGGGGCACCGCTCGGCGCCCTGGTCGGCACCGACCGGGACGCCCCCCGGCTGCTTGTGGTGCCGCAGCCGCGCGACCGCGACCTGAGGTTCGCGTTCCTCACCGAGCTCGCGGACGTCGTGCTGCCGTACCTCGACGCGTACGCCGACGCGGTCGAGCCCGCCGAGCGCTCCGAGACCGACCCGGAGACCGGCAAGCGGGTCAAGGTGGAGGTCGACCTGTGCGCCGACGCCCCGCAGTTGATCGTGCCGAGCCGGGCGGGCATCGACCTCGTCCGCCTCCTGGGACGCTCCATGCGGTTCCGCCGCACCGCCGAGCAGGACCCGGACACCCCGCACCCGGCGCCCCCGCGGGTACCGCTCCTCGGTCGCTGGCTCACCCACTTCGGGGAGCGCGCCCGGGTCCCCGGCTCCTCGCTGCTGCTCGCCCTCACCGAGGTGCTGGCGCGGCACTGGGCGACCGGGCAGTCCGGCCTGGAGGACCAGCATCTGGGCGCGCTGCTCGCCTGGATCGACCCGCCGGAGGGCGTCTCCGGTGCGCATGCGGCGCTGCGGGCCGAGGTCGCGCGGGACGAGGACGGCCAGTTGCTGTGCCCGCCGGCGGGACCCGCGACCGACCCGGCCTTCGACAACAGGCTGCTCGCCCCGGCCATCGAGCGCTACGACCGCGCGCGGACCCGGCTCGCCGCCGCCGAGGACGGCCTGGAGGCGGACGACGGCTTCGGCGCGCTCACCGCGGCGGAACGGGACGTCCGCGCGCTGGTGGCGAGCCGTACTCGTCCGACCTGGGACGCGGTGTGGCACGGACTCGACCTCCTGCGGGCCCTGCCGGAGGGCGCACACGTGGCGGACCGCTGGACGCGCGACCGCTGGTCGTTCACCGGTCACCGGGACCGGGTGGCCGCCGGGGAGCCGCCGCAGCCGCGCCGCGACGACGCGGTCACCGCGGCGAACAAGCTCGCCGCGCGCGAGCGCGAGCAGGCCCGCCTGGACGCCCAGGAGGCGCTCGACGACCCGCTGGTGATGGCCGGGCGGCGGCTCGCCGGGGAGGCGTTCGCGGGCGAGGTCACGGACGTGGTGATGGCGTACAGCGACGGCAAGCGTCCCAGCCCGCGCCCCCTGGTGACGCTGCGGACCGAGGACCGACCGCACCTCGGGGAGCGCACGAAGGTGTACCGGTCGCTGGGCGGCAAGCCCCAGGCGGCCGAGTTCGTCGGCTACGAGGGCCACGACGGGCCGGCGGACCTCGTGGTCCTGCGCATCGTCGACAAGATGGGCCGCGGCCGGGAGCCGGAGGCCGGCTCCGTACCCGAGAAGGGCGACCGCGTCTGCTTCACGCTGTTCGAGCACGAACAGCGCGGCGGGGCGAAGCTGCCCGACCCGGAGGAGACGCCGTGGACGCACGGCGGTCCGCCGGGCGAGGCCGAGGCGCTGCCGCAGCCGGATCCGGTGACCGAGGAGGACGTGCTGTGACCGTGTTCGCCCAGCCGGGCAGGGCCTTCGATCCGGGAGCCGAGGCCGCCCGGGCCACCGAGGCGATCCTGCGCGACACGCTGCACGGCACGCACCGCGGGGTCGTCGTCGACTCGCCACCGGGGGCCGGGAAGTCGACGCTGGTCGTGCGGGCCGCACTCGAACTCGCGGCCGCCGGCAGGCCGCTGATGGTGATCGCGCAGACCAACGCGCAGGTGGACGACCTGGTGCTGCGGCTGGCGGAGAAGGATCCCGCACTGCCGGTCGGCCGGTTGCACAGCAGCGACCCGGACCCGTACGACAAGGCGCTCGACGATCTGCCGAACGTCAGGAAGTCGGCGAAGGCGGGCGAGCTGGCCGGCCTGGACGTGGTGATCTCGACGGCCGCCAAGTGGGCACATGTCAAGGGCGTCGAGCAGTGGCGGCACGCGATCGTCGACGAGGCGTACCAGATGCGCTCGGACGCGCTGCTGGCCGTGGCGGGGCTGTTCGAGCGGGCGCTGTTCGTGGGGGACCCCGGGCAGCTGGACCCGTTCGCGATCGTGGGCGCGGAGCAGTGGGCGGGGCTGTCGTACGACCCGTCCGCGTCCGCCGTGACGACGCTCCTCGCGCACAATCCGCAGCTGCCGCAGCACCGCCTGCCGGTGTCGTGGCGGCTGCCGGCGTCGGCGGCGCCGCTGGTGTCGCACGCGTTCTACCCGTACACGCCGTTCCGCAGCGGCACGGGGCACGGGGACCGGCGGCTCACGTTCGGGGTGGCCTCGGACGGCTCGGGCCCCGACCGGGTGATCGACGAGGCGGCGCAGACGGGCTGGGGGCTGCTGGAGCTGCCCGCGCGGCACACGCCGCGCACGGACCCCGAGGCGGTGCGGGCGGTCGCCCGAGTGGTACGGCGGCTGCTGGACCGGGGCGGGGCGGCGGTGTCCGAGCGGAGCGAGGAGCCGGTGCCGCTGACCGCGGACCGGATCGCCGTCGGCACGGCGCACCGGGACCAGGCGGCGGCGGTGCGCTCCGCGCTGGCGGACCTCGGAGTGCCGGATGTGACGGTGGACACGGCGAACCGGCTCCAGGGCCGGGAGTTCGATGTGACGGTGGTGCTGCACCCGCTGTCCGGGCGCCCGGACGCGACGGCCTTCCACCTCGAGACGGGGCGGCTGTGCGTGCTGGCGTCCCGGCACCGGCACGCGTGCATCGTGGTGTGCCGGGCGGGGGTGACGGAGCTGCTGGACGACCATCCGTCGACGGAGCCGGTGCAGCTGGGGGTGACGGTGAAGTTTCCCGACGGGTGGGAGGCCAACCACGCGGTGCTGGCGCACCTGGCGGAGCACCGCGTGCCGTGGCGGCCCTGACCGGCGGGCGCATGCGGACGGGCCCAGGGCACATCGCACGGGCCGGTGGCCTCGGGGCGGCGAGGCCGTGTGCCGCAGGGGCCCGGGGGCGGTCCCGGGGGGGCGCGTCCCGTCCGCTCCGGCCCTCTTGCCCCGGCGCGCGACAATGGACGGTGGCCCACCCGAAGGGCGGTGCCACCCGGACCGTACGAGGAGGAGAAGACATGGCGGAGCCCACGCCGCGTCGGAACGAGCCGCGGCTACGCCCCGCGCCCTTGCTCTTCGAGCCCGCGGATGCGGCCTCCGACCCGGAGCACTTCTTCGACCTGGAGTCGATCGACGACCCGCGGGAGCTGCTGGCGCGGGCGACCGAGCTGACCCAGGCGTTTCGCGCGGCGGCCGACCGGGCGGTGGAGTTCCAGGCCATCGCCGCGGCCCAGCTCGCCGATCCGCGCCGCTTCGACCGGCTGACGCCGGCGGCGATCGCCGAGCAGGCGGAATGGACCGAGGACTACACGAAGAAGATGGTGGAGTTCGGACGGGACCTGCTGCGCGGCGGTGACGCGAGCGGGCCGGAGAATCTGGGCTGAGCCCGGGGCCCGGCGCCTCCCGCTCCCGGGCCCGCGTCGGCCCTGTGCCCGGTGCGGGTTCGGACTACGGGTGCGGGTGCGGGTGCGGGTGCGGGTGCGGAATGATCTTCGGGCATATGCCGGACGGCACCATACTCCGCCCGTCGCTCCGCTGTCCCCGTTTTCCGCGACTCTCGGCGATGGCCCGCTCACCGACGGTAGATCTTGCGATATGAGCAGTCGAGCACCGTTCGCCGACCCCTTCCGAGCCCCTCTTCCCGACCGGTGCGACGTCTCGGGCGTCACGGCGGAGGGCGCGGCCTGGCTCGCCTCCGCAGGAACGTATCCGCAGGGCGCCCTCGCCTCCTGGGCCGAGCGCCCCACGGCCCCGGTCTCCCTGCGCTGCGGCACCGCGTTCGACGTCCTCAACACCCCCGCGATCTTCGGACGGCGCATGCTCGACCGGCTCTGGGACGAGGGGCCGGGCTCCGGGCCCGTCGCCGTGCACCGCGGCCGGATGCTGCTGTTCGCGGCCCCCGGCACGGCCCTGCGGCTTCCGGCGCTGCTCGCCTGGGAGGAGTGGGGCGGGCGCGCCCGTACCGTTCCGCCCCTGCTGTGCCACGGCCCCGGGGACGCCGTGACCGTGCCCACCGGCGCTCCCGCCACCCGGCGCGCGGCCCGGTGGCTCGTGGCCCCCGACACCCGCCACCCCTGGCTGCCGGGGCCCGAGGTCCTCCTCTGGGCGGCCGTGCGGGCCGCCCGTGCCGCCGCCTCCACGGCCGGACGGATATCGATTTTTCCTCCCGCCGACCAGGGTGCTAAGGTCTACGACGTCAGCAGGCGCCGCTAGCTCAGTTGGTTAGAGCAGCTGACTCTTAATCAGCGGGTCCGGGGTTCGAGTCCCTGGCGGCGCACGATGGCGATGGCGATTCGTGTTCGCGGACAGCGCGAACCGGGTCGCCATCGTCGTTTCTGCGCGGCTTCGCCGCGCGGGGTGGGGGCTACGCCACCCACACCCCCATCACCGCCGGCCGGGGGCGCCGCCCGGTGGGCTGTCCCCCGAGGGGCCGTCGGCGAGGCCCCGTCGCCGTGGTCGACCTGCGTCACTCGTCCGCCGTCAGGTGCGGGTGATGCGTACCGTCCATGCACCCGTGGCCGTCCGGTCCTCCACGGCCACCCTGACCCGCTCCCCCGGGGCCGTGAAGGTCTCCCCCACGCCCACCGGGGCGTCCGCGAGGGGCGGGTAGACCGAGTTGTCGCGGCACGCCGTGGAGTGCGGGTGGGAGTCGAGGACCTCGATCGGGCCACCGCCGGACGCCGTCTCGCTGCGGACGCGATAGACGAGGACGCCCTGCGTGCAGACCGATTCGTCGTTCCCGACCGCCCCGCGCGCCTCCATGACGAGCACCTTGTCCGGCCCCGTGCGCACCACCGCCAGCTTGGTGCCGTGCCCCGACCCGAACGCCTGCACACCGGGCCGCAGGCCCGCCGCGCCGGTGCCCGCCGCACCCGTCACCCCGGTCCCCCACAGTCCGCGCGCGTTCACCGGCACCTGCGGCACCCCGCTCGGGCCCGCCCCCACGGCCTCCAGCGTCAGCCGCGTGCTCCCGGCACCCCGCACGCACACCATCTGGCGGGTGTCCAGCCACCCCAGCTTCCACTTGTGCCAGGCGAACAGGTCCGGCGCCAGCCCGAACTGGCTGCCCATGAGGTCCCAGTCGCCGACGTACGTGTCCCAGTCGCCCTTGCCGTCGGCGGGCCGGTGGTAGAGATCGGGCAGGTCGAAGACGTGTCCGGTCTCGTGCGCGAGGACGAGCCGGTCCGGCGGATGCTTCTCGAAGACCGTGACCACCCGGCGCAGGTCCGTCCCGTCGGCCCGCAGCGGGGTGTCGAGGTTGACCACCTTCGTGGCGTCCGAGTCGACGCCGGGCGCGTCGGGGTCGGCCACCAGGTACACCACGTCGTACCGCGAGAAGTCGACGTCCTTGTCCGCCGCGGCGACCGCGTCGCGCAGGTACGCCCTGCGGTGCTCGGCCTTCCAGTCGCGCTGTATGGCGTACGAGGTGGACGGGTGCGGCATCCGGATCCAGTGGCTCAGCCGGTGCGGGCGCAGCGTGAACCTGCCGTAGGAGGCGCGTTCGAAGAAGCGGCTGGTGGCCGGGAAGTAGTCCGCGGTCAGCTCGCGCGGAGTGGTCACGGGCGTCGCGTCCGGGAAGGACAGATAGACCATGATCGCGTCGAGCGGACGGGTGGGGCGCGCGTACGCGGAGTTCCAGGTGGCGTCACCCTCCGAGTGGTGGGCCTGGCTGCGGGTCAGCCGGCAGGCCGCCGCCTGTGGTCCGGCGAGCGCGGGGCCCGCGCCCAGCGAGGTCGCGATCAGCGCCGTCATCGTCGTGACCACGGCCGCGGTGCTGCGCAGGAAGGGCGACCCACCCGGCAGGAAGCCCTTCAGGACCCTGCGGGCGAACCCGTTGCCAGCGAGCGGACGCGGCACATCGACCTCCGGATGCGGTTCTCGGAACTCCGCACCCAGCCTTGTCTTACTTGTATGGCTACGCCCTGTTTGTCTGCACCGGAAGGGTGAGACACCACCAGTCGGGGGAAAGGCCAGTTGGGAACCGCGACGGCCGAGGGGAGGGGTGGTGCGGAACAGGAGCGCAGGACGGCGCACAAGCACCGAGGGGGCGGCCGACATGGCCCGACACCTCGAATACTCACGGAACGTCACAACCGCCGAAGACCCGGCGGACCATTGCCAGGAGCGAGCAGAAACGATCTGTCAGCACATCCGCGCGCTCCGGGAGATCGCACGGCGGCTGGAAGGCCCCTGGGCCAGCCTCTATGATCGGCACACTTTCCTGCACGGACACGGCCTGTACGGTCGCCCGCCACGCGGCCGTCGACCCCGACCGGACCCACGAGATCTGTACGACGAACGAGTGCACTGCGGGAGCGAGCGGTGAGCGGAACGTCCGAAGGACCGACACCCGCGGCAGACCTCCTCGGTCCGGCCGTCACGCAGAGTAAGGTCGATGCCTCGACCAGTACGACCACCGGGCCGCCGCCCGTGCCCGGGGAGCGTGCCCTCGCCCCACCCGTCGACACCCCACCCGCCGACGCCCCACCTTCCGACGCACCACCCACCGATCCCCCACCTGGCCATGCACCACCCGCCGACGCGGCGCCGCGCTCCGGCGCCGCCGCGCCGCGGGCCGCCTCCTTCGGCGCCGCGTTCTCCGTCGCCCCGCTCGGCATGGCGCTCATCGACCCGGACGGCCTGATCGTCACCGCCAACGAGACGTTGGGCTCGCTGCTCGGCACCGGCACGGACGCGCTGGCCGGGAAGGCCGCCGCCGACCTGGTGGACCTGTCCTCGGACACCCGGACCTGGCACGCCTACCGCGAGGTGTTGCGCGGCCGTCGGGCCCGGCTGCGCTGCACGCGCCGCCTCAAGCACCCCGACGGGCACTCGCTCTGGGTCCAGGTGTCCGTCACACCGCTGCCGGAGGCGGAGAAGGCGGTCCTCCTGTCGGTCGCCGACATCAGCGAGCGCCGTGAACTCCAGGCCCGGCTGAGGCACTTGCAGATGCACGACCCGGTGACCCGGCTGCCCAACCGCACGCTGTTCTTCGAACGGCTCTCGGCCGCGCTGGAGCCGGAGGCGTACGAGGAGGGCGGCACCGGCCGGATCGGGCTGTGCTATCTGGATCTCGACGGCTTCAAGGCGGTCAACGACACCCTGGGCCACTGTGTCGGCGACCGGCTGCTCGTGGCCGTCGCGCGACGCCTGACGCGCTGCGCGGACGAGGCGGGACACGCGCGGGCGGTCGCTCCCCTGGTGGCGAGGCTCGGCGGCGACGAGTTCGCCCTGCTCGTCGAGGACTCCACGGGCACCGAGCAACTCGCCGACCTGGCCGAGGCGGTGCTCAAGGCCCTCCAGGAGCCGTTCGACCTGGCCGGGCAGCGGCTGTCCCTCTCGGCGTCCATCGGCGTCGTGGAGCGGCAGGCGGCGGGCACGACGGCGACCGGGCTGATGCAGGCGGCCGACACGACCCTGTACTGGGCGAAGGCCGACGGCAAGGCACGCTGGACCCTCTTCGACCCGGAGCGCAACGCCCACCGCATGACCCGCCAGGCCCTGTCCTCAGCGCTGCGTCCGGCCATCGAGCGCGGCGAGTTCGCCCTGGAGTACCAGCCGTTGGTGGGGCTGGAGGACGGACGGGTGCGGGGCGTGGAGGCGCTGGTGCGCTGGCACCACCCCCAGTTCGGCACGCTGACGCCGAATCGGTTCATCGGGCTGGCCGAGGAGGACGGTTCGATCGTGCAGCTGGGGCGCTGGGCGCTGGCGACCGCGTGCCGTCAGGCACGCCGCTGGCAGCTGGAACGCCCGGACGATCCGCCGATCTTCGTCAGTGTGAACGTGGCGGTGCGTCAGGTCTGGGACTCCGATCTGGTGGCGGACGTGGCGGAGACCCTCGCACGCACGGGACTGGCCCCGCACCTGCTGCAGTTGGAGCTGACCGAGTCGGCGGTCATGGGCTCGGCCGGGCGGCCGATCCAGGCGCTCCAGGCCCTCAGCGACATGGGGGTGCGCATCGCCATCGACGACTTCGGCACCGGCTACTCGAACCTCGCCTACCTCAGCCGGCTGCCGGTGTCGGTGCTGAAGCTGGACGGCTCGTTCGTCCGCGGCTTCCAGTACGAGGGCGCGGACGGCCGCCCGAACCCCGCGGACGAGGTCATCGTGGAGGCCATGATCCAGCTCGCCCACCGGCTGGGCCTGACGGTCACCGCGGAGTGCGTGGAGACCTCGGCGCAGGCCACCCGGCTGCGCCGGATCGGCTGCGACACGGGCCAGGGATGGTTGTACTCGCGGCCGGTGCCGCCGGACCGCATCTCCGAGCTGGTGGGCTCGGAGGCCTGCCCGCACTCCTGACCGGGAGGGCAGGGAGACCGGGCCGGCCGGGGAGGCCGCGTGAGCCGGGGAGACCGGGCCGGCCGGGAAGACCGGGAGGAGCAGGAGGGCCGGAAAGGTTCCGTCCCCCTGCGACGGCACCCTCCCGAGGTCACTCGGCCGGCAACCCGTAGGCGTCCGCGACCAGTTCGCAGGAGCGCACCCGCACCTCGCCGCTGTGGGCGTTGGACGTGAGCATCAACTCGTCCGCGCCGGTGCGCTTCTGGAGGTCGTCGAGGCCGGAGCGGACCTCGTCCGGCGTGCCGTGCACCACGTTGGCGGTCCAGGACGCGATGAACTCCTCCTCCAGGGGGCTGAACTCGTGCGCCTCCGCCTCCTCCGGGGTGGGGACGAGGCCGGGGCGGCCCATGCGCAGCCGGACCATGTTCAGGGCCGTGGCCCGCACCTGGCGGCGGGCCTCCTTCTCGTCGTCGGTGGCGAGCGCGGCGACGCCGATGAGGGCGTACGGGGCGTCGAGGACCTCGGACGGGCGAAAGGACTCGCGGTAGAGGTCGAGCGCCGGAATGGTGTTCTGGGCCGAGAAGTGGTGGGCGAAGGCGAAGGGCAGACCGAGCATGGCGGCCAGCCGGGCACTGAAGCCGGAGGAGCCCAGCAGCCAGATCGGGGGACGGTGCGGGGACTGCACACCGCCCGGGGAGGTGGCCTGGACGGGGCCGGGGACCGCGTGGATGCGGGCGTACGGGTGGCCGTCCGGGAAGTCGTCGTCGAGGAAGCGGGTCAGCTCGGCGAGCTGCTGGGGGAAGTCGTCGGCGCCCTCGTTCAGCCCGTCCGTGCGGCGCAGGGCGGCGGCCGTGGCGCCGTCGGTGCCGGGCGCGCGGCCCAGGCCCAGGTCGATGCGCCCCGGGGCCATGGCCTCCAGCGTGCCGAACTGCTCCGCGACGACCAGCGGGGCGTGGTTGGGGAGCATCACACCGCCCGAGCCGAGGCGGATGCGGTCCGTGTGGGCGGCGAGATGGGCGAGGATCACGGCGGGTGAGGAGGAGGCCACACCCGGCATGGAGTGGTGCTCGGCGACCCAGTAGCGGTGGTAGCCGCGCGCCTGGGCCAGGCGGGAGAGGGCGACGCTGGTGCGCAGGGCGTCGGTGGCGGTGCGCCCGGCGCCGACGGTGACCAGGTCAAGTACGGACAGGGGGACGGGGGCGGTGCCCTGTGCCGTGCCTCGGATCTCGTCCACCGGGTTGCCTCCTGGGTGCGCGTCGCGTCTCCTGGGGGCAGAGAACAGGAGGCAGTCCCCGGTTATTCCCGGGCCGGGCGCCGCCCCTGTCGGTCACACCTGCACGAGGGGCTCCCTCCGGAAGAGGGTCCCCAGGGCCGGCGCGTTCACCCGGCGGTCCACCAGGCGCAGCGCCTCCCACACGGTGACCTGGTTCGCCGTGAGGACCGGCTTGGCCAGCGCCTTCTCCAGGGCCGTCAGGTGCGCGGCCGTGTGGAGCGCCGTACCGGGCAGCAGCACCGCGTCGGCGTCGGCGTGGTCGCCCTCGCGTGCCAGCGCCAGCACCTCGTCCGCGCCCCAGCCGCCGGCCTCCGCCGCCGTGGTGAGGCCCGCGCCGTGGACCGCGACCACCTCCGTGCCCGCCGCCCCCAGGAATCCGGCGAACAGGTCGGCGATGCCCTGCGGGTAGGTCGCCGCGACCGCCACCCGTCGGGCGCCGATCTCCCGTACCGCGTGGACGAAGGCGAAGGAGGTGGAGGAGGCCGGCGTCCCGGCCGCCTGCGCGAGAGCGCGCACCTGGGCGTGGGCGCCCTCCCAGCCGTACACGAAGCTCCCGCCCGTCGACGCCCACAGCACCGCCTCGGCGCCGGTGAGCCGCAGTCCCTCGACGCCCGCCGCGAGCCGCTGCGGCGCGCCCGTCTTCCGCAGGACGTCGACGCGGCAGTCGTCCTCGCCGGTCTCGGTGTGGACGAGGTCCACCCGGATGTCGCTGCCCAGCAACTGTTCGATGCGCGGATAGTCGTCCTCGGCGAAGTGACCCGGGTAGAGGAATCCGAGTGCCGTCATGCCCAGCCTTCCTGTCGTTCCGTCGGTGCGGGTCCCCGTGGTGCCGCCTTCTCCGGCCGAGCCTGGAGGGGACCCCGTCGCCGGGTACCCAGCCGGGGCGAAGCCGCGCGCCTCGTTCACCTGGTCGGCCGAGCGACTCGGTCCGCCGGCCGCCGTGGGCCGGCCGGTGCCGGGGGCCCCGGCCTTTCGACGGGGCCGGAACCGGCCGGAATACATCGCATGTTCCCGGGTAGCCGCGCGCCCATGGCTCCCCCACGGACGAAGGACCCGGGAACACCCGCAACCACCCGCCGCGGACTGCTCGCCGCTCTCGCCGCCCTCGGCGTGCCGGCGGCCGCCGGCTGCAGCCGCGTCGCCGCCGCGTCGAGCACGCCCGGCGGCGATCTGCTCAGCCGGCTCAAGGCCCAGGGCGTCGTCCGGCTCGGCATCGCCGGCGAGATCCCCTTCGGCTACATCGACAAGAACGGCGAGCTCACCGGCGAGGCCCCGGAGTTGGCGAAGGTCGTCTTCGGACGCCTCGGCGTCGACCGCGTCCAGCCCGTGCCGACCGAGTTCGGCTCGCTCATCCCCGGGCTGAACTCCCAGCAGTTCGACGTCGTCTCCGCCGGGATGTACATCAACCCGGAGCGCTGCGGGCAGGTCGTCTTCGCCGATCCCGACTACCAGATGCTCGACTCCTTCATCGTGCGCAAGGGCAACCCGATGGGCCTGCACGACTACCGGGACGTCGTCGAGAAGAAGGCGAAATTCGCCACCGGCACCGGCTACGCCGAGATCCAATACGCCGTCGACGCCGGTTACCGGGAGAGCGACATCCTGATCGTCCCCGACCAGGTCGCGGGGCTGAATGCGGTCGAGGCCGGACGCGCGGACGTGTTCGCCGGGACCGCGCTCACCACCCGCGAGGTCGTCAGGAAGTCCCGTGAGGCGGAGGCGACGAAACCCTTCGCGCCCCTCGTCAAGGGCCGGCCCCACGTCGACGGCGGCGGTTTCGCGTTCCGGCCCACCGAGACGAAGCTGCGGGACGCCTTCAACGCCGAGCTGAGGAAGCTGAAGGCCAGCGGCGAACTCTTCCGCATCCTGCGTCCGTTCGGCTTCACCGAGGCCGAGATGACCGACATGACCGCGAAGGAGCTGTGCCGCGGATGACCTCGGGACTGTGGGAACTCGTACTGAAGGGGATCTGGACCACCGTCCAGCTCCTCGTGCTCGGCGCGCTGCTCGCGGCGGCCGTCTCCTTCGCCGTCGGCACGGCGCGCACCCACCGGCTGTGGATCGTGCGCTTCCTCGCCGGTTTCTACACGGAGGTCTTCCGCGGCACCTCGGCCCTGATCATGATCTTCTGGGTGTTCTTCGTGCTGCCGCTCGCCTTCGGCTGGCAGCTGGTGCCGATGTGGGCGGGCACGCTCGCGCTGGGGCTGACCTACGGGGCGTACGGCGCCGAGATCGTGCGCGGTGCCCTGAACGCCGTCGACCCGGCGCAGCGCGACGGCGGGATCGCGCTGAGCTTCACGCCGTGGCAGCGGATGCGGAAGATCCTGCTGCCGCAGGCGGTGCCGGAGATGATCCCCCCGTTCTCGAACCTGCTGGTCGAGCTGCTCAAGGGGACCGCGCTGGTCTCCGTCATGGGCATGGGCGACCTGGCGTTCAGCGGCAACCTCGTGCGGCTCGCGCTGCAGGAGAGCGCGCAGATCTACACGTACGTCCTGCTCATCTACTTCGTGATCGCCTTCCTGCTGACCCGGCTGATGCGGGGTCTCGAGCACCGCCTCAAGGCAGGTGCGGGCAAGGCGGCGGCGTCCGGGCCCGCCCTCTCCCCGCGCCGGACCGGCACCACCGCGGTGGGAGGTGGTCTGTCGTGACCTGGGACTGGGGTGCCGTCCGCGACTTCCTGCCGCACTTCTGGGACGGCCTGCTCGTCACCCTCCGGGCGCTGACCCTCGGCTCGCTGATCTCGTTCGCCGTGGGGCTGGTGTGGGCGCTGCTGATGCGTGCCCCCACCCGGTGGGTGCGCTGGCCGGTGGGGGTCGTGACCGAGTTCGTCCGCGACACCCCGCTGCTGGTGCAGTTGTTCTTCCTCTTCTACGTGCTGCCCGAGTGGGGGCTCGCCTTCTCCGCGCTGACCACCGGCGTCGTCGCGATCGGCCTGCACTACTCGACGTACACGATGCAGGTCTACCGCGCCGGCATCGAGGGCGTGCCCGCCGGCCAGTGGGAGGCGGCCACCGCGCTGAGCCTGCCGCCGCTGCGCACCTGGACCGCGGTGATCCTGCCGCAGGCGGTGCGCCGGGTCGTACCGGCGCTCGGCAACTACGTGATCGCGATGCTCAAGGACACGCCGATGCTGATGGTGATCACCGTCCTCGACATGCTCGGCGAGGCGCGGCTGTTCGCACAGCAGCACTTCCAGTTCACCGAGCCGCTCACGGTCATCGGAGTGGCCTTCGTCCTCATCTCCTACCCCGCCTCCCTCCTCCTGCGAGCCCTGGAGCGACGCCTTGTCCGCTGACACCCCTCTGATGAAGGAACCCGACGCCCACGCCAACCCGCCGGCGGCCACCGGCGAGCTGATCCGCTTCGAGAAGGTCACCAAGCGCTTCGGCGACCACACGGTGCTCGACCGGCTCGACTTCTCGGTCGAGGCCGGCAAGCACGTCACGCTGATCGGCCCCTCGGGATCCGGCAAGACGACGATCCTGCGGCTGCTGATGACGCTGGACAGGCCCGACGAGGGCACGATCACCGTGGGCGGACAGCGGCTCTTCCCGGCCGCCGAGAAGCAGGTCCGGGAGATCCGGAAGAACATCGGCATGGTCTTCCAGCAGTTCAACCTGTTCCCCAACATGAAGGTGCTGCGGAACATCACCGAGGCGCCGGTCGCCGTCCTCGGCCTGTCCGCGGACGAGGCGGAGCAGCGGGCGCGCGAGCTGCTCGAACTGGTGGGGCTCGGCGACCACCTCGACAAGTATCCGAGCCAGCTCTCCGGCGGCCAGCAGCAGCGCGTCGCGATCGCCCGGGCGCTGGCGATGCGCCCCCAGGTCCTGCTGCTGGACGAGGTGACGTCCGCGCTCGACCCCGAGCTGGTCGCCGGGGTCCTCGACGTCCTCCGTGACATCGCTCGTACCACGGACATCACCATGCTGTGCGTGACGCACGAGATGGGCTTCGCCCGCGACATCTCGGACCGGGTCCTGATGTTCGATTCCGGCCACGTCGTCGAGTCGGGGTCCGCCGAGAAGATCTTCGGCTCCCCCGACCACACCCGCACCCGGGAATTCCTGAGCGCGGTGCTGTGACCACGGAAGGTGAACACGGCGCGGCCGGCCCGGGATCACTCGTCCGGGTCGTGACCACGGCATATGCCGGAGTGGCGCGTTCCTGCCGGGAAGGCCGGAAGGCGCCGCGGACTTCGTCAACACCTCCTCCCGGGCATCCACTTCGGCCCTATCGTGGGAGAAGCCGAGCAGTCCCGAGAATGGCCCGAAAGCGCAGGGGGAGACCGTGGCGCTGACCCATGAGCCGACCGCCCCGTACCACTCGGCACAGGACGCCCTGCGCCTCCTCGAGACGGTGGCGAGGCGCTCCACCGGCGTCACCGACGCCGAGCTGGTCCGCGAGACCGGCTTCGGCGCCCAGCGGCTGACCTCCCTCCTGCGGATGCTGCGCAGGGAGGGCTATGTCGAGCAGGCCGTCGACGGCGCGTACGTCGCCGGGGCCGCCCTCGGCCGGCTCGGCTCCGCCCACGGCCGCGAGCGGGCGCTGGGCGAGAAGCTCCAGCAGACCCTCGACCGGCTGCGGGACTCGGTGGGCGCCGCGGTCTACATGAGCCGCTACATCGACGGCGAGGTGCACGTCACCCGGCACGCCGAGAGCCCCGCGGCCCCCGCCGTGCACGAGTGGGTGGACTTCCGCTCCTCCGCCCATGCCAGCGCGGTCGGCAAGAGCCTGCTCGGCCAGCTCGACCTCAACGGCCGCCGGGACCACCTGGCCCGCCACAAGATGGTCCGGCTCACCTCACGGACGATCACCAGCGAGAAGGCGCTGCTGTCCCGCCTCGACGCCCATCCCCCGACGGTCCCGGTGCTCGACCTCCAGGAGTACGCGGTGGGCACGGTCTGCGCGGCCGTCCCGATCACGGCGGGTTCCGCGGTCGGCTGCCTCGCGCTGTCCCTGCCGGTGGAGGACGCCCACCGCCTGCGGCAGGCGGCGGACCGGCTCAACCGGGGGGCGGCCCCCGTGCTCCTCTCCCTGGCGATCTGAACGGTCCCGAGCACACCTTCGGACCAGGTAGTATTTCTTTCGTCGCCGGGCGTGGGAGCGCACAGCGACGGAGTCTGCGCCGCTAGCTCAGTTGGTTAGAGCAGCTGACTCTTAATCAGCGGGTCCGGGGTTCGAGTCCCTGGCGGCGCACGATGGTGATGGCGATTCCTGTTCGCGGACAGCGCGAACCGGGTCGCCATCACCGTTTCTGCGCGGCTTCGCCGCGCAGAGCGGGGGCTGCGCCACCCACACCCCCATCACCGCCGGCCGAGGGCCGGCGCCCGGTGCGATGACCCGGCCGCTACCGGTCGAGCAGGTCCTCCCGGCCCTGGGCCCGGTACTGCGTGACCAGCGCCTCGATGTCCGGCCGGCGCAGGCGGCGGTACTCCCTCTCCCCGAAGGGCCGCCACCACACCGGGTCCGGGCAGCGGAAGCCCTCCTTCCGGAGACCCGCGCGCTGGATCTTGTTGGTGGCGGTGACCGGCATCCGGTCCACGATGCGCACGAAGCGGGGCGCCATCTTGGTGCCCAGGTCCGGCTGGGCGGCGAGAAAACCGGCGAAGGCCACCGGATCGAAGCCCGCCCCACGTCCGAGCGCCAGCGTCGCCATCACCTGGTCGCCCGCCACCGGGTCCGGCACCGCGTACACCGCCACGGCCACCGCGTCCCCGTACCGGGCGAGGACGTTCTCGATCATCGCGGCGGCGAGGTTCTCGCTGTCGACGCGGAGCCGGTCGTCGGTGCGGCCGGCGAAGTAGAGGAAGCCGTCGGCGTCCCGGTAGAAGAGGTCGCCGGTCCAGTACCAGCCGCCGCGCCGCCGCGCCGCGTCCGCGGCCGGGTTGCGCCAGTAGCCCTCGAACGGGCTGGGCCCGCGGTTGACCAGTTCCCCTATGGCCTCGCCGCCGTTCAGCAGACGGCCGTCCGCGGTGAGACGGGCGGGCGGGCACTCCCTGCGGGTCTCCGGGTCGACGACGGCGAGGTCGTCGCCGGGCGCCGCCCTGCCGATCGCCCCGGCCGGGGTGCCGGGAGTGCGCTGGATGGCGGCACCGCCCTCGGACGATCCGTACCCCTCCACCAGCCGCACCCCGAAGCGCCTCTCGAAGGCGGCGGCGTCGACGGCGCCCGCCTCCGTGCCGAAGCCGAGCCGCAGCGGGTTGTCCCGGTCGTCGGGCCGCTCCTCGGTGGCCAGCAGGTACTGCACGGCGCGCCCGACGTAGGTGAAGTACGTCGCCCCGTACGCCCGTACGTCGTCCAGGAACCCGGAGGCGGAGAAGCGCCGCCGGAGCGCGATCGCGGCACCCGAGGCGAGGGCCGGGGCCCAGTCGGCGATGACCGCGTTGCCGTGGAACATCGGCATGCAGATGTAGTGCACGCCGTCGGCGCCCAGCCCGAAGTGGCCGGACAGCGACCGGCCGGCCGCCGCCAGCCGCCCCTGGGTGCAGACCGCGGCCTTCGGGGCGCCGGTGGACCCGGAGGTGAAGTAGAGGAGGAGGCGGTCGGCCGGGGTGGCCTTCGAGGCGTAGGGTCCGGCGTCCGCGTAACCGGCGACGAGATCCGCGTACGTGTCCGTGTCGGTCACCAACAACCGCACCCCCGGCAGGTGCAGCCCGTCGAGAAGGGGGAGGTGGGTGCGTTCGGTGACCAGGACACGGCACTCGGTGTGCAGGATGTCGCGGGCCAGCTCCGGCCCGCGCCGGGTGGGGTTGATCCCGGCGACGGCCGCGCCCGCGAGGGCCGCCGCGCTCAGCCACAGCGGGTACTCCGGGGTGTTGTCGAGCAGCACACCGAGGTGCGGCTCCGCGTCCGGCGGCAGCAGCTCGGCGAGCAGCGCCGCCCGGGCCGCCGCCCCCGCGGCCACCTCGTGATGGCTGAGCGCCCGCCCCTCGAACCACAGTCCCGGCCGGTGGTCGCCCCACCGCTCCCGCACCAGCTCCGCGACGGTACCCCTCATGGACTCCATGGGCCCGCACGGTAATTGACGCTCCGTCAGATGTGGAGGCCGATGACAGGACCGGGTACGGCGCCCCGGCCGGCCGGGGCGTCACGGCATGAACGGCCCTTCCGCGGCGGAGAACTCGGCGAACGTGACCATGAAGCCGACGCAGAACAGGACGGCCACGGAGAGGAACGCCAGGACGCCCGCCGTGCCGGCCAGCACCTTCACCGGAGCCGGGGCGTGTGCGGTGGCCCGCTCGGGGTGGGCCGCCGTGTAGTGGACGGTGACCACGTCGCCCTCCAGCGTGGTCCGCGGTCCGTTCGCCTCCTCGAAGCGGACCGGCCGGCCCCCGCGGGTGGTGAACTCGTACACGTGGTGCAGGGTCGTGGTCACCGACGTCTCACCGCCGCCGCTGGTCGTGGTGTACGTGCTCAGACAGCGCGCCTCGGCGGTCAGGCCGCTGTTCCAGTTGCTCCTCAGCCGGAGCGAGCGGCGGACCGTCACGGCCGCCACGGCCAGCGCCCCGGCGATGATGAGGCTCGGCACCAGATAGAAGAAGAGGCCCACGGTTCCCCCCGTTGTCGGCACGGCTCCACGCACGCCGTCATGGTCGTCCCGGCGTGCGTGGACCGTACCCGCCCCGGGGGCCGACGCCCCTCAAGGAATGCTCAGAACACGGCCGCGGGACGGAATCGGGACGGGACGCCGCTCAGAACGTGACGTCCGCACACGAGTAGAACGCGTTGCCCGTGTCCGCGATCGTCCACACCCCGAGGATGACGTGGTGCCCGCTCAGCCCGGTCGGCAGGGTGCCGGCGTGGGTGAGCGTCGACGGCGGGCGCTGGCCGTTGTACGGCACCGTCAGGAACGGGGTGGTGTCGAGGTCCGCCCGGGTCAGGGCGTGGTTCTGGTTCCAGCCCTGCTTCGTGACGTAGTACCTGAAGTCGGTCGTGGCGTGCATGGCGGTGAACTGCCAGCGGAAGGTGTAGCTCTGCCCGCCGGTCACCCTGGTCGTCGGCCAGTCCGCGCCCGAGGGCGTCCTCGGCTGGTCGAGCGTGCCGAAGTTGGTGTGGCCGGCCGAGCAGATCCGACCGTCGTCCGGGCCGGCCGCGGGGAAGCCCTTCGGGCCCTCGACGCTCTGCGGTTCCCACTGGATGTCGCCGCACCCGGTGACGATGCCGCCGTTCGCCGCACACATCTTCTGCCGGCTGAGAGGCTGGTCGGTGTAGCCGTGGGCGTCGGCGCCGCCGGTGGAGAGCACGAAGGCTCCGGCGGTCGCCAGGCCCAGCACGGCGGCGTACAACTTGGTCCTTGTGCGCATGCTGCCGCTCCTGGAGAACGTGGGGAGGTTCCTGAGGCGTGCAGGTCTAGACCAAGTGTCAGAATATTGCCGCCAGTTGAACATGTCCATACCAATCGCACGCGGTCTTCAGGGCCCGTCGACCGGGTGCCCGGCGCAGAACGCCACCGTCAGGTCCCTCACCAGCGCCGTGCGTTCGCGGTCGTCGGCGCCGATCAGACCCCGCGCGGCCAGCCGGCCCACCAGGTCCTCGACCGTGTCGACCACCGAGCCGAGCACGGCCTCGCGGTGGCGTGCGTCGAGCGCGGCGATGCCCCGGCGCCCCGGCCGCGCGGCGGTCTCCGGCGCGTACTCGATCCGGGTCGGCTGCACCGCGAACACCTCCAGGCCGGCCGGCGCCACCTCCGCCACCACCCTCCGGGTCAGCAGATCGCCGAGGGCCTCGGCGTTGCCCGGGCCCGGCACGTCCCGCACCGCGGACGGCTCCGCCGGCACCTGCGGCAGCACCCGGGCGAGCGCCGAGGACACGCACTCCCGCAGATAGGCCCGGTGGTCCTCGACGCCGAGCACGGCACGCGCGGTGTCCTTGACCCGCCAGGTCACCAGCACGACCACGCGCAGCGCGACGCCGTCGGCGTCGACCACGGCCATCGGCTCGCTGTGCCAGTGCCGCAGCCGCACATCGACCCGGCGGCGCAGCACCAGCGGGTTGATCCACATCAGCCCGGCGCGACGGACCGTGCCGCGGTACCGCCCGAACAGATCGAGCACCCAGGCAGCGCCCGCGCGCCCGCGCGCGAGGCCGCCGAACCCGAGGAGGGCGAGCGTGCCCGCCCCCGCGTACGCGGCAAGCTGCGCCGGTCCGAGCCCCGCCCCGGCGCCCGCCGGAAGCTCCAGCGTCCGCACGGCGGCCGGCGACAGCAGGCCGGCCCACCACGACACGGCCGCACAGCCGACCAGTCCGCACAGACCGGCGATCACTCCCACCGCCCCGGGCAGCACCCGCGCGGGCCGCTCGGCCGGCTCGGGGTCGACGACCGGCACCCGGCGGGCCGGCGGCGGGCCGGGCCGGCGCACCCGCGGCTGCTCACCGGTGCCCAGCCGCCGTCCCACGACGGCGGGCGCGAGCGGCACGGCGGCCGCGTCGGGGTCGTCCCGGAACAGCAGGTGCACCGGAATCTCGGTGGTCGCCTCGCTCTGGATGAGCCGGGCGGACCGGGTGTCGGCGCCGTCCGGCGCCCCCTCGGACTCCGGCGTGTGCGATGCCGTCGTGTTCACCTGTGCCTCCGGGTCAGGAGAACAGCCGTCGCCAGGTCTCCGGTCCCGGACGGCCGTCGGCCGCGTCACCGTCGAAGCCCAGGACCCGCTGGAACGCCTCGACGGCACGCTGGTCCGCCTCGTCCCAGACGGGCCCCGGCCCCTGCGGGTAGGAGGAGCCGAACCCCTTCTTGATCAGTTGCCGGCCCAGCCGGGTGACGTACGGGTTGTTCGCGCCCGGGCGGAACATGTCGGCACCCGGGTAGCCGGGCACCACGGGCGCGGCGGCGCGTGGCACCGGCTTCCCCACGGGCTGGGCGGCGGGGGGCCCGGCGAGCGCCGTCGCGGGCGTCCCTGCCGGGTTCACGGCCGGTGGGTTCAGGGCGGGCGAGTTCAGGGCCGGTGGGTTCAGGGCCGGTGGGTGCGGGGCGGCGGTCCCGGGCGCCCCCACCGCGGCGGTCCCCGCCGTGGGGGTGACCGTCAGGGGGATGTCCGCGCCCGCCCGTTGCGTCAGGTACTTCCAGGTCACCGGTCCCGGCAGCCCGTCCGCGGCCTGCCCGGTCCAGCCCTGGGCCCGCTGGAACGCCGCGACGGCACGCCGGTCCGCCTCGGACCAGCGCGAACCGGGGCCCTCGAGGTAGAACCGCGCCCCGCCGCGCGCCATGAGAAGACTGCCGAGCCGGGTGACGTTGCCGTTGTCGGCGCCCGGGCCGAAGGCGGCGGACGGGAAGGGGACCGGCAGGACGGGGGGCGTGGCGCCGGCGATCGTGGCCGGGGCGCCCTTGGTGCCGACCGCGCCGTCGGTCACGCCCTTGTAGCGATACGGCACATAGCTGCCGGAATTGGACCAGTAGGCGTACGGGGTGGCCTGCCGCCGGGCCACCGGCGGGGTCTCCTCGTAGGCGATGTAGGACGTGTGGGTGTAGTCCGTCCAGCCGCCGAAGATGACGACGTGCGACCCCTTCTCGGGGTTGCTCTTGTTGTGGAAGAGGAGGATGTCGCCGGGCTGCAGTTCCTCCTTGGAGATGCGGACACCGAACGCGTTGAGGCTGCCCGTCCATTCGTTGCTGCCGAGGTTCCAGGCCATCGAGACGAAGCCCGAGCAGTCCTGCCGGTAACCGTCCGACCAGTACTTGTTCATGTCGTACGGCACCGCGGCCGTGACCCACTTCTTGGCCCGTCTGATGATCTGCGCGCGGGTCGTCTTGGGCAGGGCGGCCGAGGCCGGTGCCCCGCTCGGGCCCCGCAGCGGCGCGGTCTGGCCCTGCGGGGTGTCGGGCAGTGCGTCGTCCGCCGGCACACCCGGCTGCAGCGGGGCGTGGGCGGCGGCGAGGGAGGGCATCGCGGGGCTCATGCCGAGGACCGTGCCCACCGCGGCGGCCAGCAGGACGGCCTTGCGGACCGTCGGGCCGCGCCCCCCGGAACGTCCGGCGGCCCGGGAAGACGCAGGACCGACGGGCCGCCGGCGGACGCGGCCGCCTCGGTCGCGTCCGCTCGTGGGATCGGATTCCTCGAACACCGGAGTCTCCATGCGATGCCCCTTACACATTCTGTCCATATTCGGATGATATGTCCTCACTTCTGCATGTCCGTCAGTTTTCCAACCGTGCACCCGAACCGCATGTTGACGGTCCGAACGATGTACGCGAGACCCACCCCATCGGCCCCACCCCCGACCGGAGCCCGCCGGCCCACGGCCGGAAGCACCCCTCGGCGTCGGGTAGAGTTCTCCACGTCAGCGGGCGCCGCTAGCTCAGTTGGTTAGAGCAGCTGACTCTTAATCAGCGGGTCCGGGGTTCGAGTCCCTGGCGGCGCACCACCGAAAGACCCCTCGCACAAGCGGGGGGCCTTTTTCGCGCCCGCGCCCCGGAGAACCACACGATTGGCCCGACCCCCGGGTGGACGTGCCGCAGGACCCGAAGGTCACCTGCCGACAGCACCGGGAGATCCTCCACGCGGTGCGGTCCGGGGATTCCGTTCGAGCGGAGCAGGCCGTGAGGGAGCACTTCCTCAACATCCGTACCCGGCTGACCTCAACCGCACCAGAAGGATCCAACAAGCATGCGAATGAGCGGGTATGACCGGTAAACACCGCGTTTCCTGTCTTGTGATCATGCCGGATGCCATAGAACCCTGAGTGTCGGCGCTGCCGTACGACGGCAGCCGGGGGCTGGGCCGGTTGCACGCGCGGGGACGGGGACCTCGCCGGAACGGATGCCGAGGGGGGCGTCCCCGCAACCGGAAGGTGGGGCGCACCCGTGTCCACAGGTGTGGGTGACGTGGCCGCGCCGACCTGTCACGGATCCGTCCGCCACGGCCTGGGGGGCCGCCGCGGACGACACGAACGAGGAACACACGCACGTGGTGCGTGCGGGGGGGATGACTCATGACGTCCACGAGTGCCCGGCACAACATCGACCCGTCACCGACCACCCGGCTCCGGGTGCCGTCGCATCGGACCGGTCACACCGGCAGCCTCCGCCGGATCAGGAAGACCCTGCCGAGATACGACTACGAGCACTACAGCCGGCTGGCGGGACCGCTCACCCAGCCGGATCCGGACCGGCCGTACCGGGTCCGGTACCGCTCCCTGCTCTCGCAGGAGCCGCACCGCATCCGCGCCGCCCTCATGCTGGGCGCCGCGCCGCTGCTGTCGCTGGTCCTGCTCGGCTGGCTGCTCCAGCCCGAACACTGGACCGCCCGCGCCTATCCCCAGTACGCCTTCCTGCCGGTCCTCGACGCCGTCATGCTCGTCTCGATCGGTCTGATCGAGTTCTTCCGCTGCATGAACGTGCTCTCGAACGCGCACGCCACGCTCGTCGCCCGCGACCCGGTCCCGGTGGTGCCGGAGACCGGCACGAGAGTGGCCTTCCTCACCACGTACGTTCCCGGCAAGGAACCGCTGTCGATGGTGACGAGGACCCTGGAGGCGGCCGTGCGGCTGCGGCACCGGGGCCTGCTGCACGTCTGGCTCCTCGACGAGGGCGACGACCCGGAGGTCAAGGCGGTCTGCGAGCGCCTCGGCGTGCACCACTTCACCCGCAAGGGCGTCGAACGCTGGAACCGGCCCAAGGGGCCGTACCGCGCCAGGACCAAGCACGGCAACTACAACGCGTGGCTGGAGGCGCACGGCGACGCCTACGACTACTTCGCCTCCGTGGACACCGACCACGTGCCGCTGCCCAACTACCTGGAGCGGATGCTGGGCTTCTTCCGCGACCCGGACGTCGGCTTCGTCATCGGCCCGCAGGTGTACGGCAACTACGACGCCTTTGTCACCAAGGCCGCCGAGTCGCAGCAGTTCCTCTTCCACGCGCTGATCCAGCGGGCCGGCAACCGCTACGGCACCCCGATGTTCGTCGGCACCTCCAACGCCGTACGGATCTCCGCCCTGAAGCAGATCGGCGGTCTGTACGACTCGATCACCGAGGACATGGCCACCGGCTTCGAGATGCACCGCCACCGCAATCCGGCCACCGGGAAGAAGTGGAAGTCGGTGTACACCCCGGACGTGCTCGCGGTCGGTGAGGGCCCCGGCGCCTGGACCGACTTCTTCACCCAGCAGCTGCGCTGGTCCCGGGGGACGTACGAGACGATTCTCAAGCAGTACTGGAAGGGCTTCTTCTCGCTGCCGCCGGGCAGGCTCTTCAACTACACCATGATGATCATCTTCTACCCGATGTCGGCGGCCAACTGGATCCTGGCAGCGCTGAGTTGTGCGCTGTTCCTGGGGCTGGGCGCCTCGGGTGTGAACATCGACCCGACGGTCTGGCTGATGCTGTACGGCAACGCCTCCGCGCTGCAGATCGGCCTGTACGTCTGGAACCGCCGGCACAATGTCTCACCGCACGAGCCGGAGGGCTCCGGCGGTGTGGCCGGCATGGTGATGTCGGCGCTGTCCGCACCGGTCTACGCCCGCTCGCTCATGGACGCCGTGCTGCGCCGCAGGAGCAGGTTCGTGGTCACGCCCAAGGGCGATTCGGCGAGCCCCGACACGCTGCTGGGGACCTTCCGGATCCACCTGTTCTTCGTTCTGGTCTTCGGCTGCTCCATCGTCGCCGGCTTCCTCTTCGGTCACGCCCACCCCGCGATGATCACCTGGGCCTCGATCGCCCTGCTGATCACGGCCTCACCCATCGCCGTATGGCGCTGGACGCTACGGCGGGAGAGCAGGAACCCGGCCGACCCGGCCGTCGCGGACGAGCCCCAGGACGCGGTGGCGGTGCCGCAGCAGGCCGCCGGCGCACACGCGGCGGGCCGGCGACCCGTGTGGGCCGGACCCGAGGGCCCCGAGCAGACCGTGCGGATCGCCCTCGAAGGGCGCAAGAAATGAAGGACCGGGCCGGCCACCGCCGTGCACGCCGTCTCGCGATCGGCACCGTGGTCGTCCTCGCGCTGGCCGGCATGAACGGGCCGTGGCTGTACCGCTTCGGGACGGAGCGGTACCACGAGTACACGATCAACAAGGCAGAGTACAAGGCCGAGAACGGGCACTGGCAGATCGTCGAGTTCCCCGAGCGGTACCGGCAGGACACCATTCACGCGGCGCTCCTGCACACCGGCAAGGTGCTGCTGATCGCGGGCTCCGGCAACAACCAGGACAACTTCGACAAGAAGAAGTTCGACACCCGCCTCTGGGACCCGGTCAAGGGCACGATCAAGAAGATCCCCACGCCCAAGGACCTGTTCTGCACCGGTCACACCCAACTGGCCAACGGCAACCTGCTGATCGCCGGCGGCACCAAGCGGTACGAGAAGCTGAAGGGTGACGTCACCAAGGCCGGCGGCCTGATGATCGTCCACAACGAGAACCCCGACAAGCCGATCACGCTGCCCGCGGGCACCGTGTTCACCGGCCGGGCCGACCACAAGACCTTCGTCTCCAAGGACCCGGTCCTGGTGCCGCGCGCGAAGAAGGTCTTCGACCGCACCGGCAGGTTCCTGCGCAACGACCCGGGTCTCGGCCGCATCTACGTCGAGGCGAAGAAGAGCGGCTCCCGCTACGAGACCGGCACCCAGGACAACTACCGCATCCGGGGACTGGCCGGCGTCGACGCACGCAACACCTACGGCATCGCGCAGAAGCTCGCGCTCGACAAGAAGGACTTCCAGGGCATCCGGGACTCCTACGAGTTCGACCCGGTCGCCGAGAGGTACATCACGGTCGACCCGATGCACGAGGCCCGCTGGTACCCGACCCTCACCACCCTCAGCGACGGCAGGATCCTGAGCGTCTCCGGGCTGGACGACATCGGGCAGCTGGTCCCGGGCAAGAACGAGATCTTCGACCCCGCGACCCGGACGTGGACGTACACCAGGAAGACCCGGCAGTTCCCGACCTACCCGGCGCTGTTCCTGATGCAGAACGGCAAGATCTTCTACTCGGGCTCCAACGCGGGCTACGGGCCGGACGACGTGGGCCGCGACCCGGGCGTCTGGGACGTGGCCGCCAACACGTTCACGAAGGTGCCCGGGCTCGGCGATCCCAGCATGATGGAGACCTCCGGCACGGTGCTGCTGCCGCCCGCACAGGACGAGAGGTTCCTGGTGATCGGGGGCGGCGGGGTCGGCGAGTCGAAGCTGTCCAGCAGGAAGACGCGGCTGATCGACCTCAAGGCGAAGAACCCGCGCTTCGTGGACGGGCCGTCCCTGGAGAAGGGCACCCGCTACCCGCAGTCCTCGGTCCTGCCCGACGACACGGTGCTGGTCTCCGGCGGCTCCGAGGACTACCGCGGGCGAGGCGACTCCGACATCCGGCAGGCGCGCGTCTACCACCCGGACACCGACACGTTCCAGCGGGTCGCCGACCCCCTGGTCGGCCGCAACTACCACGCGGGCTCGATCCTGCTGCCCGACGGCCGCGTGATGTTCTTCGGCTCCGACTCGCTGTACGGCGACAAGGCCAACACCCGGCCCGGCACGTTCGAGCAGCGCATCGAGATCTACACGCCGCCCTATCTGTACCGGGGCGCGCGGCCCTCCCTGTCGGGCGGCCCACGGACCCTCGCGCGCGGCGCGTCGGGCACGTTCACCTCGCGGCACGCGTCGACGATCAAGAAGGTCCGGCTGATCCGCCCGAGCGCGTCGACGCACGTCACGGACGTCGACCAGCGCTCGATCGCGCTGGACTTCACGACATCGGGGAACAGGATCACGGTGACCGTCCCGACGAACCGCAATCTCGTCCCGTCGGGCTGGTACATGCTGTTCGCGGACGACGACCGGGGAACGCCCAGCAAGGCGCAGTGGGTGAGGGTTCCCTAGGCCCCTGTCGTCGGCACAGGGGGGCGCCCTCCACCGCGGAGGGCGCCCCCCTGGGTCACGCGGGGGGGAGGGGTCAGATGCCGGCCCCGGTCAGTCCGAGCGCGTAGGCCGCCCACCACTCCCCGGCCTTCGGTCCCCCCTTGCACGAGCCGTCCGACTCGCCGGGGCGCTTGACCCACAGGTACGCGTCCACCAGCGGGTCCGCCGTCCTCGTCGTGGGCGCCTCGCCCAGGGCCCGGCCCGGCGGATTGCACCAGCGCTGCCCCGGATCGCCTTGCGTGTAGGGCCCGTTGCCGTTGCGGCTCGTGTCGATCACAAAGTGCTTCCCGCCGATCTTCGCCGACAACTGCTTGCCGTAGGCGATCGCGTCCTGGGTCGAGTAGAAGTTGGAGACGTTCACCGCGAAGCCGTCGGCCCGGTCGACGCCGGCCCGCTGGAGCGGCTGGAAGATCTGGTCGGGGTGCTGCCAGCCCGGATTGCCCGCGTCCAGGTACACCGTCGTGTTCTTCAGCGCCGTGAGCGTGGTGACCGCGCCCTCCAGCAGGTCGTAGCGCTCCTCGTGGAACCTGCTGGGCGTGCAGCCGTCCACCATGTGCAGCACCGCGTCCGGTTCCAGGACGACCGTCGCGTGCCGGTCCCCGATGCCCCGGGCCACCCCGTCGATCCACGCCCGGTACGCGTCGCCGTCCGCCGCGCCGCCCTGCGAGAACTGCCCGCAGTCGCGGTGCGGGACGTTGTAGAGCACCAGGATCGCCGTCCGGTCCGCCTTCCGGGCGGCCTCGGTGAAGCCCCGTGCCTCCGCCTCGGGGTTCTCCGGCCCGATCCACTCCCCCGTCGGCTGCTCGGCGATCCTCCTGATCCGGTCCGCCTCGGCCGTCCTCCCGGCCTTCTCGTACGCGGCGACCTGCCGGGCCGCGTTCCCGTCCGGGTTGACCCAGAACGGGTCCGAGGACTTCGGCCGCTGGGTGATCCCGGCGCCCCCGTCGTCCTTCGCGCCCCCGCCCCCGGCGGAGGAACACCCGGCCAGCAGCACGGCGGCCCCCACCGCCGCCGCGGCCCAAGCCCCCACACCCCTCGTCCCGTACATCCAACTCCCCCCTGGGTGTACCGTCTTACCCCCAATCGTGGCATACCTCCGCGTCTCCCACGACGCCGTCGGAGGCTTCTCCCAGAGCTGTTGCACCCGTTGCCGGGGGGCACCGCGGTCGTCAGCGGCCGCCGCCCGTCAGGTACGCGGACACCACCACGTTCGCGGTGTACGAGCGGCTCGCCCGGTCGAACCTGCCGCCGCAGGTGATCAGCCGCAGCTCGGCCCGGCCCGACTGCCGGGTCCCGTAGGCCCGGCGGGCGTCGAAGTGCTCACGGTCGAGGACCTTGACGTCCTCCACGGTGAACTCGGCGACGCGCCCGTCGTCGCGGACCACCCGCACCTTCGCCCCGGAACGCAGCGTGCTGAGCTTGTAGAAGACGGCGGGCTTGGTCTCGGTGTCGACGTGCCCGACGAACAGCGCGGTCCCCGCGGCGCCGGGCCTCACCCCGCCCGCGTACCACCCGACCACCCCGGGCTGGTCGAAGGGCGGCGGCTCGATCGCGCCCCGCCGGTCCAGTCCGCGCGCCACGACCGGCGCCTGCACCCGTATCACGGGGATGTCGACGCGCAGCGGCACGGCCCGCCCCAACGGCTCGACCGCGGGCGGTAGTTCGGCGTCGGGTGGCCGGCCGGCGGCGGCCATGTCACCGGTTGTCGGCGCGGAGATCCCCTGGCGTACGTCGGTCACCTCCCGGCCCCACAGCCACAGCCCGAGCAGCAGGACCACCCAGGCGACACCCATCAGCAGCCGCCCGGTACCGGAGGAACGCTCGTGCTCGGACACGGTTCACTCCGCGCCGGGGTCCCGGCGGGCCCCCCGGGCGAAGACCGCGACGGCGGCGGCGCTCGCCAGCACGAGACCGATGACCGCCTGCCCCACGCCGGGCCCGGTGTTCCGGGCCCCGGAGGACGCCACGCGCGCGGTGCCGCCGCCGCCCGCGGGTACCGGCGCGACCGGCGAGGAGGGGGCGGACGGCGAGAGCGGCACACTGCGCGACTCCCGGCCGGTGGGGGTCGGGGTCGGTGCGGCCATCGGGGGTCTCGAAGCGCTCGGCGGCGTCCGAGGCGCCGGGGACGCCAGGGCGGGCGGGAGGACCGGGCCGGTCGGGGCGGCCGCCCTGGGGGCGCCGACGGTGAGCGGCCCCTTCACCGTCCGGCCGTCGCAGCCGGCCGTGACGGCGTACCTGCCCGGCGCCGCCCGGAGGAGGACACCGGTGCCGCCGGGGAGCGTGCCGTGCCGACCGACGACCCGGGCGACGAACCGGCCGTCCGCGACGAACGCGGCCGACGCGACCGGCCCACCCCTGCCCGTCGTATCTGCAGCTCTCGCGTCTGTCGTGCCTGCCACGCCCGCCACACCCGCCACGCCTGTCGTGCCTGTCGTGCCTGTCGTGCCCGTCGCGTCGGAGCACCCGCGCACGGCCGGCCGGACACCGGTGGCGGGTGCGGGGGACCCCGGGGTCAGGGAGACGCCCCGCGCCTCGGCCGCGTACGCGGCGGGCCCGAGGGCGACTGCGACGACGGCCCCCGCACAGAGAGTGAGCCGAAGTGAACCCATCGTGAAACCTCCCGATATCAGGAGGTTCCCCCTCCGGGCACTCCGGCGCATCCGGAAGGAACCCTCGACTACTCCGTACGGGAGCGGGCGCTGCGCCGGATGGCCTCCACCGGGCGCTGTTCGACGGCGTCCACCGGGCGGGGCGGGCAGGGCTCCGGGGCGGGTGACCGCCCGGGGCCGTCAGACGAGGTCGACGAGGTCCGCGATCGAGGGCACGACGTGGGAGGGGCGGTACGGGTAGCGGTCGATCTCCTCCGGCGTGGTCAGCCCGGTGAGCACCAGGAACGTCTGCATCCCGGCCTCCATCCCGGCCAGCACGTCGGTGTCCATCCGGTCGCCGATCATCGCGCTGTTCTCGGAGTGGGCCCCGATGGTGTTCAGCCCGGTCCGCATCATCAGCGGGTTCGGCTTGCCCGCGAAGTACGGCTGCTTGCCGGTCGCCTTGGTGATCAGCGCCGCGACCGCGCCGGTGGCGGGCAGCGGGCCCTCGGTGGACGGGCCGGTCTCGTCGGGGTTGGTGCAGATGAAGCGGGCCCCCGCCTTGATCAGCCGGACCGCCTTGGTCATCGCCTCGAAGGAGTAGGTGCGGGTCTCGCCGAGGACGACGTAGTCGGGCTCGTGGTCGGTCAGGACGTAGCCGATGTCGTGCAGCGCCGTGGTCAGTCCGGCCTCACCGATGACGTACGCCGTGCCGCCGGGCCGCTGGTCGTCCAGGAACTGGGCGGTGGCCAGCGCCGAGGTCCAGATGCTCTCGGCCGGCACGTCCAGCCCCATGCGGTGCAGCCGGGCGTGCAGGTCGCGCGGAGTGTAGATGGAATTGTTGGTGAGCACCAGGAACGGCTTGCCGGATTCGCGCAGCTTCTTGAGGAAGGAGTCGGCACCGGGGATCGGGACGCCCTCGTGGATGAGCACACCGTCCATGTCGGTGAGCCATGACGCGATGGGCCTGCGCTCTGCCATGTGCGATCTCCTGCCGTACGCAACGGGGAAGCGGGGGCGCCCGCATGACGATGAAGGCGGGCGCCCAGGGCCCCAGCGTAATCAGGACCGGTCCGACCCGATCCCGCCGGGCACGCACCGGTCGGTGGACACACCGGCCGGCAGGCACGCATCGGTCGGTGGGGACACACCGGGCCGGCGGGCACGCACCAGTCGGTGGGGACACACCGGCCCCGCGGGGACGTCCCGGCCCTGCGGGCGGGCTCAGCGGCGGCGCAGCAGGAAGGGGCAGGCCGCGACGAGGCCGCCGCCCGCCACCAGGAGCAGGCCGACGGTCGTCGGACTGATGCCGTGCGGCGGCTGCGGCCCGGTGTTGGCCAGTTCCTTGCCCACGGGGCTGGGCAGGGAGGTGGGCGCGGGTGAGGAGGCGGGTGGGGCCGAGAGAGGGGACGACGAGGACGACGGCGAGGGCGCGCGCGAGGGCGACGGCGAGTCCGATGCCGGTGGCGTCCCCGCCTGGTCATCGGCATGGCCGTCCCCGCCATCGATCCGGAACCGGTAGTAGTTCGACTCGCCGACCCAGTCGCCGTCGCCGCCCTGCCGCTGCACGATCGCCGCCTTCGCCATGACGTCGTTCGGCTTGGTGCCGGGTGCGAGCGTCAGCCGCACCTTCACGGCGAGCGTCTGCCCCGGCGCGACCGTGAACCCGGCGAAACCGTCGTCGAACGCGCCGACCAGTTCGTCCCGGGCGGTGTGTTCGAAGGTGACCGGGTGCGCACGGTCCCCCTCGAAGAACTCGAGCTTGGGCTGGGCGACCGTCAGCGTGCGCTTGAAGTCGACGAGGACGACCACCGGGTGGATGCCCCCGCAGGATTGCGCGGTCGTGTTCTTGAGGTCGATGAACCAGGTGCGGCCGGCGCCGCCGGGCTCGTATGCCTCGGGACCGCCGTGGATGCGGGTGGTGAGGGGGAAGGCGTGACCCGTGGGCGCCACGCAGGCGGACTCCCGGTCGGCGAGGACTCCAGCGGAGGGAGCCGCGCCGGCGGCGGCCTGTGGGAGAAGGGCGGTGGCGGCGAGTGCGAAGGGCAGGACCGGGAACAGTCGAAACAGTCGCATGACATTATGACCGGCCATCAGCGCGGGCCTCCGGGGCACGCCACGCCCTGAGGGCCGCAGCCCGCGGCCCAAGTCCCCTCGATCAGCGCAGTGGCCGGGCCCGCTCGCCGGGCCCCCGGGGAGTCATCCCTCCGCCCGTCCGAAGAGCGGCGCGAGCAGCAGCTGGGCCGCGCCCTCCGCGACGCCGCGCTCCCCGCCGGGCGCGACCCGCACGGGGACGGCCGGGGTCGAGCCCTCGCGCCGGGCGCGTTCGCCGAGGACGGCGCCCACTCCACGGACGAAGGACTCCGGGTGGGCGGCGACGGTGCGGCCGCCGAGCAGCACCAGGTCGATGTCGAGCAGTTGCGCCAGGTTCGCGGCGCCCGTGCCCAGGACACGCGCCGCCTCCTCCATGTCACCGCGGGCGACGGCGGCGAGGCACAGGGCCTCGATGCAGCCCCGGTTGCCGCAGCCGCAGGGCGGCCCGTCGAGCTGGATCACCTGGTGCCCGAACTCCCCCGCCCCCGTCCGCGGCCCCCGGTGCACGGTCCCGCCGATGACCAGTCCGGCGCCGAGCCCGGTACCCAGGTGCAGATAGGCGAACGACCGGTCCGCGGCCTCGACGGCACCGCCCAGCGCGAGCCCCAGCGCGGCGGCGTTGGTGTCCTTGTCCATCGCCACGTGCACGCCGAGCCGCCGCGCCAGCGCGTCCCGCAGCGGAAAGCCGTCCCACTCGGGGAACCCGGTGACGCGATGCAGCACCCCGTGCCGATGGTCGAGCGGCCCCGGAAGCGCGACACCCACACCGAGCAACGGCCCGGGGCCCGTACGAGACGTGGAGCCCGTACGAGACGTGGAGCCCGTACGGGGCGTGGAGCCCGCCGCCCCGGGCAGGGGACCCGCCTCGGACACCACGTCGGCCCCAGGCATGCGACCTGCCCCGGTCATGGGACCAGCCTCGGTCATGGGACCAGCCTCGGTCATGGGACCGACCTCGGTCATGGGACCGGCCTCGGTCATGGGACCGGCCTCGGACAGCAGCCCCTCGACCTCCCGGGCCGCCCGCTCCACCACGCTCCGTGCGCCCGCGCCCAGGTCGAGCGGGGAGCGGCGCTCGGCGACCACGGCGCCCGTGAGGTCGCACAGCACCACCCGTACCTCGTCCCGGTCCAGGTGCAGCCCCACCGCGTGCCCGGCCGCGGGCACCAGCCGCAGCACCGTTCGCGGCTTGCCGCCGGTGGAGGCGCGGCGGCCCGCCTCCGTCGCGAGGCCGTCCGCCCGCAGCCGGGCCGTGATCTTGCTGACGGCCTGCGGGGTCAGGCCGGTCCGCTCCGCCAGCTCCAGCCGGCTGATCCCGGTCTCCCCCGCCGTGCGCAGCAGGTCCAGCACGAGAGCCGCGTTGTGGCTGCGCAGCGCCGGCAGGTTCACTCCGCTCGCCACGGTTCCCCCGACCCCACGACCGCCTCCCGCTCCACCGACCCCGCGCACGTCCCGTTCACGCCCTCCATTGTGACCTGCCCTTGCACTTTGGCAACAGCGTTGCGAAAGTGGTGCCCATGACGCGCACAGCCCCGGGTGGCCCCGCCGCCCCTCTCCGCGTGGGCCTCGTCGGCTTCGGCCTCGCGGGCTCCGTCTTCCACGCCCCGCTGATCGACACCACCGCCGGCCTCGTCCTCGACACGGTCGTCACCTCGGACCCGCGGCGGCGTGAGCAGGCCCGCGCCGCGTTCCCCGAGGTGCGACAGGCCGCCACACCCGACGAGCTGTGGCCCCGCGCCGGCGAGCTGGACCTGATCGTCATCGCCTCCCCGAACAGGACGCACGTCCCGATCGCGACGGCCGCCCTCAAGGCGGGCCTGCCGGTCGTGGTCGACAAGCCGATCGCGGGGACGGCGGCCGAGGCGCGTGAGCTGGCGGCGCTGGCCGAGGAGCACGGCCTGCTGCTGTCCGTCTTCCAGAACCGCCGCTGGGACAACGACTTCCTGACCGTCCGCAAGCTGCTGGCCGAGGGCGAGCTCGGCGACATCCAGCGCTTCGAGTCCCGTTTCGAGCGCTGGCGGCCGCAGCCCAAGGGCGGGTGGCGCGAGTCCGGTGACCCGGCGGAGATCGGGGGTCTGCTGTACGACCTCGGCAGTCATGTCGTCGACCAGGCGCTCGTCCTGTTCGGCCCCGCCGCCTCCGTGTACGCGGAGTCGCACGTGCGCCGGCCGGGCGCGGAGGCGGACGACGACACGTTCATCGCGCTCACCCACGTCGACGGCGTCCGCTCCCACCTCTACGTCTCCGCGACCGCGGCCCAGCTCGGCCCCCGTTTCCGGGTGCTGGGCTCTCTCGCGGGCTATGTGAAGTACGGCCTGGACCCCCAGGAGGCGGCGCTGCGCGAGGGCAGGCGCCCGGGCCCCTGCTGGGGCGTCGAACCCGAGTCCATGTGGGGACGCGTGGGCTCCGGTGAGTCCCCGCAGACCGGCGGGGGCCGCCCCGAACCGACGCTCCGCGGCGACTACCCGGCGTACTACGCGGCGATCGCGAAAGCCCTGCGCGAGGGCGGCCCGGCCCCGGTGACCGCACTGGAGGCGGCCGCGACCCTCGACGTCCTGGAGGCGGCCCGGCGCTCGGCCCGCGAGGGGGTCACGGTGAGGCTGTCGGACCCTGGGCCGCCGGGGCTCCGGGAGCGTCGCCCTCACGCGGGAACTCCTCCGTGGCCAGCTTGATGCCGAGAACCGTCTCGCTGAGGTCGATCTCCTCACCGAAGCGGAAGATCAGGGTTGAGCAGTACTGACCGCCTTCAGGGCGCATGTGAACATGGCACCTTCCCGTATACGGGTCGGCAATCAGATAGATCGGTACCCGGCGAGGGCGTACGTCTCCCGCTTGGGCCCGTAGTCATTGGCCGCGGTGTCCTTGGAGATCACCTCGGCCACGAACTGGACGTCCTGGTAGCGCCAGCGCCCCTTGTCGTCCCTGACCGCGTGCGGCTTGAAGGTCGCGATGTCACATGCGAAGCCATTGAGACGGCCCGGAAAGTCGATCCGGACATCGGAGGCGATGCGATTGCGCGGGTAACGCGTCCTCAACTGCTCGACGATGTCGAGGATGATCTCCCAGTGCGTCTGGCGCTGTGGCGACATGTAGATGGCCCCCCGGACGATCTCGACCTTGAATCCCTCGGGGGCGGGCTCCAGCCACTCGAACATCTTGTCGAGGGTGAGCTCCTCGCTCTGCTCGGCCATCACGATCCTGTCTACGAGAACAGTCACCGTCGCCGCTCCTCCCCGCTGCCGCACGGTGGCGGGCAGTCGCGCGGTACAACGATACGCTCGGCGTTTCGCCACGACGGGAACGCCGAGCGCAGTCGGCGGCACCGCGCACCGGAGGCACTACGCGTCCTTGAACTCCTGCCGTTGCCGCCCCAGCCCCTCGACCTCCAGCTCGACCACGTCACCGGCCCGGAGGAACGGCTTCGGCTCGGGCCGCCCGAGCGCGACCCCCGCCGGCGTACCGGTGTTGATGACGTCACCCGGGTACAGGGTCATGAACTGGCTGACGTAGCGCACGACTTCGGCGACCGGGAAGATCTGCTCAGCGGTCGTCCCGTGCTGCTTCAGCTCGCCGTTGACCCACAGCTTCAAGAACAGGTCCTGCGGGTCGGGCACCTCGTCCGCGGTCACCAGCCAGGGGCCCAGCGGGCTGAACGTCTCGCAGTTCTTGCCCTTGTCCCAGGTGCCGCCGCGCTCGGTCTGGAACGCCCGCTCGGAGACGTCGTGCGCCACCGCGTACCCGGCGACGTGCGCGAGCGCCTCCTCGTGCGACTCCAGATAGCGGGCGGTGCGGCCGATGACGACCGCCAGTTCCACCTCCCAGTCGGTCTTCGTGGACCCGCGCGGCACGAGGACCGTGTCGTGGGGCCCGACCACCGTGTCCGGCGCCTTGAAGAAGATGACCGGCTCGGCGGGCGGCTCCGCGCCGGTCTCGCGGGCGTGGTCGTGGTAGTTCAGGCCGATGCAGACGATCTTGCCGATGCCGGCGAGCGGCGGGCCGACGCGGAGCCCGGAGGCGTCGAGCTGCGGCAGGTCGCCCGCCTCGGCGGCGGCGCGGATCCTGCCGAGCGCCGCGTCGTCGGCGAGCAGCGGTCCGTCGATGTCCGGGACGAGACCGGACAGGTCGCGCAGGGTCCCCTCGGCGTCGAGCAGCGCGGGCCGCTCCGCCCCCGCCGTACCGACTCGCAGCAGCTTCATGGTCACATTCTCCCTCGATCGCGGGCGGCCAACCGACGGTGCGGCCGGAGCGCGGCCGGGGTGCGGCCGTCGGAGGGCCGGTCGATCTTCCAAGCTCGGCGTCCGGTCCGCAATACCCCGTTCACGGACCGGACCACCGTGCCGTGCCGTGCCGTGCTCAGCGGTAGAGCACGGCCCGCTCGACGGCGCTCCACGTCGTGCTGGTCACCACGTACAGCGCGGCGGCGAGGGGGATCACCGCCACGGTGACCAGGGTGAAGAAGGGCAGGAACGGCTGGACCCTGATGACCGCGCCCAGACCGGGCACCTGCGCGCCGTCTCCGGCCGGCACCGGGTTCGCGGCCGTCGTCCGCTTGGTACGCCGGTAGGTGACGGTGGCGACCGCCGCGACGAGCGCGAACAGCACGAGATACACGAGACCCGCCGCCCCGAAGGGCCCGCCGTGGCCGAGGGCGTCGGCCCACCGGTCGCCGAGGGGTGCGGCGAACAACGCGTGGGTGAGCAGGCCGTTGCTCCGGCCGCCGACGGTCGTGTTCGAGAACAGCTGGTACAGCAGGAAGAAGGCGGGCAGTTGCAGGAGGCCGGGCAGGCAGCCGGACAGCGGGGAGACCTTCTCCTCCGCGTGCAGCGCGAGGACCTCCCGCTGGAGCCTCTCGGAGTCCCCGGCGTGCCGGGCACGCAACTCGGCGATCCTCGGCTGCAGTCGGGCGCGCGCCCGCTGTCCGCGCGCCGCGGCCCGGGACAGGGGGTGGAGCAGGAGTCGTACGAACGCGGTGAACAGGACGATCGCGGCGGCCGCCGCGGAGGCGTGGAAGAAAGGCTGGAGCAGGTCGGCCAGCCGTTCGACCAGGCCGGCGAACACGGATATGAACGCGGACATGGGTGAGCCCTCCGGGGTCTCGTCGTGCCGGGTGGAAGAGGTGTCGGCAGGACGACCCGCGCGGGGTCACGCGCGGACGACGCGGACGTGCCCTACGCGGCGGTCGCCGGAAGGGCTCGCCCCGGTGCCCGCGGCCGGGTGCGTCCCCGGGCGTCGGGGTCCCGTTGCGGCAGGAAGGCGGTGCGGTGCTCGCGGTCGCGGATGGCCGTGCGCACCCGGGCCGGCGGCACGGCGGGCACGCTGCGGGCGGCGATCAGCGCACAGAGGGCGAACGCGGAGCCGACCGCGGCGGTCGCGGCGAGCGCGACGGCGGCGGAGAGGCTGCCGGCGTCGAGGGCGGCGACCTCCAGGAGCAGGAGCAGCAGCACGACGGCTGGGCGCAGACGTACCCGGAACCGGACCACCGGCTGCCTCCTCCCCTCGTACGTGGCCTCTCCGGCTTGTTATACAGGATCGGTCTCGATCGGCTGCAGCAACCTCTTCGGCCGCAGCAGCGCCCGGCTGACCGGGTCGGCCGGATCCAGGTCGAGGCCGGGCCCCGGCAGCATCTCGACGTCCTCGACGGGCACGACGGTTCCGCAGGCGGGGCATTCGCCGTACGGCCCCAACTCCTTGTCCGTCCCGCAGGTCGCGTGCCGGAAGTAGCGCAGCCGCGCACCGCTGAGGTGTTCGCGCCCCCACACACCGAGCGCCCGCAGGCTGGGCCACAGGGCCGTGCCGCGCTCGGTGAGGACGTACTCGTCCCGCGGGGGCGACTCCTGGTAGCGGCGCTTCTCCAGGATCCCCGCGGCGATCAGGTTCTGGAGGCGGGCCGCGAGGACGGCGCGGGGGATGCCGAGATGGACGAGGAAGTCGTTGTAGCGCCGTACGCCGTAGAGGGCGTCGCGCACGATGAGCAGCGTCCAGCGCTCGCCGATGACCTCCAGCGCGCGGGCGACGGCGCACTCCTGCGTGGCGTAGTCCTTGCCGAGAGCCATGGCTCCACTGTAGCCAGTCCCGAGCAGGAGGGTTCGGTGACCGAATCCACTTTCCCGTTTGGTTCAATGACCGAACCTTTGCTGCTACGGTCGTACGCGCACATCAGGTTCAATGACCGAACCTGGAACCCGCCTCTCGAACCACCCTCCGGAAGCGCAGGCCATGTCACCCCTGGAACGCACGGAACCGAGGGAACACGACGAGCACACCGTCGCCGCCCCCGCCGCCCCCGCCACCCCTGTCACCCCTGCCACCCCTGTCGTCACCCCTGTCGCCCACGCCCCCCACGGCACCCCCCGGGCGACCCCCACCCTCGCCCTGACCAGCGCGGCCACCGCCGTGGCGCTGATGACGTACACCGCGCCGATGGTCACGCTCCCCGACACCGCCGCCGCCCTGCACACCCCCGTCTCCGCGCAGGCATGGCTGCTCAACGGCACCCCGCTGGGGCTGGCCGCGCTCCTCCTGGTGGCGGGCAGCCTCGCCGACGACTACGGCCGCCGCCGGGTCTTCCTGGCCGGCACACTGGCCCTCGGCCTCACCACCGCGCTCGGCGCCTTCGCGACGTCGACCTGGCTGTTCACCCTGGCCCGCGTCGCCCAGGGCGCGGCGAGCGCGGCGATCCTCGCGAGCAGCCTCGGCCTGCTGGTGCACGCCTTCCCGACCCCTCGGGGCCGACTGCACGCGACCGGCGTGTGGGGCGCTTTCGTCAGCGGCGGCATCGCCGCGGGCCCGCTGATCGCGGGAGCGATGCCCACATGGCGCGTGGCGTACGGGGTCCTGGGCGTCGCGGCGCTGATCGTGGCGGCCCTGTCGCCCCGGGCGCTGACCGAGTCCCGCGCGCCTCGGGGCGGCCGTCCGGACCTCGCGGGCGCCTCCGTGTTCGGCCTCGCCCTCGTGTCCCTGGTGGCCGCGCTGACGCTGGGCCGCGACGGCTGGCTGCGGACGCCGGTGGCGGTGCTCCTCGCGGCGGCCGTGCTCCTGCTCGCCGCCTTCGCCGTCATCGAGCGCCGCACCCGCGTACCGATGATCGACCTCGCCCTGCTGCGCCGGCCCCGCTTCCTCGGCTCGGCCGCGGGCGGACTGTTCACGGGCCTCGCGGTGATCGGCCTGTTCAGCTTCCTTCCGGCACTGCTCCAGCGGGCACTGGGCCTCACGGCGATGGACACCGCATGGCTGTTCCTGCTGTGGTCCGGGCTCTCCTTCGCGGTCGCGCTCCAGGCGAAGCGGCTGGCGGGCCGGGTCTCGCCGCGCCACCAACTGGCCCTCGGGTTCGCGCTCCATGCCGTCGGCGTGCTGACCATGCTGGGCGCGATCGGCGCGCACTCCTGGGCCCGACTGCTGCCCGGACTGGTGATCGGGGGCATCGGCAGCGGCCTGCTGAACGCCGCGCTCCCGCTGGTCGCGGTGGACTCGGTACCCGCCGAACGCGCGGCGATGGGGTCGGGGGCCCAGCAGACGTTCCGCTACATCGGCTCCTGCGCGGGCGTGGCCCTCACGATCGCCGTGGTCACCTCGGGCGGCGGCTCGCTCGCCCACGGCGCGGACATCGCCGCCATCGTCTCGGCGGGGCTGGCGCTCGCCGGGGCACTCGGGGTGCTGGCGCTGCGCGAACGGGCCTGAGGCTCACGCCCGGGGCCGCATGGAGGCGAGCGTGCCCCACACCACGAGCCGGTACCGCGAGGTGTACTCCGGGGTGCAGGTGGTGAGCGTGAGGTAGTAGCCGGGACGGTCGTACCCGTACGACGGTCTCACGGTGCTGCGCGGGACGGGCGCGATGACTCCCCCGTCCCGGGCGGAGGTCTGCGGGAGCGTCCTGTCGACGACGTAGGTGTAGACGGCGGACTTCGTCTCCACGGTGACGGCGTCCCCGTGACGCAGGCGGTCGAGGTGCCGGAAGGGCTCACCGTGCGTGTTGCGGTGCCCGGCGAGCGCGAAGTTCCCCGCCCCGCCGGGCTGGGCGGTGCCCGGATAGTGGCCGACGTAGCCCAGGTTGAGCACACGGGACTTGCTGACGCCTTCGGCGACGGGGACGCGGACGGACAGCCGGGGAATGGTGAGGACGGCGTAGGCACGGGAGAGCGCGGGGCGGACGGCGGCAACCCCTCGCGGGTCTTGCGGGTTTTGCGGGTTTCGCCGTCCGGTGGCGGAGCCTGTGGGGGAGCCGCCCGCGTCCGGCGTACCGGACGAGCCGGCGGCCGACGGGCCGGCGGGCTCGCCCCACTCCCGCTCCAGCGCCTGCACCTTGCGCTCGGCTCCCTGCCGGGCCTGACGATTGGTCCACCACAGCTGATGGACGACGAGCAGCATGAGTACGACGCCGAGCGTGACCAACAGTTCACCACCACTCCACAGCCCACGCCGGAGCAGGGCACGACGCCGCCGGGTGGTGTGGTGCACGACGCGGGTGCGCATGGGGTCGGACGATAAGGGCTCCGGCTTCAAGTGGCCATGGTCACGCACCGCTCTGTCCGGCAACGACGTCGGCCCCGGCCCTGTCCCCTCAGTCGGTGGACGGCTGGGGCGGCCCGTCCCCGGGCGGAACGCCTGGGGACGGGGTGGTGCGGTCGGTGCGGCGTCGGCTCAGCCGAGCGGGTTCGTCGTGTCGCGCAGGGTGGCCAGAGCCGGGCCGTACATGCGGGCCTTGATGATCCCGAGGGTGTCGCCGGCCTTGTTCACCTGCGCCTGGGCGAGCTCGATCGCGCTGGAGCGCACGGCGTCCTCGCCGACCGCCTGGTCGACGATGCCGGTGGCCGCGGCGTCGGCGCCGCCGTAACGGCGGGCGGTGAGCATGGCCTCGTGCGCGGTCTGCGGCGCGAGCCGGGACTGGATGAGCGCGCCCATGCCGGGGGTGAAGGGGATGTTGATGTCCGCTTCGGGCAGGCACCAGTAACCGCGGTCGGCGCGCATGACGCGGAAGTCGTGGGCGAGGGAGAACATCGCGCCGGCGGCGAAGGCGTGCCCCTGCAGTGCGGCCACCGTGACGACCGGCAGCGACAGCATCCGCGCGAACAGCTCGTGGACGGAGACGACGTAGTCGTGCTGCTGGTCGGCGTGGGCGAACAGCCAGTCCAGGTCGAGCCCGTTGGAGTAGAACTTGCCGGTGGCGGCGGTGACCAGGGCGCGGGGGCCCTCCGCCTTCTCGACCTCGTCGAGTGCGGCGCCGACGGCGGTGATCCAGTCGGGGTGGAAGCGGTTCTCTCCGTCTCCGAGGTCGAGGACGAAGACGTTGTCGTGGCGGTCGAGCGAGGGCATGGCGACTCCTTCGAGCGATGTGCTCGGCCCCGCACATGATCACCGTGCCTTCGACCGCGGCGACGACGAAGGCACCGAGTCGGCGGCTGCGCTCCTCCGTCAGGTCATGCCGCAGGAAGAGGGCCGCGAGGACCTCCTGCCGGCGGGCGAAGACGGCGGCGGCGGAGCGGGCAAGCTGGGGAGCGTTGTCGTTGGGACGGGCTACCTGTCGGTAACTTACGGGGTGTGTCAGAGAACACGCAAGAGGGACGTGCGCCGGTCATGAGCCCCCTGGACGCGCTCGGCTCAACGCGCCGAACCGCAGGAGCCGGGCGCCGCACCGGCAGCCGACCCCCTCCGGCCGTACCGGTGATATCGCGGAGCTGATCACCTGCCGAACCGCCCGCCCGCCGCCCCGGCCGTCGCCGCGCTGCGCGGTCGTCGTCGACGACCTGGCCGCGCCCGGACACCCCGGCCCCGGCCCGCCGTGTCCGGTGGGACGAACCCCTCCGTCCCCCTGGCCTGCGAATCTCTCTCCTCTGTCGGTCGGCGGCAGTACGGTGTCCCCCATGCGCCCCGACACGCCTGCCGAGAACGTCGACCACAACGCCGAAGCAGCGCGCCTGGAGCGGGCCGCCGGTCTGTACCCCGAGGACGTGGAACACCTGCTGCTGCAGGCCGCGGCCCACCGGGAGCTGGCCGGCGACCGCCCCGCCGCGACCGCGCTGTACGACCGTCTGCTGTCCGCTCCCGAGCCGTTGGACAACCCCCACCTCGTACGCGCCCTGAAGGCGTCGAACCTGTGGGAGTACGACCACGAGGCCGAGGCACGGGCGATCATCGAAGGCGTCCGCGCGGCCGCTCCCCGGGACCCGGCCCCCTGGGTGATCGTCGCGGAGTCGCTGGAGTCGCACGACGAACTGGAGGCGGCGGAGGAGACGTTCACAGCGGGCCTGCGCCTCCTGGTCGCCGACGCGGCGAACCCCCCGCAGTCCACCCACCCGCTCCTGTACGGCCGCCACCGGGTCCGCCGCATGCTGGGCGCGCCGCACGACGAGTGGGACACCGTGGCGGACACCCTCCACTCCTCCCGGGTCTCGCTGGACGAGCTCCACGACCCGAAGCGGATCTGGTCCCTCGGCTCGGACAACCCTGCGGAGCTGGAGGCGGAGATCAGCCGCCTGCGCGCGGAACTGGGCGCCTACCGCGAGGCCCTGTCCCGCCCGTTCCCAGTGGCGGTGCTGCACTGGCCGGCGCCCGAACTGGCGGAGCTGGTGGCGGCGTACCCGACACTGACCGCCGAGTACTCCTCCCACGAGGAGCACCTGAGGACGATAGAGGCCTCCCTGAGGGAACTGTCGGCCTCGGGCACGGCGAACCTGGGCATCGTGACCGGCACGGTCCCGTCGTACGAGGCGTTCGCGGCGTCGGAGGGCACGTCACCGGGCGACGTGACGCTGCTACCGCAGTACGCGACGACCCTGGCGGCCAGGGGCCGCGCGGTGGCCTGGCCGCCGGAGCGGGGGGCGGAGTGCTGGTGCGGGTCGGGGCGGGCGTATGAGGGGTGTCACGGGGGCTGAATCCACGCCCTCGTCCCCTCCCTCTGTGGACATCGCGACGTCGGCGACCGAGGCGCGTCGAGGGAGAGCGCGGTCGACGGGCGGATCCGGTCCGCCTCCGGATACCTCGAGGCGCTTGGCAAACCGCTGAGGAACGAATCATTACGAAGGATCAGGGAGTGGTCGTGGGGGGACGGGGGGACCTGTCGCAACCGGTCGCGGGTGTCTACGAGCAGCTCATCACCGAGAGCCTGCACGATCGGATAGAAGCACTCGAAGCGGCCGGGTGGAAGGCGGTCGACTCCGGGGTCAGCGAAGAATCCGCACCCCACGTACTCGCCCGGCACATCGCGCGGGCTGTGGAACGCCGGATGAGTCAGCTGCCGCAGAAGCAGCAGGTGGCGGCCGCGAACCAGATCATGCAGGCGTTGGCTGTCAGCGTGCCTGACCCGGATGAAGACCGGTCGGGCAGCGCCATCGCCGATGGTCCTCGACAGCTGCTGGCGCTCGCTGAGCGGGAGGCGCCCGGCGCCTACGCCATTCGCCCACTCACGCCCCTGTCTGAAACCGCGCTGATCACCAACGCCCCGGACGATCCCAACCTGGGCGCGGAGTTGAGAGCGGAGCTCGCTACGGCAGACCGCGTCGACCTGCTATGCGCGTTTGTGAAGTGGTACGGCATACGGGTCCTTGAGGACTCTCTGCGCGCCGCGAAGGAACGAGGCGTTCCGATCCGCGTCATCACCACCACCTATATCGGCGCCACCGACAGGTATGCGCTGGACCGGCTGGTGCGCGAGTTCGGGGCGGAGGTGAAGGTCAACTACGAGATCAGGTCCACGCGTCTACACGCCAAGGCCTGGCTGTTCCGACGCAACACCGGCTTCGACACGGCGTACGTGGGCAGCTCCAACCTGTCGAAGGCCGCACTGCTCGACGGTCTGGAGTGGAACGTACGTCTGTCGTCGGTCGCCACCCCCAGGGTGCTCGACAAGTTCGAGGCGACCTTCGACGCCTACTGGGCCGACACGGCGTTCGAGGCGTACGACCCCGAACGCGATGGTGAGCGGCTCGCCGAGGCGTTGGCCCAGGCGGGCGGCACCACGTCGGCGGACGAGCTCAAGATCACCCTGTCCGGACTCGAGGTGCGCCCGCTTCCGCACCAGAAGGACATGCTGGAGCGCCTCCGAGTGGAACGGGAGATCCGCGACCGTCACCGGAACCTCCTCGTCGCGGCAACCGGCACCGGCAAGACCGTCATGGCCGCCCTGGACTACCGGAACCTGCGAGACAGGCTCGGCGGAGCACTCCCGCGGCTGCTCTTCATCGCCCATCGCAAGGAGATCCTGAGGCAGTCGCTGCGGACCTATCGCGAAGTCCTCGACGACGCGTCCTTCGGTGAACTGCTCTACAACGGCCAGGAGCCCCGCGACTGGACGCATGTCTTCGCCAGCGTCCAGTCCCTCAACTCCCGACGGCTGGAGCAGTTCGATCCCGAACACTTCGACGCCATCGTCATCGACGAGTTCCACCACGCGACGGGGGACACATACCGACGGATCATCGAGCACTTCGGACCGACCGAACTACTCGGCCTGACCGCGACCCCGGAACGGATGGACGGGCTCAACGTCCAAGACGAGTTCTTCGGCGGGCGCATCGCCGCCGAACTGCGGCTCTGGGAAGCCCTCGAGAACGATCTGCTGTGTCCCTTCCATTACTTCGGGCTCCCGGACGGGACGGATCTGACCAACCTCGGCTGGCGGTCGGGCAGCTATGACCCGGAACAGCTCGGCAACCTCTACACAGGCGACCACGCACGGGCTCGTCTCGTCATCAAGCAGGTCGAGGACAAGATCGCTGACCCGGCCTCTATGCGTGCGCTCGGTTTCTGCGTGACCAAGAAGCACGCACGCTTCATGGCCGAGTGTTTCCGCACAGCGGGCTTCCAAGCCGCAGCGCTCGACAGCGACTCGGCCCCGGCCCTGCGCGAGCGCACGCTCGAGGATCTCAAGGCCGGACGCATCCAGGTGATCTTCTCCGTCGACCTGTTCAACGAGGGGCTCGACATACCCGACGTAGACACACTGCTGCTGTTGCGCCCCACGAACAGCGCGACCGTGTTCCTCCAACAGCTCGGACGCGGGCTGCGCCGTACGCCGAACAAGCCGGTGCTGACGGTGCTCGACTTCATCGGTCAGCATCGAGCCGAGTTCCGCTTCGAGGCGCAGTTCCGGGCTATGACCAACCTCTCTCGCAACCGCCTGGTCGACGCCGTCGAGCACGACTTCCCCCAGTTGCCCTCCGGCTGCCAGATCCTCCTAGAGGGCAAGTCCAAGGATCTCGTCCTCGACAACATCCGCACACAACTCAAGGCCACGATCACGACACTGGCGAAGGAGGTCAGGGAGTACGGCAGGCCCAGGCTGGCCGACTACCTGAGCGAAAGCCGTCGCGAGATCAAGGAACTCTACAAGAGTGACAACTCCTGGACCAAGTTGCTGCGCAAGGCGGGGCTCATCGACCGGGCGGCCCGGTCGGGCGAAGCGGAGCTTCTGAAGCGCGTGCACGCGTTTCTTCACGTCGACGACCCTGAACGGGTCAGGGCTTATCTGCGCATGCTCGCAGACGACACCCCCGACTACGACTCCCTGTCCCCGAAGGAGCAGACGTATGCCCGCATGCTCTTTTTCAATCTGTGGGACAACGCGGGCGGCTTCACCGGATACCGGCAGGGTCTCGAGTCCCTCCGCGCCCAGCCGGTGTTCCGTGACGAGTTGCGGCAGGTCCTGACGTACGTCCTCGACGAAGCCGACCACTTCCCCCTCCCCTTGGAGGGTTCACTCAGCCATGTTCCGCTGAAGATCCACAGCGCCTACAACCGCTCCGAGATCCTCGCGGCTCTCGGGGTTGCGCAACTGGGCGGCCAGATGCCGAGAGACTTCGGTCAGGGTGTGCGATGGGTCGAGGAGATCAAGACCGACGCGCTGCTCATCACGCTGGAGAAAGCCGAGCGGGACTTCTCCCCCACCATCCGCTACAAGGACTACGCGCTCAGCCCCACCCGCTTCCACTGGGAGTCACAGAGCACCACTCCGGAGAACTCCACGACGGGCCTGCGCTACCAGCAGCACGTCCGGCAAGGCAGCCACGTCCTGCTGTTCCTGCGCCGTTACAAGCGCAACAGCATCGGCAAGTCCGAGCCCTGGATGCTCCTCGGCCCGGCCACCTACGTGAAGCACGCCGGCAGCAAGCCCATGGCGATCACTTGGGAACTCCAGCACGAGTTGCCGGCCGATGTGTGGACCTACTCGGCCATCGCCACCAGGTGACGACGTCACGCGAGAGGTTCCCGGACGAGCGCGGAGATCTGCACCTCGAAACGCGCTTGGGCACGGTCCAGGACCTCATCGGCGTCGCAGCCGTGGGCCCGAAGCCAGTGGAGAAAGTCCGTCACGGCGTCGATCACCGTTTCCTGGGCGATCGCCGTGCTCAACCTGCTCGGCGTCGACTCGCGCGGCAGCCGTGCCACCGTATACAGGCTGAGAAGTGCCTCGGCACGGGTGACACCCGCGCCTCCCACATGGCCGTTCGGCGAGGTGAGCCCTGTGGCCAGCTCACACCACGTGACTTTTCGGTCGGGGTGGAGCAGGACACCCCAACGGTCGGCGACGGCCTCCACCAGAGCCATGCCGCGACCTGCCTCGGCGTCGGAGCCCGCATCGAGGAGAGCAGGGAGGGCGCGTGTCTCAGGGTCATGGATCTCGATGCGTAGATGAGTGCCGTTCATGGAGACCGTCAGGGTGGCCGGAGTGCCATGACCGACGTGTGTGATGACGTTGGACACCAGCTCGCTGACGCAAAGTTGAGCCTGATCGACAAGGTCATGCAATCCCCAGCTCCCTAGATGCAGCCGCATGATGCGGCGCAAGGCGGCCACCTCCACGGGTTCAGCAGTGAAGGCCACGTGCCACGGCTTTCGTGACATGCAGGGTTCCTGGCTCACGAAGACCTCCCTCGTCTCAGATCGCCGGGCAGAGATGCGAAGCGTTACGAGCGCTCACGGCGAGTTGTGCTGCTATCAGAGTGAGGTGCGCGCATCCCTTCATGCAATGTGCAGGGCGAGATTCCCACTTCCGAGTGATTGGCAAGAGCAAGCTCTGGCGCAAGACTGAATGCTCGCTGACTGAAGGTGAGTTGAGATGGCAGGTTCTCCGACGGCACGCCGCCGCCGTCTCTCCATCGAGTTGAAGAAGCTTCGCGAGACGAGCGAGTTGACCTGCGCTCAGGTCGGTGAAGCCTTGGACTGGAGCGGTTCCAAGGTCAACAGGATGGAGACGGGCAGCGGCAGGATCCAGCCCTCCGACATCGACGCCCTATGCCGGTTCTACGGCACCAGCGACGAGATGCGTGAGTTCCTGAAGTCCCTGGCTCGACAGGCGAAGACGCGAGGCTGGTGGCAAGTCCACGGCGGCACGGGCGTACCCGAATGGTTCAACATCTACATCGGCTTGGAACAGGACGCCTCCACGCTTCGCCAGTATCAGTGCGAGCTACTCCCCGGGCTCATGCAGACGACCGCATACGCCACCGAGCTCCACCGGACGGGTGCGCACATGTCTTCCGAGGACATCGACCGGGCGGTACGTGTGCGCATGGAGCGCCAGACCCTGCTGACTCGCCCCTCGGCCCCGGACGCCTGGTTCATTGTGAGCGAGGGCGCTGTCCGCAATGTCATCGGGGACCGACCGCTGATGCGGGAACAGCTCGAGCGCGTCCTTGAGTCAACCGAGTTGCCCAGCGTGACACTGCAAGTTCTTCCTTTCGACTCGGGTAGCTATCCGGCCACGGGCTCCTTCACCATGCTCGGCTTCCCCGATCAAGGAGATCCGGACATCGTGTACCGCGACGGCATCACGGATGCGATCTATCTGGAGGGTGAGCATCATGTGCGTGAGTACACCAGGGCCTTCGACGGTCTCCGAGCCGCCGCTCTGAGTCCTCAGCGCTCCAGCCGACTGATCAAGTCCATCCTGAAGGAATACGCGAACTGAGCATGACAGAGACCCAGGGGGGCGACCGCCCGATATGGTCCACATCGTCGTACAGCAACGGTGCGGGCGGTGAATGCGTCGAGTGCGCGGCCACGGTCGAAGGCGCTCTTGTCCGCGATTCCAAGCACAGGGACGGGCCCGTCGTCACCGTGGGGGCGCAAGCGTGGCGTCACTTCGTAGGGTCCATGGCTGCGGGTGAGGCGGGCCGCCGGGGCGAGTCACCCAGCCGACTGATCGGCGGTTGAGCGTGATCCGTGAGCACAGAGGTTTAGGCTCTTGGCCGATCATCGCCGAGCGGAGGGGGACAGGGCCATGAGCGGAGTGGTAAGGGCCGTCAGTAGGAACGAGGAGTACTCGTTCACCAAGCCGAACCGGGAGAGCATCACGCTGCTCGTCGGGCTCGGTGTCGAAGGCGATGTTCACGCCGGGGTGACGGTCAAGCACCGCTCGCGCGTGGCGCAGGACCCCACGCAGCCGAATCTGCGCCAGGTCCACCTCATGCACGAGGAGCTCTTCGAGGAGCTCGGCGCGACGGGGTTCCGGGTGGCCGCCGGGGAACTCGGCGAGAACGTCACCACCCGCGGCATCGACCTGCTCGGCCTGCCCGTGGGCGCCCTGCTCCGGATCGGCGGGGAAGCCGTGGTCGAGGTGACCGGGTTGCGGAACCCCTGTCTGCAGATCGACGCCTTCCAGGACGGCCTGCTGAGGCAGGTCGTCGGCCGTGACGGCGACGGGAACGTCGTACGCAAGGCAGGGATCATGGGCATCGTGCGGCAGGGAGGTGTGGTGCGCCCCGGCGACGCGGTCGAGGTGGAGCTCCCGGAGGGGCCGCATCGGCCGTTGGAACGGGTCTGAGACGGGTCGGGACAGAGCTCGTGCACGTCCCGTTCCGGTGGCCGGCGTAGGGGGAGCGGCGGAGTCCGGGGGCCGGTACCGCTCGCAGGCGGTACCGGCCCCCGGGCTCGGTGGTGGTGGTCGGCCGGTCGTGGTCGGCTCGCCGGGATCCGCCCGGCGGCGGCCGGGTGTGGTCAGCCGAACTGGCCCGGCTGGTAGTCGCCCGCGGGCTGCCGGATGATGACGTTCATGCGGTTGTAGGTGTTGATGAGGGCGATGAGCGACACCAGGGCGGCGAGCTGGTCCTCGTCGTAGTGCTTGGCGGCGTTCGCCCACGCCTCGTCGGTGACCCCGCCCGCGGCGTCGGCGATGCGGGTGCCCTGCTCCGTCAGTTCCAGGGCGGCCCGCTCGGCCTCGGTGAAGACCGTCGCCTCCCGCCAGGCCGCCACCAGGTTGAGGCGCAACGAGGTCTCCCCGGCATGCGCGGCGTCCTTGGTGTGCATGTCGGTGCAGAAGCCGCAGCCGTTGATCTGGCTGGCGCGGATCTTCACCAGTTCCTGTGTCGCGGCAGGAAGCGGCGAGTCCGAGACGACCTTGCCCGCCGAGTTGATGTACTTCGCGAACTTGGCCGCGACGGAGTTGCCGTAGAAGTTGAGACGGGCGTCCATGATGATCTCCTTGCTGTGCGTCGACGGTTACACAGCTCTGACGGGTCAACTCGGGAAGATGTGACAGCCGGACGGGCGGATGGGTGTGATGTGCGTCTCTCGTTCCGCGGGAGGTCGATGAGCGTGACCAGCGGGGTGCCGCCGGAGTGCCCGCGCACGCTCGTGGTACTCGCGGTAGGCGACTACGCACGCCGCCGGGCGCCGATCGGCCTTTCGGGGTCCCCGTCGGTGAGGATGAGGCCCGTGTCCGGCGTGGCCGTCCTCAGGTCCTGGCGGGCGCTCGGCGGCCCGCCGAGGTGATGGGTGATCAAGTCGGCGATCAGCGTGCAGAGTTCGCGGGCGAGCGAGCGCCTCGCGGTCGCGAACAGGTCCGGGTAGAGGCCGGGGAAGGTGTTCTCGTCCACGATGACGGGCCGGCCGTCACACTGGATCAGGTCGAAGCCGACCAGTGGCAGACACAGCGCCTGCTGGGCGAGCCGGGCGATGCGGGCGTGCCCCGGGGGCACCTCGCAGCGGTCGACGTCGCCGCCCGCCCTCTCCGGGTCGTACACCTTCCAGGCGTCGGCGGACAGGCGGGCGAAGCGGTGGCGGCGCTTGCGGTAGCCGTACATCAGCGTGCCGTTGATGAGGGTCGTGCCGACCCAGTCCCCGGGGCCGTGGGGGTAGAAGCGCTCCAGGAGGAGGGTGTCCTCCGCGGTGGCCGCGAGGGTGCTGTCCAGGTAGCCCGCCAGGTCCCGCAGGGTGGCGAAGTCCTCGATCAGCAGCACCCCGTGGCCGAAGGCGCCCCGCCGGGGTTTCAGCAGGGCGCGGCCCCACTCCTCGATGACGGGTGCGGCGGCGGCCGTGTTGCGGTGGTCGACCAGGACCGTGTCGGGGACGGGAAGGCCGGCCCGCGACAGGCACAGGTGTGCCCGGTACTTGTCGAGGCCGGTCGCGAAACGCTCCGGGTCGGGGACAACCGGTGTGTCCTGGCTGAGCGTTCGCAGGGCCTCCAGGGCATAGCCGGCGGGCTCCCGGGCCATCCGGGCGTACCAGATGTAGAGGTCGAGGTCGCTGAGGCACACGTCGTCGCAGTACACCTTGCCGTTGCGGACGCACGATCGGCGGATGTCCAGGTCGTGGAGGAACTCGACGCCGCTGATCTCCGGCAGGAGGCTCATCAGCAGCGTGTGGTCGTCCGGCGGAATCTTGCCCGCTCCCGCAGGGGCGGACGGCGGACCCGTCCCGCCGGGGGACGCGGGCGGCAGGAAGGTGCCTACTCTCGGCATGGCGCGATGCCCTTCGGGAGGCGCTCCAGGCGCTCTCTTCAGCGCAGCACATCCCGACCGGGGGCGCATCTCGGCGGCCGGGAGCCCGCCGTACCGGTGCCGCTCGCGTGCTCTGGCGCGTCCCGCAACGCCACGGGTGTGCGGGGCGTGCACCCTGGACCGGGACGAAGGCGGAGGCGGGTGCCGGTCCGGCGGGCGGGGCACGCCTCCGGCGGTGCCCGGCAGGGCGGTCGGTGCCCGGCAGGGCGGTCGGAGCGCGGGACGGAAGCGTGGAGCGGCGACACGGAGGGTGGCGGATCAGGGGACCGGCCGGGCCGGAAGCGCCGTCGGGCCTCAGGACGCTGTTCCTCCTGTGCACCGTCCAGAACCTCGTGATCAACTACGCCTCGACCGCCCTGAACGTGGCACTGTCGGCGCTGGTCAGGGGCCTGGATACATCGCTGACCGGGGTGCAGTCGGCCATCTCGCTGTACTCGCTGGTGGTCGCCGCGTTCCTGATCACCGGGAGCAAGCTCGGGGCGCGCCACGGGCACCGCCGGATCTTCGTCGCCGGTGGCGAGATCTTCGTCCTGGGCGCGCTGATCGCCGCCTCGGGCCCCTCGCTGCCGTTCCTGCTGGTCGGCTGGTCGCTGCTGCAGGGGATCGGTGTGGCGCTGATGCTTCCGGCGGTGCTGTCGATGCTCACCGCCGCCTTCACCGGCGCCACGCGCACGCGGGTGCTGTCCGCGCTGGCCACGACCTCCGGGATCGGGGCGGCGGCCGGTCCCGTGGTGGGTGGCCTGATCACCAACTACCTGGGCTGGCGGGTGTCGTTCCTCCTGGAGACCGTGGTCACGCTGACCGTGGTGCTGCTCATGCGGCGGACCGCGGAGACCGGCCGGGGTCCTGCGGTCGCCGGCCCCCATCCCCGCAACGAACAGTCGTTCGATGTTCTCGGGGCGACACTGTCCGCCGCCGGATTCGGCCTGCTCGTGGTCGCCACCCTGCTGTCGGGGCGGTACGGGCTGCTCAGGGCCCGGCAGGACTTCGTGGCGTTCGGCCATACGCTGCTCCACCGCGGCCGGCTGTCACCCGTCGTGCTGATCGGCGGCATCGGGCTGGTGGTTCTGCTGGCGTTCGTGTGGTGGGAGCGCCGCTTGGTCCGGATCGGACGGGACCCGCTGGTGCGCGTCTCCGTGCTGCGCAACCGCACGGTACGGGCGGGGACCGAGACCCAGGTGATGCAGATCCTGGTGCCCAGCGGCATGCTCTTCCTGGTGCCGGTCTTTCTGCAGACGACCCTCGGCTTCGACGCGCTGCGCAGCGGGATCACGCTGATCACGGTGACCGTGGGGCTCACGGTGGCGGCCTCGGTGGTCGCCCGGCTCATCGCCCGCGGACGGATGACGCACCGCGCCGCGGCGATGGGGATCTTCCTCTTCATGGGCGCGGGCTGCGTCGCGACCGCCGTCCTGTTCCATCCGCACGAACAGCGGGTGTCGGCCGTGGGCCTGGCCCTCGCGCCGGGTCTGCTCCTCATCGGGTTCGGCCGGGGCCTGGCCACGACGGTGACCGACCTCGTCCAGTCGGCACCGCCACCGGACGAGGTGAGCGATGTGACGGGGGTGTCGCGCACCGCCGGTTATCTCGGCAGCTCGTTCGGGGTCGCGCTCGCCGGCACGTTCATGACCACGGCGCTGCTGCTGGCGTTCGAGGCCGGGACGGACGCCAGCGGCGTTCTGTCCGCCGGTCAGAAGCGGCTGGTCCAGCAGACGCTCGAGCACCAGGTCCAGATCGCCGCGGCGAGCGACGACGCCCTGCGCGCGAAGCTCGCCTCACGCGGTGTCACGGGCGCCACGGCCGAGGAGATCGTGCGGATCAACGCCCGGGCCCGGGGCCAGGCGCTGACCGTCGCGGCCACCGGCATGGCTGTGCTGGCGCTGGCCGGATTCCTGGTGGCACGACGCGTTCCCCGCGAAGGCACGCCCCGCGAGGGCACCCGCGCTGCCGACGCGGGCCACCCGGCCGGCTGACGCCACCGTCGCATCGGATGAGCCGGCCGGGCGGAGGCTCCGGGAGCCACGGGGCGGCAGGGGCACGGGGCCGCAGGGGCGGAGCCGCACGGGCCGCGGGCCGCACGGGCCACGGGAGCCATGGGAGCCACGGGGCCGCAGGGGCCACGGGCCCGGGTGTCAGGCCGCCGGTGTCAGTTCCGCCTTTCCGAACAGCAGCGCGTATCCGGAGGGGAGGTGGCGCAGGATCCGGTCGGTCAGGTCGTCGCCCACGAGGCCGGGCAGCGTGCAGAGGACCGCGCCGACGTCCCAGCGTGCCGTCGCCGGTGTGGAGCCCTCGATGCGGGCGGCGGCCGCGTCCACGAACTCGGGGGCCGTCAGCGGGCGCGTCACCGGGATCTGGGAGGCGATCAGGTGTGCCGCCTCCTCGGGGAGCCTGCGGACGAGTTCCACCCGCTCGTCGCCGATGACGTGGCCGCCGAGGGCGGAGAGCACGATGCGGGTGATGCGCTCGGCCTCCCTGGTGGTCGTGTACTGGCCGGACTCCTTGACGGCCTCGATCAGCCGAGCCCAGCGCGGGCGGGGCGGCGCCGTGTCCGTCCCGGTGGTCGTGGTCGCCGCGGTCCCGGTCCCGTCCACCGTGGCGATGGCAGGGCTCGGACTGCCGTCCAGGTCCGGTGCGCCGGCCGGGGACGTCGCCGTGGCCCGGCTCGCGGTGGCCGCGCCGGGTGCACCGAGGGTGCTCGCCACCGCGTCCATCGCCGTGTCCGTCGCCGTGTCCGTCGCCGCGTTCGTCGCCGTGTCCGTCGCCGTGTCCGTCGCCGCGTTCGTCGCCGCGTTCGTCGCCGTGTCCGTCGCCGCGTTCGTCGTGGTCGTACTCATCCTGCGGGTACTCCTCCGTCTTGCTTCCCCACCCGGTCCCCTCCCGGGTACCCCGGTCACGGGGCCGCCCCGCGTGTGCGCACCCGCGGGGCGGCTCCGGCTTCTGCGGTCGTCAGCTGCTGAGCTGCTTCTGGCCACCCGTGATCTGGATGCGCCGCGGCTTGGCTTCCTCGGCGACGGGGATGCGGAGGGTCAGGACGCCGGCGTCGTACGAGGCGTCGATGCGCTCCGTGTCCAGGGTGTCGCCCAGGAACAGCTGCCGGGTGAAGGTTCCGGTGGGGCGCTCGGCCGCGATCATCTCGGCGCCCTCGGGGGCCGCGGAACGGCGTTCGGCACGGACGTTCAGAACATGGCGTTCGACGTCCAGTTCGATCGTCTCGGGGTCGATGCCGGGGAGGTCGAAGTGGACGACGAGGTCGTCCCCGGACCGGTAGGCGTCCATCTGCATCGCGGCGGGGCGCGTGGTGGAACCGAAGACCTGTTGCGCGAGGCGGTCGAGTTCACGGAACTGGTCGGTACGCATGAGCATCACGGGTCACTCCCTTCGTGAGGTGCTGGGTGCGATGCCCTGACGACTTCTTATATAGCGCGAAGACAGAAAGTTGACAACCTAGGGCTCAAGGCTATGGGTTTGTGCGTGTCTTCCCAGGTGGGAGGTGGTGTCGGTTAGCCTCGGTGCACGGAACGATCAGGAGACCCACGAGCAGGAGGCAAACAGCGATGGCGAAGGTTCCTACGGCAGTGGTGGCCGCGAGCGGGCTCGTCGGCGGGTACGCGGTCGCCCGCTGGAGCAGGAAGCGGCAGCTGGGCGGGGCCGTGCTGGCCGTCGCGGGGGCCGCGGCCGCCCAGCGGTGGCGGCGCCAGGCCGGGGGCGCGGCGGCCGGGGCGCTGACCGCCGCGTACGTCGCCGCGTTCGCGGGCTCGCACCCGCTGGCCAAGAAGGTGGGCGCCTGGCCCTCCGTGTTCGGGGTCGCCGGAGCCGTGGCACTGGCCTCATGGGCCGTGGCCGACCGACGCAGCACGGACCGCGCACACCGCGCCTAGTGCTGTGGCCGGGAAGGTTCGCCGGAAAGCTCGCGGCGTTCGGTGCCGGGGGCACCTCCCGCGCCCTTCGGGCTGCGGGGGAGCATCGCAAGGCGGAGTGTCGCCCGCGTACCGGATGTACACGGGTGATGCGACAACGCGGCGGTGGCCACCCCTCCCGCGCGAGCGCAGCCGAGCGCGGGGGAGCCGTGCCGGGCGCCGCGAGCCGGCGAACCTTCCCGGCCACAGCACTACGCTCCGAGCGCCCGCGACAGGGTGTAGATCAGCAGGCCGGCGAGGGAGCCGACCACTGTGCCGTTGATCCGGATGAACTGCAGGTCGCGGCCGATGTGCGCCTCGATCTTCCGCGTGGTGTGCTCGGCGTCCCAGCCGGCGACCGTGTCCGTGATGAGCGAGGTGATCTCCGTGCGGTACGTCGTCACGACGTGCACCGCCACTCCTTCCACCCACCCGTCCACCTTGGCCTGCGTCTTGGGTTCGGTCGCCATGCGGACACCCAGGGACAGCAGCGAGGCGCGCACGCGCAGCCGCAGCTCGCTGCGCTCGTCCTCGGCCGCCGAGACGATCATGGAACGGACGGCCGTCCAGGCGGAGGCGATCAGGTCCTGGACCTCGCCGCGGGCGAGCACCTCCGTCTTCAGCCGCTCCACGCGTGCGCGGGTGTCGGTGTCGGACTGCAGGTCGGAGGCGAAGTCGGTGAGGAACCGGTCGAGTGCGCCGCGCGCCGGGTGGGAGGGCGCGTCGCGCATCTCGGTGACGAAGCGGAGCAGTTCCTTGTAGACCCGCTCGCCGATCTTCCTGTCGACGAAACGGGGGGTCCAGCCCGGCGCGCCGCCCTGGACGGCGTCCATGACCTGCTGGTCGTGCAGGATGAGCCAGTCGTGGGCGCGGACGCAGATCAGGTCGACGACCCGCTTGTGGCCGCCGTCCGCGACGACCTTCTCCAGCATCTTGCCGAGGCCGGGCGCGATCTCCTGGGCGTCGGCGCGGCGGGTGACGGCCTCGCCGACCACCGCCTGGACGTCGGAGTCGCGCAGCACGGTCAGCGCGCCTCTCAGTGCCGTCGCCAGCTCCGCCGTCACCCGCTCCGCGTGCTCCGGCTCGGCGAGCCAGGCGCCCAGGCGGCTGCCCGTTCCGACGGCGCGCAGGCGCTGCCGGACGACGTCCTCGGAGAGGAAGTTCTCGCCGACGAACTCGCCCAGGGAGACGCCGAGCTGGTCCTTCTTGGTGGGGATGATCGCCGTGTGCGGGATGGGCAGGCCGAGCGGGTGCCGGAAGAGCGCGGTGACCGCGAACCAGTCGGCGAGCGCGCCGACCATGCCGGCCTCGGCGGCCGCCGCCACATACGCGGCCCAGGGGCCCGCGCCCGATTCCTGCGCCCACTTGGCGAGGGCGTACACGAGCGCCACGAGGAGCAGCAGGCCGGTCGCCGTGCTCTTCATCCGGCGTACGCCGCGGCGCTTCTCCTCGTCGGCGGGGCTGAAGGACGTCATCGCCCGGCTCGTGACGGACATCGTCGCCCGGCCCATGGCGGCGCCGGGGCGAGCTCGCCGCCCCGGGGCCGCCGCGTCGTCCGTCTTCCTGCTCTCCATCCGCTCCACCCGTTCGCATCCCCCGTACACATTGTCTCTTCCCGACCGACTCCCGGAACGGAACGGGAGTTCCCGGCATCTGCGCCCAGAGGGTGAAGGGTGCTACAGATTTTCTAGCCATTCGTAGTCACCTCTAGTCGTATATCTCGAATATCTTGGTCTGGTGAAACTTTCGGAGTGGGCACGGCAGCAGGGCGTGAGCTATCAGACCGCCTGGCGATGGGTGAAGGACGGGAAGATGCCCGTTCCGGTCAGCCAGGCGCCGTCCGGAACGTGGCTGGTCGCTGAGCCCGCTCCGGCCGTCCGTGCGGCCTCGGGGCGTGTGGTGGCGTACTGCCGCGTGTCGTCCGTTGACCGGAAGGCCGATCTTGAGCGGCAGGCCGCTCGGGTCGTGTCCGGCGCGAACGGGCTGGGCCTGGCCGTCGCCGAGGTCGTCACCGAGGTGGGATCCGGGTTGAACGGCAGGCGCCGCAAGCTGCACCGCCTGCTGTCCGACCCGCAGGCGGCGGTGATCGTGGTCGAGCATCGTGACCGGCTGGCCCGGTTCGGCGTCGAGCATCTCGAAGCCGTCCTGTCGGCGTCCGGGCGGCGTCTGGTCGTCCTCGACCCCACCGAGACCGCTGACGACCTGGTGCGGGACATCACCGAGGTGCTCACGTCGATGTGCGCCCGCCTGTACGGGCGACGGGCGGCGAAAGACCGCGCCGCCCGCGCGGTGGCCGTGGCGACCGGCGAGGCCGCCGAGTGAAGAAGTTCCAGGCACAGCCCGGCTTCGTGGTCCAGGCATACCGGTTCGCTCTGGACCCGAATGCCGGCCAGGAAGCCGCGCTGCGTTCGCACTGCGGCGCGGCGCGTGCCGCCTACAACTGGGCGGTCGGCTGGGTCGAGGCGTCGTGGTGGCAGCGCCGTGCGGAGGAGTCCTACGGCGTCGCCGAGGAGGCCCTGACGCCCTGGCGGCCGTGGTCGCTGCCCGCGCTCAGGAAGGCGTTCAACGAGGTCAAGCACACCGACCCGAGGTTCGCGGCCTGGTGGCAGGAGAACTCGAAGGAGGCGTACTCCACCGGTCTCGCGAACGCCGCCGTTGCATTCGACAACTACGCCAAGTCGAAGCGGGGCAAGCGCAAGGGCCGCGCGGTGGGTATGCCGCGGTTCAAGTCGAAGCGGAAGGCACACCTGTCCTGCCGGTTCACCACCGGCACGATCCGCGTGGACGCCGACGGCCGGCACGTCACGCTGCCCCGCCTGGGCGCGATCCGCACGCATGAGCCCACGGCGAAGCTCCTCGACCGTGTCCAGGGCGGGACGGCCCGGATCCTGTCCGCGACGGTGCGGCACGAGCGCGGACGCTGGTTCGTGTCCTTCCAGGCGGAGGTGAAACGCGACCTGGTCCGCGTCACGCGGCCGGATGCCGCGGTAGGCATCGACCTTGGGGTGAAGACCCTCGCGGTCATGGCCGACAGTACTGGCGAGATCCGCACCGCGCCCCATCCCGGCCACTACGACCGGGCGCGCAAGCAGTTGCGCCGCGCCTCCCGCGTCGTGTCCCGACGCCAGGGTCCCGACCGGCGCACCGGACAACAGCCGTCGAAGCGGTGGGAGAAGGCCAACGCCCAGCGGAACAAGGTCCACCACCGCGTGGCGAACCTCCGCGAAGACGCCCTGCACAAGCTCACCACCACCGTCGCGGCCGAGTACGGCACCGTCGTGGTCGAAGACCTCAACGTCGCCGGCATGTTGAAGAACCGGCGCCTCGCACGGCGTATCGCCGACGCCGGATTCGGCGAGATCCGCCGCCAGCTCGACCACAAGACCCGCCAGCGCCACGCCACCCACACCATCGTGGCGAACCGCTGGTACCCGTCTTCGAAGACCTGTTCCGGGTGCGGCGCAGTGAAGGCCAAGCTGCCGCTGCACGTGCGGACGTACGAATGCGACGCCTGCGGTCTGGTCCTCGACCGGGACGACAACGCCGCACTCAACCTCGCCGCCCTCGCGGCAGCCTGCGTGACTGGTACCGGAGTGGCCGGAGACCAGGACACCGCCCCGGCGGTGTCGAAGCCTCGTGGAGCCGACCAGAAGACCCGCGCCACCCGCACCCGCCGCAAGGCGGAGGCGGGGCGGGCAGGTGGCGCAACCCTGCCGCACCAGCGGCAGCCGGAAGCGAGAGACCGTACTCAAGCAGAGCCCCTGACGCTCTGGTGACGAGACGGACTTTCCGGGCAGAAATGCCCGGAAAGCCGAGACCTGACTACGGTCTCGGCAACGGAGGAATCGGGGACTTCTCAGGGTCGCATCCGGCCCGGCGGCAGCGCCCGCCGACACGTCCCGTACCCGCGCCGGCGGCAGCGGCCGGAAGTCCCGCCGCGCGCCGGTCACCACGCCACGCCCGTGACACCACGGCCACCACGCAGCCACCCCCTGACACCGGCGCCGCCTGCTGAGCACCGCTGCCGATCGTGCCGACGGCCGCCGTCCCGTCGCGTGCCGGACACCACGCCACGCCCGTGGCACCGGCGCCACCCGCCCGGCACCGCCGCCGTCCGCCGTCCCGACCGTCTCGTCCCGGGCTCAGGGCCCAAGGCCGAGGCCCAGGGCCCCGAGCCCCGACCCCCAGGTCAGTAGTCCCCGCGCCGCCGCCGGTCGCGGTCCTCGCGGCGGGCCTCCCGGCGCTCCCGCTGCGCCTCGCGGCGCTCCTCGTGCCGCTCCCGGCGCTCGCGCATCAGCTCACGGTGCTGCTCCAGCGCCTCCAGGTGGGCGTCGTGCAGATCCAGCAGGCCCTCCACACCGGCGCCGTGCCGGTCCAGCAGGCCCTCCTCACCGGAGCCGCGCAGCTCCCGGCGGGCGGCCTTGCGGTCCAGTTTCTCCTGGCGGCGCTCCTCCTTCAGCCGCTGCCGCTCGGCGCGGGTCAGCTTGCGCTCGACGGAGACCCCGCCCCAGAACGCGAACCCGGTGACGACCACGCGCGGCGCGCCCGGCTCGCCCGGCACCCCGTCCTCGCGCTGGTCGAAGCCGCCCATGACGCCCATCCCGCGCACGACGACCTCCACGCCGGGCGGCACGATGATGTTCACCCCGCCCATGATCGCGACGCAGTTGATCTCGACTTCTCGGTCCGCGAAGTACGCCTCCCTGAGGTCGATCTCGCCGCCGCCCCAGAAGGCGAAGCAGGTGAACCGCTTCGGCATCGTCCAGCGACCCTTGCGCTGGAACCCGGACATGACGGCGACGGCCCCCGTGGACGAGCCCGCGCCGCCGAGGATGCGCTCCGCCCAGGGCCCGCTCGGCGCGGGTTCCTTGCGCAGGGACACGGGCGGCACGGTGACGCCCGCGCCCGGCAGGTCCCGGGTGATGGGCGCCAGATCCCCGTACGTCCGTGCCGTGTAGGTCGCCTCCAGCCGCTCCTCGAACTCCTCCATGTCGAGACGGCCCTCCGCGAGGGCGTCGCGCAGAACCTCCGCGACTCGTTCACGATCGGCGTCGGAGGCGCGCAGCTCCGGGACGGGGGTGTCGGGGTCCCGTGGCGTCGGCCGCCGGTCGTCGCTTCCCCCGGAAGACACAGCGTCGGTCATGGGCGTCAGCCTACGAGTTCGTCGCGCCGGGGGCTACGAGACCGCCCGCTCCGCCCGCCCCGGCGGGGACTGGATCTCGCGTGTCCGGAGCATCTTCGCGATCACCGCCTCGATGTCCGGCTCCCGCACCGACAGGTCCATCAGCGGGTACTGCGCCGCGATGTGCGCCACCAGCGGGGCGGCCGACTGCGACGCCGGGAAGGAGAGCCACTGCCGGGGCCCCTCGACCCGCACCACGCGCGCGGGCGCCACCTCGATCGGCGGCAGCTCCCGCTCCAGGTCGACGACCAGGGTGCGTTCGCTGTCGCCCACCTCGTGCAGCCCGGCCAGCGGTCCGTCGTACATCAGGCGCCCGTGGTCGATGACCATCACCCGCGAGCACAGCTGCTCGATGTCCTGCAGGTCGTGTGTGGTCAGCAGGACGGTGGTGCCGCGCTCGGCGTTCAGTTCCCGCAGGAAGTCGCGCACCCTGGCCTTGGAGATGACGTCGAGGCCGATGGTCGGCTCGTCCAGGTACAGCACCTCGGGGTCGTGCAGCAGCGCCGCCGCGATGTCGCCCCGCATCCGCTGCCCGAGCGAGAGCTGACGGACCGGCACGTCCAGCAGCCCGCCCAGCTCGAGGAGTTCGACGCAGCGGTCGAGGTTCTCCCGGTAACGCCCGTCCGGGATGCGGTACATGCGGTGCGCCAGCCGGTAGGAGTCGATCAGCGGCAGGTCCCACCACAGGGTCGTGCGCTGCCCGAACACCACGCCGATGCGCTGCGCGAGCCGCGTCCGCTCACGCGCGGGGTCGATCCCGGCGACGCGCAGCCGGCCGCCGCTCGGGGTGAGGATCCCGGTCAGCATCTTGATCGTGGTGGACTTCCCGGCGCCGTTCGGGCCGATGTAGCCGACCATCTCGCCGCGCGTCACGGTGAAGGAGATCGAGTCGACGGCCCGCACCCGTCGCCGCTCGCTCTTCAGGAATCCGGTCCTCTTGCGCACGTCGAAGACCTTCTCCACCCGGTCCACTTCGATGAAGCCACTCGTCATGGGCCCTCAGCTCCCCGTGCTCCGGTACGAACGCAGTCCCGCACGCCAGGCCAGCCCCGCGAGCAGGCAGCAGCCCGCCGCGACGGGCGGCGGGGCGAAGGCGAGCCAGGCGGGCAGGTCCAGCGGATAGGGCCGCCCCAGCACGTACAGCGCGGGCAGCCAGTTGACGAACGCGAGCGGCAGCACGAAGGTCACCCCGCGCACCAGTTCCTTCCCGAAGACCGTCGGCGGGTACTGCAGCAGCGTGGTGCCGCCGTAGGTGAACGCGTTCTGCACCTCGGAGGCGTCCTGCGCGACGAACTGGAACGCCCCTCCCGCCACGAACACGGCGCAGAAGATCACGCTGCCGCTGAGCAGCATCATCGGGACCATCGCCGTCCGGAGCGGAGTCCAGGTGACGTCGAGCGCGGCGACGGCGTACCCGAGGACGCAGGCCCCCTGGGTGACCCGGCCGAGCCTGCGCAGCCCGAAGCGGTCCGCGGCGACCTGCGCGAGGACGGGCGCGGGGCGCACCAGCAGGGTGTCCAGCGTGCCGTCGCGCACCCGCCGCCCCAGCCGGTCCATGGAACCGATCGCGAGATCGGCGAGCCCGAAGGCGGTCGCGGAGAGGCCGTACAGGAAGGCGACTTCGGGCAGCCGGTAGCCGCCGAGCACGTCGACCCGCGAGAACATCAGCAGGATGGCGACGAAATCCAGCCCGGTCGCCGCGAAGTTGCCGAGGGTCGTCATCACGAAGGAGGCGCGGTAGGCCATCGTGGAGCGGATCCACATCGCGCTGATCAGCCGGTAGGCGCGCAGACCCTCGCGCACGCGCCCGTACACCTGCACGCGCCCGTACACCTGCACGCGCCCGTACACCTGCACGCGCCCGTACTCCTGCGCGCGGTCGTACTCCTGCGCGTGGTCGTACTCCTGCGCGTGGTCGTGCTGCGCGCGGTTGTTCTCCTGCGCGCTCCCGTGGGCCGTCTCAGCCACCCTGGACCACCACCCGCCGGGTCGCCGCCGACTGGAGCATCCGCCCGGCCGCCAGCAGCGCGGCTGCCCAGGCGAGTTGCCGGGCGAACACGGCCGCCGGGTCCGCGGTGCCCAGCAGCACGTCCGCCGGTGCCTGGATCAGCGACGCCCAGGGCAGGGCGCGCACGATCTCGCCGAGCGCGCCCGGGAACACGTTGAGCGGCAGCAGCATGCCCGAGCAGAACGTCGCCGTGATCCACGAGATCTGGGCCACGCCCGAGCCGTCCAGCAGCCAGAACGCGCTGAGCGCGACGAGATAGCGGATCGCGAAGGACACCACGGTGCCGAGCAGGACGGCGACCAGGAAGGCCGGCCAGACCCATGGGCGGGTCGGCAGGGCGAGCGGGAAGAGGAGCGCGCCGACCGCCATCGGGAGCACGCCCCGGGCCAGCAACTGGAACAGGCCCCTGCCCAGATCGGCGGCCAGCCACCACAGTTGGAGGTCGGCGGGCCGGTACAGGTCGACCGCGATGTCGCCCGTGCGGATGCGCTCCGTCAACTCGTCCTCGAAGCCGCCGCCCATCACGGAGACCACCGCGAGCAGCGCCTGTCCCGTCCACACGTACGTCAACGCCTGGGACTCGCCGTATCCCCCGAGGTGGGGCCGCTCGTGCCACAGGGCGAGGTAGGTGTATGCCAAGATCAATCCGAAGACCGTATTGGTGAACACCCCTGCCGCGGTCGCGGTCCGATAGGTCGCGTACCGCCGGAAACCACCGGCGGCGACGGCGGCGTACAACCGCCCTGTCCCCACGGGAAACCCTCCTTCGAGGCGTGCCGGGCCGAAGCGCAGGAGCCTAACGCGCCGAGGAAGGACGTACCACACGTTTTTTCCGCACGACACGCCGCCGTGCCGGGAACGGAACGCATGGTGCGACAGTCTTCATCGAGGGACGCAGATGGCGTACGAGGGCGTACGGGAACGTACGAGGCGAAACAGGAGTCCGGCAGCACGATGAGCGACGAGCCGCAGCCGCAGCCGCAGCCGCAACAGAGCAGCCCGGGAGGGGCGTCGGGCGAGCCGCAGCCCGCGATGGCCGAGCCGCTGCCCGGTGGGAAACCGAAGCGGCCGGGGCGCACCGGGTGGCGCCGGCTGATCCCGACCTGGCGGATGGTGCTCGGCACCTTCCTCATGGTGACCCTGCTGGTGATCGGCCTCTTCGCGCTCGGCTACTCCATGGTCAAGATCCCTCCGGCGAACGCGGCGGCGACGAAGCAGAGCAACGTGTATCTGTACGCGGACGGCAGCGAGTTGGCCCGCGACGGCTCGGTCAACCGGGAGAACGTGTCGCTCGCCCGGATCTCCAAGGACGCCCAGCACGCGGTGCTCGCCGCCGAGGACCGCGACTTCTACTCGGAGTCCGCGATCGACCCGAAGGCGATGATCCGGGCGGGCTGGAACACGGCCACCGGCAAGGGCCGGCAGTCCGGTTCGACGATCACCCAGCAGTACGTGAAGAACTACTACCTGGGGCAGGAGCAGACCGTCACGCGGAAGGTGAAGGAGTTCTTCATCGCGATCAAGCTGGACCGCGAGAAGAGCAAGGACGACATCCTGGAGGGCTACCTCAACACCAGCTACTTCGGCCGCAACGCGTACGGCATCGAGGCCGCCGCGCAGGCGTACTACGGTGTCGACGCCGAGAACCTCACGGTCGGTCAGGGCGCCTACCTCGCGGCGCTGGTGAACGCGCCGAGCGAGTACGACGTGATCGCGCACCCCGAGAACAGGTCGGCCGCCCTGGCCCGCTGGAACTACGTCCTCGACGGCATGGTCACGAAGCACTGGCTGAGCCCGGCCCAGCGGGCGAAAGTGACCTTCCCGGCGCCCCGGCAGCAGGTGTTCGCGGCCGGGATGTCCGGCCAGCGCGGCTACCTGGTCCAGGCGATCAAGGACTACCTCACCACCAACAAGATCATCGACGAGGACACCCTGGCCACCGGCGGCTACCGCATCACCACCACCCTGCAGAAGCCCAAGCAGGACGCCTTCGTCAAGGCCGTCGACGACCAGGTGATGTCCCACCTCGACAAGAAGAACCGCAAGGTCGACCGCTACGTCCGCGCGGGCGGCGTCGCCGTCGACCCCGCGACCGGCGAGATCGTCGCGATGTACGGCGGCATCGACTACACCAAGCAGTACGTCAACAACGCGACCCGCCGCGACTACCAGGTCGGTTCCACGTTCAAGCCGCTGGTGTTCACCTCGGCCGTGCAGAACGCCTCCCGGACGCAGGACGGCGCCGCGATCACCCCGAACACGGTGTACGACGGCACGGACAAGCGCCCGGTGCAGGGCTGGAACGGCGGGGCGTACGCGCCCGAGAACGAGGACAACGTCTCCTACGGCCCGATCACCGTCCGCAAGGCCACGGACAAGTCGGTGAACGCGGTGTACGCGCAGATGGCGGTGGACGTCGGCCCGTCCCGGGTCAAGGAGACCGCGGTCGCCCTCGGGGTGCCCGCAACCACCCCCGACCTCAAGCCGTACCCGTCGATCGCACTCGGCACGGCCACCGCGAGCGTCCTCGACATGGCCGAGGCGTACGCGACGCTCGCCAACCACGGCAGGCACGGCACGTACACGCTCGTCGAGAGGATCTCCAAGGACGGCACCGACGACGTGGCGCTGCCGCGGCGGCAGGCGGAGCAGGCGGTGAGCCGCGAGGCGGCCGACACCACGACGGCGGTCCTGCAGAGCGTGGTGGACAACGGCACCGCGACCGCGGCGCAGGCCGCCGGGCGGCCCGCCGCCGGCAAGACGGGCACGGCGGAGGAGGACCAGGCGGCCTGGTTCGCGGGCTACACCCCGCAGCTGGCGACGGTGGTCTCGGTGATGGGACAGGACCCGGACACGGGCCGGCACGAGTCGTTGTACGGCGCGATGGGCGAGACCCGCATCAACGGCGGCGGCGCGCCCACCCGGATCTGGGCCCAGTTCACGAAGGCGGCGCTGAAGGGCAAGCCGGTCAAGGACTTCGACCTGCGCCTCCAGGACGGCGCGGACCAGGTCGTGGAGCCGCCCACGAGCCCCACGAGCGAGCCGACGGGCACCCCCGGCGCCCAGGACAACGGCGGCACGACCGGCACCCCGACCACACCCGGTCAGGACCAGGGGGCGACCCAGGGCCAGACGACCGGCGGCACCCCCGGAACGGGCGGCACCACCGACACCGGCGGCACCACCGGGTCCGGGGGGACGACCGACACCGGCGGCACCACCACGGGCGGGACGACGACCACGGGCGGCACCACCGGATCCGGCGGTACGACCGACACGGGCGGCACGACCGGCGGCGGGAGCACCACCGGGTCCGGGGGGACCACGGGGGCCGGGGGCACCTCGACGGGCGGCACGACGACGGCGGGGCTGCTGGAAGGAACGTAGAGACGCGCGGACGCGGAAGGAGGGGGCCGGCGACGGCGGTCGCCGGCCCCCTCCTTCGGTGCGTTCGTGCTTCGTGCTTCGTGCGCGTCGTGCGCGTCGTGCGCGTCGTGCGCGTCGTGCGCGTCGTGCGCGTCGTGCGCGTCGTGCGCGTCGTGCGCGTCGTGCGGCCTACAGATACAGCCCCGTGGAGTCCTCCGACCCCTCGAAGCGGTCCGCCGCCACGGCGTGCAGGTCGCGCTCGCGCATCAGGACGTACGCGATCCCGCGCACCTCGACCTCGGCCCGGTCCTCCGGGTCGTACAGGACCCGGTCGCCCGGCTCCACGGTCCGTACGTTCTGCCCGACCGCGACGACGTCGGCCCAGGCGAGGCGCCGGCCGACGGCCGCGGTCGCGGGAATCAGGATGCCGCCGCCCGACCGGCGCTCGCCCTCGGCGGCGTCCTGCCGCACCAGTACGCGGTCGTGCAGCATCCGGATCGGCAACTTGTCGTGGTGGGTCTTCTCGCTCACACCTCGAACCTACCTGGCTTCGACGGCTTCGTGTACGGCCGGGTCAGCCCCTGCGCCGCCGGGAGCCCAGGGCGAGCAGCCCCACGACCCCGACCGCGACCAGCGCCACGGGCACGATGCGCTCCAGGCGCGGCGTGCCCTCCTGCGTGACCAGCTGCGCCTTCACCTGGCTGACGACCTGGTTGGCCCGGACGTATGCACGCCCGAACGTGCGGTCGACCTGAGAGACGATCTTGGCCTTGGCGTCCGCGGCGATCGTCTTCGGGTGCACCCGGACGCCGATCTCGTCGAGCGTCTCGGCCAGCGTTTCGCGGCGGCGCCTTATGTCCGCTTCGATCTGCGCCGGAGTCCTGGTGTCCGGTGTGCTCGACGTGTCCGCCACCGTGCTTCCTCCGTGGTCATGTGCGACGTGTTCCGCGTCATTCCTGCGTCTGTGGTCGACAGTCTGTCAGCTCGGCGCGGAGCGCACCCCCGCGGCACCCCTATGGGGGGCCGGAAGGGGATTAGGCTCGTCGGGTAATCCGCCCCTTGCCCTGTGAGGTACCGATGAGCGAGCGACTCCAGCCCGGCGACCCCGCCCCCGACTTCACCCTGCCGGACGCCGACGGCGCCGAGGTCTCCCTGGCCGACCACCGGGGCCGCAAGGTCATCGTGTACTTCTACCCCGCCGCGCTGACCCCGGGCTGCACCAAGCAGGCGTGCGACTTCACGGACAACCTGGAGCTGCTGGCAGGCGCGGGCTACGACGTCATCGGGATCTCTCCCGACAAGCCGGAGAAGCTGGCGAAGTTCCGTGAGAAGGAGGAGCTGAAGGTCACGCTCCTCGCCGACCCCGACAAGAAGGTCCTGGACGCGTACGGCGCCTTCGGCGAGAAGAAGCTGTACGGCAAGACGATCGTCGGCGTCATCCGCTCCACGGTGATCGTGGACGAGGAGGGCAAGGTCGAGCGCGCGCTGTACAACGTGAAGGCGACGGGGCACGTGGCGAAGATCATCAAGGATCTGGGCGTCCGAGGCGCCGCCTGAACTGTCGTCCACCGCGGGCGCCGTGGTGCCGCCCGGCACGGCGGGCGGCCCGCGGCGCCCGCGGACTCCCCCGTAGACTGTCGGGCACGAAGCGGCACGGAAAAGCGGGTGTCCGCTTCTGGCGGTCGTGGCGAAATGGCTATACGCGCGGGTTTTAGGTGCCCGTGGGAGAAATCCCGTGTGGGTTCGAGTCCCACCGACCGCACATCGACGCGGCGCGGGCCCGGTCCGGACGACGGACCGGGCCCGCGGCGCGTCCGGATCTCAGCCGAGCACGTCCCGCACCACCGGCACCAACGCCCGGAACGCCTGCCCCCGGTGGCTGATCGCGTTCTTCTCCTCGGGTGTCAACTCCGCGCAGGTACGGGACTCTCCCTCCGGCTGGAGGATCGGGTCGTAACCGAAGCCGTTGGTCCCGGACGGGGTGTGGCGCAGCGTGCCCCGCAGCTGTCCCTCGACGACCCGTTCCGTGCCGTCGGGCAGCGCCAGCGCGGCGGCGCAGGCGAAGTGGGCGCCCCGGTGGGCGTCGTCGATGTCCGCGAGCTGGGCCAGGAGCAGCTCCAGGTTCGCCCTGTCGTCGCCGTGCCGGCCCGCCCAGCGCGCCGAGAAGATGCCCGGCGCACCGTTCAGGACGTCGACGCACAGGCCGGAGTCGTCGGCCACGGCGGGCAGGCCCGTCGCCCGGGCGAGGGCACGGGCCTTGAGGAGGGCGTTCTCGGCGAACGTGACGCCCGTCTCCTTGACGTCGGGGACGTCGGGGTAGGCGTCCGCGCCGACCAGGTCGTGCGGCAGGCCCGCGTCGGCGAGGATGGCCCTCAGTTCGGCGATCTTTCCGGCGTTGCGTGTGGCGAGGATGAGGCGGGTCATGCCCACCAGTATCCGTGCGGCACGGCCGTCCGCCGCACTCTCCCCCCTACGAGGTGCACACCTTCGTCAGCTCACCCGCCGCGTCCGTCACCGGGCCCACGTCGGGGGTCTTGTCGCCGTTCTCGACGGCGTCGCGGACGTTCCCGACGGCCTTGCGGAGGTCGTCGACCGCCTTGTTGACGTCGACGTTGTCGGTCCTGTCGCCGATCTTGTCCAGGTTCCGCTCGATGGAGTCGAGGGACTGGCCGGTCTGCGTCGGATCGTTGGCCGCGTTCTCGACGGCCTGCTGGAGGTCGGTGACGCTGTCGGCTATCGCGTCGGCGGTCTGTACGCAGTCGATCGCCTTGTTGACGGCGTCACAGCCCGAACTCGCGCCCACGGCGGCGAGTACGGCGACGGCGGCGAACGTGGCGGTGATGATGCGGCGGCGGTGGCGCACGGCCATGGAACGGTTCCTCCCCGTTGACGGTGCTGCATGGTTCCGTGGACGCGCCGGCCGGTCCGGCTCGCCCGAGGTGTCGATGGTCGTACAGGGCCGCGAGCGGGCGCACGGTGTTTTCGGCGCGCCCGCCGCGACGGCCCCTCGGCTATCCCTGAAAACGCCGAACGGTCCTACGCGGTTGCCTCCAGCGCCGCGTTCTGGATCGCCGCCAGCCGGTCGCAGCCCGCGACCGCAAGGTCGAGCAGGGCCGTCAGCTCCTCGCGGTCGAAGGGCGCCGCCTCCGCCGTGCCCTGCACCTCCACGAAACGGCCGTCACCGGTGCAGACGACATTCATGTCGGTCTCGGCCCGGACGTCCTCCTCGTAGCAGAGGTCCAGGAGCGGCACGCCGCCCACGATGCCGACGGAGACGGCCGAGACCGTGCCGGTGAGCGGCTGTCGGCCCGCCTTCACGAGCTTCTTGCGCTGGGCCCAGGCCACCGCGTCGGCGAGGGCGACGTACGCGCCCGTGATCGCGGCGGTGCGGGTGCCGCCGTCCGCCTGGAGCACGTCGCAGTCCAGCACGACGGTGTTCTCGCCGAGTGCCTTGTAGTCGACGACGGCGCGCAGGGAGCGGCCGATGAGCCGGCTGATCTCGTGGGTACGCCCGCCGATCTTGCCCTTGACGGCCTCGCGGTCGCCCCGGGTGTTGGTGGAGCGGGGCAGCATGGCGTACTCGGCGGTGACCCAGCCCTCCCCGCCGCCCTTGCGCCAGCGCGGCACGCCCTCGGTGACAGAGGCGGTGCAGAAGACCTTGGTGTCGCCGAAGGAGACGAGGACGGAGCCCTCGGCGTGCTTGCTCCAACCCCGCTCGATCGTGATGGGGCGGAGCTGTTCGGGGGTACGGCCGTCGATTCGAGACATGGCCCGAGCCTAGCCGTATACACCGGAGGGGCCCCTTCCACGGGGGGAGGGACCCCCTTCTCCCTGCGCCCGGCCCGGCGCGCGGGGGAGCGAGGAAGGTGCCGGTCCGCCGCGGGCGGCCACACGTTCGTGTGGGTCTTCCGGGATCTCTGGCTGAGGAACAAAGCCCGACGCTACGAAGGCATCATGACGATACTGCGGGAGACCGACGAGGCCGGACATGCCCGGTACACGTACCGGCTGCGCGTGTCGTCGACCGCTTGCACGGCATTGCAGGCGGAGTGGAACCGCTGCAGGTGGGTCTGGAACGAGTGCGTTGCGAAGTCCAGGCAGACGCACGCGTACAACCGGAACCGGGCCGCCGACGAGGACACACGCACCTGCGGTCCGGCGCAACTCGACAAGATGCTGACCCGGGCTCGCGCGGCGACGGCGTGGCTGCGCGAGGGCAGTTCGGTTCCCCAGCAGCAGACCGTCCGGGACTTCGGCAAGTCCCGTGCCAAGGCGCAGAAGGACATCAAGAACCGGCTGCCGATGCGGCAGCGCGCCGGTATGCCGAAGCACAAGAAGAAGTGCGAGGCCCTGCCGAGCCTGAACTACACCCGGCGCGGCTTCCGGCTGAAGGACGGACGTCTCCACCTGGCGGGCGGGATCGTCCTGACGGTGGTGTGGTCGCGCGAGCTGCCCGCCGCACCCTCCTCGGCGCGCGTCTATCAGGACGGCATCGGCCACTGGTACTGCTCATTCGTCGTCCCGGCCCGGACCGAGCCGCTGCCTGCCACGGGCAGGGTGATCGGGATCGACTGGGGCGTACGCGAGACCGCCAGCACCACGTCGGACAGGCACGATCTGCCGCACGCCGAACACGGCAGAAAGGCCCAGGCGAGGCTGACCCGGTACGACCGCATGATGGCGCGCCGCAAACCCGCCAGGGGTCAGGCGGCCTCAAAGGGCTACCGCGAAGCCAGGCGCCTGCGTGCGAAGGCGTACAAGAAGGCCGCTCGGCAGCGGCAGGACGCCAGCCGCAAGTGGGCCAAGAAAGTCGTCGCCGACCACGATGCCATCGCGGTTGAGGACTTCCGCCCCAAGTTCCTCGCCAAGACCTCGACGGCCCGCAAGGCTGCCGACGCGGCAATCAGCGCCACCAAGCGCGCCCTGACCGAGATGGGACGCAAGCATGCGCGGGTCGTGTACCTCGTGCACCCCGCGCACACCACCATGGACTGCGCGCGCTGCGGAGCGAGAGCCAAGCACGCACTGCCGCTGTCCGAACGCACCTATACCTGCACCGCCTGCGGGCAAGTCTCCCCCAGGGACAAGAACTCCGCCCGCGTGATGCTCGTCCGGGCAGGTCTGAACCCGGCTGGTGTCGAGGGCGTAAGACCTCCCGGACCGCCGGTCCGGGAGGCCGTCTGAGCCAGGGATCCCCGCTCAGCTCTGGAGGAGAGAACCCTCCAGGGAGGGGAGCAGTCAAATCAGGTCCTCGATCTCCGCCGCGAGCGGGTCCGCGTCCGTGCCGATGACGACCTGGATCGCGCTGCCCATCCTGACGACGCCGTGGGCGCCCGCGGCCTTCAGGGCGGCCTCGTCGACCAGCGAGGGGTCGGCGACCTCGGTGCGGAGCCGGGTGATGCAGCCCTCGATCTCCTCGATGTTGTCGATGCCGCCGAGCCCGGCGACGATCTTCTCAGCCTTGCTGGCCATGTCCTGTCTCCCTGATCCGAACCGCTGCGGTCGTCAACTGGTCTACACCACCAGGGGAACCGTCGCCAACCCCCGCCGCCGTCCGGTCGCCGACCGGGGTCCGGAGCGGGCCGCATCGGCGGACTCGGTGGGGTTCGACAGGAAGTGCGGCATTATTTCCCCCCATGCCCGAGGCCACAGAAATGACGGGTTCCTCATCCCCCCTTCACCGTGCTACAACAGGTCTACACCACATGTGGTGTAGACCACGTGCGGCCGCCCCGGTCCCGGGCGCGCCGTCGTGTCGCACATAGGAGACGCCGCCGTCCCCCTTCCCCTGTCCCCGGGCGGCGCCTTGCCCACTGGAGGAAGTTGTGTCCACGCTCAGCGCCGCCCCCGCGGCCGAGAAGAAGAAGGGCGCCGGCGCGATGGCTGTTCTGCAGCGCATCGGCCGCAGCCTGATGCTGCCGGTGGCGGTCCTGCCCGCCGCCGCCCTCCTGGTCCGCCTCGGCAACACCGACATGCTGGGGCGACCGTCCTTCCCCTCCTTCCTCACCAAGATCGCGGGCTTCATGGCGGCCGGCGGGAACGCGATCCTCGACAACATGGCGTTGCTGTTCGCCGTCGGCATCGCCATCGGCTTCGCCAAGAAGTCGGACGGTTCGACGGCGCTCGCGGCGGTCGTCGGCTACCTGGTCTTCAAGAACGTGCTGGCCACGTTCACCGACAAGAACCTGCCGAAGGTGGCGCAGGCCGTCGACGGCAAGGTCGTCCTGGTGAACGCGCCGGTGGACGCCAAGGTCCTCGGCGGCGTGGTGATGGGCATCGTGGTCGCCCTGCTCTACCAGCGCTTCCACCGCACCAAGCTGCCGGACTGGGCCGGCTTCTTCGGCGGCCGCCGGCTCGTCCCGATCCTGTCGGCCTTCGCCGGACTGGTCATCGGTATCGTCTTCGGCTACATCTGGCCCGTCCTCGGCGCCGGGCTGCACAACTTCGGTGAGTGGCTGGTCGGTTCGGGCGCCGTCGGGGCCGGCATCTTCGGCGTCGCCAACCGTGCGCTCATCCCGATCGGCATGCACCACCTGCTGAACTCGTTCCCCTGGTTCCAGGCCGGCGACTACCACGGCAAGAGCGGTGACATCGGCCGCTTCCTCGCCGGCGACCCGACCGCGGGCCAGTTCATGACGGGCTTCTTCCCGATCATGATGTTCGGTCTGCCGGCGGCCTGCCTGGCCATCGTGCACTGCGCCCGCCCGGAGCGCCGCAAGGTGGTCGGCGGCATGATGTTCTCCATCGCCCTGACGAGCTTCGTCACCGGTGTGACCGAGCCCATCGAGTTCACCTTCATGTTCATCGCGCCGGTGCTGTACGCGATCCACGCGGTCCTCACGGGCGTCTCCATGGCGCTGACCTGGGCGCTCGGCATGAAGGACGGCTTCGGCTTCTCGGCCGGCGTGGTCGACTTCGGCCTGAATCTCGGCATCGCGACCAACCCCTGGGGCCTGGTCCTGGTCGGCCTGTGCTTCGCGGGGATCTACTACGCGGTCTTCCGCTTCGCGATCACCCGGTTCAACCTGCCCACGCCGGGCCGTGAGTCCGACGAGGAACTGGCGGAGCTGCAGAGGGCGGAGGCGAAGTAGCACCGCCGTCGGGCGCCGCGCCCGCACGCACGACGCTCCCCGGACCACCGCGCGGTCCGGGGAGCGTCGTGTGTGTGCTCAGATCTCGTACGAGGCGCGCGGCACCGCCAGTTCCACCGGCCCCGAGTAGGCCACGCGGGCGTCCGCCAGGTTGACCTGGGGGTCCGTCCACGGGGGGATGTGGGTGAGGACGAGGCGCCGGGCCCCGGCGCGGGCGGCCGTCTCCCCGGCCTCACGGCCGTTGAGGTGCAGGTCCGGGATGTTCTCCTTGCGGTAGGTGAACGCGGCCTCGCACAGGAACAGGTCCGTGTCGCGCGCGAGTTCGACCAGGCCCTCGCACACCCCCGTGTCGCCGGAGTACGTGAGCGCCCTGCCGCCGTGCTCGACCCGGATGGCGTACGCCTCCACGGGGTGGGCCACCCGCTCCGTGTGCGCGGTGAAGGGGCCGATCTCGAACGTGCCCGGCTTGACCGTGTGGAAGTCGAAGACCTCGCTCATCGAGGAGGCCGAGGGCGTGTCGGCGTAGGCGGTGGTCAGGCGCTGCTCGGTGCCCTCCGGGCCGTAGACCGGGATGGGGTCGGCCCGGCCGCCGTCGTGACGGTAGTAGCGGGCGACGAAGTACCCGAGCATGTCGATGCAGTGGTCGGCGTGCAGATGGCTGAGAAAGATCGCGTCGAGGTCGTAGAGACCGCAGTGGCGCTGCAGCTCGCCCAGGGCGCCATTGCCCATGTCGAGAAGCAGCCGGAAGCCGTCGGCCTCGACGAGGTAGCTCGAGCAGGCCGATTCCGCGGACGGGAACGACCCCGAGCAGCCGACGACGGTGAGCTTCATAAAGCTGGAACCTCCGCGCTGGCAGGAATAGCAGAAGGCATGAACGGAAACGGTGACGGGGGTCGTGCGGTCCGTCGAGCGTAAGGCGCAAAAGGGCCGGTCGCTCCTCCACCAGGGGCCGTTGTGGGGGAACTCACCTGCCGTGTCACCGGTTCGGCTGGACCGGGGGCGCGCCGGGCGCGCGTCGGGGCGCGCGTCCCGCGGCGCGCCGCTCGGGGAGGACGGTGGCAGGGCGGGCGTCGGAGCGCGGCCGCCGGTACCGTCGTCGGTATGGACACGTCCTGGTGGCTGGCACTGGCGGCGGTGGTGCTGCTCGCGCTGGTCGCGACGCTGGTGGACGGCTGGGGGCGCGGTCACCGCCGCCGGACGGCCGCGCGGCCGCCGGGGCGTCCCCGGGTCCATCCGCGCCCGGCCGAGATCTGGTGGGCGAGCATGCCGTTCGGGAACCGGCCGGGCGGCAGGGAGCGGCCGTGCCTGGTGCTCACGGTGCGGAGGGACAGCGCGACGGTGGCGGAGATCACCACGCGGTACCACGACGAGCGGCCGGGCGTGATCGCGCTGCCTCCGGGAGCGGTGGGCGATGCCGAGGGCCGGCCCGGCTTCCTGGAGACGGACGAGTTGCGGGACGTGCCGCTGTGGGACTTCCGGCGGCGGGTGGGTGTGGTGGATCCCGTGTTGTGGGATCAGGTGCGGTATCTGGCGGGCTGACGGGGCCGGGCGGTGGTCTCATGGCTTCGTCACCTCCACCGTGACGGTCCACTGCTGGACGCCCAGGCACGAGGTCTGCCCGGGCCGCTTGGCGCACAGGGGACGGGTCGCGGTCAGCCGTGCCGTTCCGGGCGCGACCGCCTCGAACGCGGCGACGGCGTCTCCGGGCTGGATGACGAACCCGGCGTTGATGGCCCTCAGCGCGCCGCCGTGGGCGGTGACGGGGGTCCAGGGCCGGTCCTTGCTGCCGTCCAGCGTGAGGCGGAGCCGGCCGCCCACCGTCAGGCACAGGGTGCGGCCGGTGTCCGCCGCGGTGAGCGAGGCTTCGCCCGTGCAGGCCCCGGCCGTGCGCGTGGGGGACGGCGACGCCGTGCCGCTCCCGGGGCCCGTACCGGTCCCTGGACCCGTGCCGCCGGTGTGCGTGCCGCAGCCCGTGAGGAGGACCACCACCGCGGAGAGGGCGACGCCGGTCGTGCGCTGGAGCGTCGTACGGCGCATGAGGTGGCCGCCTTTCTGCCGTGCTCGGACCTTGGTGCCGATGGGACGTTTCCCCCCGTCATCAGGATCCCCTCCGCTCCCCCGGGCCGCGAGGGGGCGGGACGGGGGCGGGCACCCCAAAGGCATGAGCATGACATAAGCGGGCCCATGGCGGCGCGGCACTCACCAGGAGAGCCCGGCGGGGCGGCCCCCTGCCCCGCCCCGGCACGTCACCGCGCTACGCCCAGAGCTGCCCCTGCAGCGTCTCGACGGCCTCCTCCGTCGTGGCGGCCGTGTAGACGCCGGTCGACAGGTACTTCCATCCCCCGTCGGCCACGACGAACACGATGTCGGCGTTCTCACCCGCCTTGACGGCCTTCTGGCCGACGCCGATGGCCGCGTGCAGCGCGGCACCCGTGGAGATGCCCGCGAAGATGCCCTCCTGCTGGAGGAGTTCACGGGTGCGGGTCACCGCGTCCGCGGAGCCGACCGAGAAACGCGTCGTCAGCACGGACGCGTCGTACAGCTCCGGTACGAAGCCCTCGTCCAGGTTCCTGAGGCCGTACACCAGGTCGTCGTAGCGCGGCTCCGCCGCGACGATCTTCACATCGGGCTTGTGCTCGCGCAGATAGCGGCCCACGCCCATCAGCGTGCCGGTGGTGCCGAGTCCGGCCACGAAGTGCGTGACGGAGGGGAGGTCGGCGAGGATCTCGGGACCGGTGGTGGCGTAGTGTGCGCCCGCGTTGTCCGGGTTGCCGTACTGGTACAGCATCACCCACTCCGGGTGCTCGGCCGCCAGCTCCTTGGCGACGCGTACGGCCGTGTTCGAGCCGCCCGCGGCCGGGCTGGAGATGATCTCGGCGCCCCACATGGCCAGCAGGTCCCGGCGTTCCTGCGAGGTGTTCTCGGGCATCACGCACACCATGCGGTAGCCCTTGAGCTTCGCCGCCATGGCCAGGGAGATGCCGGTGTTGCCCGAGGTGGGCTCCAGGATCGTGCAGCCCGGGGTCAGCCGGCCGTCCTTCTCCGCCTGCTCGATCATGAACAGCGCGGGACGGTCCTTGACCGAGCCGGTCGGGTTGCGGTCCTCCAGCTTGGCCCAGATGCGCACGTCGTCGGACGGCGAGAGCCGCGGCAGGCGCACCAGGGGGGTGTTGCCGACCGCGGCGAGCGGGGAGTCGTACCTCATGGGATCAGGCCATACCGCCGGCCACGGCCGGCAGGATCGTCACGTTGTCGCCGTCGGCGACCTTGGTGTTGATGCCGTCGAGGAAGCGGACGTCCTCGTCGTTCAGGTAGACGTTGACGAAGCGGCGCAGCTCGCCGCCGTCCACGATGCGGGCCTGGATGCCCGCATGGCGGGTCTCGAGGTCGGCGAACAGCTCGGCGAGGGTGTCCCCACTGCCGTCGACGGCCTTCTGCCCGTCGGTGTACTGGCGGAGGATGGTGGGGATCCGGACCTCGATGGCCATGGTTGAGGGCTCCTGTCGGAAGAAGTCTGGTCGGTGGCGCGCGGCGGCGCGGGAGCATGGTCGTACGCGGGGTGAGTGCCGCGGCTCACGGCCGAACGGCGGCAGGTCGGCGTCAACAGATGGCGCTGTTCAGCCTGCACAGGTCGACGTGCAGCCGCGCCACGAGCAGTGCGCCCGGCGTCTTCTTGCTCACGTCGTGGAAAACCATGGGGTCATCGTATCGATTCCCGCCCCGGGGCCCGGAGTGTGATCTCGCATGCTGGATGAATTCTGACCGGACTGCGGGATCAGTAGCTCTCCACCACCGCGACCTCCTCCTCCGTCACCTCCCCTTCCACGATCCGGAAGGAGCGGAACTGGAACGGGCCCGCGTCGTCCGCGTCGGCGGTCGACACCAGGACGTAGTGGGCGCCCGGCTCGTTGGCGTACGAGATGTCCGTGCGGGACGGGTACGCCTCGGTGGCGGTGTGCGAGTGGTAGATGATCACCGGCTCCTCGTCGCGGTCGTCCATGTCGCGGTAGAGCTTGAGCAGGTCTCCCGAGTCGAATTCGTAGAACGTGGCGGAGCGGGCGGCGTTCAGCATCGGGATGAACCGCTCGGGACGGTCCGAACCGGCCGGGCCCGCGACGACGCCGCACGCCTCGTCGGGGTGGTCCTGGCGCGCGTGGGCGACGATCCGGTCGACGAGGGCCTGGGTGATGGTCAGCATGCCCGCCAGGATAAGCAGACCGGCGGGAGGGGCCGTCCCGTACCGAGGAGTGGTACGAGACGGCCCACATGCCGGACACCCGTGCGGGACGGGTCCGCCGCCCGGCCGCCGCGGCGCGCTCGGCCGCGGCTCGGCCGCGGCTCAGCCGTGGCTCGGCCGCGGCTCAGCCGTGGCTCAGCCGACCTGCTCGAACGCCTGCTCGCCCTGCTCGGCGACCTGCGGGCTGCGCACCTTCAGCGCCGCCCAGCCGCCGCCCAGGGCCGCCGCCCACATCGCCATGACGTACAGGCAGACCCGGGAGTCCGCGTCGTACGCGATCAGGCAGGTGACGACGAGCAGGAACACGATCGCGATCCAGCTGCACACCGCGCCGCCGGGCGCCGGGAAGGAGGAGGCGGGCAGCCGGCCCGCGTCCACCGCACGGCGGTAGAGGACATGGCTGATCAGGATCATCAGCCAGGTCCAGATGCCGGCCGCGGTGGCCACCGACGTGACGTAGCCGAACGCCTTCTCCGGGACGACGTAGTTGAGGACCACGCCGATGCCCATGAAGGCGACCGAGACCGTGATGCCGAGGGCCGGGGTCTTCGACGACGACAGCCGGCTGAAGCCCTTCGGGGCCTCGCCGTTGTCCGCGAGGGTGCGCAGCATGCGGCCCGTGGAGTACATGCCCGAGTTGCACGAGGACAGGGCGGCGGTCAGCACCACGAAGTTGACGATGGCCGCGCCGGCCGGGATGCCGATCTTCGCGAACGCCTCGACGAACGGGCTCACGCCGGGCGCGAACTCCGTCCACTTCACCACGCACAGGATCACGGTGAGGGCGCCGACGTAGAAGAGCGCGATGCGCCAGGGCAGGGTGTTGATGGCCTTCGGCAGGGTCTTCTCCGGGTCCTCGGACTCCCCGGCCGTGACGCCGACCAGTTCGACCGCGAGGTAGGCGAACATGACGCCCTGGAGCGTCATCAGCGAGGAGCCGACGCCCTTCGGGAAGAAGCCGTCGAACTGCCAGAGGTTGGACACCGACGCGGTGTCGCCGGCCGAGCTGAAGCCGAAGGTGAGCACGCCCAGGCCGATCACGATCATGCCGACCAGGGCGGTGACCTTGACCATCGAGAACCAGAACTCGATCTCGCCGAACAGCTTCACCGAGATCAGGTTGGCCACGAACAGGACCACCAGGAAGACCAGTGCCGTCACCCACTGCGGGACGGACGGGAACCAGTAGTGCACATAGATCGCGGCGGCCGTCAGCTCGGCCATGCCGGTCACCACCCACATCAGCCAGTACGTCCAGCCGGTGAAGTAGCCGAAGAAGGGGCCGAGGAACTCGCGGGAGTACTCCGCGAAGGAGCCCGAGACCGGGCGGTACAGGAGCAGCTCGCCGAGCGCCCGCATGATGAAGAACACGATCGCGCCCGCGAGGGCGTACATGACGATCAGGCTGGGCCCGGCCTTGGCGATGTTCGCCCCGGCACCCAGGAAGAGGCCGACGCCGATGGCGCCGCCGATCGCGATCATCTGGACCTGGCGACTGCCGAGCCCGCGCTCGTACCCCTCCTCGGGGGCGTCGCCGCCCACGCCTCCCTTGCGGTCGTGCCGCTCGTCGTGCTGCTTGCCGACCTGCGACGAGGTCATGTTGGTGCGCCTTTCTCCACTCCGGTCCGAGCCAGTCCCGTGGCTTCGGACCGCTTTCCGGTCCCCCCCGGATGTGATGGAGCTGCGCCTGGCCGGCGGTCCGCCGGCTCGGTGGCGCGCCCGGCGGGACATGGGTGGCGTCCCGCCGGGCGGTCGTGAAGATGTATCACGGCCGCGTCGACGACCGGCCGTGCGACATGTGACGCACGACATGGGAAAAAGCGGACAAAGACGCACCGGCGCAGACATGCGCGGCAGCGACGGTGACGTGATCGTTATCCGGATTTGAGCGTCCTCTGAGCGAACATCGAGCGATCGACGCAGGACCGCCACAGGGCCGCCGTACGGGCACGGCAGAGCCGTCCGGCGGGCGCCGGACGGCCGTCGGACGGGGCCCTGTGTCCGGAGATGTCAGGGCATCAGGGTGGTGACGAGGGTCTCCTGGAGGCCGCCGAGCCACAGATACGCCATCACCATGGGCTTGCGCGGATCCTCGTCCGGCAGACCGTAGAGGTGGTCGGTGTCCTCCTCGTCGACGACCTCCAGGCGTGAGCCGATCGCCAGCCGAAGGTCGTTCAGGGCGCCGAGCCACCGCTCGGACTCCCCGCGCGACAGCTTGAGGACGCCGCCCTCCTTGTCCACCGAGGTCAGGGCGTCCAGGGAGCGGATCACCGCGAGGGCGTCCTCGCGCTTGCGCGCCCGCAGGTCGTTCTCGGTGAAGCGGCGGAACTCGGCGGAGTGCGCGCGCTGTTCCTCGGCCTCCTCGGGCGAGGCGGACCCACCGCCGGGGCCGCCGTAGGCGTCCGGGAACAGGCGGCGCAGCACCGGGTCCGAGGGCGGCTCGCTCGGGCCCTCCGCGAACAGCTCGGCGAGCGGGTCGCCGGAGCCGTTCTCGGCGGGGCCGGGCCCGATGAGCTCCAGCAACTGCACCGCCAGCGACCGGATGATGGAGATCTCGACGTCGTCGAGCGCGACGGCCGCGCCGCCGCCGGGGAGCGGTTCGAAGTGTCCTGGCATGAGGTCTTTCGCTGCTTGGCGGGCCTGCCGGCCCCGGGCGGTCGTGGCTACTTGCGGTCCTGCTGAAGAGTGGCCCACAGACCGTAGCCGTGCATGGCCTGGACGTCGCGCTCCATCTCCTCGCGCGTCCCCGCCGACACCACCGCCCTGCCCTTGTGGTGGACGTCGAGCATGAGCTTGGTGGCCTTGTCCTTGGAGTAGCCGAAGTACGCCTGGAAGACATACGTCACATAGCTCATCAGGTTGACCGGGTCGTTGTGGACGACCGTCACCCAGGGGACATCGGGCTCGGTCACGGCGAACTGTTCCTCCGCCGACTCGGTCCGTTCGATCTCTAGAGGTGCGGGAGCCGTCACACGGCCCATGCTGCCACCACAGGGGGGTGCGCGCACAAACGAGCCCCGCGCCGCCCCGCGGCCACCCCGCGCCCACCCCGTCGCCACCCGCACCGCCCCGCACCCACCCGCATAAATCGTCAAACTGACGAGATGAGGGTACGATCGGCGGCCGTACCCGTCCCCTGCACGAGGAGAGCTTTGGTGGACGTAGCGGACCTGGGGCTGCCGGTGGACGTTCCCTCGACGGCCCTCTTCACCGACCACTACGAGCTGACGATGCTCCAGGCCGCCCTCCAGGCGGGCACCGCGGAGCGGCGCTCCGTCTTCGAGGTCTTCACCCGCCGACTGCCCGAGGGCCGCCGCTACGGAGTCGTGGCGGGCACCGGGCGCGTCCTGGACGCGGTCGAGAACTTCCGCTTCGACGCGGGCGTGCTGGGTTTCCTGCGGGAACGCGGGGTCGTCGACGAGGACACCCTCCAGTGGCTGGCCGCGTACCGCTTCGGCGGCGACGTCTGGGGCTACCCGGAGGGCGAGGTGTACTTCCCGGGCTCGCCGGTCATGCGGGTGGAGGGTTCCTTCGCGGAGTGCGTGCTCCTGGAGACCGTGATCCTGTCCATCCTCAACCACGACTCCGCGGTCGCGGCCGCCGCCTCCCGCATGGCCTCCGCCGCCGGTGACCGGCCGCTGATCGAGATGGGCGCCCGGCGCACCCACGAACTGGCCGCCGTGGCCGCGGCGCGCGCCGCGTACGTCGGCGGCTTCGCGACCACCTCCGATCTGGCCGCCGGCTTCCGGTACGGGATCCCGACGGTCGGGACGTCCGCCCACGCCTTCACGCTCCTGCACGACAGCGAACGGGACGCCTTCCGCGCCCAGGTCGACTCGCTCGGCCGCGGCACCACACTGCTGGTCGACACCTACGACGTCACCGAGGCGGTGCGCCTGGCCGTCGAGGTCGCCGGGCCCGAGCTGGGCGCCGTACGGATCGACTCCGGCGATCTGCTGCTGATCGCGCACCGGGTGCGGCAGCAGCTCGACGAGCTGGGCGCGACCGACACGAAGATCATTGTGACCTCGGACCTGGACGAGTACGCGATCGCCTCGCTGCGGGCGGCGCCCGTGGACGCCTACGGCGTCGGCACCCAGCTGGTGACGGGCTCCGGCCATCCGACCGCCTCGATGGTCTACAAGCTGGTCGCCCGCGCCGAGTCGGCGGACCCGAAGGCACCGCTGGTGCCGGTGGCGAAGAGGTCGTCCGGCGGCAAGACGTCGGTCGGCGGGCGCAAGTGGGCGGCGCGGCGGCTCGACGGGCACGGGGTGGCGGAGGCCGAGGTGATCGGCAGCGGGCCGGTTCCGGAGGGGCTGGCGGACCGGCAGCTGCTGGTCCAGCTGGTCAAGGGCGGCCAGGTCGTGACCCGCGAACCGCTGGACGCGGTCCGCGACCGGCACGCGGCCGCGCGCGCCGGTCTGCCGCTGTCGGCGACGCAGTTGTCGCGCGGGGAGCCGGTGATCCCCACCGAATACGTCTGACAGGTGCCGTCCGGCCGGGCGGCACGGCCGGCGCCCCACGGCCGCACCGCCCCACGGGCGCATGAACGGGCGGTCGGCGGGAATGCAACGGCAGCGCACCCGCGCACCCGACCGACCACGGCTCGCCCCCTCCCGTCCCGCCCCCGAAGTCTCTAGGCTCGGTAGTTCGTACAGACGGCCGGGCCCGGGCCCCTCCACTCCGACCGCCGCCGAACCGAAGGACATCGACCATGCGCCGCGCCCTGATCGTCGTAGACGTGCAGAACGACTTCTGCGAAGGCGGCAGCCTCGCGGTGGCGGGGGGCTCCGACGTGGCCGCCGCGATCACCGAGCTGATCGGGCAGGCCCCCGCCGGATACCGCCATGTCGTGGCCACCCGCGACCACCACATCGCGCCCGGCGGGCACTTCGCCGACAACCCCGACTACGTCCACTCGTGGCCCGCGCACTGCGTGGCGGGCACGGAGGGGGTGGGCTTCCACCCGAACTTCGCCCCGGCGGTCGCCTCCGGCGCCGTCGACGCGGTGTTCGACAAGGGGGCGTACGCGGCGGCGTACAGCGGGTTCGAGGGGACCGACGAGAACGGGGTGCCGCTGGCGGACTGGCTGCGGGCGCGGGAGATCGACGAGGTGGACGTGGTGGGGATCGCCACGGACCACTGCGTGCGCGCCACGGCGCTGGACGCCGTGCGGCAGGGCTTCCGCGCCCATGTGCTGCTGGACCTGACCGCCGGCGTGGCCGAGGGGACCACGGAGCGTGCGCTGGAGGAGATGCGCGAGGCGGGCGTGCAGCTGTCCGGCAAGCCCGTCGTGTAGCGCACGGGCTCAGACCTGCGCCGTCCGCTCCCGCAGCAGCGACCTGATCGGGTGCCACAGCTCCTGGGACAGCTCCTGGGCCGCCGCGTCGGGAGCCGTGCGCCATACCAGGCCGTCGGGATGGTGCAGGACGGCCGTGATCTCGTCGGGGGTCGGCGGGGCCGCGTTCCCGCGCAGGTAGACCGCGCGCAGTCCCAGGTTGCGCAGGCGGGTCAGGGCCCGTGCGCGGTTCTGGGCCAGGACCAGCACGCGGACCGAACCGCTGCCCGAGCCCGGGCTGGGCAGGTTCAGCGCCACCACCACGCTGCCGTTCGGCAGCTTGCAGAAACCTCCTGCGGCCATGTGTGTCACACCCCCGTGAGACCTGGTGTCAATAAGAGAGCCACAGCACGCACCTAAACACGATCGGCCGCGACCCGCCAGAGGGGTGCGGCCGATCATGCTCTGACCTGCGCAGATGCTATTCAGTTTGTGAGCGGTTCCACTGACACCGTGATCGTCGGGCCTCCGGGCGAGTCCTTGGCGATCTTGTCGTGCACCACGGTGTCAGTGGCGGCCGCCCTCGTGCCTCACGGTGACGGCAGCACCGCCACCGTCAGCACGCTGCCGTCCGGGGACTGGTGCAGCAGCTTGATCCTGGTGTGGGTGTCCGGCACCTTCACGCCCGAGTACGGGGTCGCGGTCGAGTAGTAGGTGCTCTTGTGATCGTCGAAGACCGAGACGCCCTTCTGGCTCTTGATCTTCACGGCCGTGCCGTTGGTGTGCAGCGTGATCGTGTCGGTCGGCTCCAGGGTGAAGGGGGAGTCGAACGCCTGGATGCGGCTGCGCATGTACGTACCGTCGGCCCACTTCAGCGGCGCCGGGTGCGCGTCGACCGGCAGGATCAGGCCCTCGCCCGGGTGCTCGCTGACGTTGTTGTCGGCCTGCGAGGTGTCCCACAGCCAGATCAACAGACCGTTCTGGTACGGGTAGTGCTCGACCCAGTTCGGCTTGCTGTTCAGGTAGCCGAAGTTGTACGGGCCGGTCTTCAGGGTCGCGTCGTACGAGACGTACTGGCGGTTCTCCGCGATGTAGTACTGCGGGTAGTCGCCGGTGAAGGACGCACCCTTGACGGAGAATCCGTTCACCGCCCAGTCGCCCGTGCCGTTCTCGGCGCCGTCGCTGAACACGGTGGAGCCGCCGGCCGTGACGGCGATGTCGTCGGCGGTGAAGCCCTTCTGCGCGACACCGCTGTCGGTGGTGTAGCGGAAGCGCAGCTTGATCGCCTTTCCGGCGTAGGCGTCCAGCGGGTACACGAGGTCGGTGTACCCGGCGGCGGTGCCGGTCAGGGCGGGCTGGTCGCTGGCGTCCCGCGGGATGGCGGCGCCGTTCACCGTGCCGTCGAGCGGGGTCCAGTCGGCGCCGCCGTCGGTCGAGACCTCGGTGTAGAGGAAGTCGTAGTTCGTCTCGATGTCGTAGTAGCCCTTGAGGGACAGCGCGGCCGACGCCGTGCCGGTCAGGTCGACATCACGGGTGAGCGTGTTGTTGAGGCTGTTGCCGCTGCCGCTCCACCACTGGTAGGAGCCGCTCGCCGGGGCGACCAGGTCCGTGGTGACGGTCTTCTCGGGCAGCGTGACGATCAGCGCCTGCGGGTCCTTGGTGTTGTACTCCGTGTACCCGAGCCGCGCCAGCGGCCTGGTGCTCGGCGAGACCGTCTTGTAGTTGAGCCAGCCCAGCTGCAGCTTGTCCCAGGCGGTGAAGTCGCCGGGGGTGTCGCCGATGCTGTTCTTGCCGGTGCCCAGCCAGGAGCCGGAGGACATCAGGTCCCAGAAGCCGGTGGAGTTCTCGGCGCTGTTGGTGGTGTCGTAGTTGTCGGGCAGGCCGAGGTCGTGGCCGTACTCGTGGGCGAAGACGCCGAGTCCGCCGTTCTCCGGCTGGATGGTGTAGTCGCCGACCCAGACGCCGCTGTCACCGATCTGGGCGCCGCCGAGCTGGTTGCCCTCGGGGCCGGTGTTGCCGGCGTCCGTGCCGTACGCGTACCAGCGGTGGGCCCAGATCGCGTCCTCGCCCTGCGCGCCGCCGCCCGCGGACTCGTCCTCGCCGGCGTGCACGATCTGGAAGTGGTCGATGTAGCCGTCGGGCTCGTTGAAGTTGCCGTCGCCGTCGTGGTCGTAGCGGTCCCACTGGTCGTACTGGGCGACCTTGGCCTTGATCTGCGCGTCGGTGTCACCGGCGGCCTTGCGCTGGGCCACCCACTTGGCGAGGGCGTCGCTGACCAGGTTCCACACGCAGGTGTCGCACTGGTTGGTGCCGTACCGGGCCTCGTTGTAGTCGACCTTGACCCAGTCCTGGACCTCGCCGTCGACCGAGTAACGCCCCGAGGACGCCTTCTCGTAGAACTGCTTGAGGGACGTCTTCTTCTTGTCCGTGGAGAAGTAGAGGTCCTGGTAGTGCTGCCGGTTGTAGTCCGCCTGCCACGCGGTGCTGTTGTCCGTGGCGCGGTCCGGCTCGGCTATCCGGTTGTGTGCGGGGCCGGCGGTGCCGCCGTACTCCGACGTCTTGGTGCCGAACTCCGCGAGGATCGTGAAGATCTTGTCGGTCCGCTCGCGGGCGAGTTCGACGTACTTGCCGTTGCTGAGACGTACCACCTTCGAGGCACCGCGGTCGGTCACCGTGGCCTTGCCGGAGATGACACGGTTGAGCGCTTCTTCCCGCTGGGCATCCTGGGTCTTGCTCAGCGGCCCGTCGAAGTCGTGCTCCCTGCTCTTGGCCGGCTGTGGGTCGTGCCGGCGGGCGTCGGCCGCCGAGGCGTCCGTCCGGGGCTGTGCCACGGCGGACACCGAGAGGGTGGCGGTGGCCGCCGCGAACGCGACGACGGTCGCGGCCGCTCTGAACGTCCAGGGTCTACTGGTCACTTGATGTCCTCCCCGACGCGTCCGGGCTCGCGCGGAAGGGAGTCCTGGTCGATGGAAGGTCCGCGCGCCGGTGTACGCGTGTGTCAAGTGACGTCATTTGACCGGAGGTTTAAGAGAAAAGACAGGTCTTGACTTGAACAGGCCAAGTGCATTAATGGAACCGGGCGTTCGCTATACGAACGGCATAATCGCCTGTCAACCGGCGCGCGCACGTGTCCAGTTGGTGGACTGCATGACTCCGTGCGCCCCCTGTGCACCGGCACCGTGGGTTAGGTCACGCTTACCGGGCGTTCCACTCGGGCATGCAGGCGAATAGAGTCGGTAGGTGAAGCGTCGGAATGACGACGGATTGCCCTGCCGACACCGTTGTCAGCCCACGATTCGCAGTTCGGCCGCATATGCCCCACAGAACACCGTAGTTGTCCGCATCCTCCCCCATCGCGAGAGGCACCGGGGGGAGACCCCCACCCCGAGGAATCGCCATGCCTCGTCCGACTGCCGCACAGCTCGCCTACGGTTCCTGCACCGTGATCTTCTCCACCCTCGCCATGCTGCTGCTGTCACAGACGAGTTCGGGGCTGGGGATCGCCGTGATCGCCCTTGCGGCGCTCGCCCTCGGACTGCTCGTCGCCGTGACGGTCCCCGTGCCGAGGTCCGCGCCGGCCGCCGCCGGGCTGCCCTCCGCACAGCAGCGGACCCCGGCCGGACGCCCGAGAGCGTCGATGCGGTCCGCCGCACCCGCCGAGTCCGCACGGGAGCCGGCAAACCCCTGAACCGGGCGTGCACAGCAACACCTCGCGGCACCCCGCACCTGTTCGGACAGAGCACACGACCTGCGGGCCCGTGATCCACGGGCCCGCAGGTGCGTCCGCACGCACCACTCCGCTCCCCCGCCCCCCCTCAGACCGTGCTGACCTCCACCGTCTTGGCCGCCTTGTCGTGCAGACCCTGCTTGTAGGGCTTGTCGAAGAAGCTCCAGCCGCCGCAGATCGCGGTCCAGATGCAGGCGCAGCAGAACGCGAACGGGAGCCACAGCACCGCCGCGCGGATCAGCGCGGTCTGCACGGATGGGGTGGAGCCGTCGACGAGGTTGGCCACCCGCATGTTCAGCAGCTTCTTGCCGAACGTCTGGCCCGTCCTGGCGATCATGACGGTGTCGTAGGCGACGTAGAGCACCGCGGCGATCACGGACTGGCCCACCGACTTGCTGTACTCGATCCGGTTGGTGTCGACGTTGTACTGGGTGGTGCGGAACGCCCAGGACAGCAGCCAGACGACCACTCCGACGATGATCATGTCGATGATGCGCGCTAGCACGCGCCTGCCGCTGTCGGCGAGCGGGGGCATGCCCGCGAGGGGGTCCGTGCCGTTGTACGGGCCTCCACCGCCGTAGGGGCCTCCGCCGCCGCGCGGGGACCCTCCGTACGGACCGGTGCCCCCGTAGGGCGGGGGCGTGCCGTAAGGGCCGCCCTCGGGCGGCGGAGGCGTCCCCTGGGGGCCGCCGCCCCCGGACGGTGGGGGCGCGCCCTCGGGGCCGCCGCCGGACGGCGGGGGCTGCTTCCTGAAGCGGTCGTTGTCCGGGGAGCCGGCGGAGTCCGGCGGCGGCGGTTCGGTGCTCATGGCCCGAGTCGACCGCGAACCCTCCGGCTCCGCATCCGTACAGGTCCGTCCGGGTCAGCCCGCCACGAACGTGTGCGCCGCCTTGTCGTGCCAGCACTGGCGCCACGGGCGGTCGAACAGACACCACAGGACGCCGACGACGCCCACGGCCAGCAGTCCGGGGACGCTGTAGACCAGCCAGCGGCGCAGGGCCGCGCCGAAGGCGGGCGGTTCGTGGCCCTCGATGTCCCGCACCTCCAGGCCGCACACCTTCTTGCCCAGGGTGCGGCCCCATCTGGCCGTGGGCAGCGCCTCGTAGAGGACGCCGAAGCCGAGGAGCACCGCGACCACGACGGCCAGGTAGACCGAGGTCGTGCCGTCGAGGAGCCACACCGTGACGGTCTGCCCGGACAGTTCGGCCGCGTCGATCTTGGCGTTGACATGGTCGATCGCCTTGGTGGCCAGCGGTACCGCGGCCACGCCCGTGACCGCCGCCAGGACCAGGGTGTCCAGCAGCCGGGCCGCCAGACGCCTGCCGAGACCGGCGGGACGCGCCGCCGCCTGCGCCCGCGCCGCCGCCTGGAAGACGTCCTCGACCGGTGGCTTCCACGGTGCGACGGGCGGCTCGCCGTCGGGGCCCGAGCTCGCCAGCCGGTGCACCTGCTGCGCCCAGGAGGGCTGGCCGCCGCCCGGGCCCGTCGTCATGGGCGTGCCTCCGGCCGCGGCGGGCTGCCCGGGGCCCGTGGCCGCGGGCTGCTGCGCGGCGGAACCGGCCGGCGGCCGCGGCGGCAGGCCCGTCGCGGGCGGCTGCGCCGCCGGCGCCGAAGGCTGCGGTCGCGGCTGGGCCTGCGGCGGGGCGGGCGGCGGCGGGGCGGGGGCCCCGGGGTCCAGACCCAGCGCCCGGCGGGCCGCGGCCTGGGAGTCCGGCGGATGCGGCACGGCCGGCCGGCTCGAACCGGAATCGGCCGCCTCCGTGCTTCCGCCCTGCTCCCCCGTGCGCGGGGAGAGCGCACGGAACGTCACGGTGCCCTCGGAGGGCGTGGGGCCCCCGGTGCCGGAGGTGTCGCGGCCCGCGGCGGCGTCGCCGTCGCCGCGTCTCGGCCGCCGGAACGTCATCGTGCCGTCGGGTGCCGGGGAGGGGTCGGCGCCGGAGCCGCCCGCGGCGAGGGAGCCGGACCCGGCCGGCGGGACCGTCGCGGTGCCGTCCGCGCGATGTGCGATGTCGTCGGGGCGGGCCGCGAGCGGAAGCCGCGGGTCGGCGCCCCCGGCGGCGCCCCACGAGACCCGGCGGTCCTGGTCACTGCCGAAGCCGGACTGCTGGGAGCGGTCGGCGCCCCAGGCCGAGGCGGGCTCCGGGCGGCTGCCGTGCGGGGCGTCGGCGGGACCCGCCGCGCGGGGCTCGTCGACCGGGTCCTCGTCGAAGAAGTGGGGGCCGGTCTCCTCCACCGAGGGCCGCGCCGGGGCCGCGCCGGACGGCGGGGACAGCGGCTCGCCTTCGGTGGGCGCCGGCCGGCTGGTGCCCGGCACCCAGGCGGCGCCGTTCCAGTACCGGACATATCCAGGAATGGACGGATCCGGGTAATACCCTTCACGGGGCCTGTCGTCACCGGGTGCCGGGGTTGGGGCGCTCATGTCCGTCGTCCCGTATCTGCTCGCGGGGTCATTGGAGCCTCCACATCTATCAGACGGGGGCATGCGCCACGTCCGCTCCGCCCGGACCCGCCCCTTTCCGGGCGACACCGCGCACGCCCTTCACATACCCGGAACACACCCCGAAAGAAATGCTCCGAAACGAGGTACGCGGGCCGCGGCAGCGTTCCCGCGGCGCCGGGGTCAGAAGAGCTTGCCCGGGTTGAGGATGCCCAGTGGGTCGAAGACCTGTTTGACCGCCCGCTGCATCTCCAGGCCGACCGGGCCGAGCTCCCGCGCCAGCCACTCCTTCTTCAGGACGCCCACGCCGTGCTCGCCGGTGATCGTGCCCCCGAGTTCCAGGCCGAGGCCCATGATCTCGTCGAAGGACTCGCGGGCGCGGCGGGACTCGTCGGGGTCCTGGGCGTCGAAGCAGACGGTGGGGTGCGTGTTGCCGTCGCCCGCGTGCGCGCAGACCCCGATGGTGAGCTTGTACTTCTCGGCGATCCGCTCGATCCCCTCGAGCAGGTCGCCGAGCCGGGAGCGGGGCACGCACACATCGTCGATCATCGTGGTGCCCTTGACGGCCTCCAGCGCGGTGAGCGACAACCGCCGCGCCTGCAGGAGCAGTTCGGACTCGGCCGCATCGTCGGCCGGGACGACCTGGGTGGCGCCGGCGGCCTCGCACAGCGCGCCGACCGCGGCGAGGTCGGTGGCCGGGTCAGGAGTGTCGAAGGCGGCGAGCAACAGGGCCTCCGTGCTCTCGGGGAGGCCCATGTGCGCCAGGTCGTTGACGGCCTTGACGGTCGTACGGTCCATCAGTTCGAGCAGGGACGGGACGTGCCCTCCCGCCATGATCCGGCAGACGGCGTCGCAGGCGGCGGTCGCGGACGAGAACTCCGCGGCCAGCACCAGCTGCCGGGGCGGCTGCGGTTTCAGCGCGAGGGTCGCGCCCACGACGATGCCGAGCGAGCCTTCGGAGCCGACGAAGAGCCGGGTGAGGTCGTAACCGGCGACGCCCTTGGCCGTACGGCGGCCGGTGGACATCAGACGCCCGTCGGCGAGCACGACGTCGAGACCGAGGACGTACTCGGCCGTCACCCCGTACTTCACGCAGCACAGACCGCCGGAAGCCGTGCCGATGTTGCCGCCGATCGTGCACATCTCCCAACTGGAGGGGTCCGGCGGGTAGTACAGGCCGTGTTCGCCCACCGCACGGGAGAGCGTGGCGTTGACGACGCCCGGCTCGACGACCGCGATCCGGTCGACCGGGCTGATCTCCAGGATGCGGTCCATCTTCGTCAGCGACAGCACGATGCAGCCGTCGGAGGCGTTGGCCGCGCCCGACAGGCCGGTGCGGGCGCCCTGCGGGACGACCGGGACCCGCAGCTCGGTGGCGGTCCGCATGACGTGCTGGACCTGCTCGACGGTGCGCGGCAGCACCACCACGGCCGGGGTGCCGGACGCGCAGAAGCTGGCCATGTCGTTCGCGTAGGAGGCCGTGACCTCGGGGTCGGCCAGGACGGCCTCGGCGGGCAGGCCGGTCCGCAGGCGGTCGACGAGGGCGCCGGTGGCCTCGTCGCGCGGGGCTTCGATACGGCTCATGATCACAGAGTCGCACCCGGGGGCGGCACTGTGAACCCGTCTGCGCGAGGAGCACGCACGAGACGGCCCCACGGGGCATGGTCCGTGGGGCCGCTCGGGGAGCGGGCGGCGGCGCGGCGACCGGCGTTACAGATTGCCCCGCTTGGCCTGCTCCCGCTCGATCGCCTCGAACAGGGCCTTGAAGTTGCCCTTGCCGAAGCCCATGGAGCCATGGCGCTCGATGATCTCGAAGAAGACCGTGGGACGGTCCTGGACCGGCTTGGTGAAGATCTGCAGCAGATAGCCGTCCTCGTCGCGGTCGGCCAGGATCTTCAGCTCCCGCAGGGTCTCGACGGGGACACGGGTGTCGCCGACCCATTCGCCGAGGGTGTCGTAGTACGAGTCCGGGGTGTCGAGGAACTCCACGCCCGCCGCGCGCATCGTGCGTACCGTCCGCACGATGTCGTTGGTGTTGAGCGCGACGTGCTGGACGCCGGGGCCGCCGTAGAACTCCAGGTACTCGTCGATCTGGGACTTCTTCTTGGCGATGGCCGGCTCGTTGATCGGGAACTTGACCTTGAGCGTCCCGTCGGCGACGACCTTGGACATCAGGGCGCTGTACTCGGTCGCGATGTCGTCGCCCACGAACTCCTTCATGTTCGTGAAGCCCATGACCCGGTTGTAGAAGCCGACCCACTCGTTCATCCGGCCGAGTTCGACGTTGCCGACGCAGTGGTCGATCGCCTGGAAGGTGCGGTGCGCGGGCGGCTCGACGATCGGGTCGGCGGCGCTGAAGCCGGGCAGGTACGGGCCGTCGTAACCGGTGCGTTCGACCAGGGTGTGGCGGGTCTCGCCGTAGGTGGCGACGGCGGCCAGGACGACCGTGCCGTGCTCGTCCTTCAGCTCGTACGGCTCGGCGACCGAGCGGGCGCCCTGCTCGACGGCGTAGGCGTACGCGGCGCGCGCGTCCGGGACCTCCAGGGCGAGGTCGACGATGCCGTCGCCGTGCTCGGCCACGTGCTGGGCGAGGAAGTGGCCCCAGGTGGTGGCGGGCTTGATGACGGAGGTGAGGACGAAACGCGCGGAACCGTTCTCCAGGACGTACGAGGCGGTCTCGCGGCTGCCGTTCTCGGGTCCCGAGTAGGCGACGAGCCGCATGCCGAAGGCGGTGGAGTAGTAGTGCGCGGCCTGTTTGGCGTTGCCCACCGCGAAGACGACCGCGTCCATTCCCTTGACCGGGAAGGGGTCCGCCTCGCGCGCCGTGTCAGGGGTGTGGTGTGTGGTCTGCGTCATAGCGGCAGCCTCACCCGTCTCCGCAAGGTGCGCAATAGTTTGCGTATGTGCTGGACAATATGCACAGCGGAGGCCCCGTATCGGCGGGCGTTCTGCACATGATGACCATCGAGGAGCGCGGCATGGCGATCGATCACCTGGACGCCCGGCTCATCGTGCTGCTGGCGCGGGAGCCCCGGATCGGGGTGCTGGAGATGTCCCGGCGGCTCGGGGTCGCGCGCGGCACCGCCCAGGCGCGGCTGGACCGGCTCCGGTCGAACGGGGTCATCCGTGGGTTCGGGCCGCAGGTGGACCCGGCGGCGCTCGGCTATCCCGTCACGGCGTTCGCGACGCTGGAGATCCGGCAGGGGCAGGGGCCGGACGTCCGGGCCCATCTGGCGAGCGTGCCCGAGGTGCTCGAACTGCACACCACCACCGGCAGCGGGGACATGCTGTGCCGCCTGGTGGCCCGGTCGAACGCAGACCTCCAGCGCGTGATCGACCGGGTCGTCGGCTTCGACGGCATCGTCCGCGCCGCCACCGCGATCGTCATGGAGAATCCCGTTCCGCTGCGGATCATCCCGCTGGTGGAGCAGGCGGCGGAGGACCGGGAGGGGGACCAGGAGCCTTTCCGGCCACAGCGCTAGCCAGCTAGCAGCCGGGGACCGGGCCCTTGCCCTTCTCCAGTGCCACCAGGGCGTCGACCGCGCTCTTCAGCGTGGTCACCGGGACCAGCCGCAGCCCCTTCGGCAGTTCCGCCTTCGCGTCGGAGCACTCCGCCTTCGGGACCAGGAAGACCGTCGCGCCGTCGCGGCGTGCGGCCCGCGTCTTGAGGGCGACCCCGCCGACCGCCCCGACGCGTCCCGCCTCGTCGATGGTGCCCGTACCGGCGATGGTGCGGCCGCCCGTGAGGTCGCCGCCGCTGCCGTCGCCGTCCAGCTTGTCGATGATGCCGAGGGTGAACAGCAGCCCCGCGCTGGGGCCGCCGACGTCCGCGAGCTTCAGCGTGACCTTCACCTTCTTGCCGCCGAGGTCCAGGTACTTCAGCGCCGCCCGGGTCGCCGCGTCCTGGGACTGCTTCATCTGCTCGGCGTTGTGCTGCTCGATCTCCTTGACGCTGTTGCCGCTCGGGTAGACCGAGTCGCGCGGCAGCACCGCACGGTCCGTGCGGAACCAGCCGTCGATCACCTGGCCCAGGGAGACGTCCGTGTCGGGGCCCGTCGCCTCGATCGTCGTCATTCGCAACTGGCCGGTGGTCGCGCGGGTCGGCGTCCCGCTGATCGTGATCACGGGGGCGCCGTCGTTCTCGCCGAGGACATCGGCCGTCATGCCGGGCTGCGCCACCGCGAACGGCAGCGGCACGGACACGGCCGTGGCGAGCAGGGCCACGACGGGCAGGGCGCAGACGGCGACGGCCCGGGAACGGGAGAGGCGAGAGAGCACGGGGCCAATCTAACGCGACGGTGGTGCCCGGCCGGGTCCCGGTGGGCGCCGGCGGGCGCGAGGAGCGGCGTCGTGGAGGCCCCCGGTCCCGTCGGCCCTCAGGTCCCGTCGACGCCCGTCCCCGGCCGCCGACGGGCAGACGTCGCCTGCCGGGGTGCTAGCGCAGCGCCTCCGCCACCTCGCGGGCGGCGTCCACCACCCGGGGGCCCACCCTCTCCGGTACCGAATCCGACAGCATGACGACCCCCACGCTGCCCTCCACCCCGGTCACCCCGATCAGCGGCGCGGCCGCCCCGCTCGCACCCGCCTCCAACTCGCCGTGGGTGAGCGTGTACCCGGGCTCGGCGACCGGCTGCTCGCGGGCGGCGAGGATCGCGCGGCCGGCGGCTCCCCGGTCGAGCGGATGCCGGAACCCGGCGCGGTACGCCACGTGGTAGTCGGTCCAGGTCGGCTCCACGACCGCGACGGCCAGCGCCTCCGTCCCGTCGACGAGCGTGAGGTGCGCGGTCGCCCCTATGTCCTCGGCGAGCGCCCGCAGCGCGGGCAGCGCGGCCTCGCGCACCAACGGGTGGACCTGGCGCCCCAGGCGCAGCACACCCAGCCCGACCCGGGCACGGCCCCCCAGGTCGCGGCGTACGAGCGAGTGCTGCTCCAGCGTGGCCAGCAACCGGTACACCACGGTCCGGTTCACGCCCAGTTTGTTGGACAGTTCGGTGACGGTCAGCCCGTGGTCCGTGTCGGCCAGCAGCTTGAGGACCCTGAGGCCCCGATCGAGCGTCTGGGAAGTCTCCGCGGTCACGACGCCCACTCCTTAGTGGTGAGGTCGGCGGCCCCCTCGCGGCGGATGCGTCGTCGAGTCCCGTCGGCGACGCGTCTCAGAGGCCCCCGATCGGCCGGCGACCCGGGCGGCTCCCGGACTCGTCGCTTCACGGCTGCGCTCCGCGGCGGCGCTGCCACGGGGCGTGTGCGTAGCGGGACAGTAGCGAGCCGGTTCGCTCAGCGGAAGGCTCCGTCCAGAATCCGGGCAGTGGACGGCCCGCGCCTGATCTCTTTGCGGTGATATGGAGTGGATAAAGCGTGACGCGACCCGAAAAACGCAGCGGGTTCGTGACATCACGCCTCTTCATGGCGGCCCGTCGGCCGACCGTGGAGACGCGGGACCGGCCGTGCGGACCTCCGACGTCCGGACCTCCGACGTCCGGGTCTCCTGCCCGGCCGGGATCCGGACGTCCAGGCCTGGACGTCGGTGACACCGACGTCCGGGCCGGACGTCGCCGTCACCGCATGCGGGTCGCCCACTCCTGCACCTTGGCGATCCGCTGGCGCAGTTGGCCCGCGGTGCACTCGGCGCTCGGGGGGCCGCCGCAGACGCGGCGCAGTTCGGTGTGGATCACACCGTGCGGCTTGCCGCTCTGGTGGACGTACGCACCGACCATCGTGTTGAGCTGCTTGCGCAGCTCCAGCAGTTCCTTGTGGCTGACCACGGGCCGCCGGTCGGCGGGCAGCTCCAGCAGGTCGGCCTCCGTGTCCGGCTTCCTGCGGCTGTGCGCGATCTGCCGGGCCTGCCGCTTCTGCAGCAGCAGTTGCACCTGGTCGGGTTCGAGCAGGCCCGGGATGCCGAGGTAGTCCTGCTCCTCCTCGCTGCCGGGGTGGGCCTGCATGCCGAACTCGGCGCCGTTGTACATGACCCGGTCGAAGACGGCGTCGGACTCCAGTGCCTCGAACGGCAGCATGTCCTGCTCGCCGGTGTCCTCGTCCTGCTGCTTCTCGGCCTCCTGGAGGAGCTTCTCCTCCTCGGCGTACGGGTCCTCCTCGCCGTCCTTCTTCGGCTTGTCGAGGACGTGGTCCCGCTCGACCTCCATCTCGTTGGCGAAGGTCAGCAGGTCGGGGATGGTCGGCACGAAGACGGACGCCGTCTCGCCGCGGCGCCGGGACCGTACGAAGCGGCCGACCGCCTGGGCGAAGAAGAGCGGGGTGGAGATGGTGGTCGCGTACACCCCGACGGCGAGCCGGGGCACGTCGACGCCCTCGGACACCATGCGCACCGCCACCATCCAGCGGTCGTCGTTGCCGCTGAACTCGTCGATGCGGTTCGAGGCGCCGGAGTCGTCGGACAGCACGAGGGTCGCCCGGTGTCCGGTGATGTCACGGATGAGCTTGGCGTAGGCGCGAGCCGACTCCTGGTCCGAGGCGATGACGAGGGCGCCGGCGTCGGGGATGGCCTTGCGGACCTCGGTGAGACGCTGGTCGGCCGCGCGCAGCACGCTGGGCATCCAGTCGCCGCGCGGGTCGAGGGCGGTGCGCCACGCCTGGCTGACGGCGTCCTTGGTCATGGGCTCGCCGAGCCGGGCGGCGATCTCGTCGCCCGCCTTGGTGCGCCAGCGCATGTTGCCGCTGTAGGAGAGGAAGATGACCGGCCGCACGACTCCGTCGGCGAGGGCGGACCCGTATCCGTACGTGTAGTCGGCGGCGGACCGCCGGATCCCGTCGTTGCCCTCCTCGTACGCCACGAAGGGGATGGGATTGGTGTCGGACCTGAACGGCGTGCCGGTGAGGGCGAGTCGACGGGTGGCGGGCTCGAACGCCTCCAGGCACGCCTCGCCCCAGGACTTGGAGTCGCCCGCGTGGTGGATCTCGTCGAGGATGACGAGGGTCTTGCGCTGCTCGACGCGGTTGCGGTGCAGCATGGGGCGGACGCCGACGCCCGCGTAGGTGACGGCGACGCCGTGGTACTCCCTGTTCAGCGGCCCCGCGCTGTACTCGGGATCCAGCCGGATCCCGATCCGCCCGGCGGCCTCCGCCCACTGCTTCTTCAGGTGCTCGGTGGGCGCGACCACGGTCACCTGCTGGACGACGTGGTGGTGCAGCAGCCACGACGCGAGCGTCAGCGCGAAGGTGGTCTTGCCGGCGCCGGGCGTGGCGACGGCGAGGAAGTCCCGCGGCTGCTCCTGGATGTACTTCTCCATGGCCCCGTGCTGCCAGGCGCGCAGCTTGCCGGCGGTGCCCCAGGGCGCACGGCCGGGGAAGGCGGGCGAGAGGTGGTGCGAGTGCGAGGAGCCGCTGGGAGCGTGGGCGGGCCGGGAGGGCTCCCCGTTGAGGGCGGTGGCGGATGACGGGCGGGTGGTAGTCACGGTCTCCGTGGGTGGTGGTGGTCGGGCCGCTCGGCTGGGTATGACAACCGGGCCACCCTACCGGGGACCTCACCCGCCCCTCCCGCGGACGCCGCCGCATCCGGCCACGGTGCGACACGGGTCACAGACCACCGGCCTGCCTCCGCGTCACCGACCACCGGACCGGCCCCCGCCCCACCAGTCGCGGACCGCCCCCCGCCTCACCGACCCCCGGCCTGCCCCCGCCTCACCGACCACCGGACGGGCCCCCGCCTCACCGGTCACGGGCCGACCCCCGCCTCACCGACCCCCGGCCTGCCCCCGCCTCACCGACCACCGGACCGGCCCCCGCTCACCGCTCCCGCAGTCGGGTCGTCACCCACGCGCCCACCAGCGCCACCGCCGCCATCGGCAGGAACACCGCGGCGAACGCGGCCGGCCGGGAGCCGTCGGCGGTCGCCCCGGTGGCCGTGCGGGCGACCGTGCCGCCTCCGAGCGCCGCGAACGCGGCGCCGCCCGCCGCGAGCAACAGGACGTTGGAGAGGGCGTCGGAGATCTGCAGGGCGGCCGAGTTGGCGCCCGCCTCCTCGGGAGCCGACAGGTGCAGCAGCAGGACGCTGGTCGAGGAGATCACCAGGCCCATACCGAAGCAGCCGAAGCCCCAGGCGACCGCGACGGTCCAGACCGGGACCGCCTGGATCAGCACGCCGGGCGCCGTGGCGATGGCGGCCGCGACGACGAGCATGCCGAGCGTCATCAGCCGTTCCCGGTACGGCTCCAGGCGTGGCCTCGACTGCACGTACGAGCCCAGCGCCCAGGTCGCGCCGCCCGCCGCGAGCGAGAACCCGGCGAGGGTCGGGGACAGTCCCCGCTGGGTGACGAGCATGAGCGGGACGAAGCTCTCCGCGGAGAGGTAGGCGCCGGCCGCCACTCCGCGCAGCAGCACCACGGACGGCAGTCCGCGCGCCGCCCGGTAGGTACCGCGGGGCAGCAGCCCGAGCACCGCCGGGACCAGGAGCGCGGCGCCCGCCACGCCGGGCGCCAGGGAGACCCAGCGCAGGTCCTGGGCCGCGTACTGGAGCAGGCCCGCGCCCACGGCGATGCCGAGCGCCAGCCGGATGCGGCGGACGTCGAAGGAGCCCGGGACGGCCTTCTCGGCGGGGCCGCCCGCCCTGCGCCGTATCTGCGGCAGCGCGAGCACCAGCGGGAACACCACGAGCAGGGGGATGCCGAGGAACACCCAGCGCCAGCCGAGGTGTTCGGTCACCGCGCCCGACGCCAGCGGGCCGACCACGGACGGGATCACCCAGCCCGCGGCGAACGCCGCCATGATGGCGGGCCGCAGCCGCTCGGGGTAGGCCCGGCCCACGACCACGTACAGCGCCACGATGACGAGTCCGCCGCCCAGCCCCTGCACGGCCCGCCCCAGGATGAACGGCCACATCGCCCCGGCCGTCCCGGACAGCAGCAGCCCGGCCGCGAAGGCGGCGATGCCGCAGCTGAGCGAGCCGAGCGGGCCGCGGCGGTCCGACCACTGCCCGGCGAGCACCATGCCGAGCAGGCTGGTGGTGAAGTACCCGGAGAACGCGAAGGCGTACAGGGACACCCCGTCCAGCTCCCGCGCCGCGACCGGCATCGCCGTACCGACCGCGGTCGCCTCGAAGGCGATGACCAGGACGACGGAGACGATGCCGACGCTCAGCGCCCGGTACGGCCGGCTCAGCACACCGGTGGCGTCGCCGGAGGGGGCGGGAGCGGCGTGGGCGACGTCGGTGTCGCGGGGTTCCAGGGCTGCCATGCAGGTCAGCGTAAGGGGCTGGGACCGCGGTGACTCCTGGCCGTGGACGGGGGCCGGTTCGGACCTTGGTCGTAGGACCCGCTTCGGCCGCCCCTTTGTGAACGGGGCATGGCAGTCCCGTTGCAGCGCCCGCGCTTCCCTTGAGCCCCTCCGGCCGCCCGCCCTACGGTCGATGCGTCGGGTCGGAACGAGTGAAACCGTGCCGCACCTGGTCCCGGCCGTGTGCCCGAGTGGTTGAGGGACTCGCCTGCAAAGCGAGTGACGCGGGTTCGATTCCCGCCACGGCCTCCGACTGCCTGACCTGTCAACTCACCGTCGGTGATCAGGACACCGTCGCCGCAAACGGTGCAAACAGCGCAAACCGATGCCTCGTGGGGGTGCCGCGGCTGTGCGCGCCGTGCGGCGCGGGCGGCGGGCGGCCGTGGCGTGGCCGGTCATGTGGCGTTGCCGGTCATGTGCCGTTGCCGTGTCGTGCCGGCGCCTACAGGCCGCCGTTCGCCTCGTCCTCGAAGACCTCGCGCCAGTAGCGCCAGCCGTCGTCCTCCGGGGCGGTCGGGGTCCGGTCGCAGGCGATCGGGTCGACGGCGGCGAGGGTTTCGACCATGGTGGCGGCCAGTTCCTCGTACGCGTCCGTGAGGCCGTGGTCCTCGGCCAGCGCCTGCTCCCGGTGCACCAGCCAGACGGTGAACGCCAGGGTGGAGACGTCCGCGTTGAGCGGGCGCAGGATGCCTTCGGGCTCGCTCCAGTACAGGACCGCCCCGGTGGCGCCGTCGACGACCAGGCTGCTGTCGTCCACCAGGTAGCCGAGCCGTATCAGCCGGTCCGCGCTCTCGGGGAGGTAGGCCTCCGCGCCCGGCTCGTCCACGTGGTACTCGGCCAGGGTGGCCAGCGGGACGTCCGTGTCCAGGCTGTACCAGAAGCCGTCCTCCGGCAGGCCCACCTCGCGCAGGAAGCGGCGCGTCGGCTCGTGCGTCAGCGCGCAGGGGAAGTCGACGTCCTCGAAGTGCATGACCGCGGCCGGGCCGAAGTCGTCGTCCAGCAGTCCCGGCGGCAGGTCGAGCCTGAGGTCCGCGCCGGGGCGTGCGATCCGGGCCAGGGGGCGGATCAGCGCGGCCATCCGCCAGTACGCCGCCAGGCCGTCCTCCCCGGCGATCGCGGCGAACGCCGACGAGAGCCGCTCGGACGCCTCCGCCACCGCCTTGGCGCCGTACCCGGCGGACGCGAACGGGCCGCGGCACGCGGTCAGTTCCTCCGTGGCGGCCGCGAACCGCAGCAGCGCGCCCAGGGAGGGGGCGAGCGGGGAGCGGTCCATCAGGCCGGGATCGCGCGGGTAGACGTACGCGGTGGAGACCCTGCCCGTGGCGCCGTCCAGCAGGAGCGACTTCAGGTCCTGGTCGAGGCTGCGCAGCGACCCTATGACGAACTGGTCGCGCAGCTCCTCGGCGAGCTTCTCCGCGTCGTCGACGAGCTCGGCCACCCGGCGCAGCACGGGCCGCCCGCCCAGCGCCCCGAAGTGCACCAGGGTGCCGCCGGACGGCAGTCCGGGACCCGTCAGCAGGTCTCGCGTCTCCGCGTGCGTCACCAGGGGATGCAGATCCGCCTCGGTGAGCGTGATCACGTCGGCCGCTTCGGTCGTGCCCATGTGCTTCCCCCGTGTGCTTCGTGCCGCGTGCCCCCGCCGGGCGGGGGACACCCCCGCCGCCGTCGAACGGCCTTTGCCCGACACCGAGAACGATACGCGGACCCACTGACAACGCCGGACCCACTGACAACGCGGACCCGCACACGGACCGTGCGGCCGCGCCATCGCGGTGCCGGCGGGTCAGGTGAGGTACACGCCGCCCAGGACGACGGCCAATGCTGCGAGCACGAAGATCAGCAGACCCAGCATCAGTCTGCCCATGGCGGGCGCCGGTTCGTAGCGGGGGCCGTCGTCCGCCGGGGCGGAGCCGGGGCTCCGGTCCTCCGACGTGCCGTCGTCGCCCGTCACTGCGTCACCACCGCCGCCTGCGGGCGGATCGGCAACCGGTTGACCGGGCGGCCCGTCGCCGCGCGGACGGCGGAGGCGATCGCCGCCGGGGACGTCACCACGGGGACCGCGCTGACCGCCTTCGCCCCGAAGGGCGCGACCACGTCCCGTTCCTCGACCAGCTTGACGATCCGGATGTCGGGAGCGTCCAGGGCGGTCGGAAGGGAGTAGCCCGTCAGGTCGGGGTGGCGGATCAGGCCGCGCGCGGTGCGCAGGTTCTCGGTGAGCGCGATGCCCACGCCCTGGGTGACGCCTGCCTCCAGGCGCGCGGAGAGCTGTGCCGGGTTCAGCACCCGGCCCACGTCCTGGGCCAGTGCCAGCTCCACGACCCGTACCGCGCCGATCTCGACGTCGACGTCCACCACGGCGCGGATCGCGCAGAACGCGAGGCCCACGAAGGCGTCGCCCTGGCCGGTCTCGTCCAGCGGCTCCGTGGGGTGCGGGCGGCACTGCGCCGTGGCCCACAGTTCCTTGCCGTCCATGGCCTCGGTGACGGTGGTCGACAGCACGCCGTCGTACGAGGTGATCTTCCCGTCGGTGATCTGGAGCAGCTCCGTCGACATGCCGAACTTGTGCGCCAGGGGCTGCAGCAACTGCGTGCGGACCATCTTCGCCGCGCGTTCCACCGCGCCGCCCGACACCCAGGTGTGGCGGCCCCGGCAGCCGGCGCCCGCGGGCGGCTGGTCGGTGTCGACGGGGGCGACGCGCACCTCGTCGATGCCCAGCGTCTCCTGGACGATCTGACGGGCCAGCGTGGTGAAGCCCTGACCGGTCTCGACGGCCGCGCACAGCACGGTCGCCACCCCGTCCTGCACCTTCACCGTCGCCGTGGAGACCTCGTCCGCGCCCTCCGCACCGAGCATGTGCACCATGCCGAGGCCGTAGCCGACGCCGCGCCGCACCGCGCCGGGTTCGCCGGCGCCCTCGGGGCCGCCGGGCAGCAGCCACTCCTCCTCGGGGATGTCCTTGGGCAGCGGGGGCAGCGGGTGGTCCCGGACCGCCTGGAGCAGTTCGGCCACCGGTGCCGGGCAGGTCACCGTCTGGCCCGTCGGCAGCAGGTCGCCCGTCGCCATGACGTTGCGCAGCCGCAGCTCGGCCGGGTCCACACCCAGTTTCTTGGCGAGCTTGTCCATCTGGGCCTCGTACGCGGCGCACACCTGCATCGCGCCCTCGCCGCGCACATGGCCCGACGGCGGGTTGTTGGTGCGCACGGCCCAGCCCTCGATGAAGGCGTTGGGGACGACGTACGGGCCGCAGGCGAAGGAGACGGCCGCGGCGAGGGCGTCGGAGGAGGTGTCCGCGTAGGGGCCCGCGTCCAGCAGGATCTGCGCCTCGACCTTCACCAGCCTGCCCTCGGCGTCCGCGTGGTGGCGGTACCGCAGCAGGGTGGGGTGGCGGTGGACGTGCCCCAGGAAGGAGTCCTCGCGGGTGGCGGTCAGCTTCACCGGGCAGCCGGTCTTCAGGGCGAGCAGTCCGAGCGGCAGCTGGAAGCTCTGGTCCTCGCGGTCGGCGGTGGCGCCGGGCACCCCGGTGACCACGACCTTCACCTGCTCGGGTGCCAGCCCGTAGACGGCGGCGGCGCGGTCGCGGTCGGTGTGCGGATCGGTGGAGGCGACGTACAGCTCGACCCCGCCGTCGGGCCGGGGCACGGCCAGGCCGGCCTCCGCGCCGATGGGCGCCGGGTCCTGGCGGCCGATGCGGTACAGGCCCTCGACGACGACCTCTCCGGCGGCGGCGGGGTCGCCGTGGCGCAGCGGGATGTGCCGGATGAGGTTCCCGTCGGGGTGCAGGGGCTCCGCCTCGAACGCCTGCTCGGGGTCGGTCACCGGGTCGAGCACCTCGTACTCGACGATGACGGCGGCGGCGGCCAGGCGTGCGGTGTCGGGATGGTCGGCGGCGACGGCGGCGATGGGCTCGCCGTGGTGGCGCACGACCTCCGAGGCGAACACGGGGCGGTCGGCCGCGCCGCGGCCGTGGAGCGCGCCGGCGGGCAGGTCCTCATGGGTGACGACGGCGCGGACGCCGGGCATCTCGCGCGCGTGGCGGGTGTCGATGGAGAGGATGCGCGCGTGCGGGTGCGGGGAGCGCAGCACGGCCGCCCACAGCAGGCCTTCGGCCCACAGGTCGGCCGCGTAGGGGAACGTGCCCTCGGCCTTGGCCCGTGCGTCGGAGGACGGCAGGGAGGCGCCGAGGCCGTGCGGCAGCGGCTCCGGGGCCGGTGCGGCCGCGGGGGTGGTCGCGGTGGCGGCTTCGTTGCTCACGCCTGGCCTCCGTCCTGGCCGTACGGGTGCTCGTGCGGGGCCGTGTTCCCGAACGCGGAGGCGTGGACGCCGCCCGCCCCGGGGCCCGCCTGGTGCGGGATGCGGGCCTCTTCGCCGTCCGGCGCCTCGGCCTCGGCGTGCGCCTCGCGCTCGGCGACGACCTCCTGGACGGCCTCCAGGACTCCGCGGTAGCCGGAGCAGCGGCACAGGTTGCCGCACAGCGCCTGCCGGGTCTCCAGTTCCGTGGGGGCGGGGTTGCCCTCCAGGAGGTCGTGCACGGTCATCGCCATGCCGGGCACGCAGAAGCCGCACTGCACGGCGCCGCACCGGGCGAGCGCCCGCTGCACGTCCGAGGGCTGTCCGTCGGCGGCGAGGCCCTCGACCGTGCGTACCTCGCTGCCCGCGGCGGTGGCGGCGGGCACCAGGCAGGACGCGACGAGCCGTCCGTCGACCTGCACGTTGCAGGCGCCGCACTCCCCCTGCGAGCAGCCGTCCTTGGCGCCGGCGAGACCGAGCCGCTCGCGCAGCACGTACAGCAGCGACTCGCCGATCCACGCGTCCGTGACGGGCCGGTCGGCGCCGTTCACCCGCAGGACGTACGAAGCCAGGGAGTGTTCGTCGTGTGCGGGCGCGGGATCCTGCCCGGCGTCCTGCCCGGCGTCCTGTTCGGCGTCCTGTTCGGGAGCGGGCTCCTGCGGGTCGGCGGCCTGCGGTGCCGGATCCGGCACGGCGGCGGGGGGTACGGGGTCCTGCGTCCGCCCGGCGTCGGGCGCACCGACGGGCCCGACGGGCTCCTGGGCGGCCTCCGGCGCCCCGGGGGCACCCGCTGCCCCCGCGTACCCGTACGACCCTCCGGACGGCTCTCCAGGGCCCTGGGCGGGCGCTTCCGCGGCCGGGTCGGCGGGGGGCTCCCCGTCCTGCTCCGGCCACGGCTGTCCGCCCGCTTCCGTCGCCCAGGGCGCGGCCGCGCCGCCGGGCAGGGTCGGGGGCGGGGTGCCGCCCCACTGCTCGACGAGCGACGACGTACTGAACTCGCCCGATTCGTCCGGCAGGTCACCGCCCGCCACCGGGATGGACCACTCGCCGGTGACGTCGTGCCCCGGGGCGGTGGGCTGCTGCGCGCCCGCCGCCTCCTGGAAGTCCCACTGCCCGGTCGACCCCGGGTGGTACGTGAAGCCGTCGCCGCCCTCCCCCTGGGCGGTGTCCGGCTCGGGCCACCGGGCGCCCTCGGCGGGCGTGCCCCAGATGTCGCCGGCCGCCGGGTTCGCGCCCGTGTCCGCCGGCGTGAACGTCGGGGGCACATAGCCGTGGCCCGGTGCCGCCAGCGGGCTGTCGGAGGCGAGGAGGGCGTCGATCCCTCCTTCGGGGAGCTGGACGAAGGCCGTGGCGCCGTCGTCGTAGTCCCCCTGCGGCAGCCGCTCCCAGGAGCCGCGGCCGTCCTGCTCCTCGTGCCGGTCGTCGGTCACGACAGCGCCCTCCCCAGTGCTCGTCGGGCCAGCGCGGCGACGGTGCGCCGCAGGTGCAGTACGGCGGGCGGAAGCTGTTGCACGGTGCCGTCCTCCGCCGGGGCCGGGTCGGGGATGCAGGCCGCGGCGACGTACTCCCCGAAGGCGGAGAGGGCGTCGGGGACGATCGCGCGGTTGTTGTCCCAGTCGATGAGGCGGGCGACCCACTGCTCGGCGTCCAGGGGGCGCAGCGGCATCGGTGCTATGGCGCCGACGGCGCAGCGCACGCCGCGCCGGGCCGGGTCGAGGACGAGGGCCACGGACGCCAGGGAGCGGCCGGGCCCGGTGCGCCCGGTCGCCTTCAGGAAGACCTGGGGGGCGTGCAGCAGCGGCACGCGCACGTAGCCGATGAGTTCACCGGCGCGCAGCATCTCCACGCCGGCGAGCAGGTGCGAGACCGGGATCTCACGCCGGGCCCCGTCGGGGCCCGCGATGATCAGCGTGGCCTCCAGGGCGGCCAGCACCGGCAGCGCGTCTCCGGTGGGGGCCGCCGAGGCGATGTTGCCGCCCAGGGTGCCCGCGTTGCGGATGTGCGGCGGCCCGGCCGCGCGCGCCGCCGCCGCGAGGGCGGGGATGAGGGCCGCGAAGTCGGGGCGTCCCATGCGCGCGTGCGTGAGGCCGGCGCCGAGCAGCGCGTGGCCGTCCTGGTACTGCCAGCCGCGGATCTCGCTGATGCGGCCGAGCCCGACGAGCGCGGCGGGCCGCAGCTGCCCGGAGTTGACCGCGGCCATCAGGTCGGTGCCGCCCGCCACGGGGACGGCGGCCGGCATGGCGGCGAGGACCGCCACTGCCTCGTCCAGCGAGGCGGGCAGCGTCACGGCCTGCGCCGCCTGCGGTGCGTGCGTGGTCAAACCGGCTGCCCCTTCCCGCTGCCCCACCTGGTCCCACCTGTGCTGCCGTACGGTACGTGCTGACAGGGCGGACGTGGCAACTCTGGCACATCTTCCCCCGCTGCCGACGCGGGGGTCCGCTAGGAGGCATTCGCCCCCCACCAGCGCGATGGTCCGTTTTGCCACGACATCACCGCTGGAGGCACATTGCCGCTCTTCGGTGAGCCTTGTGGGACTTTCTTCCGTGCGGGTCACGTTGGCAGGGAGACCGGCCCCCCGCCCTCCCCTCGGGAAGCGCCTCACACGTTCGGGGGCGCACCCTCGATCGGGCGTCCGAGCACGCCGGGTCGCCGCTGCCAGGGTCGCGGTCCCCCAGGTGGCCGGTAGGCGACCCCCAGGGCGTCGAGTCGCCGGTAGTGGGCCGTCATCCGCCGCTCGAAGTCCGCGAAGTCGCGGTCCGCGGGGGCGGGCAGGTCGCTCCAGGCGACCTCGGCGAACGCCGCGAGCCGGGGGAAGACCTGGTAGTCCACGCGTGCCTGATCCTCCGTCACCTCGGTCCACATGTTGGCCTGGGTGCCGAGTACGTGCCGCGCCTGCTCCTCGGTGAACTGGGGCGGGACCGGCTCGAAGCGGTAGACGTCCTCCAGGGTGCGCACGTATCCGATGGGCACCGGTTCGTCCTCGCCGCCCGCCTGACGGTGGTCCAGGTACACCTGCTGCTCGGGGCACATCACGACGTCGTGGCCGGCGCGGGCGGCGGTGATGCCGCCCGCGTACCCGCGCCAGGAGGACACGGCCGCGCCGTCGGCCAGACCGCCCTCCAGGATCTCGTCCCATCCGATGAGCCGGCGTCCGCGCTCGCCGAGCCAGGTGGCGAAATGCCGGACGAACCACGCCTGGAGTTCGTCCTCGTCGGCCAGCCCCAGGTCCCTGATGCGCGCCTGGGCGGCCGGGGACCGCCGCCACTGGTCCTTGGGGCATTCGTCGCCGCCGATGTGCACGAAGGCGGACGGGAACAGTTCCAGGACTTCCTCGAAGACCCCCTCGTAGAACCGCAGCGTGTTGTCGGTGGGGGCGAGTACGTTGACGCAGACGCCCCAGTCGTCCCGGACCGTGAGGGAGGCGGTGTCGATGACGTCGGTGTTGCCGAGTTCCGGATACGCGGCGATGGCCGCCTGGCTGTGTCCGGGCACGTCGATCTCGGGGACGACGGTGATATGCCGCTCGGCCGCGTACGCGACGATCTCGCGGATGTCGTCCTGCGTGTAGAAACCGCCGTGCGGCTTCTCCTCCCACAGCGTCGAGGCGCGATGGCCGATTTTCGTGCGCGCCCGCCAGGATCCGATCTCGGTGAGCCTCGGATACCGCTTGATCTCGATGCGCCAGCCCTGGTCGTCGGTGAGGTGGAAGTGGAACACGTTGAGTTTGTGGGCGGCCATCAGATCCAGGTGGCGCAGAACTCCTTCCGTGGGCATGAAGTGCCGGGCGACGTCGAGCAGGAAGCCGCGCCAGCGGAAACGGGGTGCGTCGTGGATCGTCACGGCGGGCACCGCCCACTTCCGCCCACCGGTGATCGGGGCACGACGGAATGCCTCCGGGCCGAGCAGCTGACGGAACGTCTGGGCGCCCCAGAACAGGCCGCGCCCGCTCGCTCCGTCGATGACGACGGCGTGTCCGTCGGCGGTGAGGCGGTACGCCTCGGGGCTGCCGAGTTCCCCGGCGAGCGCGGGGACGATCCGCAGCAGCACACGGTTCGCGGCGTCGGCACCGCCGGTGCGGGGCGGCAGCGGAAGCCCGGTCGCCGCGCCCACGGTCGCCCTCAGCCAGCGTGCGACCCCCTCGGTTCCGGGGGCCGCGTCGATCCCGGTTCCCTCGTCGATGACGTGTCCCGTGCCCGCGCCGGTGGACGGCGAGATGCTCCTGGGGGCGGGGATCGGCGCCACCTCGGGTCCGGGGCGACGGGAGTCGGGAAAATCGCGCATGTCGTCAGCCCTTCACCGCTCCGCCCAGCCCTGAGACCAGCCGGCGCTGTACGAGTACGAAGAAGACCAGTACGGGAATCGTCATCACCGTCGACGCCGCCATCAACCCGCCCCAGTCGGGATCCTCCGGCCGGTAGAAGACGAGGAGCGCCATCGGCAGCGTGGACCGCGAGACGTCACTGATGATGAACGACTTCGCGAACAGGAAGTCGTTCCAGGCGGAGATGAAGGAGAACACGCTCGTCGCCACAAGACCGGGCAGCACGAGCGGGAAAAGGATCTGCCAGAGGAATCGCGCACGGCTCGCCCCGTCGATGGACGCGGCCTCCTCCAGCGTGTCGGGAACGGCCTTCACGAAACCCCTCAGCATCCAGATCGCGAAGGGCAGCGAGAAGGCGATGTGGGGCAGGATCAGCGAGCCCAGGGTGTTGAGCTGACCCAGGTCCCGCATGAGGAAGAAGAGGGGGATCGTCAGGGCCTCCACGGGCACGGTCTGGGCGATCAGAAACATGATCAGCAAGGTGGTACGGAAACGGAAGCGGAATCGTGTCACGGCCGTCGCCGCGAGAAACGCGATCAGCGCGGAGGCGACGACCACGGAGCCCGCCACGAGAAGGCTGTTGAGGAAGTACCGGCCGAATTCCTGTTGTCCGAAGACGCGCCGGAAGGAATCCGCCGACGGTGACAGCGTCCACGGCCGCGGCTCGGTCGACCGGATCTCGCCGGCCGGTTTGACGGCGCTCAGCACCATCCAGTAGAGCGGGAAGGCGACGAGTGCCGCGACGAGCAGCGCCGATGCCTCGGCCGCCAGACGGCCGGGGCGCCGCACGGCCGCGCGTACCAGGTTCACAGTTCCTCCCCCTGGCCGCGCAGCAGCCGCAGATGCACGAGCGTGACGGCCAGCAGGACGAGCAGCACCACGACGCCGATCGCCGAACCGAGGCCGTACTGGGAGGACGCGAACGCCTTCTGGTAGGCGTACACGTTCAGCACCAGGTTCTGTCCCGCGATACCGCCGCCGTTCGTCATCACATAGATCTGGGTGAAGACCTTGAAGTCCCAGATCACCGACTGGACGGCGACCACGGTCAGGATCGGCCGGAGCAACGGGGCCAGCACCGAGCGCCAGATCCGCCACTGCGAGGCGCCGTCGAGCGCGGCCGCCTCCAGGACCTCGGCCGGCACCGCACGGATGCCGGCGTACATCGTCACCATCACGAACGGGAAGGAGCACCAGACGACTTCGAGGAGCACGAGGAGGAACGCGCTGGAGCGCCCGTACGTCCACGAGTGGTCGCCGAGCCCCAGCACACGGTTCACGGGCCCGAAGTCGGGGTCGAAGAGGAACAGCCAGACGGTCGAGCCCGTGACGGCCGGGGTCGCCCAGGCCCCCAGCGCGGCCAGCATCAGGGCGAGGCGCGGCAGGGCGCGGACGCGGGTGAGCAGCACGGCGAGCGCGCAGCCCACGGCCAGGGTGGAGACGACGCAGGCGGCCGCGAACCCCACCGTGGCCAGCAGCACGGACCAGAACTGGTCGTCGCCGAAGAGGGCGGCGTAGTTCCCGAATCCCTGGAAGCGGACCGGTTCGCCGCCGCTGACCTGGGCCTGGGTGTAGGTCAGCAGGGAGATCAGGCCGAGCTGGTAGACGGGGTACACCAGCAGGCCGCCGAGCACGACGAGAGCGGGGGCGAGATAGAGCCAGGGGGTCCAGCCGGGCCGCCGGTGTCCCCGTGGGCGTGGCGTGACCGCGGTGGGGGGCGCGGCGACGTCCGCGAGCGTGTCCTGTGCCGCCACCGGTCAGCCCACGGAGCCGAAGGCGTCGTTCATCTTCTTCGCCGCCTCCGCCGAGGCCGCCTCGACGTCCTTCCTGCCGCTGACGACCTCCTGGAACATCGTGGGCAGGACGAGCGAGGAGTCGATCTGCGCCCAGGCCGGCGAGGCGGGCACGAATCTGGTGCCCGCGGCGAGGGTGCGCACGAACGGCCCGACGAACGGCTCCTTGCGCGCGACCCGCTTCCGCACGTCGACGAACGTCGGCAGGAAGCCCATGGCGTCGAAGAGTTCGCCCTGCGTCCGCTTCGACGCGAGCCGCTCCATCAGGTCGACGGAGAGCGTGCGGTGCGTGGTGCTCTTCAGAACGCCGATGTTGTTCCCGCCCGCGAAGGCCGGCGCGATCTCCCCCTCCTTCAGGCCCGGCAGCGGCACGACGGCGTATCGGCCCCTGACCTTCCCCGCCTCGATCGCCTGGTGGCTGAAGTCGCCGCCGATGGCCATGGCGGCCTCGCCGGAGGCGAACGCGGTCACGGTGTCGTTGCCGCCCATGCCCGCGCACTTGGCGGTGGGGCAGTTGCCGTCACCGAAGAGCGAGGTGTACGCCGCGATGCCCTTGCGCGCCTCCGCGCTGTCGATGGCGGCGCTGTACGAACCGCCCTTGCCGACGGCGAGTTCGCCGCCGTGGGCCCAGATGAACGGCATGGCGCCGTAGGTGTAGGCGCCGCCGACGGCGAGGCCGTACAGGTCGGGCCTCGCGGTGTGGATCGTCCGCGCGGTCGAGATCAACTCGGCCTGGGTCCTGGGCACGTGCAGACCCAGTTCCTCGAAGACGTCGGTGCGGTAGTAGAGGGCGCGCACGCCGACGAAGAACGGGGCACCGTAGATCCGGCTGTCGACGGTGACCGACTGGCGGGCGGTGGGGTCGGTGTCCTTGGACTCGCTCCAGCCGGTGAAGTCCTCGGTGACATCGGCGAGTCCGCCGTCCTTGACGTAGCCGGCGGTGTCCGTGTTGCCGTACTCGATGACGTCGGGCGCGCTCCTGGGGTCGTTGAAGGCGGCCTTGACGCGCTGGGCGCGGGTCTCGACGGGGATGTACTCGACGGTGACGTCCGTCCCCTCGTGCTCCTTCTCGAAGGCGGCGACCGTCCGGTCGACGACCCCCTGCTTCGGCGCGTTGTCGACCTCCCGGAAGAGCCAGACGCGCAGGGTGCCGGACTTCTCGTCCTTGCCGGACGCGGAGCCGCCGGAGGCCCGGGGGGCGCACGAGGTGGCGGTGAGGGCCGCGAGCAGCAGAGCGGCCAGGGGGGCGGCGGTGCGGACAGGGAGCTTCATGGAGCATCCTCCGGGAGCTAGCGCGTTGCAACATGCGCAATGGCCGTTTTGCTCTGCACAACACACCGGAGGCTATGGACTACATGAACATGCCCACAAGAGGTCTCAACCACTCTGTGACCGCCCGACGCACTCCGCGCAACGGAGGAGGGCCGGAAACAGGCGCGAAAACCCCCGGGACGCGCCGAAAGGCGTCCCGGGGGACCGTCAGTCGTCGAAGGGCCGACCGGGCGGCTACTTGTCGCCGCCCTTGCCCTCGTCCCCGCCGCTCATGGAGTCGTAGATCTCCTTGCACATGGGGCAGACGGGGTACTTCTTCGGATCTCGGCCCGGCACCCACACCTTGCCGCACAGCGCCACGACGGGCGTGCCGTCCAGGGCGCTCGCCATGATCTTGTCCTTCTGGACGTAGTGGGCGAAGCGCTCGTGGTCGCCGTCGCCGTGCGACACCTGTGGCGTCGGCTCTACGAGGGTCCCCGTACCGGTACCGCGCTCGGGCTCAAGAGTGCTCATACCGCCAAGCGTACTGAAGCGCACCGGCATCAGTTCAGAGAAGGGTCGTCCGGATAGGTGGCCACCATCGCGAGCTCGCTGCGCTGACGGCGCAGGACCTCCCGCCACAGTCGCTCCGGCGCCGGGGACGAGACGTCGCCGGGCTCCGACTCGACCACGTACCACGCCCCCTCCACCAGCTCGTCCTCCAGCTGGCCGGGCCCCCAGCCCGCGTATCCCGCGAAGATGCGCAGGGAGCCCAGCGCCTTGGCGAGCAGTTCGGGCGGGGCCTCCAGGTCGACCAGGCCGATCGCGCCGTGCACCCGGCGCCAGCCGAGCGGGGCGCTCTCCCCTGAGGCACCGCCGGGGATCACCGCGACACCCAGCGCGGAGTCCAGGGAGACCGGCCCGCCCTGGAAGACGACACCCGGCTCGCCCGCCAGGTCCGCCCAGCCCTCCAGGATGTCGCCCACATCCACGGGGGTGGGGCGGTTGAGGACCACACCGAGCGAGCCCTCCTCGTCGTGGTCGAGAAGCAGCACCACCGCGCGGTCGAAGTTCGGGTCCGCCAGGGCGGGCGTGGCCACGAGCAGCCGCCCTGTGAGCGAGGACACCTCGGTCATGCCAGACATGATCCCGCATCTTCCCCCCGCATGGGGAGGCAATCGGGGTACACGGGTGAATGCGGCCGTGCCACGACGGTCACCATGTGCGTCCGGTTACGCACGGTTCGTGTTGTGGCAAACCTATGACGTTGCTGGGAGGTGCGTGGGCTTACTGAAGGGGGGTGGGCGGCCATTACGCTTACGTCTCCGGCCCCTGCCCACTCCACGGAACGAGATACATGACCGTCAACGACGATGTCCTCCTTGTCCACGGCGGAACCCCGCTGGAGGGCGAGATCCGTGTCCGCGGTGCGAAGAACCTCGTACCGAAGGCCATGGTCGCCGCCCTGCTGGGCAGCGCTCCGAGCAGGCTGCGCAACGTCCCCGACATCCGCGATGTGCGCGTCGTGCGCGGGCTGCTGCAACTGCACGGCGTGACGGTCCGTCCGGGTGAGGAGCCCGGCGAACTGGTGCTCGACCCGACGCATGTCGAGAGCGCGAACGTCGCTGACATCGATGCCCACGCGGGCTCCTCGCGCATCCCGATCCTGTTCTGCGGCCCGCTGTTGCACCGGCTGGGTCACGCGTTCATCCCGGGCCTCGGGGGTTGCGACATCGGCGGCCGGCCGATCGACTTCCACTTCGACGTGCTGCGGCACTTCGGCGCCGTCATCGAGAAGCGCGCGGACGGCCAGTACCTGGAGGCGCCCAAAGGGCTGCGCGGCACGAAGATCCGGCTGCCGTACCCGTCCGTCGGCACGACGGAGCAGGTGCTGCTGACGGCCGTGCTCGCCGAGGGCGTCACCGAACTGTCCAACGCGGCCGTGGAGCCGGAGATCGAGGACCTCATCTGCGTGCTGCAGAAGATGGGCGCGATCATCGCGATGGACACCGACCGCACGATCCGCATCACCGGTGTGGAGAAGCTCGGCGGCTACACCCACCGCGCGCTCCCGGACCGCCTGGAGGCCGCGTCCTGGGCCTCGGCGGCGCTGGCCACCGAGGGCGACATCTACGTCCGAGGCGCGCAGCAGCGCTCGATGATGACGTTCCTGAACACCTACCGGAAGGTGGGCGGCGCCTTCGAGATCGACGACGAGGGCATCCGCTTCTGGCACCCCGGCGGGCAGTTGGCGTCCATCGCGCTGGAGACGGACGTGCACCCGGGCTTCCAGACGGACTGGCAGCAGCCGCTGGTGGTGGCCCTGACCCAGGCCACGGGCCTGTCCATCATCCACGAGACCGTCTACGAGTCCCGCCTCGGATTCACCTCGGCGCTCAACCAGATGGGTGCCCACATCCAGCTGTACCGCGAGTGCCTGGGCAGCTCCGACTGCCGCTTCGGCCAGCGCAACTTCCTTCATTCCGCGGTGGTTTCGGGCCCGACGAAGCTCCAGGGCGCGGACCTGGTCATCCCCGACCTCCGCGGCGGCTTCTCCTACCTGATCGCGGCCCTGGCGGCCCAGGGCACCTCCCGGGTCCACGGCATCGACCTGATCAACCGCGGCTACGAGAACTTCATGGAGAAGCTGGTGGAGCTGGGTGCGAAGGTCGAACTCCCGGGCAAGGCCCTCGGCTGACGGGCCCTGCGGGTTCTCGGCCGGGGGCCTACGAAATTCTCGGCCGACGGGTCCTGCGAGCTTCTCCGCCCGCCGTCCTGCCGGGGCCCGGAGGAGGACGTGAGCGAGGGGCGGTCACCCCGACCGGGTGACCGCCCCTTGGCCTTACCGGGCCGGTGCTCCGCGCCAGTGGCGGCACCGGGCCTCGTCGTGCCGTCCCGTCGCGGGTACGGCCTCGTACGCCGTCCGTGGCGTACGACGGCAAGATCACTTACCCTTGGCAGCTTCCTTGAGCTTCGAGCCCGCGGAGACCTTCACGCTGTAGCCGGCCGGGATCTGGATGGGGTCGCCGGTCTGCGGGTTGCGCGCGGTGCGAGCGGCACGGTGGGTGCGCTCGAAGGTCAGGAAGCCGGGGATGGTGACCTTCTCGTCGCCCTTGGCGACGATCTCGCCGACGGTCTCGGCGAACGCGGCCAGCACGGCGTCGGCGTCCTTGCGGGTCACCTCGGCGCGGTCGGCCAGCGCGGCCACCAGCTCACTGCGGTTCATGTTGTTACTCCCGTGTTCTTCTTGCCGTTGAGGCGTGCCACGCGGCGGAGCCGCATGTCGGGCACGGCGAAGCCGATGCTGCCAGGGTCCTCGGTGAGTCCCCGGACCCGGGTCCGTCGTCAGACCCTCGCGCCCGAAGACGCATCCTGCCCCCACCTGCGGCGGGAAAGCCAATCCGGCACCCGTAGGAGTCGTGAGAACACCCTTGGGAGTCACACGAAGAGCGCCACCGCCTCACAGCGGTGACGCTGCGTCGGCTCCCGGCAACGGACGGCAGGGCCTCCGGGCCCGGCCTGGCCGCCACCCTAGGGCGGCCGGGCGCCCGGGGGTCCGCGACGCGCCGGGCCGGGCCACCGTGGCAAGGGTCACAGCGCCCCCGACGCACCGGACGCCGCCCCTTGACGGGCAAATGTCGCCTGCCGGGGCACTAGTGCGCCGCCGCCCCCGCCGCCCGCGCCGCGGTGCGCACCGCTCCGGCGACCGCGCCCGCGACCTTGTCGTTGAACACGCTCGGGACGATGTAGTTCGGGTTGAGCTCCTCCTCGGTCACCACGTCCGCGAGGGCGGTCGCGGCGGCGAGCATCATGTCCGTGTTGACGGTGCGGGACTGTGCGTCGAGCAGGCCGCGGAAGACGCCCGGGAAGACCAGGACGTTGTTGATCTGGTTCGGGAAGTCGGAGCGGCCCGTGGCCACAACGGCCGCCGTCTGACGGGCGATTGCCGGGTCGACCTCGGGATCCGGGTTCGCGAGCGCGAACACGATCGCGCCCTCGGCCATCGCGGCCACGTCGGAACCGTCGAGCACGTTCGGGGCGGAGACGCCGATGAAGACGTCGGCGCCGCGCACGGCCTCCTTGAGCGTGCCCGTCAGGCCCTCGGGGTTGGTGTTCTCCGCGATCCAGCGCAGCGGCGAGTCGGCCGGGGCGTCCACCAGGTCCTCGCGGCCTGCGTGCACGACGCCCTGGATGTCGGCGACGACGGCGTTCTTCACACCCGCCGCGAGCAGCAGCTTCAGGATCGCCGTACCGGCCGCTCCGGCGCCCGACATCACGACGCGCACATTCTCAATCGCCTTGCCCACCACGCGAAGTGCGTTGGTGAGGGCGGCCAGGACGACGATCGCGGTGCCGTGCTGGTCGTCGTGGAAGACGGGGATGTCCAGGGCCTGGCGCAGTCGCGCCTCGATCTCGAAGCAGCGGGGCGCGGAGATGTCCTCGAGGTTGATGCCGGCGAAGCCGGGGGCGATCGCCTTGACGATCTCGACGATCGCGTCGGTGTCCTGGGTGTCGAGGCAGATCGGCCAGGCGTCGATGCCGGCGAAGCGCTTGAACAGGGCCGCCTTGCCCTCCATGACGGGCAGCGCGGCCTTGGGACCGATGTTGCCGAGACCCAGCACCGCGGAACCGTCGGTCACGACCGCAACCGAGTTGCGCTTGATCGTCAGGCGGCGGGCGTCCTCCGGGTTCTCCGCGATCGCCATGCACACGCGCGCCACGCCCGGCGTGTAGATCATGGAGAGGTCGTCGCGGTTGCGGATGGGGTGCTTGGAGGCCATCTCGATCTTGCCGCCGAGGTGCATGAGGAACGTACGGTCGGAGACCTTGCCCAGCGTCACGCCCTCGATGCCGCGCAGCTTCTCGACGATCTCCTGCGCGTGGGAGGTGGAGGTGGCGGCGATGGTGACGTCGATACGGAGTTTCTCGTGGCCGGACGCCGTGACGTCGAGGCCGGTCACCGAGCCTCCGGAGGACTCCACGGCGGTGGTGAGCTGCGAGACGGCGGTTCCGCTCGCGGGCACCTCCAGCCTGACCGTCATCGAGTAGGAGACGCTGGGCGCCGTAGCCATGACCGACTTCCTCTGCTTTCACCTGTCGCTGCTGTGCCGTCCGATCGTCGCACCTACCGGGGAGTACGCGGTAACCACGCCGCATTGCGAACGTTTTGTTCACCGAGTCGTCGCCGGACGTCGCCACCGCGGCGGCCCGATCCACCTTCGGAAGACAATTTTCACCATACGAGAAGCGGTGGCCGAGGTGGAAGGAACAAGAAGAGGAAGAGGTCCGCGTCACGAGTGACGCGGACCTCTGGAACGCCAGGTGACACCGACCCGCCATGCTCGCCTCGCGGCAAGTGGTCGCTCTCAGCGACGAAGGTTGGGCCCGGGGGCTTGGATCGGGCCGGTGCCACACCCAGGCTAACAAACGGATCCCGAAAGACCATTCCCGTACCGCCAGTTCGTCCTCCCGGCCGTCCGTACGGATCAGTCCCGCCGCCCCCGGTCCGCTCAGTCCCGCAGCAGGTCCGGCACCCCGTCCGCGTCCGGCTCGTCCCCGCCGCCCGAGACCACCGTCAGCTGCTGGGTCGCCCTGGTCAGCGCCACGTACAGCACCCGCAGGCCGGCAGGGCTCTCGTCGGCGATCTCCGCGGGCGAGACGACGACCGTCGCGTCGTACTCCAGGCCCTTGGCCTCCAGGCTGCCGAGCGCCACGACCCGGTCGCCGAGCCCTTCGAGCCAGCGGGCCGCCTCCGCACGCCGGCGCATGGCCACGACGACACCGACCGTGCCGTCGACGAGGTCGAGCAGCCGTGCGGCCTCCGCGCGGACGGTCCGGCCCTGCACGTCCCCCGCCACCGTGAACCGCGGCACCACGCCCGTGGAGCGGACGGCCGACGGGGCCTCGGCACCCGGCATGGCGAGCGCCAGCACCTTCGAGGCCAGTTCGGCGATCTCGGCCGGGTTGCGGTAGTTCACCGTGAGGGTGAAACGGCGGCGCGGACGGGTGCCGAGCGCCTCGTCGCGCGCCAGAGCCGCCTCCTCCGGGTCCGACCAGGACGACTGGGCCGGGTCGCCGACCACGGTCCAGGTCGCGTGCCGGCCGCGGCGCCCGATCATCCGCCACTGCATCGGCGTGAGGTCCTGCGCCTCGTCGACGATCACGTGCGCGTACTCGGTGCGCTCCTGGGCGAGCCGCTCCGCGCGCTCGCGCTGCGACTCCTCCCGTACGGGCATCAGCTCCTCCAGGCCGGTCAGCTGGTCGAGCGGGTCCAGCTCGCGCCTCTTCTTCGGACGGGCCGGCAGTCCCAGGACCGACTGCAGCTCGTCCAGCGCGGCCACGTCGTGCACGGACAGCCCGCCGCGTCCCAGGGAACGCGCCACCCTGCGCACCTCGCCGGGGGTGAGGATGCGCCGCGCCCAGCGGCCGAGGCGCCGCTCGTCGGCCATCGCCGCCAGGACGGCCCGCGGGGTCAGCTCCGGCCACCAGGCGTCCAGGAACTCGGTGAAGGAGTCCTCGCAGGTGATGTCCTCGTCGAACGAGGAGCGCAGCTCGGCGGCCAGCTCGGGGTCGGTGTGCCGGCCGGCCGCGCCGGAGTGCTCCCACAGGGCGTCCAGGAGCAGCTTGCGGGCGCGCGGGCGCAGCAGGTTCACCGGGGCGGTGCCGTTCAGGGCGGTGCGCCGGATCCGCTCCAGCTCCTCGGCCCCCAGTTCCAGACGGCGGCCGAAGGCGACGACCCGCAGCCGAGTCGGCGGATCGCCCAGCTCCAGGGCGCCGCGCGCGGCCTTGCGCAGCACCTTGAGCATGCGGTACGAGCCCTTGGCGCGGGCCACGGCCGGGGAGTCGTACAGGGTGGCCTCGGCGCCGTCCACGAGGGAGCCGATGGCGCGGACGGCGACCTGGCCCTCCTCGCCGAGCGACGGCAGCACGCCCTCGGTGTACGCGACCAGCAGGGGCGTCGGCGAGACGATCAGGATGCCACCGGCGTAGCGGCGCCGGTCCTGGTAGAGGAGATAGGCGGCCCGGTGCAGGGCGACGGCGGTCTTCCCGGTGCCGGGTCCGCCCTCGACATACGTCACGGAGGCGGCGGGCGCGCGGATGACCAGGTCCTGCTCGGCCTGGATGGACGACACGATGTCCCGCATGGTGTGGCTGCGGGCCCGTCCGAGGGCGGCCATCAGGGCCCCGTCGCCGATCACCGCGAGTTCACTGCCGTCGAGGCGGGCCCTCAGCTCGGGGCGCATCAGGTCGTCCTCGACGCCGAGCACCTTGCGGCCCTTGGAACGGATGACCCGGCGGCGCACGACCCGTCCGGGGTCGACCGGGGTGGAGCGGTAGAAGGGGGCCGCGGCGGGTGCCCGCCAGTCGATGACCAGGGGCGCGTACTCCGCGTCGAGGACGCCGATGCGCCCGATGTGCAGGGTCTCGGCGATGTCGGCGGTGTTGTCGGGGCGCACCGCGCCCTCGGCGGGCTCGATCGCCGTGTACGCGCCGTCGGGGCCCTTCTTGCCGTCCTTGCCGAGCAGCAGGTCGATCCGGCCGAAGAGGAAGTCCTCGAACTCGCTGTTGAGCCGGTTGAGGTGGATGCCCGCCCGGAAGACCTGCGCGTCGCGCTCCGCCAGCGCCCCCGGCGTGCCGACCTGCCCGCGCCTGGCCGCGTCGTGCATCAGGAACTCCGCCTCGTGGATCTTCTCCTCGAGGCGCCGGTACACCCGGTCGAGGTGTTCCTGTTCGACGCTGATCTCCCGGTCGCGGAGCGAGTCGTGCGCGGACCTGCCGACCGGGCCGAGCGCGGCTTGCTGTTGAACCTGAGCGGCCACCGGGCCCCCTTCTGACGTGCTGGGCAGCCGTCCACCGTACGCGAAGGGAGGCCGACGAGGCTACGCCCCCGTGCCGGGCTTTCGGCACACGCCGACCCGCGGCGTGCTCGTCCGTCCGCCGCGGGGGGGTGCTCGCCGGGGGGCGACGGCTACGCGTTCACCTCCACCAGCCGCTTGCCGTCGAAGGTCATGACCTCGAAGTGGTCGATCTGGTTCGGCTTGAAGGCGGCGCCGCCGTGCACGTACAGCGGGTTCTTCGCCTCTTCGGTCTTGGCGTCGGGAATGCCGTAGCCCCACGTCGGGACCGACCACGAGGTGACCGTCTCGCGCTCCCCGTTCTTGCCGACCGCGATCAGGGAGCACTTGAGCGGCCCCTTGACGTTCTTCAGCTGGAGAACGGCGTGCGTGCCCCAGTCCTTGGCCTCCAGCGCGACCACGGCGTCGACCTTGCTGCTCGGGTCCGTCGCCGCGTGCTTGTCGGTCATGTGCTGGAAGGCCACCTTGGCGGGGCCGGCCGCCATCGGGTCGACGGTGCCGCCGTCGCCGCCGCCGTTCAGCGCCATCACGGTGAGCGGGCCGCCGATGATCAGCGCGGCCGCGGCCGCCACGAGGTAGAAGCCGCGTCGGCGCTTGTGGGCGCGCCGCTCGGAGACCTCGTCGATCAGTCGCTCCACCAGCCGCGGGCTGGGTTTCGCGGACAGCGACTCGCCGATGGCGGGGCTGCCCTGGCTGTCGGGCAGGTCCGCGAGCGCGGCCAGCATCGGCTCCATCCCGGCGAGGTCGTCCAGCTGCTGGGCGCACCAGTCGCAGGTGGCGAGGTGCGCCTCGAAGGCGGTCGCCTCGGCGTCGTCGAGGATGCCGAGGGCGTACGCGCCGACGGTCTCGTGGATGTCGCCCTGGCCTTGTGGACCTCTTACGGCGCCTGGGCCGCCGGTTCCGAATCCCCCGTACACATTGCTCATGCCGTCACCCCCCGCTCCTCCAGCGCCAGCTTCATCGACCGCAGGGCGTAGAACACCCTGGAGCGCACCGTTCCGCTGGGGATGCCGAGCGTTTCGGCCGCTTCGTTGACCGTACGCCCTTTGAAGTACGTTTCGACCAGGACCTCACGGTGAGCCGGGGTCAGGTCGTCCAGCGCGTCCGACAGTGTCATCAGCCACAACGCCTTGTCGATCTCGTCCTCCGCGGGGATGACCTCCAGCGGCGACGGGTCGACCTCCTGCGGCCGGGCCTGCCGGCTGCGGTGGCCGTCGATGACGATGCGCCGGGCGACCGTCACCAGCCAGGGGCGTACCGAACCGGTTGCTCGATTGAGCTGACCGGCGTTCTTCCAGGCACGGATGAGCGTCTCCTGCACGACGTCCTCGGCGCGCTGCCGGTCGCCTGCGACCAGCCGCAGCACATAGGCGAGCAGGGGTCCCGCGTGTTCCCGGTACAGGGCACGCATCAGTTCCTCGTCGGGCTCCGTCGAGGAGGACGCCGGGGACGAGGTCATGCGATGTCGGGCCCTTGGCCTGCGTTCATCAGCCACGGCGGAATCCTTGCGCACGCCTACCTCCGGTGTCCGGGGGTTCCCCCAGTCGGTCGCTCGTATCCGGGTACGCAGACGGCCGCCGCCGTGTTCAACGTGACACCACAAAATTCCCGGAAGAGGTGTGGGACGCCGCACCGCTGGGCACCCATTTCTCCCCCAAGGGGACATACGCACGCCGCCCCGAAGAGACACAGATCACAACCGCCTCGTCCTTCACTCCCGACCTTGGCGTGATCACCGTGTGAAAATTTGGCCGAAGCATGGTGGAGGAATTGTCGAGACGGTGGCGCCGATTGCCGCTGAATGATCGCCACTTGCCCTGGATGACGGTTTTCGGGGCTGGGCCCTTCTGCTGGATCTCTGTGGAGAAGGAGCAAACGCCCCTACGCGCGGGCCAGTGCGGCGCGGCGGCGGTGCCGTGCCACCCGTTCACGGTTGCCGCACACCTCGCTGGAGCACCAGCGGCGGCGCCGGCCCCGGGACGTGTCCAGGTAGACGATGGGGCAGTTGTCGCCCTCGCACTGCCGCAGACTCCCCCGCGCCCCGGGGTCCGTCAGCAGCTCGATCGCCTCCCGCGCCATCACGGCCAGCAGTTGCCCGCACTCCGGCGGCGTCCGCAGCCGCCGCACGAGACCGCCGTCCTCCGCGCGCAGCGCGCACGGCGCGGGTGGCGCGGCCCGCGCCACCGCGTTGACCCGCGTCAACGCGCCGTCCGCCGGCTGTCCGTCCAACTCCCCTCGTACCAACCGCCCCAGGTCGGAGCGCAGTTCGTGGAAGGCCGCCAGCCACTCGGCGTCCACCCCCGCAAGGGGCGTACCCGCCGGGACCAGCCCGGCCCCGGCGATCCACGCCCGCAACCGCTCCACCGAGTCGAGCCGTTCCCCGGGATGCGTGGTCGCCAGCAGGTCCAGGCAGATCCGCCCGGAGTCGAACCGCAGCTCGTACGGGGCCGTGGCCGGGTCCGATGCCATGTGCCTGTCACCGCCTTGGAGTTGCCGCCGCGAGCGACGGCCGGTGAGTCCGCCGAGGGAGATGTCCGCGCAAGGGCGCACCGGGGGCCGTGGCTTCCCCGACACACCTCTACAGTGCCCGCCCGCGCGCGCCCCGAAAAGGTGCCCTACGGCCCGTCGCACCGTGGACGCCCGCTTATGCGGCCGCGCGTCCCGGCGATGTCCCCCACCCCGCGGGCCGGGTTGACTCACCGTCATGACACGGACGACCCCGCACGGCACCGCCCGCACGGTCCGCACCGCCCGCGCCGCCCGCGCCGCCCGCACCGCCCTCGCCGACGGCGTCCTGGCCGCGGCCACCGTCGCCACGGGCCTGATCGCCGGTGCCTTCCTCGTCTTCGCGTGCGCCGTGATGCCCGCGCTCGCCCGCAGCGACGACCGCGTCTACATCGAGGTCATGCAGAACGTCAACGACGTCATCCAGAACCCCGTCTTCCTGCTCCCCCTGGTCGGCGCACCGCTCCTCACGGCGGTCTCCGCCTGGCAGGTGCGAACGGCCCCGCACCGGCGGTGGATCCGCTGGGGCCTGGCCGCCCACGGACTCGCCTTCCTCGTCACCGCCTTCGCGAACGTGCCGCTCAACGACGGCCTCGCGCACGCCGGCGCCGCGGCGCACCTCACCGACCCGGCCGCCGTGCGCGGCCACTTCGAGGACGCCTGGGTCGCCTGGAACCTCGTACGGACCCTGCTGTGCACGCTCGCCCTGGTCTGCCTCACCCGCGCGCTGCTGCTGCGCGGCGGATCTCACGCGTCGGCGTACTTCGCGTCCGCGGCCGGGTCGAGCGCCAGCCGGTAGCCGCGCTTGACCACCGTCTGGATCAGCTTGGGCGCCCCCAGGGCCGTCCGCAGCCGGGCCATCGCCGTCTCCACGGCGTGCTCGTCGCGCCCGGCACCCGGCAGCGCCCGCAGCAGCTCCGCCCGGGAGACCACCCAGCCGGGCCGCCGGCTCAGGGCGCGCAGCAGGGACATGCCGGCGGGCGGTACGGGCCGCAGCGCCCCGTCCACCAGCACCGCGTGGCCGCGGATCTCCACGCGGTGGCCGGCGACGGGCAGCGCTCGGGCCCGGCCCGGCAGTTCCTGGCACAGCAGTTGGACGAGCGGGCCGAGCCGGAAGCGCTCCGGCTGCACGGTGTCCACGCCCCGGGCCTGCAACGGCAGGGCGGTGACGGGACCGACGCAGGCGGGCAGCACGTCGTGGTGGAGGGCGCCGAGGAGTTCGGGCAGCAGCCCGCGCACCTCCGCGCGGGAGAGCAGGGACGCGGCGGCCGGGGCGCTGGTGAAGGTGAGTGCGTCCAGGCCGCGGGTGACGGTCGCCTCGAGGAGCCGGTCGACGGGCGCGATGTCCTCGGGCGGCATCCACCGGTACACCGGCACCCCGACGACCTCGGCGCCCCCGGCCCGCAGCGCCTCCACGAAGCCCGGCAGCGGCTCGCCGTGCAGCTGGACGGCGACGCGGCGGCCGTCGACGCCCTCGTCCAGGAGCCGGTCGAGGACCTCGGCCATGGACTCCGAGGCGGGCGACCACTCCTCGATCAGACCGGCGGCCCGTACGGCCCCCTTGACCTTGGGCCCGCGTGCGAGCAGCCGCACCCCGCGCAGCCGCGCGAGCAGGTCCTCGCCGAGCCCCCAGCCGTCGGCGGCCTCGATCCAGCCGCGGAAGCCGATCGCGGTGGTGGCGACCACCACGTCCGGCACCTGCTCCACCAGATCCTTGGTGGCGGCGAGCAGTTCGCCGTCGTCGGCGAGCGGCACGATGCGCAGGGCCGGGGCGTGCAGGACGGATGCGCCGCGCCGCTGGAGCAGGGCGCCCAGCTCGTCGGCCCGCCGCGCGGCCGTCACGCCCACGGTGAACCCCGCGAGCGGGCCGTGTTCTGGTCGCTGCTGGTTGTCGTACATGGCTCTCGTCCCGCACTCGAGTCTGCAAAAGGGTCGTACGTCGTCGTACGTCGTCGTCGTACCTACATGCCGACCGAGCCTGTCAACGGCGCATGACAGGCTCGGTCCTGCTTCGTGTCACTGGTGTTACGTCACACCTCGGCATAGCTGAGCTGGGGATTCGCTTCCGCGGCGACCTCCGCCCGGGGCTGGACGGCCGGACGGCGAAGGTATACGGCCCAGGTGACCGCCAGGGCCACGCCGTAGAAGGCGAGGAAGGCGACGAAGGCGCCCGTGCCGGAGCCGTAGGAGAGGAAGGACTGGCGGAAGGCGAGGTTGATGCCGACGCCGCCGAGCGCGCCCACGGCCCCGATGAGCCCCATGGAGGCCCCGGAGAGCCGGCGCCCGTACGCGGCGGCCTCCTCCCCGGTGAGCCCCCGGGCGCCGGCCTTGGCCTGGAAGATCCCGGGGATCATCTTGTACGTCGACCCGTTGCCGAGGCCGGTGAGCACGAACAGCACCACGAAGGCGGCGGTGAACAGGGCGAGCGACTTCTGCATGGAGGCGACGATCAGCACCGCGGTGGCGGCGCCCATGGCGACGAAGGCCCAGGCGGTGATCCGCGCGCCGCCGTAGCGGTCGGCGAGCCTGCCGCCCACGGGCCGGATCAGCGAGCCGAGCAGCGGGCCGAGGAAGGTGACGTAGGCCGCCTGGAGCGGTGTGCGCCCGAACTGGTTGGTCAGCACCTGCCCGAAGGCGAAGCTGTAGCCGATGAAGGAGCCGAAGGTGCCGATGTACAGGAACGACATGATCCAGGTGTGGGCGTCCTTCGCGGCGTCCGTGGCGGCGCCGGTGTCGTTGCGCACGGACGCGATGTTGTCCATGTAGAGCGCGGCCAGGGTGGCGGCGACGACGATGAGCGGGATGTAGATGCCGAGCAGCACGCGCGGTCCCCCGCTCGCGCCGATGATCGCGAGCGCCACCAGCTGGATCACGGGCACGCCGATGTTGCCGCCGCCGGCGTTGAGTCCGAGCGCCCACCCCTTCTTCCTGAGCGGGAAGAAGGCGTTGATGTTGGTCATGGAGGAGGCGAAGTTGCCGCCGCCCACACCGGCCAGCAGTCCGACGAGCAGGAAGGTGGAGAAGGATGTGCCGGGCTCCATCACGGTGAACGCGGCGACGGTCGGGACGAGCAGCAGGGCGGCCGAGACGATGGTCCAGTTCCGCCCGCCGAAGATCGCGACGGCGAAGGTGTAGGGCACGCGGACGACGGCCCCGACCAGCGTGACCATCGAGGTCAGCAGGAACTTGTCCGCCGGCGTCAGCCCGTACTCCGGGCCCATGAACAGCACGAGCACGGACCACAGGGTCCACACCGAGAACCCGATGTGCTCGGAGAGCACGGAGAAGAAGAGGTTGCGCCGGGCGACTTTCTCCCCGGTCTCGTTCCAGAAGGTCTCGTCCTCCGGATCCCAGTGCTGGATCCAGCGGCCTCCCCTGCCAGGGGCGGGGGCTGTGCTCGGGGCTGTCATGACGCCTCCACGGTTCTCCGGTGCCCAGGTGTCGTGCGCGGTGATGAGTCCCGAAGGTAGGGAGGACGCGTTTCCTGCCTGTGGCTGTGAGTGACCGGAAGGGAACGTTGCTCTCACGCGGCGTACAGGGTCGCGGTGAGGGCGGCGGAGCCGGTCCGGCGCGCCGTCGCACACCAAACGCCACGGTGCGGGCGCCCGGGCGGCTCGGGGCGCCGGCACACGAGGGCGGCTCGGGGCCGGGGAGGCGGGGGCTCACCCGGTGCCGTACAGCTCCCGCATCCCGACGAGCAGCGTCCTTCCCGTCCGGGCGGCCTCGGCGAGTTCCGGGGCGGGTTCGCTCCTCGTGTAAACGGCGAGCCGGCAGTCGTCCGTGTTCCATCCCTGAGCGCTGAGCAGATCGCGGATGTGTTCGAGTCGCCGGACGTCATGGCCGGTCCGCGACTTGTTCGTCGCCTTCGCCTCACCGAGCAGAGTGATGCGGGCTCCCTTGTCGCGGGCACGGGACCCACGGCCGAGCGCCACGACGTCGACCTCGTGCCCCCGGTGCTCACGGCAGGCGACGGTCGTCGTACCCACCTGTCCGATGTCGTCAAGTCCGTACTCGCGCCCGTGCCGGAGCGTCCACTGGCGGGCCATGTCCTCGAAGTGAGGCCCGAGAACCTTGGAGGAGAAGGTCTCGCGCGACCGCTCCCAGGCCGCCCGCCCCTCCCGCATCTCGAACTCGACGAGATTGGGCCGCACGACGAGGTCGTGGAACCGGACGACCGGGTCGGCCACGGTGATCACAGGCTTGCGCTGCAGAAGCATGTCCTGGTCGTAACGGATGAACGCGGCCGCCCTCATGATGTTGAGGTGGTACGTCAGCGCCTTGGCATCCATCCCGACCAGCCCCCCGATCTGCGTCGGCGTCGCAGCGCCGGAGGCCACCGCCTCCCAGATGGCGTGGTAGGTGGCGCGGTCGCTGATGCGCGGGTCCTCGGCCAGCAGGTACTCAGGCTCGGTGAAAAGGATGTGGGAGGGGTTGAAGACGCTGCGCGCCAGCCAGGCGTAGAACCCCTCCTCGCCCGAGCCGGGCTCCGGCGGGTCACCGACGACGTCCCGGTAGCCGGGCGCCCCGCCCAGCACGGCATCGACGAGAAAGGCCGTCTCCGGATCGTCCACTCCCCAGTACTGCGCCGCGTCCCGGAACCCGAAGGGCCCGATCCGCATGTCGATCACCGCTCGCCCCCGCAACGCCTGGTCCCCGGCGAGCAATGTCGACATGGTCGAGATCGCGGAGCCGCACAGGATGATCCGCAGCGGAGGCTTCCCGGACGACGGTCCGCGCTGGTCGTAGAGGGCCTGAAGGACGGACGGAAGCTCCGGGGAGTGCTCGACCAGATAGGGGAACTCGTCGAGGACGAGGAGCGGAGGGGTCGCATCGCCGCGGACGCTTCCGAGGACGTCGGCCGCGGTGTCCATCGCCTCCACCCACGAGGTGAACCGTCCGACCCGGAAGCCGAGCCCCTGGGCGAGGCCGTCGGCGAACCGGTCCAGTGCCATGGCGCGGCTCTGCTGCAGGGCGAGCGTGTAGACGCTGTGGACGCTCCGGCACAGGTGCTCCAGCAGGAACGACTTGCCGTGCCGCCGACGGCCGCGCACGATGCCGATCCGCAGGCCGGGGGCGGGGTCGCTGCAGAAGCGGGTGAGTTCGTCCCACTCGTGGATCCGGTCGAACACGGCGGCGGGTTTCGGAATGGGCATGGGCTTCGTCCTCCTGACCGCGCGCTCGCGGGACCTGGGTCCAGCCTGACTCCAGTTAGCCTAACTGTATTTTGGCTAGTTTCTGAGGTGTAATCACTCAGCCACTCTTTGCACCGCTGTCGCCCCGCCCACCCACCTCGAACCAGAGAAGCTTGCCGGCACCGGCCCGAGCGGGTCGTCGCCGAGCGGCCGCCGCCCCGGGAGTCCGCGTGCTCCTGCACGAGGAACAGCCGCGCCCGCCGTCGGCAGCGACCCACGGGGTCCCGCGGTCATGGAACCCCGCTCACCCGTCGCACGCGCGAGCGGAGGCGTGCAGCATCCAGGCGCGCTTGCCTAGAGCGCCACCAGCCGACCGCTGCGGCCCTGTAGGCGGACCGAGGCCAGGGTGCCGCAGATCAGTGCCACGCCGAGGAGCGTGCCGCAGGCCGTCGCGGCGGTGGACGCGTCGCCGTCGTGGGCGGCGTGCAGGCCCCGGGCAGCCCAGTAGCCGGGCGAGGCCGGGGCCACGTCCGCGACCCAGGCCGGCAGGACGCCGAGCGGGACGAGCGCGCCGCCGACGCTGCTGAGCAGCATGCCTCCGATGTCGATGGCGGCCGACAGCTCGCCCATGCTGCGGACCAGCACCCCGAGCAGCACGCCGAGGCCGAGCAAGGTGCAGCTCCAGCTGAGCAGGACACCCAGCAGCAGGAACGGATGCGGCACCCTCAGCCCGAAAGCGCACACGCCGAAGCCGACGATCAGAAGCTGCTGTGCCAGCAGGGCCGTGAAGACGGGGACGGCCTTGCCGGTGAGCATCTCCGCCGGATGGAGCGGCGTGCCGCACAGGCGGTCCCAGGTGCGGCCGAGCCGTTCGGCGAGGATCGCGCTGCCGGAGATGCTGAGTGCGAGCAGCGAGAAGGTGACGAGCGTGCCGACGACCGCCTGTTCGGTGCCGGCCGTCCGGCCTTGTGCGGCCAGGTAGAGCGGGCGCAGCAGGGTGATGAAGACGAGCGGCAGGATCATCCGGCTCAGGAGCGGGCCGGGTTCACGCAGCATCAGCAGCGCATTGTGGCGTACCAGGACGCTCAGGCGGGTGGCGGATTCACGCGGCGACATCACGGGGCTCCGTCTTCTCCTCGATCGCTGCGGCTTCCAGGGAGTGGTAGAGGTCGTCCAGACTGGGGCGACGAACGTCGACGGAGGCGGGTGCGCGGCCTGAGGCGAGCAAGGCGGCCAGATCGGCGCCGGGATCCGCGGTCGACAGACGCAGTTCGGGTTCGTCCGGGTCGGGGAAGGTGACCCGTAGTTCGCCCGGCAGGTGGCGGGTGAGCTCTTCCTGTGTACCGCGTGCGATGACGCGCCCGGCCCGGGCGAGTGCCAACGTGGCATCGAGATCGACGAGTTCGGGCAGGTAGTGAGTCGTGTAGACGACGGCGGCGCCGGCCTCGGCGCGGGCCCTGACGGCGGCCAGCAGTGCCGAGCGGGTTTCCGGATCGGCCCCGGCGGTCGGCTCGTCCAGCAGCAGTAACGGCGGAGAGCCGACCATGGCGGTGGCCGCCTGGACGCGACGGCGCTGCCCTCCGGACAGGACGCCCACGGGCCGGTCCGCGACGGCGGCCAGGCAAAGCTCGCCCAGGACCCGGTGGATCTCCGCATCTCGTCCCCGCCCGCGCAGCCCCGCCAGTCCGGCGAACAGCCGCAGGTTCTCCCGTACGGTGACGCTGCCGTACAAGGCCGACTCCTGCGGAGCCACGCCGAGGAGCCGCCGTGCGGCCCGCCCGGCGCGCAGCGCGTCGTACGAGCCGATGCGGATCCGGCCCGCATCGGGACGCACGAGACCGGTGACGACCTCGACGAAGGTGGTCTTGCCGGCACCGTTGTGCCCGATCAGGCCGACGATCTCACCGGGTGCGACCGTCAGGTCGAAGCCGTCGAGCGCGTGACGGCGGCCGTAGCACTTCACCAAACCCTGTGCAGTGAGCATCCTGCCTCCCTGATGTATACGCCGTATACGTCTACACTGTAGACACATGGGCGGCAGACGGGAAGAGATACTGGACGCGGCACTGGCCATCGCCGACGAGCACGGCCTGGAAGCCGTCTCGATGCGCGCACTGGCCGACCGCATCGGCGTCACGCCGATGGCCTTGTACCGGCACGTCAAGGACAAGGCCGCCCTGCTGGACGGCATGGTGGGACGCCTGCTCGCCGCGCTGTTGCCGTCGGACACGGCCGAGGATCAAGCCTGGGACGAACGGCTCGGTGCCCTCGCGCACGCCTGCCGAAAGGTGACCCAGCATCACCCCTGGGCAGCGCACCTGCTCTTTTCACGGCCCGCCGTCACGCCGGACGCCGTGCGCGCGGTGGACATCATCTACACCGCGCTCATCGAAGCCGGCGTTCCCGAGCCCGAAGTACCCCGCCTGGAACGCCTGATCAGCACCTTCGTGATCGGATTCGCCGCCTCCGAAGCCTCGGGCCGCTTCACCCCGGGCGCCCTCGACCCGCGCAGCCGTCGCGGCCGGCTCCCGGACAGCGACCTCCCCGGCCACAGCAAACTCAAGCCATGGCTGGACCTCCCCGTGGACCTCACCGCCGAGTTCGAGGCCGACTTGGACGACATCCGGCGCCTGGTCGAGGCGGCCGCACGGCGGCAGGACTGACCGCCGGCCTTCAGGTACGCGTCCTCGGTACGCGTCCTCCCCCACCTGCGGTATCCCCCCTCGGCCGGCAGGACGCCGGTGGTGCCCCAGAGTGACGCGGGCTCCCTTGTCGCGGGCACGGGTCCCACGACCGAGCGCCACGACGTCGAGCTCGTGCCCCAGGTGCTCACGGACGCGACGGTCGGCGTACCCGTCCGTCCGATGCCCGGCGGGCGGCTGAGACGGTCAGGCCCGGGTGCGGTCGAGGAAGTCGGCGATCAGCGGGGCGATCTGCGGCAGGTGGTCCTCCAACGCGAAGTGGCCGGTCTCGAACAGATGGAGTTCGGCGTCCGGCAGGTCACGCAGGTACGCGCGCGCACCGGGTGCGGGGAAGAACGGGTCGCGGACGCCCCAGGTGATCAGTGTCGGCGGCTGCCGGTCGCGCAGCCACGTCTGCCAGGTGGGATAGGCGGCGATGTTGCTCTTGTAGTCGTAGGCGAGGGCGCGCTGCGCCTGCCGGCGGCCGGGCAGGTCGAGGAAGCGCTGATCGAGCAGCCAGCCCTCGGGGGCGATCAGCTCGGGGTCGGCGGTACCGCCCTCGTACTGGGCACGGGTGGCGTCCAGGGTGAACAGGTCGAGTACGGCCTGCTCGGCGCCGGGGGTGTCGGGGGTGAGGGCGGTGAATGCGCGGGCCGCATCCGACAGTCCCTCGGCGTACGCGTTGCCGTTCTGCACGATCAGGCCCGCGATCCGCTCCGGGTGCCGCAGCGCCAGGCGGAAGCCCACGGGGGCACCGAAGTCGAAGAGGTACATCGCGAACCGGGTCAGCCCGAGGCGTTCGGTGAAGCCCTCGACGACATCGGCGAGCCGCTCGAAGGAGTAGGTGAATCCGTCCGGGGCCCGGGTGTGTCCGAAGCCCGGGTAGTCGGGGGCGATCAGCCGGTAGTGGCTGCCGAGGGTGTCGATGAGGCGGCGGAACTGGTGCGAGGCGGAGGGGAAGCCGTGCAGGAGCAGCACCTCGGGAGCGTCGGCACGCTCGGGCAGGGATTCCCGGTAGAAGACCTCGACTCCGTCGACCTCGACGAACCGGTGGGCGGCCCGGGCCGGAACAGGGATGCGGAACGTACTCGCAGACGTCATGTCACATGCCTCCTTGATGTGAAGATGCATTAGTCCTAACCCAGCTCTGCTAATGCGTCAATCGCGGGAGTTAGCATTAGCCCATGCTTGACAGTGAGCCGCTGACCGGTGAGTCCCTGGCCCTGGACCTGATCAACACACGCCCGCTGAGCGCCGAGGGCCGGGTGGATCTGCTCGGCACCCCTCGGCAGTTGTCCCGGTGGCTGGCGTTGGAGGCGGACCGCCTTCAGGAAGACGTCACGCTCGCGGCACCGACCCGGGACGACCTCCTCCCCGTCCACATCGTCCGAGAGCACACCGAAGCCGCCGTCCGGGCGCTGCTGGACGCAGCCGCGCCTCCCGCGTCCGCCCTGCGCGGGCTGACCGAGGCCCAGCGCGCGGCGCCGCCCGTACGCGAACTCGGCTGGGACGGCACCACGGTCACAGCCACCACCCGCCGCTCCGGCCCGCTCGGTGTCCGACTGGCCGCCGCGCTGGCCGAGGCCGCGGCCCGTCTGCTCACCGACCCCGCGGTCGGCAGGCTCAAGGAATGCGAGGCGGGCGACTGCGTGATGGTCTTCCTGCCGTCGCATCCTCGCCGTCGCTGGTGTTCGCCCGTACGTTGCGGCAACCGGACCCGCGTGGCCCGCTACTACCGGCGCCACAACCCGCCGGACGCGTCCCGCGCCTGATCGCGGCCGCCTCCGCGGAAACCGATCCGCCGGACGGCATGCGGCACCGAGGCCGGTGCAGGGCATGGGCCCGGCCCATGCAACCCGGTCACGGCACAAGCGTCGTCGCCTGTGATCAGCCGAGCGCTCTTCGGGCCTCTCCCCCACTGCCCGCCCACCTCGAACCAGAGCAGCTTCCCGGCACCCCGCCCCAGCAGGTCGTCGCCGAGCGGCCAGCCGCCCCACGAGTCCGCGTGCTCCTGCACGAGGAACAACCCACGCCCGCCGTCGGCACCGGTCGGGGCGGGCACAACCCTGTCCCGGGGAGGCTTGCCGAAGGGCGCCGGAATGTGCGGGTGGCTGTCCCAGACGCCGACGCGCAGCCGCCCGCCGCCCAGGGCGGTCAGCCGGAGGGAGGCGGGGCCGCCGGTGTGCCGGTACGCGTTGGTGACCAACTCGGACGTCAACAACTCGACGACGTCCAGGGCTTCACCCATCCCGTGGCCTTGGAGTGCGGCCCTCACCGTCGCACGTGCGACCCGGGCGGCACGGGGGTCATGGGGCAGACGAAGGGCGTACACCCAGGTGTCGGGCAGGGCTACGGTGGCCATGAAGACCTCCTGGAAGAAGGCGGACACGGGATCGCTCAACGGCCGCGCCGGGCGGTGGCTCTGCCTGGGTGGGTGCGCTTCCGGCTTATGGGTGCGGGGAGTTGGGCGGCGTGAGCTACACCTTAGGGCACGGGGTGTGATAGTTAACATCGATCGAGAGCAAGGATTAACAATTCCCTCCTGTGGGTGACCCCAGGAGGTCGCCATGACGAGAGAAGGCTCAGTGCGACCCAACGCCGCTCCCACCTTGCGCCAGCAGCGCCTCGGCAGCGAGCTACGCAAGCTCCGGGAGCAATCCGGGCTGACCTCGACCGCCGCCGCGGAACTGCTCGGCCTCAAGCAGGCGCAGATCAGCGGCATCGAGTCAGGTCGCTATGCCGTCAGCGCCGACCGGGTCCGCACTCTCGCCCGTGCCTACAGTTGTGACGACCCGGCGCTCGTCGAAGCCTTGGCCGCGATGACCGGCGGCCGCTCACGGGGCTGGTGGGACGAATACCGGGAGTATCTGCCCGTCGGCTTGATCGATCTCGCCGAACTGGAATATCGCGCGGTCGAGTTGCGAGTTTCGCTGTCTCTGCACATCCCTGCCCTGCTGCAGACCAGTGACCACGCCCGAGCCATGCTTCGAGAGGCAGTCCCGCCCTTCCGGCCGTACGAGCTCGAGCACCGCCTCTCGTACCGCATCAAACGTCAGGGGGCCCTGCACCGCTCGACCCCACTCCCCTACAGGGCACTGATACACGAGGCGGCGCTGCGCATGCGGTACGGAGGCCCGGACGTCGCACGCTCTCAACTGGCCCACCTCTTGGAGCTGAGCGAGCAGGACAACATCACCGTCCGGGTCATCCCCTTCACCTCGACACACTTCCCCGGCAATGGTCAGTCCTTCGACTACGCCGTCGGCCCGGTCCCCAAGCTCGACACGGTCCAGTTGGACACCCACCACGGAGGCTGTGAATTCCTCGACGCCGAAGCACAGTTGGCGAAGTACCGCACAGTACTGGAGCAGATGGAATCCTGCGCCCTCGAGCCGGCCGAGTCACGCAGGATGATTGAGCGCCTCATGCAGAGCCTCTGAGAGGGACCGACATGCACATACTCACCTGGCAGAAGTCGACGTACAGCCCGGACGGCTCGAACTGCGTCGAAATAGCCGCCACCCCCACCTCCGTCCACATCCGCGACTCGAAGAACAGCACCGGCCCTCAGCTCACCGTCACCGCCTCCACCTGGGCGAACTTCCTGCCGTACGCGGCCCGAGCGGGACGGTGAGGGGCGGCGGGGCGACCCGCCACCAGGTCCAGAAGGCTGCTGCGCCTTCGCCTGCGGGCATGCCGCAAGGGGCGCCGTGCCCATCAGGTACAAAGGCGCGGAACAACGGCGCCCTGCGACTGACCTACCGGCGGTCAGCGTCGGCACGTGCCGTGTCATCCCCCGGATTCATGACGTCCGCGTCCAGGGCCGGGATCCACCCCCCGGCGGGCTGCCGCAGCCACCCCTCCGCGGCGGCGAGTTCGGCCGACGCGCGTCGAAGCGCGGCGATCCCGGGGTGTGCCAGGCCCTTTCGCCACACCAGTGAGACAGGGGACAGCGGGACGGGGTCGACGAGCGGGCGCAGCACCGTCCCGGGCAGGGCCGGGAAGCCCACCACGGCGAGGACCGGGTGGCGGGTGCGGGCCATGAGCCGCTGGAACTCCTCCTCGCCGACGGCCAGTGGACGCGGCGGGGCGACGCGGATGCCGCGCTCCTCGAAGAGCCGGTGGGCGAGGTCGGTCCACTCCGGTGTGCGCGGGTTGCCCGCGCCGGCGTAGACGGTCTCCCCGGCCAGCGCGTCCAGCGGCACCGCCGCCGACGGCGCCAGCGGGTGGCGCTCGGGCAGCAGGACCGCCATCGGCTCGTAACGTACGGGCTGCTGGTCGAGGCCCGCCCGCAGCGACGGGGCGAGGCCCGCGAACCGGCCGAACGACGCGTCGAGGCGGCCCGCGAGCAGGTCGACGGCGGCGCCCGTCAGACCGCTCTCGTAGCGGGCCATCAGCTCCTGCCCGGGGGCCAGCTCACGGGCCCTGAGCAGCACCCGGCGACCCGTCGTCAGGCCCGGGGAGTTCAGGTCCACCAGCAGCGGGCGCGCCTGCCCGAAGGCGGCGAGCAGTCCGTCGTGGGCGTCGAGGACCCGGCGTGCGTACGGCACCAGCCGCTCGCCGTCGGGCGTCAGGGCCACCTGACGGGTGGTCCGCACGAACAGGTCGGCACCCAACAGGCGCTCCAGCCGGCGGATGTCGCGGCTGAGCGCCTGCTGCGCGACGTACAGGCGGGCAGCGGCCCGGGTGAAGTGCAGTTCCTCGGCGACGGCGAGGAAGGCGCGCAGCAGCCGGGGGTCGACGGTCGTGGCGGACATCCGGGGAACTTACAACCCCGGCGCGTCAATCGCCACGGACTTGGTGTTGGACCACAGACCGGCACACGGCCGACGGTGGAGCCATGCCGCAGCCGCCCCCTCCTCCAGCACCCCTGCCCGCGGTCGTGCAGGACGCCCTGGTCCTGGCCGACCTCACCCGGCGCCGACCGGCGGCCGGAGCGCCGTCCCCCGACAGGGCGGCCGGAGCGCGGTCCCGCAACCGCCCGGCCGGGGCTCGGTCCCGCAACCACGCTGCCGGATCTCGGTCCCGCAACCGTCCGGCCGCCGACGCGTCCCGCAACCCGTACCGCCGTCTCTTCGCCGTCCCCGGCGCCCTCGCCTTCACCACGGGCAACCTCCTCGCCCGGCTGCCCATGGGCATGTTCAGCGTGAGCACGATCATCATGATCGCCGGCTCCCGCGGCTCGTACGCGCTCGCCGGCGCCGTCAGTGCGACGGGCCTCGCGGCGACGGCCCTCGTTGCGCCGTGGGTCGCGCGCCTCGTGGACCGCCACGGCCAGGCCCGGATCGCCGTCCCGGCGACGGCGTTCGCGCTGCTCGGCGGCCTGGCCCTGGTGCTGTGCGTGCACTACGGCGCCCCGGACTGGACCCTCTTCGCCGCCTACGCCGCCACCGCCACCACGCCCAACATCGGCGGCATGTCCCGCGCCCGCTGGGCCCACCTGCTGCGCGGCGACCCGGGGTCCCTGCACACCGCGAACGCCTTCGAGCAGGCCGCGGACGAACTGTGCTTCCTGCTCGGCCCGGTGCTCGCCGCGTTCCTGTGCGGTGTTCTGTTCCCGGAGGCCGGCACGCTGACCGGCGGGATCCTGCTGATGGGCGGCATGCTGCTGTTCACCGCGCAGCGCGCGACGGAGCCGCCGCCGGGGCGGCAGGCGCACGCGGCGCCCCCGCTCCGGGCGCCGGGCATGCCCCCGCTGCTGCTCGGCCTCCTCGCCACCGGGGCGGTGTTCGGCTCGATGGAGGTCGTCACCGTCGCGTTCGCGGACGCGCAGGGTCACCGGTCGGCCGCGGGGGTCGTCCTCGGGCTGCAGGCGGCCGGGTCGTGCGCGGCCGGTCTCCTCTACGGCGTGCTGAAGCCCGCCGGCCCCGCCGAACGCCGCCATGTGCGGTGCCTCGCGGCCATGACGGCCCTGATGACCCTGCCGTTGCTCGCGGCGCGCACCGCGGGCTCCCTGCTCGCGCTCGCGCCCGCGCTGCTCGTCGCGGGCATGGCCACCGCGCCCACCATGGTCACGGCGATGACCCTGGTGCAGCGGCGCACACCGGAGGGCCGGCTGAACGAGGGGATGACCCTGGCGGTGACGGGCCTGCTGGGCGGCATCGCCTGCGGCTCCGCCGCCGGCGGCTGGGCGGCGGAGCACCTGTCCCCGTCGGCCGGGTTCACCGTGCCGGCGGCCGCGGCGGCCGTGGCCCTGGTGATCACGGCCGGGCGCCGGCTCGCCGTTCGCGTGGTCACCGATTCCCGCGCCCCCCGTTGACACGCGCACGGCCCACCTCGGCAAGGCAGAGAGCGAGCACGACCCCCGGGTACAGAGGTCCTCGCGTGCCACCACGACGAACCCGGCGGACATTGCTCAGGCGGGCTGTAGTGTGCGGATCGCATCTCGTACCCCGGCGGCCCGGGCGCAGAACTCCGGAGTCGGCATCGAGCCCGACCCGGGAGGTTGCGGGCCCGTCCGTGCCGCGACAGGCTCGGGCAGAGGCCCCCGGGCAGGGCGTCCGGACGGCCGGGGCCGCTGCAGCCGGTGCACTGCATCAGGGTGTGGGGTGCCCGGGGCCGAACAGTGGGCGGCTCGGGAGGCAGCTTGTCGATCAGCCGTCGCCGGACGAAGGCACCCGACCGGGGTTGTTTGTTGCTGCGAACACCAGAGGGTTGACACGATCTGTCGCAAGCCGATCACAGGAAGTCGTCACCCCCGCCAACGGGGGTCTTGCGTACGGGGAGGGCGGGTGGAGTCTTTCCGCCCGCTTCCTTGGAAAGGCACCCGGGTCTCGCACCCCGGAGCCCGAGGCTCAGGCCTCGCAGACGGCTCACGCGAGGGGTGGCGTCCTCTGCGATGCCGGGAAGACCGATCCCGTCGGCTGCTCCGCCAGTACCGTAGGCAACAGGGAGCACACAACGAAGGAACCTCACGTGACCACCCAGCCAGACCACGGACGGGAACTGATCCCTCGACCGGAACGAACCCCCGAGGCTGTCCGTGTCGCACTCGCCCGCGTCGCTCCCCACCGGCTCGCCGACATGGAGCGGCACAAGGAACAGGCCGTCGCCGCCGCCATCACGGACGGAAAGATCGGCCACCTCCAGCACTGGCTGAGCCACTGGCACGCGCAGGTCGAGGTCGAACGACGTCCTGACCTGTCCGCCCGCTACCGCGCCGCGCTCACCGCCGTGAACCGCACTGATGGCAAGGACGACCCCGCCTTCCGATCCGGGATGAACGACCTGGCCGCCGTCGAAGCGGAGGCTCAGCGGGCGGTGTCCGCGTGACCTGGCAGTGGGAGTACGACCCGGACGAACAGCATGTCGCGGGCGGCGCCCCTCCCGCGTTCCTCGCGGAGGTCGAGAAGAAAGCCGACGAACTGGTCCGCGCCGCGGCAGCCTTCTACCTCAAGGCAGCGCCTACCAAGGAGAAGGCCGAACGGGGGCTTCGCCCACGTGGCTGGAGGCTTCTTCAACTACCTGGTCGTCCCTCGGCACGAACGGCTCTACATCATGCAGGTGACCTTCCTCTGACGCGCGCGGCCTGTTGCCCGTGATGGGGCCGCACGGCGGGTCTCGCAACCCGGAGCCCGGGGCCCGGGCCCCGTGGGCGGCGTATGCGAGAAAGGCCGTCCAGGCGCCGGCGGGGCTTCGAGAGCCGAGCTTCGAGTCGCGGACGTAGACGGTGTGGGGCTGGCGGCGACTCGCGGCTCAGGCTGTCGGGCTGATCTCCACATACGGAAAGATGCACACGACATCAGGCAAACTCCCGTGAAGAAATCGCATTCCCGCAAGGACCAAGCCCACGATGCCCAGGAATCTGGCAGAACTCGCCCATGCAGCCCTGACGGCCGGATACATGCCAGACACCGACGGGGCGCACTCCGTGCTCACCCGTCTCGACAGTACGACCAGGGCCGTCGTCGCCGACGTGTCTCTGCGTGACAACCTCGGCTTCGTCCTGCTCTTCCACCGCCGCAGGGACGGCCACGTCGCCGAGGAACTCTATGCCTCGACCCGACTTGGCGACGGGTCGTGGGCACGAGCGGACCACCTGTCCGGGGGCGTCACGGCAATCGGCCCGGCGGGCATCCGGTATGGGGCGGGCTTGTCGAACGGCAGGTCTCTGGTGCCGTTCGGAGAGTCGGAGACCTGCCTGTTCACTGGTCGGCCCCAGGCCGACGACGGGTACGAACTCCTCCGCTTCCACGAGTTGCTCGTGGAAGCGGAGGCCGACCATCTGAACGTCGAGGGAACTTCCCCGGAAACTGGCCTCCCGCGCGACCGGATCCGGAAGTCGCTCGTGTCCCCGGTCGCCCTCTTCGCCCTCTTCCCTGGCGAGCGGATCACCGTTCGCGCGATGGTGGAGACGGGGACCGGTCCGCAGCCTCTGGGCGAGCCGTACGAGCTGACCGGCCCCTGACGTGCCCGGGCGTGCGCCGGATCAGCCCAGCCCCCACGCCCGCCCGAGGCGGTACGCGGCGCACAGGTCGACGTCGAGGATGTAGGAGCCCGCCGTTCCGCACTGCTCGGCGCCGCTGCCGGGATCGACGGGCTGCCCGTGGCCCATGCCGGTGATGCTGTAGGTCTCCACGACGGGGTCGCCGGCCGGGTCCCGGAAGACCTGGTGCGGATATCCCGCGACGGTGTCGCTGACGTCGGCGGTCTGGTCGGCGCCGTGCACGTCGGTCCACTGCTTCATCAGGTCCGTCATGTTGACGGGCTTCACCGTGTAGTCGGCGCTGCCCTGGAAGACGGTCAGGGTGGGCCAGGGGCCGCCGTAGCCGGGCCGGGCGGCCCGGACCCGGTCGCCCCACTGCTTCGGTGTCTGCGTGGCGCCGACGTACATGCAGACGTACGGCGATCCGGCGGCCTGCGCGCAGCCGTACGGCAGTCCGGCGGCGATGCCGCCCGCGGCGAACTTCTCCGGGTAGGCCGCCATCATCACGGCGGTCATCGCGCCTCCGGCGGACAGCCCGGTGACATACACGCGTGCCGCGTCGCCCGACACGTCGGCGAGTTGCCGGTCGACCATCTGCGCGACGGACGCGGCCTCGCCCTGGCCGCGCTCGATGTCCCCGCTCTGGAACCAGTCGAAGCAGTTCGAGAGGTTGTTGGCGCTCTGCTGCTGCGGCAGCACCACCGAGAAGCCCCACCGGTCGGCGAGCTGGATCCATCCGCTGCCGGTGCCGTAGCCGGCGGCGTCCTGCGTGCACCCGTGCAGCGCGACGACGACGGGCCGCCCGGCGGGCAGCCCGGCGGGGACGTAGCGGAACATGCGGAGGGCTCCGGGGTTGGATCCGAACCCGGTGACCTCCTGGAGGGACGCGGCCGACGCCCTGCCGGGGGCGAGGAGGGCGGTGATCAAGGCGGTGATCAGGGCAACCAGGAGGGTCGCCGGGACGAGTGGTCGACGTGCGGCTCTGGTCTGTGTCATGAGGAGGGACCGTAGAAGCGGCAACCACCCACCGATATGGCGTGGGACCCCACACCGGGGCCACCGACGGTGGGGTGCGCCCCCCAGGGGTGCGGGTGGCGAAGCCCCCGCCCGCGCGGCGAAGCCGCGCAACAACGACGAAGGCGACGCGGCCCACGCTTTCCGCGCGCGGGCACACCGCCCACCCCGAAACCCCCGGCCCACCCCGCCACAAGGGGGGTGCGGGTGGCGAAGCCCCCGCCCGCGCGGCGAAGCCGCGCAAGAACGACGAAGGCGACGCGGCCCGCGCTTTCCGCGGGCACACGTCGCCTGTCGCCTTCGTGGAGATGGCGGGAATCGAACCCGCGTCCAACGGTGCGGAATCAGGGCTTCTCCGTGTGCAGTCCGCTGTGCTTTTCTCGGCCCCGGAGATCACGCGGACAAGTCTCCGACGGGCTCAGTCACTGTGTGGTTTCCCTCTTCACCCCGTGACCGGGATCAAGGTTTAGTCCCCTAGCTGATGCCAGGATCCGGGTCGGGAACAGCCCCGGGCTGACACTCCCTTTAGTAGGAGGCTCGCTCGCGCTGCCTATCAGGCAGCGAGGGCGAAGGCCTGCTGGGAGGAATCGCGCTTGATGTTGGCGATTATTTTTTTCGGCCTGTGGTTTACGAGATCATGGCCGCTTCCTCGACACGCTTCCCCTGCTTCGACAGCCGCTGTCGAAACCGATCATCCCCATGTTGATTTTTCAATGAACGAACCCCTCCGGAGAGGGATCCGCGCGGCACCTTCGGTGAGGTGCGGTGCCATCGTACGTGACCAACGCGGACGGGTGCCAGCCTATTCCCGCCGCCGGGCGGTACCGCTAGGCGCGCTGCTTGCGGCGGATCGCCGAGATCGTCCGCTCCGCCTCTCGGCGGTCCTGCTTCTCGCGGAGCGTCTGCCGCTTGTCGTACTCCTTCTTGCCCTTCGCCAGCGCGATCTCGACCTTGGCGCGGCCGTCCTTGAAGTACAGCGCCAGGGGCACGATCGTGTGGCCCGTCTCCTGGGACTTGGCCTCCAGCTTGTCGATCTCCTCGCGGTGCAGCAGCAGCTTCCGCTTGCGGCGGGCGCTGTGGTTGGTCCAGGTGCCCTGGGTGTACTCCGGCACGTGCACGTTGTGCAGCCACGCCTCGTGCCCGTCCAGCTGCACGAACCCGTCGACCAGCGAGGCCCGCCCCTGGCGCAGTGACTTCACCTCGGTCCCGGTGAGCACGAGACCGGCCTCGTAGGTGTCGAGGATGTGGTAGTCGTGCCGCGCCTTCTTGTTCTGCGCGATCAGTTTGCGCCCTTTTTCCTTAGCCATAGTGCCGCCCATTTTCGCACCCCGGAGGGGGTGTCCGGAAAGCCGATTACCGCGGGCCGAGGAGGGCCCGGGAAGACCCGGGAAGATCCGGGGAGAGGCGGCCTACGAGGCGTCGCCGAGGCCGCTGAGCACCGTCTCCGCCCGCTCCAGCACCTCGTCGTCGGCCTCCAGGTCGGGGGTGATGCCGCGACCGTCGACCCCGCGGCCCGACGGAGTGCGGTAGTGCCCGACGGTCAGCTCGGCGACGGAGCCGTCGGGCAGCCGGCTCGGCATCTGGACCGAGCCCTTGCCGAAGGTGCGGGTGCCGACCACGACGGCCCGCCCACGGTCCTGGAGGGCCCCGGTGAGCAGTTCGGCCGCGCTCATCGTGCCGCCGTCGACGAGGGCGACCAGGGGCCGGGCGGTGTCGCCGCCCGGGGCGGCGTGCAGGGCCTGCTCCTCGCCGTCGACGTCGTACGTCGCCACGAGCCCCCCGTCCAGGAAGGCGGACGCGGCGGTGACGGCCTCGGTGACCAGACCACCGGAGTTGCCCCGCAGGTCGAGGACGATCCCGGCGCCCTTCGGCGCGGTGTCGACGGCGTGCCGTACCAGGCCGCCGGACCCCTTGGTGAAGGCGGCGACCTTGACCACGGTGATGTCGCGGGCGAGCCGTCGCGCGGTCACCGAGTCCGTGGACAGCCGGGCCCGGCGCACCACCCGGCACCAGGTGCGGGTGCCGCGCTGCAGCCCGAGCCGGACCCGGGTTCCGGCGCTCGCGTCGTCGGCGTCGCCGCGCAGCAGGGAGACGACCTCGGTGACGGGTCTGCCGTCGACGTCGGTGCCGTCGACGCTGCGCAGCCGGTCCCCCACGCGGATCCCCGCCGCGGCCGCCGGCGAGCCGGGGTGCACCCGGGTCACCTGGATCCGGCCGTCGCGCTCGCGCCGGGCCGACAGGCCGACGCCGGTGTACGCACCGTCCAGCGCCTCTTGGAACTCCTGGTACTCGCCCTGGGAGTAGACGGCACCCCAGCGGTCGCCGCTGCGGCTGACGGCGCGCTCGGCGGCCTCCATGGGGGACTTGCCGTCGGCCATCGCCCTCGCCGCCGCCTCGGTGACGTCCTCGCGGTGGCCGGCGGGGACCGCCTGCTCGGGCGAGGCGGGCTTGCGGGCCGCGTCGTCGAACGAGCCGGTCGCGGCGCCCGCGACGAGCACGCTCGCGAAGACCAATGTCAAGGCCGCCCCGTGGCGGATGCGGCGGGGCTCACAGAACAGGTCACGGCCTGACATGGCGGTGAGTCTAGGACAACGCACGGGGCCGTACGGGCGGTTGCCCCTACGGCCCCGTTGGCGTGCGTCACACCTTCAGGTACTTGCGCAACGCGAAGAACGCCGCCAGCGCCGGCATCAGCAGGCTGGTGGCGAGTATCAGCGGCAGCTTCGTCAGCACGGCGTCCCAGCCGATGAAGTTGATCAGGTTCAGCTTGTGGGACAGGTCCAGACCGTGGTCGATGATGAAGTACCGGGCGATCAACAGGAATCCGCAGGCGACCGTGCCGCCGATGACTCCGGCGACCGCGGCCTCCATGATGAACGGCGCCTGGATGTAGAAGCCGGAGGCGCCGACCAGGCGCATGATGCCGGTCTCACGGCGACGGCTGAACGCGGAGACGCGCACGGTGTTGACGATCAGCATCAGCGCGACGACCAGCATCATCGCCATGACCGCGCGGGCGGCCCAGTTCATGCCGTTGAGCAGCCCGAAGAGGTTGTCCAGGATGCCCTTCTGGTCCTGCACCGACTGCACACCGTCACGGCCGTTGAAGGCGCTCGCGATGACCTGGTACTGCTCCGGCTTCTTCAGCTTGATGCGGTACGACTCCTGCATCTGGTCCGGGGTGAGCGAGCTGGCCAGCGGGGAGTCGCCGAACTGTTCCTTGTAGTGCTTGTACGCATCGTCCTGGGACTCGTGGGTGACCTTCTGGACGACGGTCATCTTGTCCAGGTCGCTGAGGATCTGCTTCTTCTGCTCCTCGGTGACCGCGCCCTTGGAGCAGTGGGGATCGGACTCCGCGTCGCTCTTGTTGCAGAGGAAGATCGAGACGTTGACCTTGTCGTACCAGTAGCCCTTCATCTGGTTCACCTGGTCGCTCATGAGGAGCGAGCCGCCGAACAGGGCGAGCGAGAGGGCGACCGAGACGATCACCGCGAAGGTCATCGTCAGATTGCGGCGGAGACCGACACCGATCTCCGACAGAACGAACTGCGCGCGCATGGCGTCTGCTCAAGCCTTTCCGTGGAACTCAGTGCTGGTAGCCGTAGACGCCGCGCGCCTGGTCGCGGACGAGGCGGCCCTTCTCCAGCTCGATGACGCGCTTGCGCATCTGGTCCACGATGTTCTGGTCGTGGGTGGCCATCACCACGGTCGTGCCCGTCCGGTTGATCCGGTCGAGCAGCTTCATGATGCCGACGGAGGTCTGCGGGTCGAGGTTGCCGGTGGGCTCGTCCGCGATCAGCAGCTTGGGCCGGTTGACGAAGGCCCGCGCGATGGCGACGCGCTGCTGCTCACCGCCGGACAGCTCGCCCGGCATCCGGTCCTCCTTGCCGCCGAGACCGACGAGGTCGAGCACCTGGGGCACGGACTTGCGGATCTCGCCGCGCGATTTGCCGATCACCTCCTGGGCGAAGGCCACGTTCTCGGCGACCGTCTTGTTCGGCAGGAGCCGGAAGTCCTGGAACACCGTCCCGAGCTGGCGGCGCATCTGTGGCACCTTCCAGTTGGAGAGGCGGGCGAGGTCCTTGCCCAGGACGTGCACCTGGCCGTGGCTGCATCGCTCCTCGCGGAGGATGAGCCGCAGGAAGGTGGACTTTCCGGAGCCGGAGGACCCCACGAGGAACACGAACTCGCCCTTCTCCACCTCGAGGGAGACGTCCCTGAGGGCGGGGCGGGTCTGCTTGGGGTAGACCTTGGAGACATTGTCGAATCGGATCACGGATGCACCACGGGCCGTTGGGGTAGGTGACCGTGACCATACGCGAAGCGGGTGGACGAGCGCAGTCGGCCTGCACGGTTGCGCGAGGCTTGCGTGTTTTGTCACGCCTCCGAAGGGGCTTCCGGGTGTGATGTACGGCCTGTTTTCGGCCCGGGCCCCGATTCGCGCGGGCAGGATAAGGCCGACCGCGCCGAAATCCGCGGAACCTGGCACAGTGGTGGGGGGAACGGTTGCGTTCCCGGAAGCGTTGTGTACGTGGAAGCGGCACGAGGAGGGCGAAGCGCATGACGTACGACCGATTGGTGTGCGCGAACTGCGCGGCGCCCGTGAGTGAGGGCCGCTGCCCCGTCTGCCGCGCCAGCCGTGAGCGACTCCAGCAGGAAAACCCCTGGTCAGGGCTGAATCCTGCGGCGCTGATCGCCCTGCTGGCCGTGCTGATCGCGGCGGTCGTGCTGCTGGCGCACCAGACGGCGTAGGGCGGCGCGCACGGCGGGTGGCACGCGACAGGACGCGACACAGCGGCCGGAACCGCAGACACGTACGGGAAGGGCCCGGGGCGGACGCCCCGGGCCCTTCCCGCGCGTTCCGGCGCCTGTGGATCAGGCGGAGGCGCCGTCGCGGCCGCTGACCAGCCGCGGCAGCACCCGGAAGCCGATACCGCCGGCGATCATCGTGGCGGCGCCGAGCAGCAGGAACGTGGTCTCGGCGGCACCCGTCTCGGCCAGCTGCTTGCCACCGCCCTGGGCGGAGGCGTCGGAGTTGCCGCTGTCCGAGCCGGTGTCGGTCAGGCCCGAGGAACCCTTGCCCTGCTCGACCGGCTTGTTGCCGCCGTCCGGGTTGGTGTTGTTGCCGCCGCCGTTGCCGCCACCGTTGCCGCCGCCGTTGCCGTGGGTCGGGCCCTCCGTCGGCTCGGTGGGCTCGTCGGTGGGCTGGGGCGGGGTGTCGGTGGGCTCACCCGTGGGCTCACCGGTGGGCTCACCCGTCGGTCCGGGCGGCGTCACCGGGGGCGTGGAGGGATCCCCCGGGATGCCGGTCTCGGTGGGCTGGCCGGTCGGTTCGTCGGTCGCCGTGCCGACGCCGACGCCCACCCCGACGCCGTTGTCGTCGGCGCTCGCGCCGATGTTGATGTCGAGCGCCGAGGCGGCACCCGCGGCGGTCAGCGATGCACCGGCGGCGATCACCGCGCCGGCGACTATCCGCGCCACGCGGATCCGCGTCTTCTTGGTCATCTGCCTGCTACCCCCAGTAGCTGTTCGTCGGTGAGGCAGCGCCCGGGGCCACGGCATCGGGGACGACAGTGATCAAGCCCCCGGTTCACATGCGCCCCAGAGATACGCATGCCGTCCTTCACCCTTCCGACTTTCGACAGCAACGTCAAGGTCGTTGCGTACGCGATGTCCCACAAGGCGGCGTTTGCGGGAGTAGCAGGGGTGTGAGTGTGATGTAAAACCCAGACATCCAGCAACAGGCAAGGCAACTGCCCTCCACTGAAGGGCAGTTGCCTTGTCGACAAAGCGCTGTTCTCGGCGGGCGGGTCACCGCCGGCCGGCGGCGCTACTTCTCCCGCTGCTTGCGCCAGCGAATCCCGGCTTCGATGAACCCGTCGATCTCGCCGTTGAAAACGGCCTCGGGGTTGCCGACTTCGAAGTCCGTCCGCAGGTCCTTGACCATCTGGTAGGGGTGCAGGACGTACGAACGCATCTGGTTGCCCCAGGAGCCGGCGCCGTCGCCCTTGAGCGCGTCCATCTTCGCCTGCTCCTCCTGCCGGCGCCGCTCCAGGAGCTTGGCCTGCAGGACGTTCATCGCGGAGGCCCTGTTCTGGATCTGGGACCGCTCGTTCTGGCAGGTGACCACGATGCCCGTGGGCAGGTGCGTGATCCGCACGGCGGAGTCGGTCGTGTTGACGCCCTGGCCGCCGGGGCCGGAGGAGCGGAACACGTCGACCCGCAGGTCGGACTCGTCGATCTCGACATGGTCGGACTGCTCGACGACCGGAAGGATCTCGACACCGGCGAAGGAGGTCTGCCGCCGTCCCTGGTTGTCGAAGGGGGAGATGCGGACCAGCCGGTGGGTGCCCTGCTCGACGGAGAGGGTGCCGTAGGCGTACGGCACCTGGACGGCGAAGGTCGTGGACTTGATCCCGGCCTCTTCGGCGTACGACGTCTCGTAGATCTCCGTCTTGTAGCCGTGCCGCTCCGCCCAGCGCAGGTACATGCGCTGGAGCTTCTCGGCGAAGTCGGCCGCATCGACGCCGCCGGCCTCGGCCCGGATGTTGACGAGCGCCTCGCGGGCGTCGTACTCCCCGGACAGCAGCGTCCGGACCTCCATCTCGTCCAGCGCCTTCCTGACGTCGGTGAGCTCGGCCTCGGCCTCGGCACGGGTGTCCGGGTCGTCCTCGGCCTCGGCGAGCTCGAAGAGCACCCCGAGGTCGTCGATCCGGCCGCGCAGGGTCTCCGCCTTCCTCACCTCGGCCTGGAGGTGGGAGAGCCTGCTGGTGATCTTCTGCGCCTCGTCCGGGTTGTCCCAGAGGGACGGCACGGCCGCCTGCTCCTCGAGCACGGCGATGTCTGCCCTCATCTTGTCGAGGTCCAGAACGGCCTCGATCGACTCCATGGTCGAGGAGAGGGACTTGAGCTCTTCGGATACATCGACGACTGCCACGCATCCAGCGTAACGGCTCCGCCGGCCGGTCCGAGCCGGGCGACCGCGGCCGAAACCTGGTCGCAACCACCCTCCCCGGGACCTGCGGCCCCCACCCGGGCCCCCTCCTCCCGACCGCCCCCACTCGCGGACACCACACGGCCCGCCCTGCTCTGACCTGCGGCGGGCGCGGCGGGAGGGTCGGGGGGCCGCCCGGAGGCGCGGCGGCAGCCCGCGCGCACCGACCGGGCCGCGGTGGGGGCGCGGGCGGGCGCTCCGGTCAGGGGGACGCCGGGGCCGAGGTGCTCGTCCCGGACGGTGGCGCGTCGTCGTCACCCGACGTCGCCAGCCAGGCGCCCGCCCCGATCGCCGCCAGCAGCGCCGCCGCCGCCACGCCCAGGGCGATCCTGCGGCGGCGGGCCATCGCGCGATGGCGGGCCGAGCCCGGGCGCGGCGCGCCCGCGGCGCGGGGCACGCGGGCGGTGCCGCGGGCGCCGCCCGCCAGCTCGTCCGGCCCGGGCACCCGCATCGACGTGTGCGTGTCCCGGTTCGAGTCGGGCTTCGCGCCCGGCACCAGCGGCACCGCCCCGCGCCGCACCCGCGCCACCGCCGGCTCCCCGGGCGCGTCGGCCTCGTCCGGCTCCTGCGCCGGTTCCGTGTCCGGCTCGTCCACGTCCAGCGGCGGCATCCCCGCCAGCGTCGGCAGCTGTTCCCGCAGCCGGGCCGCCAGCTCCGAGGCCCGCAGCCGCGACGCGGGCGCCTTCGCCAGGCACTGCACGATCAGCTGCCACAGCTCCTCGGGGATGCCCGGCAGGGGCACCACGGTCTCCGTGACGTGCCGACGGAGCACCGCGCCCGGGTGACCGCCGCCGAACGGTGTGAAGCCCGCCAGCAGTTCGTACAGCACCGTCGCCAGCGCGTAGATGTCCACCGCCGCCCTCGGCGGCAGGCCCTCCACGATCTCCGGCGCCAGGTAGTCCGGGGTGCCGATGATCTTCGTCGCCCGGGTACGGCGCGGCGAGTCGATCAGCTTCGCCACGCCGAAGTCGGTCAGCAGCGCGGGGTGGGAGCCGCCCGGGCCCAGCGGCCCCTGCATGTCCAGCAGCACGTTCTCCGGCTTCACGTCCCGGTGCACGACCCCCGCCGCGTGCGCGGCCGCCAGTCCGTCCGCCACGTCGGCGACGATCGCGACGGCCGCCTCGGGCGGGAGACGGCGCTCCCGGTCCAGACGGGTGCGCAGATCCGTGCCCCGGACCAGGTCCATCACCAGGGCGAGATCGTTCCCGTCGACGACCAGGTCCCGTACCGACACCACGTTCGGGTGGTCGAGCCCCAGCAGCGCCGTGCGCTCCTGGACGAAGCGGCCCACGAGTTCCTGGTCGGACGCGAGGTCCTCGCGCAGCAGCTTGATGGCGACGGGGCCCTCCGGCCCCTCGCCCAGCCACACCGTGCCGGCGCTGCCCCGTCCCAGGATCTGGTTCGCGGTGTACCGGCTGCCGATCTTCCGTGCCAAGACTGCTCCTACTGGGGACGCGTGTTGCCGACGCTGCGCCGTTCCGGGGCCCCGTGCACGCGGCTGACGCCACGGACCCCGGGCCTCCGGTCGACAAAACTACGCGTCCGGAGCGCCAACCTTCACCGCCGGGACGGAAATCACCCATCAGATGTCGACAAATCCCCAAGCTCGGGGGGCTTTCGGGACATCCGTGTCCCGGCTACTTGGAGCTGCTGCCGAGCTTCCCGATCCAGCCGGTCACCTTGTCGAACCCGTGGCTCAGCTCCGCCCAGTACGACCTCGTCGTACCGATCCAGTCCTGAAGGGGGCTCAACTCCCAGACCAGCCAGCCCGCGACGAACAGGATGACGATGGTGAAGAGGCATCCCTTCAGACAGCCGAGGCCGGGGATCTTCATCGGGTTGGCGCTGCGCTGCCGCGGCGGCCGCGGCTCGCGCGCCGGACGCGGCGCCGGCTGCCGGGGCTGCTGCGGGGCGGGGGCGTACTGCTGCGGCGCGGGGGCGTACTGCTGCCGCTGGGGCGCGTACTGCTGGGCCTGCTGCTGCGGATACCCGTACCCGGGGCCGGGCTGCTGCTGGGGCCGCGGCTGCTGCTGGGGCCGCTGCTGCGGACGTGCGACCTGCCGCTGCGGGCGGCGGCGCAGCGGGTCCTCGCCGGGGTCGAGGTACTGGATCTGCGTCTGCTCGTTGCGGTCGCGGGCCGCGCGCAGCTGGCTCTGCCAGGGGTGCGGCTCCTCGGGCCGCGGCTGCCCGCCGGGCTCGTTCGGCACCGGCGGCAGCACGGCCGTCGGGTCGGCGGCCCCGTTCCTGGGCAGGACGGCCGTGGGATCGGCGGCGCCCGGGGCCCCGGCCGAGGTGTGCGGCAGGACGCTGGTCGCCGCGTTCGGGTCGTACCCGGCGGAGCCCTGCGGCAGCACCTGCGTGGGGTCGGCGGAGCCGGGGACGGCGGTGGGCGTAGGGTCCGGGCCCAGCAGCGCGCCCACGCCCTCGGCGGCGGCGATCCGGGCCGAGTTCGCGTGCACTCCCACGCCCTCGGCGACGACCCGCAGCGCCCGCGCCAGGTTCTCGGCGCTCGGCCGGTCGTCGGGGTTCTTGCGCAGACAGCGCTCCATGACGGTCCACAGCGGGTCGGGGACCGTGGACGGGCGGCGCGGCTCGGCGCTCAGGTGCTGGTGGAGCACCTCCAGGGCGGTTCCGCCGCCGAACGGGGGACGTCCCGTGACCAGCTCGTACAGCAGGATGCCGGCGCCGTAGATGTCGACGGCGGAGGTCTGCGGGCGGCCCTCGGCCGACTCGGGTGCGATGTACGCGGGCGTGCCCACGAACTCGTGCGTGCGCGTGAGGCCCGGCGAGTCGGCCAGGCGGGCGATGCCGAAGTCGGTCAGCATCGGATGCATCTGGCCGTCGCGCTGCATGAGCAGCACGTTGGCGGGCTTCAGGTCGCGGTGCACCACCCCGTCGGCGTGGCTGGCGGCCAGCGCGTCGGCGATCTGCGCGGTGAGCAGCGAGGCGGCGACGGGCGTGAAGGGCCCGTTCTCACGAAGGTAGCGGTGCAGGTCGGGGCCGTCGACGAGGTCCATGACCAGCGCCAGCAGATCGCCCTCCACCACCAGGTCCCGCACCCGCACGATGTTGGGGTGGGTCAGGCGCAGCAGGACGGATCGCTCGCGCAGGAACCGCATCACGATGTCCGCGTCGCTCGCCAGCTCCTCCTTGAGGACCTTGATCGCCACGGTCTCGCCGGGCTGACCCGCGACGGCCGCCTCGGCACCCGCGGTCTCCCTCCCCCTCGGAGCTCCGGCAAGCTCCGCCCCGGGGGGGACCCCCATGCGGGCTCGCCAGACGGTGCCCGTGGCGCCGCGTCCGAGCGGCTCCTCGAGCAGGTACTTGCTGCCTACCGGCCGCACGTCATGCGCTCCCTGCTGCTCGCCTGTCTGGTCCGTCCACCGTGCTACCGGTGTTCGCCCCACTGTAGTGCCGCAGGACCCGGCACAGGCTTCCCGCGGCCGCGTCGACGATCTCTCCCGTTACCGGCGGTCACCGGGGCCCGGCTCGTCGGTCCGTACGCCCGCCTCCCGCGTCCCCCGTTGTGCAGTACGTACGGGGTTCCCCTATGTGTTCGATGAGAAGACGCTCGCTTCGATGCACTTGGTTGCCCGAAGCGGACGTGACCGATCTCAAGCGGACGCCGGCCGGGTACCGGTCAGGCACTTTTGCGGGCAGAGCCGACCAATCAAGATCACTTGCCCCCGGGCGGCGGGCGCGCTGTCAGTGGCAGGTGCAAGGATGCATCCCGTATTGGCCGATCGCTCGTGTGCGGTGGGGGGAGTCCGCGGTGGGGGGACCGCGGTGCGGCCCCGTCCCGCGCCCGGGCGCCCGCGCAGAAGGGACCGCTGACGGCGATGCAGATCCGGCTGACCGTCGTAGACCCGCTGGGGCCGCCCCCGGAGTCACGGGCGCGCGCCGCGAGCTGCGACGTGCTGGTCACCGCGCCGGCCGGGACGGCGCTGGCCGCGGTGGCGGCCGGCCTCGCCTCGGCGGTCGGCGGGGGCGGGGGTGCCTCCGCGCCCGAGCGTGGCCGGGAGCCCGGGGGAGGCCCCGTGGTGCTGTACGCGGGCGCGGAGCGCCTGGACGCCCAGCGCTGCACGCTGGGCGAGCCTCCGCTGCTGGACGGCGCGGTGCTGACCCTGGGCGCCCCCGCGGAGCCGGGCCCCGAGCCGGACGAGGACGCGGCCCAGCTGCACGTGGTGGCGGGCCCCGACGCGGGCGGCGTCCATCTGCTGCACGGCGGCGCGATCCGCATAGGCCGCTCCGCCGACGCGGACGTCCCGCTGGACGACCCGGACGTCTCCCGGCTGCACTGCGCGGTCACGGTCGCCGCCGACGGCCGTGTCTCGGTCGCCGACCTGGGTTCCACCAACGGCACGGTGCTCGACGGCAGGCGGGTGACCGACCGTCCGGTGCGCTTCGCCCCCGGGGCTCTGCTGCGCCTCGGCGAGTCGGCCCTGCGGCTGGCCCCGCCCGGCACGGTGCGCACCGTCGGCACGGCCCCGGACGGGGAGGGGCATGTACGGGTCCCCGCGGCGGGCGGGACCTCCGTCGGGGATGCCCCGGACGGCGCGCGGGACGACGCGCGCGCGACGGCGGCGGCCGCGCCGCACCCACGCGCGGACGGCGCCCCAGGGGCCGGGCCGGCCACCGCCGGGACGTCCGGCGCGCAGGGCCGCACGGAAGCCGGGACCCGCGCCGGGGACGGCGGCGGCCTCTCCGGAGACACCCACCACGGCTTCGGCCTGACCGCCTGGGGCGCCTCGGACGGCGCCGCCCCGGGGGCACAGGAGCACAGCCCGGCGGAGCCCCCCTTCCCCGGGCTCTCGGCTTCCCCCCGCCCCCAGGAGCAGGCAGGGGCCCCCACGGCGCCGGTCGTGCCGGGGCAGGCCGCCGCCCCGGGGGCCGGCGGCCGGGGTCCGCTCCCCGAGGGCCCGGCGGGCGGGGGCACGCGCAAGGGCACCCCGCTGCGCGGGACGGAGCTGCCGCCGGGGGTGATGGTGCGCAGGCGCGGCGGGTTCACCGCGTGGGCACGCCGGCTGGCGGGAGGCCGCACCGAACCGGACGGTGCGGCACGGGACGGGCACGACGACTCCGGGCGTGCCCCGGAACCCGCGCCTCACCTCACCGGTGCCCCGGAGAAGTGGCCGGACCCCGCGGCGCTGCTGCTCGCCGCGCTGGGGCCGGGACCCCGGCTGTGGGAGCGCGGCCCGCAGCACCCCGAGACGCTCACCGTGCGGCTGGGCACGGCCGACCGGGCGGCGCCGGACGGGACGGGACTGCTGCCCGCGGTGCCGGTGACCGCCGGGCTGCGCGAGGTGGGCGCCCTCGGTCTGGCCGGGCCCCGGGCGCGGCTGGCCGGCCTGGCGCGCGCGGTGGTGGCGCAGCTCGCCGCGCTGCACTCCCCCGACACGCTGGAGCTGGTCCTGATCAGCGCCGACCGCTCACGCCCGCTGGAGGAGCGCCTCGCCGACTGGTCGTGGCTCGGCTGGCTGCCGCATCTGCGCCCGGCGCACGGCCAGGACTGCCGGCTCCTGCTGGCCTACGACCGGGAGCAGGCGACGGCCCGCGCGGACGAGCTCCTGCGCCGCCTGGCGGACCACCTGGCGGACACGGGCGGCGCCACCGCCACGGTCCCGCGCCCGGCCCCGCCCGGCGGGGCCGCCGGCGCTCCCGCGCGGGGTGCCGTCCGCCGTCCTTCCTGGGCGCGGGACGACGACCCGGCGGACGGTGCGTTCACCGGGCCGTACACGGTGGTGGTCGTGGACGGCGACCCGGGCGGTGCCGATGTGCGCGAGGCGGTGGCGCGTCTGGCGCAGGAGGGCCCGCGGGCCGGGATCCACGTCGTCTGCCTGGCGGAGGCGCCGTCCGCCTCCCCCGCCTCTCCCGTGACGGAGACGTACGAGGCGGCGTGCGCGGCCTCGCCGGTGTTCCGGGAGTGCGGGGCCGCGGCGCTGCTGAGCGGCGACGTCGCGACGGCGCTGCGGCTGCTGCGGATCGCGCCCGGAGAGGCGGCGGACCCGGCGCACGCCGACCGCGGTCCGGTGGGGCGCGGCACGCTCGCCGCCCTGGACGCCGTGTCGGCGGCATGGGCGGAGCGGTTCGCGCGGGCGCTCGCCCCGCTGCGGACGGAGGGCGGCGGCGACCGGCACCCGCGCGTGTCGGCGCCGTTGCCGCAGGCGGCGCGGCTGCTGGACGAGTTGGGCCTGGCGCGGGCCACCCCGGCGTCGCTGATGGCGCGCTGGGCGGACGCGGCGGACGACCCGGGGGCACCGGGCGGGCGCGCATGGGCGGTGCTCGGTGCCGGGCCGCGCGGCCCCGTGTCCGTCGACCTCGCGGCCGAGGGGCCGCATCTGCTGCTGGAGGGTCCGCCCGGCAGCGGCCGTACGGAGCTGCTGCGCTCCATCGCCGCATCGCTCGCGGCGGCCGAGCGCCCGGACCGCCTCGGGATCGTGCTGATCGACGGCCGCGACTGCGGGGCGAACGGCGGCAGCGGCGGCGAGGGCCTGCGGGTCTGCACGGACCTGCCGCATGTCACGACGCATCTGGCGGCCAACGACCCCGTGCGCATGCGGGAGTTCGCCCAGGCGCTCAGCGCCGAGCTGAAGCGGCGGGCGGACCTGCTGGGACGGCTCGGCTTCGCCGAGTGGCACGCCCAGCAGGGGGCGCCGGGCCGGACCTCGCCGCAGCGGACGGGGCGCACGGCCTCGGGCGATCTGGACTCCCCGCCGAGTACCACGCTGCGGCTGCGGCCGGCGGCACGGCAGCAGACGGAGGCGGGGCCGCCGCTGCCCCGGCTGGTCGTGCTGGTCGACGACCTGGACGCGCTGCTGTCCCCGGCACTGGGTTCACCCGGCCGGCCCGCGGCCGGGTCGGTGGTGCGGGCGCTGGAGGCGGTGGCCCGGGACGGCGAGCGGCTCGGGCTGCACCTCGTGGCCGCCGCGGACCTGGGCGGGCGGACGGCGGAGTGGGGGCCGGCCCGTGCGGCCTCGCTCCGGATCACCCTGGAGGCGGTGTCGCCGGGGGGCGAGGAGTCGGCGCCGGGCCGGGGACAGGTGATATGGCCGGACGGCGGGGTGACGCCGTTCCAGGGCGGGCGCATCACGGGGCGCATCCCCCGGACGGCGACGCTCCGCCCCACGGTCGTCGCCCTGGAGTGGCAGCGCATGGGCGACCCGCCGGCGCGCCGGCCGGTCCGCGAGCTGGGCAACGGGCCCACGGACCTGGCCCTGCTGGCGAGCGCGCTGGAGAGGGCCGCACGATCGGTGTCGGCGGCGGAGGTGCCGTCCCTGCTGTAGGCCCCGTCGCCCGGATCGTCCCGGCGTCGCCGCGGCCCGTACGTGCGCACGTGTGTACGGGCCGGGCGGCGCCGTACGCCCCGCGTCCCGGCGTGCCGTCCCCCGCTCGGCTGACTGCACGTCACGAGGGGGTCACGATCGCCTGGTTGACACGGCAGGCGCTCTTGCCGCCCCGAACGACCCCGCGTAGACCAGAGCGCACGGGACAGCGCTCGAACGTTCAACGAGGAACGAAGAACGGGGCAGTGATGCACAGCACTCTTCGTACACGCAGGTCTCCGAAGCAGCCCGCCCGCCGGACGCGCCGCACCGCTCTGGCCGCGGCGGCCGCCGTGACCGCCGGGGCGCTCGCGCTCGCCGGCTGCGGGGGCGGCGACGACAAGAGCAGCAGCGACAGGACGAGCGGCGGTGGCAGGGAGAGCGGCTCCACGGTGACGCTCCCCGAGCTGAACGGCCAGAGCCTGGAGGTCTCCGCCGTCTGGACCGGCGCCGAACAGGCGAACTTCAAGAAGGTGCTGGCCGAGTTCGAGAAACGCACCGGCGCCAAGGTGACCTTCGTGCCCGCCCAGGACCCGATCATCAACTTCCTCGGTTCGAAGATCGCCGGCGGGCAGCCGCCGGACGTCGCGCTGCTCCCGCAGCCCGGCGCCATCAAGCAGGCCGTCGACAAGAAGTGGGCCAAGCCCCTGGGCCCCGAGGCCCAGGCGGAACTCGGCAAGAACTACTCCCAGGGCTGGCAGGACATCGGCAAGGTCGGCGGCAAGCAGTACGGCGTCTACTACAAGGCCGCGAACAAGTCCCTGATCTGGTACAACGCGAAGGTCTTCGAGAACGCCGGCGCCAAGGAGCCGAAGACCTGGCAGGAGCTGATGACGACGGCCCAGGCCGTCTACGACTCCGGTGTCACCCCCTTCTCCGTCGGCGGCGCCGACGGCTGGACCCTCACGGACTGGTTCGAGAACGTCTATCTCTCCCAGGCGGGCCCGGAGAAGTACGACCAGCTCGCCCAGCACAAGATCAAATGGACGGACCCCTCCGTCAAGGAGGCCCTGACCACGCTCGCCCAGATCTGGGGCAAGAAGGACTACGTGGCGGGCGGCGCGAAGGGCGCGCTGCAGACCGAGTTCCCGGTCTCGGTCACCCAGACCTTCGCTGGCGGCGACCAGCCGAAGGCCGGCATGGTCTTCGAGGGCGACTTCGCCCAGGTCAACATCGGGGAGACCAAGGCGAAGATCGGCACGGACGCGAAGGTGTTCCCGTTCCCGGCCGTGGGCGGCCAGGCCCCCGTGGTCTCCGGCGGCGACGCGGCCGTCGTCCTCAAGGACTCCAAGGCGGCCCAGGCACTGGTCACCTTCCTGGCCTCGCCGGACGCGGCGACCGTCCAGGCCCGTCTCGGCGGCTATCTCTCGCCGAACAAGTCGGTCGCCCTGTCCGCGTATCCGAACGCGGTGCAGCAGAAGATGGCCAAGGCGCTGATCGAGGCCGGCGACGACTTCCGCTTCGACATGTCCGACCAGGCACCGCAGGCGTTCGGCGGCACGCCCGGCAAGGGCGAGTGGAAGGAACTCCAGGACTTCCTGAAGAACCCGGCGGACGTGGCGGGCACCCAGGCGAGGCTGGAGGCGGACGCGGCGAAGGCGTACGGGAGCTGATCCGGCGATGACCGGACACGACACCGACGGGCCGGGCCGGCGATGACGCCGACCACGGCGGCGGGGGTCCCCGAGGCCCCCGCCCCGCCGCCCAGGACGCGCAAGAGTGTGACCGGCACCCGCAGGACCGTGGCAGCCCTGTTCCTGCTGCCCGCCCTGGTGCTGCTCGGCGCGCTCGTGGTCTACCCGATCGGGTACTCGCTGATCCGCAGCTTCCTCGACCAGTCCGGCGGTTCCTTCGCCGGATTCGACAACTACCAGGCACTGTTCACGGACGACGGCATCCGCACGGCCCTGAAGAACAACATCATCTGGGTGGTGTTCGCGCCGACCGTCTCGACGGCGCTGGGGCTGATCTTCGCGGTGCTCACCGAACGGGTGCGGTGGGGCACGGCGTTCAAGCTGGTCGTCTTCATGCCGATGGCGATCTCGATGCTCGCCGCCGGGATCATCTTCCGGCTGGTGTACGACGAGAGTCCGGACAAGGGCGTCGCCAACGCGGTGTGGGTGTCCGTCCACGACACGTTCGCCGAGTCCTCCGCGTTCCCGAAGGCGCACCCGGGCCGCCGGTCGCCCCTGGGGCCCGACGGGGGCGGCTTCGTCACCCGGACCGCCGTGCACACCGGCCGTCCGGTCGCGCTGCCCCTCGTGGGCGTCGCCCCGGACCAGATGCCGAAGGACGCCCGGCGGGCGGCCCCGGCGAAGCCGGAGCCCGGCAAGGTCACCGGCACGACCTGGCAGGACTTCACCCGCGGCGAGGGGGTGGGGAGGCTCGGCGCGGTCGACCCGTCCGAGCAGGGCTACGCGGGCATGACGATCGAGGCGGTGAAGGACGGCGAGGTCGTCGCCTCCACGAAGGCCGGCGCCGACGGGACGTTCACGCTCCCGGCCGCGGCCGACGGCGCCCGGCTGCGGCTTCCGGCGAGCAACTTCAGGGAGCCGTACAACGGCGTCGACTGGCTCGGCCCGGCGCTCGTCACCCCCGCGGTCATCGGCGCCTACGTGTGGATGTGGGCCGGTTTCGCGATGGTGCTGATCGCGGCGGGACTCGCGGGCGTGCCGCGGGAGCTGCTGGAGGCGGCGCGGGTGGACGGCGCGAACGAGTGGCAGGTGTTCCGCCGGGTCACGGTGCCGCTGCTGGCGCCCGTGCTGGCGGTCGTCGCCGTCACGCTGATGATCAACGTGCTGAAGATCTTCGACCTGGTCTTCATCATTCCGCCGGGCTCGTCCCAGGACGACGCGAACGTGCTGGCCCTGGAGCTGTACCGCAAGGGCTTCTCGGAGGACCAGCCGGGCATCGCCAGCGCGATCGCGGTCTTCCTGCTGCTGCTCGTCATCCCGGTGATGCTGTTCAACATCCGCAGGCTCAGGCGGGAGGTCAGGCGATGAGACCGCATCCCTCTCCCGGCCGGGGGTCCGGGGGTCGTCCCCCGGGACGACGCAGCAACATCCGCAGGCTCAGGCGGGAGGTGCGGCGATGACGACACATGCCGGAAGTCCGCCGAAGGCGGCACCCGTCACCGTCGTGAGGGCACGGCGGTCCCTCGGGGCCCGGCTCGCGGGCGGCGTCAGCGGCGGTCTGCTGCGCGTCTTCCTCGTCCTGGTCGGCCTGTTCTGGCTGGTGCCGACCATCGGTCTGCTGCTGGCCTCGCTGCGCAAGCCGTCCGACATGAGCTCCTCCGGCTGGTGGAAGGTCCTCAGCCGGCCGTCGCAGCTGACGTTCGAGAGCTACCAGAAGCTCCTGGAGAACAGCGACATCACCACCTCCCTGGTGAACACGGTCCTGATCACGGTCCCGGCGACGGTCCTGGTCGTGGTGATCGGCTCCCTGGCCGGGTACGCCTTCGCCTGGATGGAGTTCCCGGGCCGCGACTGGTGGTTCCTCGGCGTGGTCGGGCTGCTGGTCGTCCCGGTGCAGGTGGCGCTGATCCCGATCGCCGAGCTGTTCGGCAGGATCGGCCTGTTCGGCACGGTCCTCGGGGTGATCCTCTTCCATACGGGCTTCGGTCTGCCCTTCGCGGTGTTCCTGCTGCGGAACTTCTTCGCGGAGATCCCCCGGGAGCTGCTGGAGGCGGCCCGCCTCGACGGCGCCGGCGAACTGCGGCTGTTCGCCCGGGTCGTGATGCCGCTGGGCGGGCCGGCGATCGCGAGCCTCGGCATCTTCCAGTTCCTGTGGGTGTGGAACGACATGCTGGTCGCGCTCGTCTTCACCAAGTCCAGCACGCAGCCCATCACGGTGGCGCTGCAGACGCAGGTGCGCCAGTTCGGCAACAACATCGACGTCCTGGCGCCGGGCGCGTTCATCTCGATGGTGATCCCGCTGGCGGTGTTCTTCGCGTTCCAGCGGCAGTTCGTGTCGGGGGTCATGGCGGGAGCCGTCAAGTAGGGGCGCCCGCAGCGGTCGTCCGGGGGTGGGCCGGTGCCGGTCCACCCCCGCGCGTCCACCTGGGGGTTCCCTGGCCGCTCCCCCGTATGGCGCAGCGGACGTAACCGAACCACCCCTTCGGACGTTTTCGGGCAGTATGCCCGCGCCGACCCATGGATGCCCCTTGCCCAGGTTCAGTGTCATCGTTCCCGCGTACAAGGTTCAGGCGTACCTGCACGAGTGCCTCGCGTCCGTGCTGGAGCAGTCGTACGCGGACCTCGAAGTGATCGCGGTCGACGACCGTTCGCCCGACGCCTGCGGCGCGATCATCGACGAGTTCGCGGCCCGTGACTCCCGCGTCCGTGCCCTGCACCTGCCCAAGAACGTGGGACTGGGCCGGGCCCGCAACGCGGGGATCCGCCGGGCGACCGGCGACTACCTGCTCTTCCTCGACGGCGACGACACCCTCACCCCGGGCGCGCTGGAGGGCATCGCCGACCGGCTGAAGGCCACCTCCGACCCGGACGTCCTGGTCTTCGACTACGCCCGTACGTACTGGACGGGCAGGACGGTCCGCAACCGCCTCGCCGACCGGCTCACCGAGCGGGGCCCGGCGCCCTTCCGGCTCGACGACCGCCCCGGCCTGCTGTCCCTGCTGATGGTGGTGTGGAACAAGGCGTACCGCCGGGACTTCGTCGAGCGCGGGGCTTTCACCTTCCCGCCCGGCTACTACGAGGACACCCCCTGGACGTTCCCGGTGCTGCTGTCCGCCGACACGATCGCCACCCTCGACCGGGTCTGCGTGCACTACCGCCAGCGCCGCCAGGGCAGCATCCTCGGCTCGACCAGCGACCGGCACTTCGACGTCTTCGACCAGTACGACCGGGTCTTCGCCTTCCTCGACGCACACCCGGAACTCGCCCACTGGCGGCCGGAACTGTTCCGCCGCATGGTCGACCACCTGGCCACCGTCTTCGTCCGGCGCGGCCGGCTGCCCCGGGGCAGCCACGCCGAGTTCCTGCGCAGGGCCCGCGCCCACTACCGCCGCCACCACGTCCCGGGCGTCCCGCTCCGCCCCCGCCATCTGCTCATCCGGTTCGGCAGCCACCGCACCTACCGCCTGCTGTCCCTGGTGTCCCGCCTCGGGCACCGCGCCCGGCGCGCGGCCGCCGGCACCGGCCGCCGCCTGGCCCGTGCCGCCCTCCGGGCGTACTACCGCATCCAGTTGCGCCTCCCCCTGCGCGCCGACCGGGCCGTCTTCACCAGTGACGGGGGCGGCCGGTACGGCTGCAACCCGGCCGCGCTGGAGTCCACCTTCCGCAACCTGGTCCCGCACATCCGCACGGCATGGATCGCCGAGCCCGAGCACCACCCCACGATCCCGGTGGCCACCCGCAGGCTGCGACCGGGCTCCGCCGCGTGCTGGACGGCGCTGGCCCGCTCCAAGTACCTGGTGCACAACGCCGACTTCGACCCCGGGGTGGTCAAGCGGCCGGGCCAGATCGTGATCCAGACCCTGCGGGGCACCCCGCTCAAGCGCATGGGCCTGGACCTCCGGGACCGTCCGGCCGCCGCCCGCGACGCGGACTTCGCCCGGATGCTGCGCTCCGCCGACACCTGGGACTACGTCGTGTCCGGCAACCGCCACTCCACTGTGGTCTGGGAGCGCGTCTTCCCCTCGCGCTTCACGACCCTGGAATACGGGCTGCCCCGCAACGACGTCCTCGCCCGGGCGACATCGGCGGACGTGGCCCGGCTGCGCCAGACCCTCGGCATCCCCGAGGGCTCGGTGGCGATCCTGTACGCGCCGACGTACCGCGACTACCGCCGCAGCCAGCGCCCGGGGCTCGACCTGGAGCGCTTCCTGCACGAGCTCGGCCCGCGCTTCGTGCTGCTGACCCGCGCGCACCCCTCCTACGGTGAGCCGCTGACCCGGACCACCGGGGGCCGGCTGATCGACGTCACCGGCCATCCGAGCGTCGAGTCGGTGTGCCTGGCCTCGGACGCGCTGGTCACCGACTTCTCGTCGATCATGTTCGACTACGCCAACCTCGACCGGCCGATCGTCGTGTACGCCGACGACTGGGAGGCGTACCAGGCCGCCCGGGGCACCTGCTTCGACCTGCGCGCCTTCCCGCCGGGCGCGATCGCCCGCGGCGAGGACGAGCTGATCGACATCTTCACCACGGGGCACTGGTGCGGTTCGCACTCGGCGAACCTGCGGGCCGCCTTCCGCAAGCGCTTCTGCCCCTGTGACGACGGGCGCGCCGCCGAGCGGATCGTGCGCCGGGTGGTGCTCGGGGAGAACGCCTGGCAGCCGTCGGTCGTGCCGCTGGACGACCGGCGCCCCGCGCCGTCCGCCTCGACCGGCCTGCCCACCGTACGGCTCGCGACCGTTCCGGCGCCCGGCCGCCCCGTCCCGGACATCGAGAGCCGCTGACCCGCCCGGCCCACGGAGTCCCGGACGTTCCCGCCCCCACGACGCCCGGCCCACGGAGTCCCGGGCGCCCCGCTCCCACGACGCCCGGCCCACGGAGTCCCGGACGTTTCCGCCTTCCACGACACACGGCCCCAGGACACGGACCGGGCCCGAGAGAAAGACCAGAATGCCCCGATTCAGCATCATCGTCCCCGCTTTCGGCGTCGCCGGCCGTCTGTCCCAGGCCCTGGACTCGGTTCTCGCCCAGTCCTTCGGCGACTTCGAGCTGATCCCGGTCTGCGACGCGCCCGACTCCCCGGCGGGCGCGGTCGCCGCCGCGTACGCGGAGCGCGACCCACGGGTGGTCGCCCTCACCTCGCCGCCCTCCGGCGGCCTGGGCGTGGCCCGCACCACCGGAATGGGGACGGCGACCGGGGCGTACCTGCTGTTCCTCGACGGGGACGACCTCCTCGCGCCCGGCGCGCTGGCCGCGATCGACGCACGCCTGGCGGCGACCGGCGACGTGGACGTCCTCTACCTCGACCACGAGCGGGTCCACTGGTGGGACGCCGAGACGTCCACGCCCCCGCTGGGCCCGGCGCCCGACGGGGCGTTCGCCCCCGGCCGGGCCCCGCGGCTGACCGGTGTGTCCGTTCCCGTGTGGAGCGCCGCCTACCGGCGCGCCTTCGTCACCGAGCACCACCTCGTCTTCTCCGCGGGCCTCTTCACCGACATCGGCTGGGGCGGACTGGTCACGCTCGCCGCCGACCGCGTCGCGGTCCTGCGCTCGGTCTGCGTACGGCATCTGGTGCGCCGCCAGGGCAGCCGGCTGCAGACCCCCGGCGTGCACCAGTTCGACCTCCTCGACCAGCTCGACACGGTGCTCGTCCGGGCCGCGGAACTCGCCCTGCCCGTAGACCGGTTCCGGCCGCTGTTCGAGCAGCTCTTCTCCGTCGTGCTGAGGACCGCCGCGCATCCGGAGCGGCTGCCCGCGCATCTGCGCAGGGCCTTCTTCCGGCGGGCGGCCCGTCTGTACCGGCGTCACCGCCCGGCCGGGTTCCGGCCGCCCGCGGGCAGCGTCGGGGTGCAGCACCGGCTGCTGGCGGCCGGCGCCTACGACGCGTTCCGCGCCCTGCGGTCCGCCAACCAGGCCGCGGCGAGGACGGTACGCGGGACGCCGCTGCCCCGCATGGCGCGCACCCGTGCCCGGTACGCGCTCCAGCTGCGCCGGCCGCTCGACGAGAACCTCGCCGTGTACTGCGCCTACTGGGGCCGCGGCTACGCCTGCAACCCGGCCGCCCTCCACGCCGAGGCCCGCGAACTGGCCCCCCACATCCGCTCGGTGTTCCTGGTCGAGCCGGACGCGGTGGACGGCGTGCCCGAGGACGTGGAGTACGCGGTGATCGGCACGCGTGCGTACTGGGACGTGCTCGCCCGCGCCAAGTACCTGATCAACAACGCCAACTTCGCCGACGGCGTCGTCAAACGCCCCGGCAGCGTGCACCTGCAGACGCAGCACGGCACCCCGCTGAAGAAGATGGGCGTCGACCAGTCGACGTACCCCGTGGTGGCCGCCGCGACCGGCAGCTTCACCAAGCTGCTGGCACGCGTGGACCGCTGGGACTACAACCTCTCCTCCAACCGGCACTCCACCGAGATGTGGGAGCGGGCCTTCCCGGGCGCCTACGAGACCCTCGAGTACGGCTATCCCCGCAACGACGTCTACTACACGGCGACCGCCGACGACGTCGCCCGCATCCGCCGGGAGCTGGGCGTCCCCGACGACAAGACGGCCCTCCTGTACGCGCCCACGCACCGGGACTACAGCACCGGCTTCGACGCGCACCTCGACCTGGAGGCGTTCTGCGAGGCGATCGGCGACTCCTACGTGGTGCTGCTGCGGGCCCACTACTTCTACGACGGCGGCCGGGCGCGCGGCGACGGCCGGATCATCGACGTGACACGGCACCGCTCCTCCGAGGACGTCTGCCTGGCCGCCGACGCGCTGATCACGGACTACTCGTCGATCATGTTCGACTACGCCAACCTCGACCGGCCGATCGTCGTGTACGCGGACGACTGGGACGTCTACCGGGAGACCCGGGGCGTCTACTTCGACCTGATGCGGACCCCGCCGGGCCGGGTGGCACGGACCCCCGGCCGGCTGGCGGCCGCCTTCCGCGACGGCTCGTACGCCGACGGCTCCGCCGCCGCCCTGCGCACGGCCTTCCGGGAGCGCTTCTGCCAGTTCGACGACGGACGCGCCGCCGAACGCGTCGTACGCCGGGTGCTGCTGGGCCAGCCGCCCGAGTCGATCCCGCCCGTGATCCCGCTCGCCGAGCGCATCCCGGCCCCGGCCCACGCCCTCGTGAGGAGCTGACCCGTGCCCCGCTTCAGCGTCATCGTCCCCGTCTTCAAGGTGCAGGGCTTCCTGCGCGAGTGCCTCGACTCGGTGCTCGGGCAGTCGTACACCGACATCGAGGTGATCGCCGTCGACGACCGTTCCCCCGACGGCTGCGGCGCGATCCTCGACCGGTACGCCGAGCGCGACCCGCGGGTGCGGGTGCTGCACCTGACCGAGAACGTCGGCCTCGGCCGGGCCCGCAACGCGGGAATGCCGCACGCCACCGGCGACTTCCTCCTCTTCCTCGACAGCGACGACACGCTCACCCCGGGCGCGCTGCGCGCGATCGCCGACCGGCTCGAGGAGACCGGCGATCCCGACGTCCTCGTGTTCGACTACGCCCGCACCTACTGGTGGGGCGGCACCCGCCGCAACGCGCTGGCCCGGGTGCTCGCCGAGGCGGGCGACGGCACCTTCACCGCGGCCGAGCACCCCGAGATCCTCGAACTGCTGATGGTGGTGTGGAACAAGGCCTACCGCCGGGACTTCGTCGAGCGGGAGGGCTTCGCCTTCCCGCCCGGCTACTACGAGGACACCCCGTGGACCTTCCCCGCGCTGCTGTCCGCGCGGCGGATCGCGACCCTGGACCGCATCTGCCTGAACTACCGGCAGCGCCGCCAGGGCAACATCCTGTCGACCACCAGCCGCAAGCACTTCGACGTCCACGACCAGTACGAACGGGTCTTCGCGTTCGTCGACGCCCACCCTGAGCCGGCCCGCTGGCGCCCCTACCTGCGCCACAAGATGGGCGAACACTGTCTGGACATCCTCGCCAAGCCGGACCGGCTGCCCGCCGGCGACAAGCGGGAGTTCTTCGACCGCACCGCCGAACTCTTCCGCAGGCACCGCACCGACGAGCCGGTGCCCGCCGAACTGCGAGTCCTGGAGGGAGGTTACGCCCGCTACCGGGCCCGGCAGCGGACCGCCGCCGCGGGCACCGCGCTCGGCGAGCGCGGCCGGCAGGTCCGCGGGGCGGCGGCCGGGCGGATCAAACGCGGCTGGTCCTGGGCGCACGGGCGCCGGAGCCTGGATCCGGGCCTGGCGGTCTACTCCGCGTTCTCGCACCGCGGCGTCCTCGGCGATCCGGCCGCGATCCACCGCGCGGCGCGCGAGCTCGCCCCGGACATCCGGGGGGTGTGGGTCGTGCGGGAGGACCAGGTGCGCGACCTGCCGCCGGACATCGAGTACGTCGTCCCGGGCTCGTGGGCCTACCACCGGGTCACCGCGCGGGCCACGTACTTCGTCAACAACGTCAACTGGCCCGGCGCCCTGGTCAAACGCCCGGGAAGCGTCCACATCCACACCCACCAGGGGACCCCGCTGAAGTACATGGGGGCCGATCTGCTGGGCAAGCCGGGCGCACGGTACGGGTTCGACGTGCCGCAGATGCTGCGCCGCGCCGACCGCTGGGACCACAGCCTGGTCGCCAACCGCCACTCCGAGCTGGTCTGGGACCGCGCCTATCCCTGTCACTTCGCCTCTGCCCGTACCGGGAGCCCGCGCAACGACGTCCTCGTCAACGCGGGGCCCGGGGACGGGGCCGGGTTCCGGCTTCGGCACGGCATCCCCGAGGACCACACGGTGGTGCTGTACGCGCCCACCCGCCGCGACCACGTCCGGGGCGGCCATGCGGAGCGCTTCGACGCGGCCCGGTTCGCCGAGGACCTGGGCGAGGGCCACACCCTCGTCGTGCGTCTGCACCCGTCGCTCGCGGACGGGCCGGCCCGCGGGATGGGGCTGGCGGAGCTGCACCGGCGGGGCGTCGTGGTCGACGCCACCGACGAACCGCACGTCGAGGAGGTGATGCTCGCCTCGGACGCGCTGGTCACGGACTATTCGGCCCTGATGTTCGACTACGCCGTCCTGGACCGGCCGATCGTGGTGCACGCCGACGACTGGGGCGCGTTCACGGCCGGCCGGGGCGCGTACTTCGACATCACGGCCGACCCGCCGGGTCATGTCTCGCGCTCCTACCGGGAACTGGCGTGGCTGTTCGCCTCCGGGTGCTGGCGGGACGCGGATGCGGCGCGGCTGCGGGCCGGGTTCCGGGCGCGGTTCTGCGAGTTCGACGACGGGCGGGCGGCCCAGCGGGTGGTGCGCACCCTGATGCTGGGCGAGCCCGACGTCCCGCCGTCGATCCCGGCCCCGGCGACCGGCGACAGCGACCTGCTGACGGGAAGGCGCTGACCCGGGTTACTCGACGACCAGTTCCACGGGGATGTTGCCGCGGGTGGCGTTGGAGTAGGGGCAGACCTGGTGGGCCTGCTCGACCAGCTTGCGGCCGGTCGCCTCGTCGACGGTGTCCGGCAGTTCGACGCGCAGGGTGACCGCGAGGCCGAAGCCCTCACCCTGCTTGCCGATGCCGACCTCGCCGGTCACCGCGGCGTCGCTGACGTCGACCTTCGCCTGCCGGCCGACCAGGCCGAGGGCGCTGGCGAAGCAGGCGGCGTACCCGGCGGCGAACAGCTGCTCGGGGTTGGTGCCCTGGCCGCTGCCCCCCATCGCCACCGGTATGGCCAGCTGGAGGTCGAGCGTGCCGTCGGAGCTGACGGCACGCCCGTCGCGGCCGTGGGTGGCGGTGGCGACAGCGGTGTAGAGCGCGTCCATGGAAATCCGTCCCTCTCGAAGTCGTGCCCGGCGGTCGCCCTTGCGTCGGGACCGCCTCACGAAGAAGAGTGAAGCACACAATTTAGTTGTGCACAACTGAATGCCCCGGAGTTATCCTGAGGGGCATGACGAGCACGCGTGCCCGCGCCGACGCCCCCGTGGACGAGGAGTACCTGCGCCTCGACCACCAGATCTGCTTCTCGCTCCACGCCGCGGCCCGCGCCTTCAACGGCGTCTACCGCGTCGTACTCAAGGACCTGGGGCTCACCTACCCGCAGTACCTGGTGATGCTGGTGCTGTGGGAGCACGGCGAGCTGCCGGTGAAGAAGCTCGGGGAGCGTCTGCGGCTGGACTCCGGGACGCTGTCGCCGCTGCTGAAGCGGCTGGAGGCGGCGGGCCTGGTGCGGCGGGAGCGCAGCACGCAGGACGAGCGGTCCGTCCGTGTCGGCCCCACGGACGCGGGCACGGCCCTGAAGGAGCGCGCGCTGCTGGTGCCGGGCCGGATCGCCGCGTCGACGGGCTTCGAGCTGGAGGAGATCACCGCCCTCAAGGCCCGCCTCGACCTGCTCACCCGGGCGCTGGACGCGTCGGCGCTCGAGAACGCGCCGGGCTGTGCCGAGGACGCGGAACTTCCGGCGGCCGGCCGGACCGGCGGACGGCGTACGTAGAGTCGAAGGGTGACGCCGCGGCTCGCATACTCCTTGCGGGTGATGAACTGCTCCTCCAGGATCGCGAGCTTGGCGCGCTCGGTGGGGTCCCCGGGAGTCCAGGAGGGCCGCAGCGCGAACGGCCCGCCGACCACCCACACATGGGCCAGCCCCCCGAGCCGCCGTCTCACCTCCCCCGGGCCGGCCTCCCGGCCGTACAGCGTCCCGTCCACGGCGGCGGGCACCTCAAGCGCCACGTCCCGCACCCCGCGGAAGCCCGTCGGATAGGCGAGCGCCGACCGACGCTCCAGCGACGGCAGGAACAGCACGGGGTCGCCGGGCCGCACCTGGCGCGCCACCAGCGCGGACACGGCCGCGAGGTCGTCGGGCCGGTGGGCGGCACCGCGATCGGCTTCGAGGAGGGGGAACTGCGCGACCAGATCGGCGCAGACGGCGAGCACGCCGAGCAGGGCGACGCCGTGCCGCCCCGGCCACGGGTGCCGCCGGGCGGTCACCGAGGCGCCGGGCGGCGACACCCGCGGCCGCTCCCGCAGCGCGACCGCACCACCGGGCGAGACGGGCCCGCCCCGCGCCGGCAGCGGAATCCCGGCAGCGGCACCGCGGTTCGGTGCGTGCGCGGCGACACCGGCGGCCGTGCGGCTCGCGGCCCACGGCCGGCGCACCGCCCCGGCGATCCGCTCCGCGCCCGCCGCGGCCAGCAGCGGCGCCCCGGCCAGGGCGTACAGCACGTACCGGTCGTCGTACAGGGGCGAGAACCGCGACACCGTCATCAGCACCGCCGGCGGGATCAGCAGCAGCGGCAGTGCCACACCCGGCAGGGACACCCCCTGCCGCGGCCCCGGCATCCGCACGGCCAGCGCCACCAGCACCAGATACGGGCCCAGAACGACCCGCCCGGGTCCCGTGAACTCCCGCGCCAGCCGCACCACGCTCGCCCCGTCCGGTGGCCTCAGCCACGCCACCTGTGCCGCCTGCCCCCGGGAGACCAGCACCAGCGGCAGCAGCACCGCGACCGCCGCCCCCGCGGCGCAGGCCCACCCCCGCCACACCCTCGCCGGTGTGCGCGCGAGCGCCAGCGTGCAGGCGTGCGCCGGCAGCGCCAGCACCGCGAACTCGTGCAGCAGGCAGGTGACCGCGACGGCCACGCCGTACGGCCACCACCTCGCGCCCCGTGCCGCCCGCACCAGCAGCAGCGTCGCGCCCGCGACCCCGGCCGCCACCAGCGCGTAGGAGCGGCCCTCCTGGGCGTAGTGCCCGGCCATCGGCGTGACCGCGTACAGCAGCCCGGCCCACAGTCCCACCCGCGGCCGGCACAGCCGCGCACCGAGCGCGGCGACCAGCCCCGCCGCGGCGGCGGCCCCGCAGACCGACGGCAGCCGCAGCGGCACCTCGCCCGGCCGCACGGCCATCACCACGTGCATCAGCAGGTAGTAGAGGCCGTGCACCGCGTCCACGTTGTGCAGCAGATCCCAGATCTGCCGCGGCGAGCGCCGGGCGACCTGGTAGGTGGCCGCCTCGTCGCGCCACATGCCGCCGCGGTCCAGTCCCCACAGCCCGAGCGCCAGCATGACGACCACGGGCACGAGAACGGCCGCGCGCTCCCTACGCCTCACCGGTGACCGATTCATGCCCGCATTGAACAGGGACGCTTTTTGTGTGATGAACCAACCTTTGTGGGCTGTTGACGGCGTATCTCCGCACATACGGCGTGCACGCGGCCTACCATCCGGGCTTGATGAGTGCCTTGAAGAGTGCCACGGAGCCCCTGGCGGCGCCGTCCGCGCCCGTGCCGCCACCCCGTCGCAAGAGAATCCGCGGGCGCCCGCGGTCGCCCCTCCTCGCCGCCGGCTGGCTCGCCACCCGCGTCCTGATGCTGTGGCTGCTCGCCCACGGCCATTACCCCCTGCTCGGCCGGGGAGGTGTCGCCCAGGAGGTGTGGAGGCTGTACTTCCACTGGTACGGCGTCCTCCGCCACGGCGCGTTCCCGTCGGGCGACCACCTGTGGCAGTACCCGCCGGGCGCCGGCCTGGTGCTGCTCTCCCCCGGGCTGCTGCCGGGACTGACGTACTTCCAGTCCTTCGTCGCCCTGACGCTGCTCACGGACGCCCTGATCACCCTCGCCCTGGTGCGCGCGGGCACCCGTCCGGGCCGCTCGCTGCGCGGCGCGGCCGTGTGGACGGCGGGCCTGCCCCTGCTGCTGCACATCCCGCTCGCCCGGTACGACATCCAGGTCACCGCCTTCGCGGTCGTCTCCCTGCTGGCGCTGACGCGCTCCACGCGCGCGTGCGGCGTGTTCGCGGCGCTGGGCGCCCTGGTGAAGGTGTGGCCGGCCCTGACGCTCATCGGCATCCCGCGCGGCCGGACGACCCGTGAGGCGTTGACGGCGGCCGCGGTCACCGCGGTCACGCTGCTCGTCCTGCTCGCGGTCCTGTTCCGCAGTCCGTTCGACTTCCTGCGCCAGCAGGGCGGCCGGGGGGTGCAGGTCGAGTCACTGGGCGGGACGGTGCTGATGCTCGCCCGCCGGGCCGGCTGGCCGGGGCACACGCGCTACCAGTACGGCGCGGTGGAGTTCGTGGGCCCTCAGGTGCACACGGTCGCCCTCTGTTCGCTGGCGCTGACCGCGGCGGCCTTCGTCCTCCTGCTGCTGTGGCGGATGCGGGCCCGCCGGTGGACGCCCGCGACCCCGTACGACGCGGCTCTCGCGGCCGTCCTGATGTTCACGGTGACGAGCCGGGTGATCAGTCCCCAGTACATGGTGTGGCTGGTCGGGCTGTCGGCCGTGTGCCTGACGTCGCGCCACACCACCCAGCGGCCGGTCGCGCTGCTGGTCCTCGTGGCGAGCGCGGTGAGCGCGGTGGAGTATCCGGCCTTCTACGGGGAGGTGGTGAGCGGTACCTGGGCGGGCTGCGCGGTCATGCTGGTGCGCAACGGACTGCTGGCCTTGGCCGCGGCCGTGTCCTTCGCCCGCCTGTGGCGCTCCGGATGCTCCCTCCCGCGCCGGTCGGAACCGAACGCGCCGGCATGGAACCCCTGCCGTGTTCCTGCCCTCTTCCCCACAGACAACCCATCCCCTCTTAACAGATGATTACCAGGTATCCGTACTCTCCTAGCTCGTGGAATTGATGCACCCCGACGATGCACAGGTCAGCGTCGTCGTCATCGGGTACGACGACGCCCTTCATGTGGCCGAGGCGGTTCGTTCGGCCCTCGCGCAGGGCGGTGTCGTCCGCGAGGTGATCGCGGTCGACGACTGCTCGACGGACGGCAGCCCCGACCTGCTGGACGCCCTCGCGGCCGAGGACCCGCGCGTGAAAGTGGTGCGCAGAACCGTCAACAGCGGCGGTTGCGGCACTCCCCGCAACGACGGGATCGACGCGGCGACCGCCCCGTACCTGATGTTCCTGGACAGCGACGACATCCTGCCGCCGGGCGCGGCCGACGCGCTGCTCATGGCGGCCGTCGCGCACGGGACCGAGCTCTCCGCGGGCCTGTGCGTGCGCCGCGAGCTGCCGTCGGGCCGCGAGACGCCCTGGGAGCCGGAGCTGTACGAACGGCCCGCGGTGGTCTCGCACCCCACCCGGCGTCCCCGCCTGGCGCACGACACGCTGTGCGTCAACAAGCTGTACCGCACCGACTTCCTGCGCGAGCACGCCATCCGCTTCCCCGAAGGCCGCTTCCCCTACGAGGACTTCGTCTTCGGGGCGCGCGTCCTCGCCGCCGGACCGAGCATCGCCCTGGTCCCCGAGACCGTCTACGTCTGGCACGTCCGCCGCTCCGCACGGCGCCTGTCCATCTCCCTCGACCGCGCCGGCATCGACAACTGGACGGCGCGCATGGAGGCGAACCGGCAGGCGCACGAGATCCTGCTGGGCGCCGGGGAGAAACGGCTCGCCCGGTCGGCGCGCACCGCCTTCCTGGATCGCGGGCTGCGCATGTACGCCCGGGAACTCCCGCTCCGCTCCGCGGAGTACCGGGAGGAGTGGTGGCGGCTCACGCGCGCGTACCTGTCGGACTTCGACGCGGCGGACTTCGCGCAGGCGTCCGTGCCGGGCCGGGTCGTCGCCCAGGTGGTGCTCGCCTCCGAACAGCCGCGGGACCTGCACCGCCTCAAGGAACTGGCGGCCCACCCGGCGCGGCTGACCCCGCCCTACGCGAGCACGGAGGACGGCGTCCCCATCTGGTCGGCGGACCTTCCGCAGGTCCAGCTGGAGCACGTGCTGCACCGCCCCATCCACCACCTTCCCGTCGCCGTCGACGCGGAACTGCACCCCCGCGCGCGTGCCTCCCTGCTGCGGCTGCGCCTGCACGAGCTGTACGGGCGGGTGGAGAACGCGCGCCCGGACCGGGTGGACGTGGAGTGCGTGCTGCGGGAGGACGGCGCACGGGTCGGCCTCACCCGCACGGCCCGGCTCGCACGGGACACGGACTCGGGCGGCTGGACGGCCGAGACGGCCCTGGACCTCGGGACGCTCGGCGCCGGCACCTGGGACCTGCGGCTGACGCTTCGCTTCGACGACGGCACGAACTGTGAGACCACGGCCCACGCCCTGTCGGGTCCGGGCCTGCTGCGCCGCCGCGCGGTGCCGAGCCTCCGGCACGGCGTGCTGCTGGTACAGCCCTACGCGACGCACTCCGGGGCGCTGGCAGTGCGCGTGGCGTCCGGCCTCCGGGGTGCGGCCTCCGTCGCCGGTCGCAGACTGCGACGCCTGTTCCCCTGAACATCACGCACCAGTACCAAGGCCACAACTGACGAGGAGACGGCCCCACATGACCTGGCTGATCACCGGCGGCGCCGGTTACATCGGGGCGCACGTCGTCCGCGCCATGACCGAGGCGGGCGAGCGGGCCGTGGTGTACGACGACCTGTCCACCGGCATCGCCGAGCGCGTACCCGCCACGGTGCCGCTGGTCGTGGGCTCCACCCTGGACGGCGAACTGCTGCGCCGGACGCTGACCGAGCACGCCGTGACGGGTGTCGTGCACCTCGCGGCGAAGAAGCAGGTCGGCGAGTCGGTGGAACGGCCGCTCCACTACTACCGGGAGAACGTGGAGGGCCTGCGCGTCCTGCTGGAAGCCGTGACGGCGGCCGGCGTTCCCTCCTTCGTGTTCTCCTCCTCCGCCGCGGTGTACGGCATGCCGGACGTGGACCTGGTGACGGAGGAGACCCCGTGTGCGCCGATGTCGCCGTACGGCGAGACGAAGCTCGCCGGCGAATGGCTGGTGCGCGCCACGTCCCGCGCGACGGGCATGGCCACGGCGTCCCTGCGCTACTTCAACGTGGCGGGGTCGGCGGCGCCGCACCTGGCGGACGTCGGCGTGTACAACCTGATCCCCATGGTCTTCGAGAAGCTGACCGGAAACGCGCCCCCGCGCATCTTCGGCGACGACTACCCGACCCCTGACGGCACGTGCGTGCGCGACTACATCCACGTGGTGGACCTGGCGGAGGCCCACGTGGCCGCGGCCCGTGCGCTCGGGTCCTCCCCCGGCGTCGACCTGACCCTCAACATCGGCCGCGGGGAAGGCGTGTCGGTCCGCGAGATGATCGACCGCATCAACGCGCTCACGGGCCACGACATCCCGCCGACGTCCACCCCCCGCCGCCCCGGCGACCCGGCCCGCGTCGTCGCCTCGGCCGACCGCATCGCCAAGGAACTGGGCTGGACGGCGCAGTACGGCGTGGACGACATGATCACGTCGGCGTGGGAGGGATGGGTGCTGAGGCATCCGGGAGCGGCACGGAGTTGAGCTTTCGGCCCGACCCCGCCGCCGCGCCCTCGGGCTCCATTGGGAGCACAACGCCTACTCCCCCTGGGCGATGAGTCGGAACGGTGTGCGGACAGTCGCATTCTCCGCCTGGAATATTGATCGCCGAAAAGAGGTCGTTTGCGGCGTTCTGGATGACAGGCGGCATTTCGCTCAGGGAGACGCCTTCTTCTCGGTCGCCGGCCGGCCTTTGCATCAATGGAGAGGAAGGCAGGAATGAAGAAGCTCGCTTGGGCGGCCAGAGGGCTCGCGACGGTGTCGGGGGCCCTCCTCGTCGGGGCTCTCGTGGCCGCACCGGCGTCCGCGGACGACACCGACCAGTCGTCGTCCGCCACCCAGGGCACCACGACGTGCACGTTGCGGAGCCTGGGAGGGGATCGGGACCAGGGAGACCACACCGTCGACTCCGCCGTCGTGGACTTCGGCACGCTGGAGGGGACGGTCTTCCGCGTGACGACGGCCGAAGGACACGCCTTCCTCAACGACAGCCGGAACTCCACGGCCTGGATCGACCTCACAGCGGTCCGCGGTACCCCGACCTGCGTCGTGGACGCGTCCGTGGCCGTGACCGAGTCGACCTCCACCGGCACCCTCTTCCTCACCGTGGTGGGCCCCGACGGCACGGTCTACGGGGCGGCGTGCACGCCCACCATCGCCCCCTTCACCACGGCGAACATCGGAACACTGTGCGGCGTCGGGTTCACCCCCATCTACTGACGGCAGGAGAAGGACAGCGGACCCTGGCGGGACCGATCGCCGACCGGCGGCCGGTCCCGCCTCCGCGTTCCGGTCCGGGAGCCGTGCCGCGACGACCTGCCGCCGCACGGCGCCTCGAGCGCGCGCCCACCGCCGCACAGCGCGTAGAGCGCGTCACAGCGCCTTGAGCGCGTAGAGCGCGTAGAGCGCGTCACAGCGCCTTGAGCGCGCCCGCCGTCGCACGGGCGAGGCCCGCCAGATAGTCCTTCGGGAGTTTCGGGCTGCGGACCACCACGGCCCGCCAGTACAGCGGGCCCGAGATCAGGTCGAGGGCCAGGTCCGTGTCGACGCCCTCGCGGATCTCGCCCCGGGCGGCGGCCGCGGCGACGATGCCGCTCGCCACGCTCTGCTGGCCCTCGCGCAGCGCCTTCTGCATGGCGTCGGCCATGTCCGGGTTGCGCGCGGCCTCCGCCTGGAGGTCCGGGATGATCTGGCCGGCCACCGGGTGGCGCAAGGCGCGGGACGTCACCTCGTACAGCAGGCGCAGGTCACCCTCCAGTGTCCCCGTGTCGGGGGCCGGCAGGCCCTGGACCGCGACCGCCGAGACCAGGTCGAGCACCAGGTGCAGTTTGGAGCGCCACCGGCGGTACACCGCCGTCTTGCCGACACCCGCCCGGCGTGCGATGCCCTCGATGGACATCCGGGCGTAGCCGACGGCGGCAAGCTCCTCGAAGACCGCCACCCGGATGGCCTCCGTCACGTCCTCGCGGAGCACGGCCGCACCCGCGGGCGCCCTGCGGCGCCGCTTCACCTGGGGAGTGTCGGCGTTCGTGGTCATGCGCACCAGCATAGGGCGTAACGACGAAACGGTTGCGTCCCGACGTCGGGACGGCTTACGCTCACGTTGCGACGATACGGTCCCGTCTCGACGTAAAGCGCGGCCATTCAAACCCCCAAGAGTGGCACAAGGCCCCAGGAACGCGGTATCGGCGGGGCCACGACGGGGGGAGACTACGGACCGGTTCGCCGCACCCGACCCCCGAGCGAAAGCAGCGGATGTGAGCCAGGTCCTCGACACACCGCCCCCCACGGCACCCGCGGCAGGCGAGACGCCCGCGCAGCTGGCCGCCCGGTACGGCCTGTCCGTCAGCGGCGCCCGCCCCTCCCTGTCGGAGTACGTCCGTCAGCTGTGGGAGCGCCGCCACTTCATCACGGCCTTCGCCACCGCCAAGCTCACCGCCCAGTACAGCCAGGCGAAGCTCGGCCAGGTCTGGCAGGTCATGACGCCGCTGCTGAACGCGGCGGTCTACTACTTCATCTTCGGCGTGCTGCTCGGCACCAAGCACGGCGTGGCCGACTTCATCCCGTTCCTGGTGACGGGCGTGTTCGTCTGGACGTTCACCCAGAGCTCGATCATGGCGGGCACCCGCGCGATCTCCGGCAACCTGGGCCTCGTCCGCGCCCTGCACTTCCCGCGTGCCGCGCTGCCCATCTCCTTCGCGCTGCAGCAGCTCCAGCAGTTGCTGTTCTCGATGGTCGCCCTCGTCGTGATCCTGTTCTGCGTCGGGGTGCCGCCGGCGCTCTCGTGGGTGCTCGCGGTGCCGATCCTGGTCCTGCAGTTCACCTTCAACGCGGGCGTCTCCATGATCATGGCCAGGATCGGCGCGAAGACGCCGGACATCGCGCAGCTGATGCCGTTCCTGCTGCGCACCTGGATGTACGTGTCGGGCGTCATGTGGAGCATCGACTCGATGCTCAAGGACAGCAGTATCCCGTACATCGTGAAGGTCCTGCTGAAGGCCAACCCCGCCGCGGTGTACATCGACCTGATGCGCTTCGCGCTCATCGACAGCTTCCACGCACACCAGCTCCCCCACCACGTGTGGGCCTACGCGATCGGCTGGGCCCTGCTCGCGGGCGTCGGCGGCTTCATCTACTTCTGGAAGGCTGAGGAGAAGTACGGCCGTGGCTGATTCTGTGAACGACGAGCGGATCCCCACCGTCATCTGCGACGGCGTCGACATCGTCTACCGCGTCAACGGCACCGGCTCCGGCCGGGGCTCCGCGACGGCCGCGCTCAACCGCATGGTGCGCCGCAAGCAGGCGGAGAAGGCGGCCGGGGTGCGCCGGGTGCACGCGGTGAAGAACGTCTCCTTCACCGCCTACAAGGGTGAGGCCATCGGCCTGATCGGCACCAACGGCTCCGGCAAGTCGACGCTGCTCAGGGCCATCGCCGGGCTGCTGCCCGTGGAGAACGGCAAGATCTACACCCACGGGCAGCCCTCCCTGCTCGGTGTGAACGCGGCCCTGATGGGAGACCTCACGGGCGAGCGGAACGTCATCCTGGGCGGCCTGGCGATGGGCATGTCCCGCGAGCAGATCAAGGCGCGCTACCAGGAGATCGTCGACTTCTCCGGCATCAACGACAAGGGCGACTTCATCACGCTCCCCATGCGGACGTACTCCTCGGGCATGGGCGCCCGGCTGCGCTTCTCGATCGCCGCCGCCAAGGACCACGACGTCCTGCTCATCGACGAGGCGCTGGCCACCGGCGACCGCTCCTTCCAGAAGCGGTCCGAGGCGCGCATCCGCGAACTGCGCCAGCAGGCGGGCACGGTCTTCCTGGTCAGCCACAGCAACGGCGCGATCCGGGACACCTGCGACCGGGCGCTGTGGCTGGAGCGCGGAGTGCTGCGCATGGACGGACCGACCGAGGAAGTCCTCGCCGCCTACGAGGAGTTCACGAACGGCGACAAGCCGAAGGGCGCGGCTTCGCCCGCTCCGGCGAAGCAGGGGAAGTAGCGGCCACCGCCGCTGCCGCACCACCACCGGGGCCCGGCTCCTGCGGTGGTGCGGCAGCGGCGGGCACCGGGGCGGAGGCCCCCGGCACGGAAGCCGTCAGCGCAGGACCTCGTACAGCACCTGGCCGTCCGGCCCCGCGGCCACCCGCCGCAGCGTCCCGTCCCCGGCCGGCAGCCCCCCGCCGGACGGCTCCTGCACCACCCATCGCACCCCGTACGACCGCAGCACCCCGATCCGCTCGCCGCGGGACGCCCCCGCGCCGAAGTAGGTCCGCACCGCGGCCTCCCGCGCGCCGGCGTCCGGCAGGAAGAAGTCCGGGTACCCCGGCGCCACGGTGTACGCCCCGTACGCCGGGATCTGCCGCGCGGGGAAGGTCCGCGCCATCACCACGTCCCCGTACCGCACCCACGGCGTGATCCAGCGGTACCCCGCCCACGGCACCTGGTACTTCGCCGCGACCACGCCGGGCAGGGCGCCGGGCCCGGTCACGTAGCCCACGGTCTGCGCCTGCGTCCACGCCCCGGCGGCCAGTGCTCCGGCCAGCAGCACCGCCCCCGCGGTCCGCGATCGCCCGCGGGCCGCCCCGGCCACCTCCACGGCCACGGCGAGCTGCGCCGGGACAACCGCGGCGGGCAGCGCCCGCCCCCAGGAACAGTGCCCGGTCAGCCCGCCGGCCGCGAACACCACTGCCCCCAGCAGGAAGAACACCGCCAGCGGGTCCCGCCGGTCCCGCCGCGCCCGTGCGGCGAGCGCCACGATCCCGAGCAGCACCAGCCAGTGACGGGCCAACAGGTCCCGGTACAGCGGCTGGTGGATCGACTCCAGTTCGTCCGCCCGGAGCAGTGCGAAGAAGTCGTAGTAGGGCCACAGCACCAGAACGGCCGCACCGAGCGCGGCTCCGGCCCCCAGCCGCGGCCAGGCCCGGCGCCCGGCCCGCGCCCCGGCCACCGTGGCCAGTGCGCCCAGCGTCGCCACCACCCCGGTGAACTGGTGGCTGAGCAGCATCACCGCCCATATCGCGCCGAGACCGAGGAAGGGCAGCCACCTCGGGGGCCGCTCCCTCAGCGCCCCCGTCAGCAGCGCCCAGAAGTGGAAGGCCAGACCCAGCGCGAACACGCTCGGGTAGGCCACCGTCAGCGCGAGGGAGTTGAGCCCGAGGAAGCCGCTCCACTTGAACACGTGCGTGCCCCACAGCAGCACCAGGCACAGCAGGGCGAGCGGTGGCGCGAGGGGGTGCGCGCTCAGCGCGCGGACGTACCGCCACACGCCCGTCACCAGCAGCGTCAGCCCGGTGAGCGCGCCGATGCGCAGCACGGCCCAGACGGACAGCCCGGTGACGCGGGCGACGACGCCGAGGAAGACGGTCCACGGCGAGTAGTACGGGCTCGGCGTGTTCTCGTCGACCAGCGGGTTGCCGGGGTCGAGCAGCCGGTGCCGCAGCCTCTCCAGGGTCGCCGCGTGCATGCCGAGGTCGCCGTCCCACGGCAGCCGGCCGACGACGAGCACCATCAGCACGACGAGCAGCGCCGCCGCCGCCCACAGCAGGAACGGTGCGGCACCGCCCGTTCCGCGCGGCGCCCCTGCGGTCGCGAGCGGACCCCAGGGCCCCTTGGCACCGCCGGCCGCACCGGACCCGCCCGCCCCGCCGGTCCCGCCGGTCCCGCCGGTCCGGGCCCCCGTGACCCTTCCGGCACCCCGGAGTCCGCCGGTTCTCTCGGCCGCGACGCTCATCGGGTGCCGGCGCCGTGTCTCGCCCCGTGCTGGAACACCCACGTCCGGTACACCAGGAAGCGGAACGCCGAGGCCAGCCCGATCGACAGCGCCTTCGCGACGTTGGAGCCGAACGGCCCGTTCATGGCGAGGGCGTGGTAGGCGGCGTAGAACAGCGCGCTCTCCATCACCACGCCGATCCCGCTGAGGACGAAGAACAGCGCGATCTGCCGGCCGGTGCGCGAGGCGCGGTCACGGTAGGCGAAGAAACGGAATCCGAGGTAGTTGGTGCCCATGGCGACGACGCTCGCGAGCACGGTCGCCGTCATCGGCGGCCGGGCCAGGCCGTGCAGCAGGAAGTTGAAGACGAGGAAGTTGACCGCGACCCCGCTGCCGCCGACGACCCCGAACTTGGCCACCTCGACCGCGAACCGCCGCACCCTGGCCGGCCGGGGAACGGGGGCGGGCGCGAGGGCGGGGGCGGGCTCCAGGACGGGGGCGGGCACGGGGGGAACATCGGCCTCGACGGCCGCACGAGCGGCCTGGGGACGCTGCTCGGCGAGGTTCACAGTCACGGGTACGGGTCCTCCACTGGTCCGGCGATCACGCCAACCCTAGCCGCAATGTCCCGTTTTACGGGAAAGGTAAGGAGGAAGAGGTAATTACCCTAAGTCGCGGCAAGGGTCCCGGAATCGGCCGCCGGGCGGGAAGATCATCCCGGGTACGGCGAGGGGGCACCCCATCGTCCTGGGGTGCCCCCTCGCCGTACCGGGTCCTGCGTGACCAGGCGCTAGCCGTGTGACCTCAGCAGCGTGCGCATCGTGCGCATCGCGACCGACAGATTCGCGAGATCGAAGGAATCCGAGTTCGCGATCTCGTCGAGGGTCGTGCGCGCCCTTCCCAGGATCGCCGCGTTCCGCTCCTGCCAAGCCTGGAAGCGCTGCTCCGGCGTGGAGGCGCCGTTGCCGACCGCCAGGACGTCGGCGGTCAGGCCCGCGTGGGCCGCGTAGAGGTCCTCGCGGATCGCCGCGCGCGCCATCGACTGCCACCGGTCGGCGCGCGGCAGCTCGATGATGCGGTCCATGAGCTGGGTGATCCGCAGCCGGTCGGCGAGGTCGTAGTAGACCTCGGCGACGGCCATCGGCTCCCTGCCCATGCGGTCGGCCACCGAGACGATGTCGAGCGCCGGGAAGGCGGAGGAGAACCCGGCGACCCGTGTGGCGAGTTCGTCCGGGACACCGGCACCCGTCAGCTCGTCGTAGATCTTCTGCCACCACTCCAGGTCCGCGCCGCGCAGCAGCTTGGGCAGCTCGCTCCACACCTGCTCGACACGGTCCTTGAAGAACGCGATCGTCTCGCCGAGCTCCAGCGGCTGCGGCCGGTTGTTGAGCAGCCAGCGCGTGCCCCGCTCGACCAGCCGGCGGGAGTGCAGGCGGATACGGGTCTGGACGTCCGCGTCGACCTCGTTGTCCAGGGCCTCGACCCCGTCCCACACCGCGCTCGCGTGGAAGATCTGGCGGCCCGCGGTCTGCGCCCTGACGATCTCCTCCAGCGAGGCGCCCGTCTCCTCCCGGAGGCGGTGCAGGAAGCTCGTGCCGCCGGTGTTGACGGTGTCGTTGACCAGGACGGTGGTCACGATCTCCCGGCGCAGCGCGTGGGTGTCGATCTGCTCGGCGAACTTCTCGCGCAGCGCGGTCGGGAAGTACGCGTGCAGCAGGGTGCGCAGATACGGGTCGTCGGGCAGCGCCGTGTCGAGCAGCTCCCTGGACACCGTGATCTTCGTGTACGCCAGCAGGACGGCCGTCTCCGGGCCGGTCAGGCCGTGCCCGGTGCCCAGCCGCTCACGGATCTGCCGGTCGGTGGGCAGGAATTCCAGGGCCCGGTCGAGATGGCCCTCGCGCACCAGGTGGCGGATGAACCGCTGCTGCGCGTGCAGCATGTCCTTCGACTGGGACAGGGCGTTGGCGATCGCCGTGTTCTGCGCGTAGTTGTTGCGCAGCACCAGGGCGCCGACCTCGTCGGTCATCTCGGCCAGCAGCTGGTTGCGCTGCTTGAGCGTCAGGTCGCCGTTGGCCACGACCGCGTTGAGCAGGATCTTGATGTTCACCTCGTGGTCGGAGGTGTCCACGCCCGCGCTGTTGTCGATGGCATCGGTGTTGATCTTGCCGCCGTGCTGGGCGAACTCGATCCGGCCGAGCTGGGTCAGACCCAGGTTGCCGCCCTCGCCGACCACATTGACCCGCAGGTCGCGGCCGTCCACGCGGATGGCGTCGTTGGCCTTGTCGCCGACGTCCGCGTGCGTCTCCGCCGACGCCTTCACATACGTGCCGATGCCGCCGTTCCACAGCAGGTCCACCGGCGCCGTGAGGATCGCCTTCATCAGGTCGGCCGGCGTCATCTTGGTGATGCCGGAGTCGATGCCGAGCGCCTCGCGGATGTGCCCGTTGAGCTGGATCGCCTTGGCCCCGCGGGGGAACACGCCGCCCCCGGCCGACAGCAGCCCGGTGTCGTAGTCGGCCCAGGAGGAACGCGGCAGCTCGAACAGCCGGCGGCGCTCCGCGTACGAGGTCGCCGCGTCCGGGTTCGGGTCGATGAAGATGTGCCGGTGGTCGAAGGCCGCGACCAGGCGGATGTGCTCGGACAGCAGCATGCCGTTGCCGAACACGTCACCGGACATGTCACCGATGCCGACGACGGTGAAGTCCTCGGTCTGGGTGTCCACGCCCAGCTCCCGGAAGTGCCTCTTGACCGACTCCCAGGCGCCGCGGGCGGTGATGCCCATGCGCTTGTGGTCGTAGCCCGCGGAGCCGCCGGAGGCGAAGGCGTCGCCGAGCCAGAAGTGGTACTTCCCGGCGACCTCGTTGGCGATGTCCGAGAACGTCGCCGTGCCCTTGTCGGCCGCGACCACCAGGTACGTGTCGTCGCCGTCGTGCCGGACGACGTCCGGCGGCGGCACGACCTCACCGGCCACCATGTTGTCGGTGATGTCCAGCAGCGCCGAGATGAACGTCCGATAGCTGCGGACGCCCTCGGCGAGCCACGCGTCGCGGTCCACGGCCGGGTCCGGCAACTGCTTGGCGACGAACCCGCCCTTGGCGCCGACCGGCACGATGACGGTGTTCTTCACCATCTGCGCCTTGACCAGGCCGAGGATCTCGGTCCGGAAGTCCTCGCGCCGGTCGGACCAGCGCAGCCCGCCGCGCGCGACCTTGCCGAAGCGCAGGTGCACGCCCTCGACGCGCGGCGAGTACACCCAGATCTCGTACGCGGGGCGCGGCGCCGGCAGGTCCGGGATGGCCTGCGGGTCGAACTTCATGGAGACGTAGTCGTGCGGCGTGCCGCCGGTCTCCTCCTGGAAGAAGTTGGTGCGCAGGGTCGCCTTGATGACGGTGAGGAAGGACCGCAGGATCCGGTCCTCGTCGAGCGAGGCGACCTGGTCGAGGGCGGCGTCCAGCTCCTCCATGAGGGCGTCGGTCAGCTCCCGGCCCGCCCGCTGGCGCTCCGGCGACATCCGCGCCTCGAAGAGCGAGATCAGCAGCCGGGTGGTGTGGACATTGTTCCGGAGGGTGTCCTCCATGTAGTCCTGGCTGAACGTGGAACCGGCCTGGCGCAGGTACTTGGCGTACGCCCGCAGCACCATCGCCTGCCGCCAGGTCAGTCCGGCGCTCAGCACCAGGGCGTTGAAGCCGTCGTTCTCGGCCTGCCCGGTCCAGGTGGCGGCGAACGCGTCCTGGAACCGCTCACGGCCGTCGTCGCCGAGGTAGTCCCCGGTGCCGGACAGCGACCGGGGCAGGCGCAGCCCGAAGTCGTAGATCCACGCGGTCGTGCGGTCCGCGCAGCGCAGTTCGTACGGCCGCTCGTCGGTGACCTCGACGCCGAGCCGCTGGAGTACGGGCAGGACGGCGGAGAGGGAGATGGAGTCGCCCTTGCGGTAGATCTTGAAGCGGCGCTCGCCGGGGCCGGCGCCCACGGGCTCGTACAGGCTGAGGGCGAAGTTCCTGCCGCCCTTCTCGTCACCGAGCCGCTCCAGGTGGACGAGGTCGGCGACCGCGGCGCGCGGGGTGTGGTCGGCCTTGTAGCCCTCGGTGAAGGCGTTGGCGTAGCGCCGCAGCAGTTCGGCGGCGCGCTCCTCGCCGCACTCGGCGTTCAGCGCCTCGGCGAAGCCGTCGGCCCAGGAGCGGGCGGCCTCCACGAGCCGCGCCTCGATGCGCTCCTTGTCGGAGTCGGACAGCTGCGGCAGCTCGGTGCCCGGCGGGACGCGCACCACGAAGTGCAGCCTGGAGAGGATCGACTCGGTGTTCCAGGCCGTGAAGTCGACGCTGGTGCCGCCGAGTTCATCCTTGAGGATGTCGATGAGCCGCAGCCGGACGGCCGTGGTGTAGCGGTCGCGCGGCAGGTAGACGAGGGCCGAGTAGTAGCGCCCGTACTCGTCCTGGCGCAGGTAGAGGCGCAGCCGCCGCCGCTCCTGGAGGTAGAGCACGGAGGTGACGATCGACTGCAGCTCGCGGGCGGGCGTCTGGAACAGCTCGTCGCGGGGATAGGTCTCCATGATCTGGAGCAGGTCACGGCCGTCGTGGCTGTGGGGCGAGAGCCCGGCGCCCTTGAGGACCTCGTCGACCTTGCGCCGGACGACGGGCACGCGGCGCACGGATTCCGTGTAGGCGGCGGACGAGAACAGGCCGAGGAAGCGGCGCTCGCCGACGACGTCGCCGTTCTCGTCGAACTTCTTCACACCGACGTAGTCGAGGTACGAGGGCCGGTGCACGGTCGCCCGGCTGTTGGCCTTGGTGAGGATCAGCAGCTTGTGCTCGCGGGCCTTGGCCCGGGCGTCGGCCGGCAGCCGCTCGAAGGACGGGCTCACCGGGTGGTGGTCCTCGCCCGCGTGGGGCGGGTCGGAGCGCAGGATGCCGAGACCGGTGCCGGGCACGGCGGCCAGTGAGTCGTCGTCGCGGAGCTGGTACTCGCGGTAGCCGAGGAAGGTGAAGTGGTCGCCGGCCAGCCAGCGCAGCAGCTCGCGGGCCTCTTCGCGCTCCACGTCGGGCAGGTCGCGCGGCATGGGCTCCGTCGGCAGCCCCTCGGCGACGGACACCGCGGCGTCGCGCATCTTCTCCCAGTCCTCGACGGCCTCGCGGACGTCGGACAGGACACGCAGCAGATCGGCGGTGATCTGCTTGAGGTCGGCGCGGTCGGTCTCCCGGTCGATCTCGACGTGGATCCAGGACTCGAGGTGCGCGTCGTGCGGCAACTCCCCCTCGGGCACGGCGGGCAGCACCTCGAGGAGCTTGCCGGTCAGGTCCCGGCGGACGACGAACTGCGGGTGGATGACGACGTGGATGCCGCGTCCCTGGCGCGACAACTCGTTCGTCACGGAGTCGACGAGGAACGGCATGTCGTCCGTCACGACCTCGACGACGGAGTGGCTGCACGTCCAGCCGTTCTCCTCGACGGTCGGGGTGTGCACCCGCACGTTGGCCGTGCCCTGTGGGCGCATCTCGGCCATTCTGTAGTGCGAGAAGGCCACTCCGAAGATGTCCACCGGGTCGCACTCGGCCAGGTCCTCGGGGGCGGTGTGCCGGAAGTAGCGCTGAAGGAACGCGAGCACGGTGTCCCGGTCGGGGGTGTCCTCGCCCGTCGTCCCAGTCGGTAGGTACCCCCCGACCGGGCTGTTCTCAGCTACCCGAGCGGCCCTCTCCAGCAGCTCGGCCTTGGCTTCGTCCAGCTTGGTCTGCATTGTCCTCTGGCTCCTGTCGCGCGCCGTTGCGTGACGTAGAAGGAAGTACGGTCTCTTCTCCGACGTAACGCCACGACGCGGGGTGTCCGGTCTGCTTCGACGCTATGCCGCTTGGAGAGATCGGCGGGGTGTTATCGGCCATGTACGGTGCCGTGGAGGGCCTTGACGCCGCTCTCGGCGCTCTGTGCGCCTCCCGCGTGCCCGGCGCTCCCGTGGCCCCCGTGGGCGCCTGCGGCGCCCCTCCCGAACGGCCCCGCCCGCGAAGACCAGCGACCGCCGCCCGGTCACGGATGTCGTCCGTGGTCACCGGGCGCAGGGCAGGGACGACGATGTCCCCGCGAGGTATCGCGCTGATCACGTCACAAGGCTATCGCTCCGGACCGGGGGCACGTCATGAGCCGTATGTGTACAAAACCGGGGGTCGAACTTTGACGTTATGCACAGGAGCACCGGGGGCCCGGCTGTGCGGGGCACTCGATGGGAGCATCGCCGCACGATCGGCGCGCGGCCCCTTGGCAAGGGCCCCGGCGTCAGGCACGTTGCCTGAAGCACCCCGACCGCACGATCGAGGAGAGCCCGGCGAACATGGCGCAGAAGATTTTGATCGTCACCGGCGACGCGGCGGAATCACTGGAGGTCCTCTACCCCTACCAGCGCCTGCGCGAGGAGGGCTACGAGGTCCACATCGCGGCCCCCTCCCGCAAGAAGCTCCGCTTCGTCGTCCACGACTTCGAACCCGGCTTCGACACCTACACCGAGAAACCCGGCTACACCTGGCCCGCCGACCTGGCCTTCTCCGAGGTCGACCCCGGTGAGTACGTCGCCGTCGTCATCCCCGGGGGACGCGCCCCGGAGTATCTGCGCAACGACCCGGAGCTCCGCAAGATCCTCAAGTCGTTCTTCGACGCCGACAAGCCGGTCGCCCAGATCTGCCACGGCCCCCTGCTCACGGCCGCGGCCGACGCCCTCCGGGGGCGGCGCGTCACGGCGTACCCTGCTCTGGAGCTGGACATGCAGGCGGCCGGGGCCACCTTCCAGGACGCCGAGGCGGTCGTCGACGGCACCCTGGTCTCCTCCCGCGCCTGGCCGGACCACTCCAGCTGGATGCGCGAGTTCCTGACCGTCCTGCGGTCCAAGGCACCCGTGACCTGACGACGGCGCCTCCGGCACCGTGCGGCGTCCCCCCGGGGCGCCGCACCCGGGTGCCCCCACGCCCGCTACGCCGCCAGCCGCTCGGCCTCCGCGACCGCTTCCTCCAGCGTGTCGACCACCGGTACGCCGACCTCCTCCAGGCTCGCCCGGCTGTGGGAGCCGCCGGTGTACAGGACAGCCCGAGCGCCGACGTGCCGGGCTGCGACCGCGTCGTCCGCGGCATCCCCGATCACCACCGTGCGGGACGGCTCCACGCCGACGAGCGCGCGTATGTGCCGGACCATGTGCTCGGCCTTGCTGCCGCCCGAGGGACCGGTACGTCCCTCCACCCGGAGGAAATGGGTCTCGATCCCGAACCCCCGCACCAGCGGGACGAGTTCCTCGTGCACGTACATGCTCAGGAGCGACTGGCTGCGGCCCTCCGACCGCCACTCCGCCAGCAGCTCGGTCGCGCCCGTGGTGAGCCCGCAGGTGAGCCGGTGTTCCGCGTAGTACCGGTGGAAGGTCTCGTCCATGACCTCCCACTCGGCGTCCGTCGGCAGCCGCCCCATCAGCCGCTCGTAGAACTTCGGCACCGGCACGCAGTACAGCGCCCGGTACCGCTCCAGCGTGAGCGGCTCCAGCCCCAGCTCGGCGAACGCCGCGTTCGTCGCCCCGATGATCGCGTCATTGTCATGGAACAGCGTCCCGTTCCAGTCCCAGACGATGTGCGCGTTTCCGTACGTCCCCATGCCAGAAAACGTACCCGCCGCCACCGACAATCACCGATGGCTCGGTACCGGGAACCGGTCGCGCGGTCGCCGCACCGGCAGCGCCCGGTCGGTCACCCGCCCAGCCCGACCAGGTTCGGGATCTCCTGCGTCGCGTACCACAGCAGTTCGTGGTCCTCGGCGCCGTCCACGACGAACTGCGCGTCGTCGTCCCCGCGGTCCGCCGCCTCCAGCGCCCCGGCCGCCGCGGTCACGTCCGCTTCCGCGTCCGCCGCGTCCACGTGCACCGCGGCCGCCTTGGCCAGCGGCACGGCCCCGGCGACGCGCACCTCGCCGAGCGCCGCCGGATCCAGGCCCCGGTCCGGGTCGGCCATCGCCGTGCCGTCCGGCACGTCGGCCGCGACGACGATCCGCCGCCGGGGCGCCTCGGGGTCCGCCGCGAGCAGCCGCAGCGAGGCCAGCGCCGCCCGGCTCAGGGCCGCGTACTCCAGTTCCTCGATGTCGTCGGAGAGGTACCACTCGCGCAGCGCGGGCGTGACGGCGTACGCGACGACCGGTCCCGCGCCCAGCTCGCCCGTCTTGTACGCCTCGGCGAGTCCGGGGAGGGTCAGGGGAACGTAGACGCGCATGACGAGCCGCTTTCGTAGTCGGTCGGGCGGCCGGACGGCCCGGGAAGGCCCTGTGAAGGCCCTGTGAAGGCCCCCGGAGATGGTTCCCGCGCCTCCGGCGAGTCACCCCAGGATACGTGCGGCCGTCCCCCTTCGGGTCCCCCGCACCGCCCTCGACGGCGTCAACGGGGACGCCCGCGGATCACCCGGTACGCCCCCGCCGCCCCATGGATTCGCGGCACCCGGCTCACGCTGATAGGTGAACCCTCCCGCGGCTGCGACACGGACCCGGCTTCCTTGCGGGCTCGGTCTGCTGCCTCGTACAAGATCCCCACCGATGAGTTACCGACCGGTATCGGCCGGTCCGGCGAAACGGGGACCCCCATGAACAAGGTGATGACCAGGAACAGGGCGACGACCGCGGGAAGGCGCCAGCCGGGCGGGCGTCCGCCGGTCCGCCACGACACCCGGCGTCCGGGCGGCGGTCCCCGCCGTACGGCACCGGACCGTGGCACCGCCCGCGTGACGGCCCCCGGCGTGCCGAGACGTACCGCGCCGGTGGCGCGGCCGCGCCCCACCGACGTCTTCGCCGACCGCCTCCTGTCCGTGCTGAGCGGTCAGCGCCCGGTGCACAGCATGCTCGGCCACACCGCCGGCCGGGCCTACGACCAGCTGGCCCGGCTCGCCGAACGCGGCCCGCTGCGCACCCGCGGAGCGCGTCCGGTCGTCCGCGACATCGGCTACTACGTTCCGCGTCCGGGCGCCGTCGAGGCGTTCGCCCGCATCGGCGCCGGCGACCAGCTGCGCGCGATGGCGTTCCGCCTGGAGTGCGGTCCCGACCACCGCTGGCGGTGCACGGCCGTGGAAATGGGCGGGCCCCGGGCGCCCCGCACGGACGACGACTGACGCCGGCCGACGACCATTGCCGACGGCGACCATTGGCGACGGCGACCACGCAGAGGGGCCGGGCACCCACCCGGGTGCCCGGCCCCTCACGACGGCGTCGCCGCCGGCGTCACCGTCACTTCTTGCGACGGCCTCACTTCTTGCGGCGGCGTCCGCCCTTCGCCTGCTTGCGGCGCTCCGCGCGCGTGAGGCCGTCCGCCTCCGAACGCACCGGCTCACCGTCGGTGGTGAAGTCGCCCTCGACGATGCCGCCCTCGCCGTCCACGGTCGGCGCGGAGAAGTGCAGCCGCTCGCGGCGCTGCGGGGCGTCGAGACCCTTGGCCCGGATCTCCGGGCGGGCCGCCTGCGCCGCCACCGCCTCCTCCTTCTCCAGAGACGGCTTGGCGTCCTCGACGGGGACCTCCTCGACCTGCTGCTCGACCTGGACCTCCAGGTTGAACAGATAGCCGACGGACTCCTCCTTGATGCCCTCCATCATCGCGGTGAACATGTCGAAGCCCTCGCGCTGGTACTCGACCAGCGGGTCCTTCTGCGCCATCGCGCGCAGGCCGATGCCCTCCTGGAGGTAGTCCATCTCGTAGAGGTGCTCGCGCCACTTGCGGTCCAGGACCGACAGCACGACCCGGCGCTCCAGCTCGCGCATGATCTCCGAGCCGAGCTGCCCCTCACGCTGCTCGTACTGCTCGTGGATGTCGTCCTTGACGGACTCGGCGATGAACTCGGCGGTCAGCCCGGCCCGGTCGCCGGCCGCGTCCTCCAGCTCCTCGATGGTGACCCGCACCGGGTAGAGCTGCTTGAAGGCGCCCCACAGCCGGTCCAGGTCCCACTCCTCGGCGAAGCCCTCGGAGGTCTCGGCGGCGACGTAGGCGTCGATCGTGTCGTCCATGAAGTGCTGGATCTGCTCCTGCAGGTCCTCGCCCTCCAGGACGCGGCGCCGCTCGCCGTAGATGACCTCGCGCTGCCGGTTGAGGACCTCGTCGTACTTGAGGACGTTCTTCCGGGTCTCGAAGTTCTGCGTCTCCACCTGGGACTGGGCGGACGCGATCGCGCGCGTGACCATCTTGTTCTCGATCGGCACGTCGTCGGGGACGTTCGCCATCGACATCACACGCTCGACCATCTGGGCCTTGAACAGGCGCATCAGGTCGTCGCCCAGGGAGAGGTAGAAACGGGACTCGCCGGGGTCGCCCTGGCGGCCGGAGCGGCCGCGCAGCTGGTTGTCGATACGGCGCGACTCGTGGCGCTCGGTGCCCAGGACGTAGAGGCCGCCCAGCGCCTCGACGTCGTCCTTCTCGGCCTTGACCGCCTGCTCGGCCTTCTCCAGGGCGGCGGGCAGCGCCCCGGCCCACTCCTCGATGTGCTCCTCGGGGTCGAGCCCACGCTGGCGCAGCTCGGCCTCGGCCAGGTCCTCGGGGTTGCCGCCGAGCTTGATGTCCGTACCACGGCCGGCCATGTTCGTGGCGACGGTGACGGCGCCCCTGCGGCCGGCCTGGGCGACGATCACCGCCTCGCGGTCGTGCTGCTTCGCGTTCAGCACCTCGTGCTGGATACCGCGCTTGCTCAGCTGCTGGGACAGGTACTCGGACTTCTCGACCGACGTGGTGCCGACGAGGATGGGCTGGCCCTTCTCGTGCTTCTCGGCGATGTCGTCGACGACGGCCTCGAACTTGGCGACCTCGGTGCGGTAGATCAGGTCCGACTGGTCCTTGCGGACCATCGGCCTGTTGGTCGGGATCGGGACCACGCCGAGCTTGTAGATCTGGTGGAACTCGGCGGCCTCGGTCATCGCCGTACCGGTCATGCCGGAGAGCTTCTTGTAGAGGCGGAAGAAGTTCTGGAGGGTGATCGTGGCGAGCGTCTGGTTCTCGTCCTTGATGTCCACCCCCTCCTTGGCCTCGATCGCCTGGTGCATGCCCTCGTTGTAGCGGCGGCCGGCGAGGATACGGCCCGTGTGCTCGTCGACGATCATGACCTCGCCGTCGATGACGACGTAGTCCTTGTCGCGCTTGAAGAGCTCCTTGGCCTTGATCGCGTTGTTCAGGTAACCCACCAGCGGGGTGTTCACCGACTCGTAGAGGTTGTCGATGCCCAGCCAGTCCTCGACCTTGGAGACGCCGGACTCGTGGATGGCGACCGTGCGCTTCTTCTCGTCGACGTCGTAGTCGCCGGTCTCCTCGACGCCCTTCAGCGGGTTGCCCGCCTCGCCGCGCTTGAGGCGCGTGACCAGCTTGGCGAAGTCGCCGTACCACTTGGTGGCCTGGTCGGCCGGGCCGGAGATGATCAGCGGCGTACGGGCCTCGTCGATGAGGATGGAGTCGACCTCGTCGACGATGGCGAAGTTGTGGCCGCGCTGGACCAGTTCGTCCTTCGACCACGCCATGTTGTCGCGGAGGTAGTCGAAGCCGAATTCGTTGTTCGTGCCGTAGGTGATGTCGCAGGCGTACTGCTCGCGGCGCTCGGCCGGCGTCATGTTGGCCAGGATGCAGCCGACGCTCAGGCCGAGGAACCTGTGGATGCGGCCCATCATCTCGGAGTCGCGCTCGGCCAGGTAGTCGTTGACCGTGATGATGTGGACGCCGTCTCCGGAAATGGCGTTCAGATACGCGGGCAGCGTGCCGACCAGGGTCTTGCCCTCACCGGTCTTCATCTCGGCGACATAGCCGAGATGCAGTGCGGCGCCACCCATCATCTGCACGTCGTAGTGCCGCTGGCCGAGGACACGCTTGGCGGCCTCGCGCACGGTGGCGAAGGCCTCGGGGAGCAGGTCGTCCAGGCTCTCGCCGTCCGCGTACCGCTGCTTGTACTCGTCGGTGAGGGCCCGCAGCTCGGCGTCGGAGAGGTCGATGAAGTCCTCTTCGATGGAGTTGACCTGGTCCGCGATGCGGTGCAGCCTGCGCAGGATCTTGCCTTCGCCTGCACGCATGATCTTCGAGAGGACGGACACGGGGGTTTGTCTCCTTGCCGTTCGGGCCTGGGACGGTCGGTTACGTATGACAGCTTGAGCAACGGCCATCGTAAGCGAGGACCCCGCCACGCCGGGAGGTCTGCCATGGACAGCCACCAGGACAACGGACGGGCGTCGCGGAAGGTGCCGCGGAGGCGCTACGAATTGTCACGAGGATCTCACGCAGCGACACGACGCCCGGTGGGGCGAGCGGGTGACGACGCGGCACGGCGGGAAAAGTCATGGCATCGCGGCGGGCGGCCGAGCAGAATCGGTCGATGGACCCCGTCACCCTGACCACCGACCGTCTCCTGCTGCGCACCGTGAGCCCGTCGGACATCGAAGCGGTGTACGAAGCCGCCCAGGACCCCGACATCCAGCGCTGGACCACGATCCCGTCCCCGTATCTGCGCGAGCACGCGGAGGGGTTCGTCCGCCAGATGGTGCCCGACGGCTGGGCGGACGCGTCGATGTTCACCTTCGGCGTGTTCCTCCCCTCCGGGGAGCTGGCAGGCATGCTCGGCCTGACGATGCGCTCGCTGGGCGTCGCCGAGGTGGGCTTCTGGGCGACGAAGGAACACCGGGGCAGCGGCTACACCACGGAGGCGACGCTGGCCGCGTGCCGCTGGGCCTTCACCCGGATGTCCATCGACCGTGTGGAGTGGCGCGCCGAGGTGGGCAACGCAGGCTCCCGCGCGGTCGCGGAACGCGCGGGATTCGTCCTCGAGGGCACGCTGCGCTCCGCGATCAACAACAAGGGGGCGCGCCGGGACTGCTGGGTGGGCTCCCTGCTGCCGTCGGACCTGGGCCTGCCGTCGACGGCGCCGTACCTGCCGGCCCGTCCGTAGCGGCCCGCGCCCGCCGGCCCGCGCCCGCCGTCCTACACCCGCCCCGTCCAGCGCCCGCCCTCTCCCGCGCCGGTCGGCCACCGGAACCTGAGTATCAGCATCAATGTCAGTGCCACCCCCTACGGTGTCAGCATGCCGAGTCTCCCGCCTCCCGCCACCGAACTGTCCGCCGACGAGGCCCGCCGTATCGCCCTGCGGGCCCAGGGCCTCCTCGGCGCCCCCGACCGCAGGGCCGGCGTGCGCGGCGTGCTCCGCCACCTCGGCGCGGTCCAGCTCGACACCATCTCGGTCCTCGCCCGCTCCCACGAACTCATCCCGTACGCCCGCCTGGGCGGGATAGGCCGCAAGGCGGTCGACTCGGCGTACTGGACGGCGTCGGGCGGCGCCGACCCGGCCCCCCACGCGTTCGAGTACTGGTCCCACGCCGCCTGCATCCTCCCCATCGAGGAGTGGCCGCACTTCGCCTTCCGCCGCCGCTCCTACCGCTCCCGCCCGCACTGGAACCACCCGCTCCCGGACGGGGTCTACGACCAGGTCGTCAAGCAGCTGCGCGCGGAAGGCCCCCTGACCGCCACGGACTTGGGCGGCGCAAAGAAGACCAGCGAGTGGTGGGACTGGTCCGGCACCAAGGTCGCCGTGGAACGCGCGCTGATGTACGGCGAGGTGGTGTGCGTCGAACGCCGGGGCTGGAAGCGGGTGTACGACCTCGCCGAGCGTGCCGTTCCCCCGGAGCTGCTCCACGACGACCTGGACGACGCCGAGTGCCTGCGCCGTCTCGTCCGCCTCGCCGGCCAGTCCCTCGGTGTGGGCACGCGCGCGGACATCGCGGACTACCACCGCCTCAAGGGCGAGCAGGTCGAGGCGGTGATCGCGGACTCGGGGCTGGTCCCGGTGACGGTCGAGGGCTGGGGCAAGCCCGCGTGGGCGGACCCCGAGGCCCTGCGGACCCCACCGCGCGGCCGCCACCGTACGACGCTCCTGTCGCCGTTCGACTCCCTGATCTGGGAGCGGGCGCGCACGGAGCGGATCTTCGGTTTCACGCACCGGCTGGAGGCGTACGTCCCCAAGCCCAAGCGGGTGTACGGCTACTTCGCGATGCCGGTCCTGGCCGGCGGCCGCCTGGTCGGCCGCGTGGACCCCGCGCGCGAGGGCCGCACGCTGGTCGCCAGGCAGGTCGCCCTGGACGGCTCCAAGGCGGTTCCGGCAGTGGCGCAGGCACTGGTGGAGGCGGCGGCCTGGGTGGACTGCACGAACGTACGCGTGGAGCGGGTGGACGCCCCGGCCCTGCGCGAGCCGTTGGTCCGGGAGCTGGCCCGCGCCCTGGGCTGACCTTCGGACCCTCAGCCGGGCCCGTCCCGCTAGCGGATCTCGAGGATCTTCTCCCGCATCGCGTAGACCACCGCTTCCATCCTGGAGTGCAGTTGCAGCTTCTCCAGGATGTTGCGCACATGGTTCTTCACGGTGTTCTCGGAGATGAACAGCTCCTTGGCGATGTCCCGGTTGTTCATCCCGGTGGCGACGAGCTTGAGGACCTCCAGCTCCCGGTCGGTGAGCCGCGGCGCGGGAACCAGTCGGCGCTCATCGGTCCGCTGGATCATCGACTTGAACTCGGTGAGGAGTTTGGACGCCATGGAGGGACTGATCTGCGACTGCCCGTCGGCGACGGCGCGAATGGCCGTGGCGACCTCGTCCGTGGAGATCTCCTTGAGGAGGTACCCGGTGGCGCCGGCCTTGATCGCGTCGTAGAGGTCGGCCTCCTCGTCGCTGATGGTCAGCATGATGATCTTCGCGCTGGGCGCCACCTCCTTGATGGAGGTGCACGCCTCGATCCCGCCCCGCTTGGGCATCCGTACGTCCATCAGCACGATGTCGGGCAGCAGATCGGCCGCCTTGTCGACGGCCTCCGCCCCGTCCCCGGCCTCACCGACGACCTGGATGTCCTCCTCGGCGGCGAGCACGATCTCCAGGCCGCGCCGGAAGAGGGCGTGGTCGTCCACGACGAGGACACGGATGGGCTCCTTGCGTGGTGAGCCCGCCTCCGGGCCCATGCCGACGACGCCGTCGTCGGCATCCTCATCACGCATCGGTCCGAAGCTGTCCGCCATCGTTCCTCCCCCTGAAGGCTGTGGCCTGTGGTCCCGAGCCATCGCCAACCCAAGGCAACGGCCCACCGGTTGAGCCGTTGTGGCCATGATTCCATGCCGAGGCGACAGTCAGGTGACAGAGCATGGGGCGAAGTGGTCGCACGCTGGTGCCCCTGGGGGCGCACGGGCTCACCAGGGGCACCGGATACAGCGATCACCCGGCGGGGTCAGCCGCCGGCCGCTCCGTTCGCGCTGGCCGATGGGGCTGCCTCGGCCACCATCTGGTCCGTGCTGAGGTGGATGACACCGTAGTCGTAGGCGTGCCGGCGGTAGACGACGCTGGGTTGCTTGGTCTCGGAGTCGACGAACAGATAGAAATCGTGCCCGACCAGCTCCATCTCATAAAGCGCCTGGTCGAGCGACATCGGGGACGCGGCGTGGGTCTTCTCCCGGACGACGAGAGGCCCTTCGCCCTTCACCTCGATGGGGCCGATCTTCTTGGTCGGCACTCCTTCCGGTTCCGCTTCCGAGACGACGCCGCCGTTGCCGTTGAGCGTCGCGGCGCCCGGGACGTGGTTGGGCACCTCGGCGGCCGAGATCCTGCGGGTCCCACGGCGGGTGTGGCGCTTGTCGTGCTGCTTGCGCAGCCGCGCCTCGAGCTTCTCCGCCGCCAGGTCGAGTGCCGCGTACGGATCGCTGGCCGCTGCCTCCGCCCGGATCACCGGACCGCGGGAGCGGAGGGTGATCTCCACTCGGTCGGAACGGTCGGCCTGTCGGGGGTTGGGCTCCTTGGACACCTCGACGTCGAGGCTGATCACCTTGCCGTCGAGCTTCTGGATCTTGTCCAGCTTCAGCTTCTCGGCCACGTGCTTCCGGAACCGCTCAGGCACCTCGGTCTTGCGGCCCTTGACGACGATGTCCACGCAGAACTCCGTTCCCGGATCGCTCCGCATCCCTGGCGGAGCATCTCCCTTGTGCACCAGGCTCCGGTGAGCCCCGGAACCTCGGACTCGGTGACTTCCACCTCCTCCTCCCCCGCGGGCGGGCTCGCCACCCCACCACTACGGGTGAGAAAGCCGAACCCGCGGCAGGGCACTGGAACATGAGGGGGATGGCCTGCGCCTTTCCCTCACAACCGAACATATCTCGCCGGGGCTGATGTCGTCACCCTCTACCGCCGTGTACCTCCGTTCAGGCGAATTGACCTGCTCATTACCTGCAACGACCCGACTCCGCGGTCAGTTCCGATTCGCTCCGAAGGAGACCGGCGACGCGGCGACCACCGCCGCCCGAACGCCGTGTCCGGGGCCGGTCCCGGCGGCCGTCCCGTGCGGCGCCCGGGAACCGTGCACCGGTGCCGTCCCCCGCTCCGTCCTCCGTTCCCCCGCGGCTTCCCCGGCCGCGCCGGCACACACCTCCGTATCCGCCGTCCCCACGCCCGCCGTGCCCGGGTCCGAGAGCGCGGCCCGCACCGCACGGGCCGCCTCCGCCAGTGAGGCACCCGTCGTCATCAGGTCGTCCACGAGGACGACCCGCCCGCCGGCCAGCAGCGGGGCGCACCCCGCGGCCACCTCCAGCGCGCCCGCGAGATTGGCGAACCGCTGACCGGAGTCGAGCCCCGACTGGTCGGCCACGGCCCGCCGCTGCCGCAGCACGGCCGCCACCCGGGCCGCCGTCCCGGCGCGGCGCAGCCCTCCCGCGGCCGCGAGCGCGATCCGCCGGGTGGGATCGTGCCCCCGGGCCCGCACGGCCCGCCGCGAGGAGGGGACGGGCACGAGCAGCACCGGCCGCGGGAACGGCACGGGCGTCCGGCCGGCACCGGTCCCGTCGGCCGCCGCCTCACCGAGCCCCGCCCGCACGGCGCCGGCCAGAGCCGTACCCAGCGGACGCACGAGCGTCAGCGCGCCCCGCTCCTTGTGGGCCAGGAGCACGGAGCGCACGGCACCTTCGTACGGCGCGGCGGCGTGCACCGCGGGCAGGCCCGCCGGCTCCGGCGCCGGTCGCACCCGGCGCGGTGCGGTGGCGTGGAGAGCGGCGCGGCACTCCGGGCAGAGCACCGTGCGCGGCCTCCCGCAGCCTCCGCACGCGGCCGGCAGCACCAGGTCGGTGAGGTCCTGCCACCATCCCCGCATGTCCACCACTGTGCCGGGGCCCGCGACGACCCGCCAGCCCTGTGGACAACGTCGGGACCGCCGCCGGACGGCCACTCACCGCTCGTCCAGGGCGGACAGAAGGGCCGCCCGCACCGTCCCCCGGCCGACGGGTCCCCACGTCGGCCCGGGACCCGCCGTCGGGCCACGCCCGAGGGTGCTCACCCCGGGTAGACCGGGGCCGTCCCCGCCTTGACCACCTTCTGCCACTGCGCCCCGGTCGACAGCCGCACGATCCCGTCCTCCGAGTAGGCCACCAGCGGCAGCCGCTCGTCCTCCGACGCCGCGATCTGCTTCACGCCGGTCAGCGACGTCGGCGGATTGCCCGTCGGCGTGGAACCGTCGACCTGCACATAGCGGATCTGCTGCACCCCACCGGCCTCACTCCCGACCAGCACGAGCCGGCTGTCGCCCGCCCACGACATGGCGGTGACCTCCTCCAGCTGCGGCGTCACCGAATGCAGTCCGAGGATCGACACACCGGGCCGCCCGCCGGTCCCGCCGTCCCGCTGCACGCGCCCGATCCGCAGGGACGTCTTGCCGTCCTTCTCCACGATCAGCGCGATCCGTACTCCGTCGGCGGCCACCCGCACCGCGTCCACGCGCCCGTCGAGGCTCGGCGTGCGGACCTCCGCGGGCTCGCCCGCGCCCTTCTGGAGCAGGAGCAGCCGGGGGTGCCCGGGATCGCGGTCGGCCACCCACAGGTCGCCCGCGCCGTCCCAGCTCGGCGTCGTCAGCCGGTCGTCCGCCGACGCTCCCCCGCTGGTCAGCACCGCGTCCCCGACCGAGGCGCCGGACACCAGCGACCCGACGTACAGGAACCGCCCGTCCACCGAGACGCCGGCCGCCTTGTCCTCGTCACGGGAGACGGCCGCGGCACGCAGCCTCTTGATCCCGTCGCCGAGCGCACCCGGCACCGGTTCGGGCTCGGTGGCACTGCTGTTGCTCGGCAGGCGGACGAGCCGCTGCCTGCCGTCGATGAAGTACTCGTACTCGGGCCGCGTGCCCGTGCCGCGTGCCGCGATGATCTCGGCCCGTTCCTCGTTCAGATCGCACAGTTTGCTGCCGTTCGACCGCTGCAGCTCGACCTGGCTCACGCCTGTGGGGGTCAGGCCCTGGAGGGTGAACAGCAACTGCGCCGCCATCCTGGCGCACTGTGTCCGGCCGACCCGGTCGGCCTTGTCGTTGAGCGGCACCGACAGCTTGTTCTGGTCGTCGGGCGACAGGGAGGTGACGTCCTTCCCGAGCGCCGTGCCCGGCGGGAAGCTGGATGTCGCCACCGGGTCCAGCCAGCGGGTGGGGCCCTTCAGCAGGGCGCGGACCGTGGAGGTCACGGGGTCCACTTTGCTGCGCACGTACACCGGGTCCGCGACCGTGCTCAGCCGACCGCCGGCAGCGGTGGGGGCGCTCGTCGCGAAGTAGTACTTGTTGACCGACACGTAGTTGCGCTGGAAGTCGGACCTGCCCATCACCACGCCCTGCGGCAGCGCGTCGATCCGCCACTGGTTGGTCTTCTTCTCCAGCGTGAGATGCACGGTCCTGCTGTACGTCCCCGCGTCCGGCGCGTACGCGTGCTGCGCGTCCACGACCGCGAGCCTGGTGCCCGTCAGCGTGTACGTGTAGGCGTCCTCGTCGCCCGCCTGCCGGCCCACCGCGGCACGCGCGGCGACGGGGTTCGGTCCGTCGGAGAGGACCGTGGTGGACCGATCCGGGTTCCACGCGCGCGAGGCGCCGGCGGTCAGATATTTGCGCGCCGTCTCGTACTGCGGGTCGTCGCTGGTCAGCGCCTCGAGGAAGCCCTGCACGATCTCCGCGGGAACGGCGTTCTCGCGCGGCGGCATCGCGAAGACGCGCACCTGGGCGTCCTGCCGGGGCGTGGACTCGACCCCCCGCAGGTCACCGCTGTCCGGCATCGAGGCGCAGCCCGCCAGCAGCACGGCGCCACAGCCGATGGCGGCCCCGACGCGCAGCGCACGCCGTCGCCCGCCCCCCTCAGCGCCCACCGACTGCCTCCCCTTGCTCCCGCTCGTCCGGCCCGCCGCCGTCCTGTGACGGCCGCGGAGTGCTGTCGTCCTGCCGCCGCGACCGCCCGACCTGCCGGGGTACCACGCGCGCGCCGCTGCCGGGCAGCGCGGTCGGGTCGGCCGTGGGCGTCGCCGGGGCGTGCCGCGGCGCGATCGGGGCGGCCGACGGCACGCTTTCCCGCGTGGCCTGGCCGGGCACCACGGCCTGCTTCCCGGAGCCGCCCCGCGGCAGCCCGGAGCCGTCCAGTCCGGAGTCGTTCAGCCCGGCGTCGTTCAGCCCGCGGTTGCGCCGTGAGTCCTTGGGCTCCAGCGGTATCGGCGAACCGCGCAGCGGCTCGTCGGCGGTCCGCGGCAGTGTCAGCCGGAACTGCGACCCGCCCCCCGGTTCGCCCCACGCCTGTAGCCAGCCGCCGTGCAGCCGGGCGTCCTCCAGGGCGATCGACAGCCCGAGGCCCGTACCGCCCGTGGTCCGCGCGCGTGCCGGGTCCGCCCGCCAGAATCGGCTGAAGACCCGGGTCGCCTCGCCGGGCTTGAGCCCCACGCCGTAGTCGCGCACCGCGACGGCGACCGCGCCGCCCGCCGCCGCGAGCCTGACCACCACGTCCTTGCCCTCGCCGTGCTCCACGGCGTTGACGACGAGGTTGCGCAGCACCCGCTCGACCCGTCGGGCGTCCGCCTCGGCGACGACGGGCTGCTGGTCGCCGACGACACGTACCCGCGTGCCCTTGCGCTCGGCGAGCGGCTCGGCACCGCTGACGACCCGCCGTACGACGTCGCGCAGATCGATCGGCTCCGCCTCCAGCGCCGCCGCGCCCGCGTCGAAGCGGCTGATCTCCAGCAGGTCGGCGAGCAGCGACTCGAAACGGTCCAGCTGGTCGGCGAGCAGTTCCGCGGAGCGCGCCGTGACCGGGTCGAAGTCCGCGCGCGCCTCGTGGATGACGTCGGCCGCCATTCGCACGGTCGTCAGGGGCGTCCGCAGCTCGTGGGACACGTCCGAGACGAACCGCCGCTGCATCCGGGACAGGTCCTCCAGCTGCTGGATCTTGAGCTGCAGGTTCTGCGCCATCTTGTTGAACGCCTCACCCAGGCGTGCGATGTCGTCCTCGCCGGTGACCTTCATGCGTTCCTGCAGACGCCCGGCGGAGAGCCGTTCGGCGATGCCCGCGGCCATCCGCACCGGTGTGACGACCTGGCGCACCACCAGCCAGGCGATGGCACCCAGGAGGACGACGACGAACAGCCCGGCCGTCGCGAGCGTCCCCTTGACCAGGCTGAGCGACTTCTCCTCCTGGGTGAGCGGGAAGAGGAAGTACAGCTGGTACGGGTCCCCGTTCGGGTCGTTGATCTGCTTGCCGATGATCAGCGCCGGCTGTGGCTGGCGGCCGGTGTCGGTGTAGACGATGCGGGTGTAGCTCTGGGCCACGCCCAGGCCGGCGTCCAGGCGCTTGCGCAGGGCCTCGGGCACGCTCGGGCTCGGATCGACGCCGCCCGACGCGCGCGGCCCCAGGCCGCGGTTGTCGTTGTCCGCGGCGGTGGTGCTGAGCGTGACCACGTCGAAGGCGCCCTGGCCACCGCTGGAGAGCGACTCGACGAGGTCGCTCATCCATCCCCGGACGTTCTGCACGGGATTGCCGCCCGTGCCCGCGTTGTCGTCCCCGCCGCTCGCGCTGGCCGCGCTGTCGGCCTTCTGCCCGGCGACCGTGAAGCCTCCGACGGCCTGGCTCTGCGACGCCTTCACCTTGGCGTCCAGCAGGCCGTTGCGCACCTGGCCGATGACCACGAAGCCCAGCAGCAGTACCACGCCCAGCGACATCAGCAGGGTCGTGGCGACGATCTTGAGCTGGATGTTGCGCCGCCACAGCCGCATCACGGGCAGCAGCGGACGGCGCACCCAGCGCATGACGAGCCGGAGGACCGGGCTGCCCTGGACCCCGCCCTGGAGCAGTCCGCCCTCGAAGAGCCCTTCCCACCCGGTGCCCGTCGTCCTCAGTCCGACAGGCCGCCCCGGGCGGGCCCCGGGCCGGCCGGGGCCCGAAGCGGCACTGTCCCGGGCCACGTCAGCTGGGTCCGGCCTTGTAGCCGACGCCACGGACGGTCACGACGATCTCGGGGCGCTCCGGGTCCTTCTCGACCTTGGACCGCAGCCGCTGGACGTGAACATTGACGAGGCGGGTGTCCGCGGCGTGGCGGTAGCCCCAGACCTGCTCCAGCAGCACCTCGCGGGTGAACACCTGCCACGGCTTGCGCGCCAGCGCCACCAGCAGGTCGAACTCGAGCGGCGTCAGCGCGATCGACTGCCCGTCCCGCTTCACCGAGTGACCGGCCACGTCGATGACGAGGTCGCCGATGGCGAGCTGCTCGGGCGCCGGCTCCTCCGACCTCCGCAGCCGCGCCCGGATGCGGGCCACGAGCTCCTTCGGCTTGAACGGCTTCACGATGTAGTCGTCCGCGCCCGACTCCAGGCCGACCACCACGTCCACGGTGTCGCTCTTCGCCGTCAGCATCACGATCGGCACGCCGGACTCCGCCCTGATCAGGCGGCAGACCTCTATGCCGTCCCGGCCGGGCAGCATCAGGTCGAGCAGCACCAGGTCGGGCTTGGTCTCGCGGAAGGCGGCCAGCGCCTTGTCACCGTCGGCTACGAAAGACGGCTCAAAACCTTCACCGCGCAGCACGATGCCGAGCATCTCGGCCAGTGCGCTGTCGTCGTCGACGACAAGGACTCGTCCCTTCATAAACGACATCATCCCATTAGCTAAATCGTTACCTGGCGTGACCTGTCACACAGCGCGGCGAGGGCCTCGGCTGTCACGGGGGAGGCGACTCCCTCCTCGGTGACGATCGCCGTCACCAGTTCCGGCGGCGTCACGTCGAACGCAGGGTTGTACGCCTGTGTTCCCAGGGGTGCCACCGGTATCCCGCCTCCCGCTTCCGTTCCCGCCGCCGGCAGCGGCGCCCGGGGGGCCGTCACCTCCGTCACCTCGTGGCCCGGCCGCTGCTCGACCTCGATGGACGCTCCGTCCGGGGTGTCCGGATCCACCGTGGTCACCGGCGCCACCACGATGAACGGCACATGGTGGTACCTGGCCAGCACCGCGAGCGGATAGCTGCCCACCTTGTTCGCCACCGACCCGTCGGCCGCGATCCGGTCCGCCCCGATCAGCACCGCGTCCACCTCGCCCGCGGCGAACAGGGAGCCCGCCGCGTTGTCCGTGAGCAGCGTGTAGGCCACCCCGTTGCGGGCCGCCTCGTACGCCGTCAACCGAGCACCCTGCAGCAACGGCCGCGTCTCGTCCACCCACAGCCTGCGCAGCCGCCCCATCCGGTGCGCCGCCAGCGCCACCGCGAACGCCGTGCCCTCCCCGCCGGACACCAGCGCCCCGGTGTTGCAGTGAGTGAGTATCCGGTGCCCACCGCCGGGCAGCAACTCGTCCAGCAGTGCGAGACCGTGCCGCGCCATCCGGGCGCTGGCCTCGGCGTCCTCCCGGTGCAGCTCCCGCGCCGCGGCGAGCGCCGCCCCCGCGGCCCGCTGCTCGTCGCCGCCGTCGGCGAGCGCGGCCCGGTACGCGGTCCTCGCCCTGCGCACGCCCACGGCCAGGTTCACCGCGGTGGGCCGAGCAGCCTCCAGAGCGGCCGCCGCCTCCTCCACCTCGAAGCCGCGCAGGGCGGCGAGCGCGACGCCGTACGCGCCGGCGATCCCGAGCAGCGGCGCACCGCGCACGGCCAGCGTGCGGATCGCGTCCACCAGCGCGGGCGCGTCCGTGCACACGAGCTCGACCTCCTCGGCCGGCAGCCTCCTTTGGTCGAGAAGGACCAGCACAGGCCCTTCGGGCGGTTCGTCCCAGCGAATGGCGCGTATCCCCGCCGACTGGTGGTCCTCGCCGGATTGCGCGTACTGATCAGCCATGCGGTCAGTCTGCCCCCTCCCGGGCCGACAATTGAAGGCGTGCAGCCCGCACCGCCCCCGGTCCCCCTGGGGACGCAGCGTGGCACGATGGCTGCCAACTCGCCGCCGCGACCGCGGACGGGCACCGTGAAGGAGCGATGATGAACGACACTCCGGGCTGGGCCTCGCCCGGATCTGCCCCCTCCGACGGGCAGCAGCCGGGAACCTCCGGCGCACAGTCCCCGGAGCAGCCCTCGGACCGTGGCGGTGCCGGTCAGCCGCAGCCGCCCAGCACATGGTCCAAGGAGCAGCCCCCGCCCGGGCAGTGGACCGCTCCTCACCCCCAGGGTCCCGAGCAGGCCCCACCACCGCCACCACCCGGCCCGGGCTGGGGCGGGCGTCCTCCGGCCGGCCCGGTCGGCCCCGGCGGATACGGAGGCCCCGGCGGCGGCTGGGGCGGCCCGGGCCAGGGCTACGGCGGGCCCTGGGGCGCGGGCGGCAACTGGGGCCCGCCGCCCGCCGCGAAGCCCGGCGTGATCCCGCTGCGCCCCCTCGGCGTCGGCGAGATCCTCGACGGCGCCGTCTCCACCATGCGCGCCCACTGGCGCACGGTCCTCGGCGTCTCGCTGGCGGTCGCGGTCTTCACGGAGATCTTCGTCATCCTGATCCAGGGGTTCGTCCTCGACGACAGCGCCAGCACGCAGACGCTCAACGATCCCAGCGCCTCCGCGCGCGAGGTGGGCCGCGCCCTGGGCGACGTGACGCTGAGCACCGGCGCCGTCTCCGTGATCGTCCTGCTGGGGACCGTCGTGGCGACGGGCCTGCTCACGACCGTCACCAGCCGGGCCGTTCTCGGCAGGTCGGTGAGCACCGCCGAGGCGTGGCGCGACGCCCGCCCTCAGATGCCGAGGCTGTTCGGTCTCACGTTCCTGCTGGTGCTCATGGGCGCCGCGCTCGTGGCCGGGGGCACGCTTCCCGGCATCCTCATCGCCCTGTCCGGCTCGCCCCGCGCGGGCGCCCCGCTGGCGGTCCTCGGCGGTCTCGGCGGCGGCGTCGCCGCCGTGTGGATCCTGGTCAGATTCTCGCTGGCCTCGCCCGCGCTGATGCTGGAGAAGCAGGGCATCGGCACGTCCATGAAGCGCTCCGCCAAGCTGGTGCGCGGCTCGTGGTGGCGGGTCTTCGGCATCCAGGCACTCGCACAGGTCATCGCGATCATCATCGGGTGGATCGTCGTGATCCCCTTCGCCATCCTCGCCGGAGCCTTCAGCGACGGCGGCTTCTCCAGCCTCGTCAACGGCACCGGCAGCCCCGGCTGGACGTTCCTCATCGTCAGCGGGATCGGCTCGGTGATCGCACGCATGCTCACCTTCCCCGTCACGGCCGGCGTGACCGTGCTGCTCTACATCGACCAGCGCATCCGCCGCGAGGCCCTCGACCTCGACCTGGCCCGCGCCGCCGGCGTCCCGGGCCACGGCTCCGACGACCGCGGCACCGTCCCGGGGAGCTGATGCGGTGAGCCTGACGGGGGGAAGGCTGAGAGCCGTACCGCTGCTGTGGCGCTCGGGGGACGAACCACCGGTGACCGTCTCCCGGGATCCGGCCCGGGAGGCGGCCCGGCGTGAGCTGTCCAAGCGGATGTACCACGAGAACGACCCGAGCCCGCTGCAGCGCGCCCTGAACGCCTTCTGGAACTGGGTCGACGGTCTCTTCGGCGCGGCATCGACCGCGACGCCCGGCGGCTGGCTCGGGCTCCTGGTCATCGTGCTGGTGGTCCTGGCGCTCGTCGGCGCCCTGTGGTGGCGCCTGGGCACCCCGCGCCGGACGGCCACCTCGTCCGCGGCACTCTTCGACGACCGTCCGCGCAGCGCCGCCGAACACCGGGCGGCGGCAGAGGCGCACGCCGCCCAGGGCCACTGGAGCCAAGCCGTCCAGGAACGCATGCGGGCCGTCGTCCGCTCCCTGGAGGAGCGCGCCCTCCTCGACGTACGCCCCGGCCGCACAGCGGACGAGGCCGCCTCCGAAGCCGGCCGCGCCCTGCCCGACCACGCGGACCGGCTGCGCGCCGCCGCCCGGGACTTCGACGACGTCACATACGGTGGCCGCGTCGCGGGCGAGGCGACGTACCGCCGGCTCGCCTCGCTCGACGAGGATCTGGAGCGCGCCAGGCCGCAGACGGCCGACAGTGTCCGCACCGCGGCACTGGGACCGCACGGGGGAGCCACCGGATGACCGCCGAGGCCACGTCCGCGTCCACATCGGCTTCGCCCACCGCGCGCCAGGTGTGGACCCGGACACGGGGTGTCGCACTGGGCGTCGTGGTCCTTCTGATCGGCGCGGTCGCGATCGCCGTCATCCGCTCCGGCGCCCAGCACGGTCGCCTGGACCCGCGCTCCGCCGACCCGTACGGCAGCCGGGCCGTCGCCGAGCTCCTCGCCGACCGGGGCGTGTCCACCGACGTGGTCACCACCCTCGACGAGGCGCGCACGTCGGCCGGACCGGACACCACCCTCCTGATCGCCGTGCCCGATCTGCTGACCCGCGGCCAGCAGCAGCTGGTGCGCGAGGCGACGCGGAGATCCGGCGGCCGGACCGTGCTGGTCACGCCCCGCGCATCGCTCGGCATCCTCGCCCACGGAGTGTCCGCCGACCCCGCCATCAGCTACGACTCGCTCCTGGACCCCTCCTGCGCCCTGCCCGCGGCCCGCCGGGCCGGCAGCGCCGACACGGGCGGGATCCGCTACCTCACGAGCGACACCCGCGCCGACACCTGCTACCCGAGCGACGGTCTGCCCACCCTGGTGCGCGTCCCGGCCGCCTCCGGGCCCGGTGACACCGTCGTCCTCGGCGCGCCCGACATCCTGTACAACGACCGCCTCGACGAGCACGGCAACGCGTCGCTCGCCCTGCAACTGCTCGGCTCCCGCACCCACCTGGTCTGGTACCTCCCCTCGCTCTCCGACGCCACGGCCACCGACTCGGGCGGGCAGGGACTGCTCGACCTGCTTCCCTCCGGCTGGCTCTGGGGCACCCTCCAGCTCTTCGTCGCCGCGGCCCTGGCAGCCCTGTGGCGGGCACGCCGTCTCGGCCCCCTCGTACCCGAACGACTCCCCGTCGCGATCCGCGCCTCCGAAACCGTCGAAGGCCGCGCCCGCCTCTACCGCAAGGCCACCGCACGCGACCGCGCCGCCGCCGCACTCCGCACCGCCAGCCGCACGCGCCTCGCTCCCCTCATCGGCGTCCCCGCCCCTCAGGCGCACACACCCGAGGCCCTGCTCCCCGTGCTGTCCGCCCACCTCCGCGCCGACGGACGGTCCCTGCACGCTCTCCTCTTCGGCCCGCCACCCGGCGACGACGCGGCCCTGATCGCCCTCGCCGACCAACTCGACGCCCTCGAAAGAGAGGTACGCCGTCCATGATGGACCCGACCACTGACAACGCCGGGCACACCGGGGACCCGGGCGCCGCCCGCGCCTCCCTGGAGGCCCTGCGCGCCGAGATCGCCAAAGCCGTGGTCGGCCAGGACCCCGCCGTGACCGGCCTCGTCGTCGCCCTGCTGTGCCGGGGCCACGTGCTGCTGGAAGGCGTCCCCGGCGTCGCCAAGACGCTGCTCGTCCGCGCCCTGGCATCCGCGCTCGAACTCGACACGAAACGCGTCCAGTTCACCCCCGACCTGATGCCCAGCGACGTCACGGGCTCTCTCGTCTACGACGCGCGGACCGCCGAGTTCTCCTTCCAGCCCGGCCCGGTCTTCACCCATCTGCTCCTCGCGGACGAGATCAACCGGACCCCGCCCAAGACGCAGTCGTCCCTCCTCGAAGCCATGGAGGAACGCCAGGTCACCGTCGACGGCACCCCGCGTCCCCTGCCCGAGCCGTTCCTGGTCGCCGCCACACAGAACCCGGTGGAGTACGAGGGCACCTATCCCCTCCCCGAAGCCCAACTGGACCGCTTCCTCCTCAAGCTGACGATCCCTCTCCCCTCCCGCCAGGACGAGATCGACGTCCTCACCCGGCATGCCGGGGGCTTCGACCCACGCGACCTGCGCGCCGCCGGCGTGCGACCGGTGGCAGGTCCCGCCGACCTCGAGGCCGCGCGCGCCGCGGTCGCCAAGACGACGGTCTCCCCCGAGATCACCGGCTACGTCGTGGACATCTGCCGCGCCACCCGCGAATCCCCGTCGCTCACGCTCGGCGTGTCACCCCGCGGCGCCACGGCCCTGCTCGCCACGGCCCGCGCCTGGGCGTGGCTGACCGGCCGCGACTACGTCATCCCGGACGACGTGAAGGCGCTGGCTCTCCCGACGCTCCGTCACCGGGTCCAGCTCCGCCCCGAGGCAGAGATGGAGGGCGTCACCGCCGACTCCGTCATCAACGCGATCCTCGCCCACGTCCCCGTCCCCCGCTGATGGCGCTCACCGGACGCGCCGCGCTCCTCGCGGCACTCGGCACCCTCCCCGTCGGCATCTGGGCGCCCGGTTGGACGGGTGTCCTCGCCGTCAACGGCACACTCGCCCTGGCATGCGCCTGCGACTTCGCGCTCGCGGCACCCGTACGCCGACTGGGTCTGACCCGCTCCGGCGACACCTCCGTGCGCCTGGGCGAGGCGGCCGACGTGACACTGACCGTCACCAACCCCTCCGGGCGGCCGCTGCGCGCCCAGCTCCGCGACGCCTGGCCGCCGAGCAGTTGGCTGCCCGGCACCGAAGTGGCCGCGTCACGCCACCACCTGACGGTCCCTGCGGGTGAGCGCCGCCGTCTGACCACCCGTCTGCGCCCCACCCGCCGCGGCGACCGCCACGCGGACCGCGTCACGATCCGTTCCTTCGGGCCGCTCGGGCTCTTCTCGCGCCAGGGCACCCACAAGGTCCCGTGGACGGTACGGGTGCTGCCCGCCTTCGCCAGCCGCAAGCACCTTCCCTCCAAGCTGGCCCGTCTTCGGGAACTCGACGGCCGCACCAGCCTGCTCACCCGTGGCGAGGGCACGGAGTTCGACAGCCTGCGCGAATACGTCCCCGGGGACGACACACGCTCCATCGACTGGCGCGCGACAGCCCGCCAGAGCACGGTCGCGGTGCGCACCTGGCGCCCCGAACGCGACCGCCACATCCTCCTCGTCCTGGACACGGGCCGCACCTCCGCCGGACGTGTCGGCGACACACCGCGCCTGGATGCGTCCATGGACGCGGCACTCCTGCTCGCCGCCCTGGCGTCCCGGGCCGGCGACCGCGTCGACCTGCTCGCCTACGACTGCCGGGTGCGTGCCCTGGTGCAGGGCCGCGCCGCGCGTGAAGTCCTGCCCTCACTGGTCGACGCGATGGCGACGCTGGAGCCGGAACTCGTCGAGACGGACGCCCGGGGCCTCACGGCCATCGCACTGCGCACGGCACCGCGCAGGTCCTTGATCGTGCTCCTGACCACTCTGGACGCGGCCCCCGTCGAGGAGGGCCTTCTTCCCGTACTGTCTCGCCTCACCCAACGTCACACGGTGCTGCTGGCCTCCGTCGCCGACCCGTACATCGCCCGCATGGCGACCGCTCGGGGCAGCACGGATGCGGTGTACGACGCCGCCGCGGCCGCCCAGGCCCAGGCGGAGCGCGCGCGCACGGCCGAGCAGCTGCGCCGCCACGGTGTCACGGTCGTGGACGCGACCCCGGACGATCTGGCGCCGGCGCTGGCGGACGCATACCTGGCGTTGAAGGCGGCGGGCCGACTCTGATCCGTCCTGATCCTTGCGGGAAGGCCGCCGCCCCTTGAACGCAGAAAGCCCCGCACCATGAGGTGCGGGGCTTTCCCACAATTAGTTCGGCGGTGTCCTACTCTCCCACAGGGTCCCCCCTGCAGTACCATCGGCGCTGTAAGGCTTAGCTTCCGGGTTCGGAATGTAACCGGGCGTTT